>NZ_JAAWUO010000009.1 GCF_013304825.1 Blautia schinkii | reverse complement strand
TATGAAATTAGCAGGATAATTTTGTGCATTTTTTCAAATTTGCTCATTTATAGTTACGAAATTAATTATATGACAGAAAATATTTCCTGTCTATAGAAAAATACAATATTTTTCATATTTTTGACACAATTTGCTTTTTTTCCGAATTGTACCTATACCCCATAAGGTATTTCGGATAATATACGTATACCCCAATATGTATATATTACTGAGATAATATGACTATAAAGTAAAAAACCCCTGCATATTACGTAACATTCCTGACTGAGGTATGTCCGTAACATACAGGAATTTCCTGGACTCTTTTAATAACTTTTCTTATTCACTTTCAAATAAAGTCTCAGTGATCGCCGCATATGCGATCATCGGACCATCTTCAATAATATTCAGACTTGCTGTCTGGTAGAGAACCACGCCATTCTCTGTTGCAACAGATGTATAAAGAAGATTTCCGTAATAATCCCGAAGTTCTCCCAGGTCTTCCCCTTTGAAGAAGTATTCTCCCGGCTTCTTTGACGGATACCAGCATCCGGTGTAAGGTGCATATTCATAGACAACATTTTCCAGAAGCATCTGGCGGTAATGTTTCAGTCCCTGGCATTTCTTCCCCTGAAGATGAAGGATAAGATGGCGGACATCCCGTTTGTCCTGTTCCACTTCCTCCCATGTCCAGTAACTGTGACCGCCTCTTTCTATAAGGATACTTGGAATTCCAAGAGAAGCCGCATAATTATAAGCACCACCTGTAGCTGTTGTGGAACGAACTACATATTTCACGCCGATATGTCTTGCCATATGTAAAGATTTCTCCACAGTATCTTCGTCTACAACGCCTACATAGTAAACATACGGATGAAGCTGCTCATATCCGTCTCCGCTGTGCAGATCAATGTAGTAGTCTGTGATGGAAAAGAGTTTTTTGACAATGGTGTAGGCAATGCGTTCTGCAGCTGTTCCTTCCGGATTGCCCGGGAAAACACGATTTAAATTCTTTCCGTCTTCATAAACCATGCTCATGGTACGATGTTCAAATCCACTGACATTCACAAGGGGAATGATGATCACATTCCCTTTCAGTTTCTCAGGCTGAAATTCCTTCGCCAGTTCCATGGCCGCCTGGATTCCTACATATTCCGCACTGTGGATTCCTGCTGTGATCAGTATGGTAGGACCATCTTCTGCTCCGCAGATCACGGTAGCCGGCATTGCCATACCACATCCGATGATTTCAATCTTTCCCTGTGCTTTCTCTCCTTTTTCAATCACCCAGTCATCAATTTTGATCATTGGTTGTTTCCCTTTCCTCTTATCATTATAGTTCCGCACTTTATCTGATAAGTATATCATGCCTAAACGGCACTGTATAGATGAATCTCGGGAAATTATTATCTTTTTGACAGCTCTCTGGTGATATCCTCCCAGCTGACACCTTTTTCTACCATAAGCACCATCATATGATAGAGGAAATCAGAAATCTCGTATTTGATCTCTTCTTTATCCGGATTCTTGGCTGCGATCACAATCTCCGTGCACTCTTCACCGACTTTTTTAAGAATCTTGTCGATTCCTTTATCAAAAAGATAATTGGTGTAAGAACCTTCTTTCGGATGTTCTTTGCGGTCTGTGATCACGTCGTAGACGTTCTGGAATACATGAAGCGGATTGGTATCATCACACTCTTTTTTCATCAGTGGCTTAAAGAAGCAGGTACGGTTTCCGGTATGGCAGGCTGCTCCTACCTGATCTACTTTTGCAAGGATGGTATCATTGTCGCAGTCAATCGTAAGAGACTTTACATACTGGACATGACCGGAAGTGAGACCTTTTGTCCAAAGCTCATTTCTGCTGCGACTCCAGTAAGTCATCTTTCCCAGCTTCAGTGTGGTATCAAAAGCCAGCTCATTCATGTAGGCCAGCATCAGCACCTCGTCTGTACGGTAGTCCTGCACAATAACAGGAACCATTCCGTCACTGTTCAGTTTAAAATCAGACCATACAATATTGCTCTTATAAGTATTAACCGGAATTCCTGCTTTTTCACAGTCTTCTTTCAGTGTGTGCAGATCGTTCTCCATGCTGTTTACATAAGCACCACAAAGCGCAGAAACTGCATCATCTTTCAAAAGCTCCATGACTTTCTCTTTTTTACTCTCATCTGTGTGAAGGATGATAGATACTGATGATATCTCTGCAATCTCATCCTGCACAGTATCCAGTGCAAGAACACGGTCTGCATATTTCTCAATCAGATCCTGATTCTCTGTAAACTCTCTGAGATCAGAAATACTTATAACCATGCGCTCTTTTCCGAAACGTCTGGATACCTCTTCCAGAAGCCTGATATTGCTCTCCTTGGAAAAATTCAGCACAACTCTTGCACATCCTGCATAGATCAGCTTCTTTACATCCTCCGCACGCTTGATATTTCCGGCTGCGATCACCGGGATCTCCGCGCTGCGGCAGATATCCCGGATTTTTCCGATGGCACGGTCGTGTTCTGCATCAGCAGAAGAAAAGTCAAACACCAGCAGTTCATCGGCACCGTTGTCGCCATAAAACTTCGCAAGTGTCTCTACATTTCCATCTCCGAAAAGATTTCTCTGCCCAAATCCTGTCACTGCCCTCTCAGAATGAAGATAAAGACAGGGAATCAACTGTTTATTCATAACCTCTCCTTTATATCAGAGACTTCCCTTTGTGGAAAGTACATCTGTGATTCGGGAATCATACTGTATGGCAGCATCAAGAGCTTTTGCAAAGCTTTTGAACATGGCTTCTGCAACATGATGGCTGTTTCCGCCTGAGAGAACCTTAATATGAAGGTTCATTGCTGCAGAATAGGAAACTGCATAGAAAAACTCTTTCACCATCTCCGTTGCCATATCACCGAGCTTCTCTGTTGGAAACTCTGCGTCCCAGCCAAGATACGGCCTTCCCGAAAGATCCACTGCACAAAGTACCAGAACCTCATCCATAGGAAGGATACAGCTGCCATAACGCCTGATGCCTTTTTTATCGCCAACTGCCTCACGGATGGCATTTCCAAGAACGATTCCTGTATCTTCTATTGTATGGTGATCATCTACATCCAGATCTCCATGAACCTTAAGATCAAGATCATAAAGCCCATGGCGTGTAAATCCATCAAGCATATGGTCAAAAAATCCGATGCCTGTATTGATATCAGAACGTCCGGTTCCGTCAATATTCAGTTTCAACCGGATCTGAGTTTCTTTTGTATTTCTCTCAATGGATGCTTCTCTTGCCATTATTCGTTCTCCTTATCCTCATCTTCAAAACGGACAGCAATGGAATTGGCATGAGCTGTCAGCTGTTCGGATGTGGCAAACTGTACGATATCTTTGTGAATCTTTTTCAGTGCTTCTCTGGAATAATATACAATGCTTGATTTCTTGATAAAATCGTCAACAGAAAGTGCTGAGAAGAATTTGGCAGTTCCGTTGGTCGGAAGCACATGGTTCGGTCCTGCAAAATAATCTCCAAGAGGCTCAGAGCTGTACTGACCGATAAAGATCGCACCTGCATTGCGGACTTTCATCATATCTTCGAATGGATTTCTGGTAACGATCTCCATATGCTCAGAAGCGATCTCATTGGCAGCCTCAATAGCTTCATCCATATCCTCAGCAATCAGGATGTAGCCAAAATTCTCAAGAGATTTCTCAATGATCGCTTTTCTGGAAAGTTTCTCCACGAAACCTATGACTTCTTTATCGACCTGGTCTGCGAATTCCTCGCTTGTTGTGATCAGGATCGCAGATGCCATCTCATCATGCTCTGCCTGGGAAAGAAGATCTGCTGCAATATAGTGCGGATTCGCTGTTTCATCTGCAAGAACAAGGATCTCGCTTGGACCCGCAATGGAATCAATGCTTACATAGCCATAAACAGCCTTTTTAGCAAGAGCCACAAAAATATTTCCAGGTCCTACGATTTTATCTACTTTCGGGATGCTCTCTGTTCCGTATGCAAGAGCACCGATGGCCTGCGCGCCGCCGACTTTATAGATCTCATCTGCCCCTGCCTCATTGGCAGCTACCAGTGTACTTGGATTTACCTTGCCGTCTTTTCCAGGAGGTGTTGTCATCACGATACGGTCAACGCCAGCAACTTTTGCAGGAACAATATTCATAAGTACAGAAGACGGATAAACAGCTTTTCCGCCTGGAACGTAGACACCTACGCGGTTCAGGGCAGTTACTTTCTGTCCAAGCATGGTTCCGTCAGTTGTGCTTGTGAACCAGCTGTTCTGAAGCTGTTTTTCATGAAAGCTGCGGATATTTACAAGAGCCTTGCGGATTACATCAATAAGTGACGGATCTACCAGTTTATATGCCTCGTCAATTTCTTCTTGTGTGACACGGATTGTCTCTTTTGTTACGTCAACCTTATCGAATTCTTTTGTATATTCGAAAAGTGCTGCATCTCCCTCTGCCCTTACTTTTGCGAGGATAGTAGTTACTGCATCTTCATATTTGCCGTAATTGTTCGGGCTTCTTTTTAAAAGATTCTCCAGAATATCTTTAGTAGATTCCTTGGTCAGTTTTACCTTACGCATATTAAATCTCTGCCTTCTTTCTGTATTTAGTTCTCCTTATAGTCCGGAGAATTTACTTTATCACGCTTCTTAATTCTGTGATCAGTTTGCGGATACGTTCATCTTCCATCTTCATGCTTACCTGGTTGACTACCATACGTGCAGACAGCGGGCAAACCTCCTCCAGTACTTTCAGTCCGTTCTCCCGGAGAGTGCTTCCTGTTTCTACGATATCCACGATCACCTCGGAAAGACCGACAATCGGTGCAAGCTCAATGGAACCGTTCAGTTTGATGATCTCCACAGTCTGATGTTTCTTGTTATAGAAATAATCTTTTGCAATATTTGGATACTTGGTAGCTACACGGATCAGCTGATTGTTATCAAGCACTTCACGGGCACTTTCCGGTCCGCACACACACATACGGCAGGCTCCGAATCCCAGATCCATGACCTCGTAAAGCTTACGTCCTTCTTCCAGAATCGTATCTTTTCCTACGATACCGATATCAGCTGCACCGTACTCCACATAAGTCGGCACATCCGGTCCTTTTGCAAGGAAAAATTTCAGTTTCAGTTCCTCATTGACAAAGATCAGTTTTCGGGAGTCCTTGTCACGCATCTCCTCACATGTGATTCCGATCTTTTCAAACATGTCCAAAGTTTTATTAGCCAGACGCCCTTTTGTGAGGGCAAATGTAAGATATCGCATCAGTCCTGCTCCTCCTTTGACGGGCGTAATGCCACATTTTTTCCTTCTTTACGAAGTTTCATAACTTCTTTGATAGCTTCGTTTAATTCTTCCTGCTTGTACGTAATCACAACTGTTTCCTCTCCAGCTGGAACATCCAGCTTCTGTCTGGAAAGAGCAAGCATCAAATTATCCACAACAATGGCAAAACCAATGGAGGAAGCAGGTTTTCCGAAATGTTTCATCAGTTCATTATAACGTCCGCCTTTAACTAATGGCTCACCGGTTCCATATGTATAGGCCTGGAAAATAATTCCTGTATAATAGCGGAATTTACTCAGCATTCCAAAGTCAAACGCAATATACTTCTCACATCCGTAAACTTTCAGGATCTCATAGATCTCCTCCAGTCGGCTGACAGCTGCCAGAGCTTCCGTATTAGTGGTAAGGGACTTCGCTTTCTCCAGGACTTCCGCAGATCCGAACATTTGCGGCAGCTCTGCAAAGGTTTTAGAAAGATTTTCATCTAAGCTCTGTCCCTTCAGAAGCTCTTCCACACCGAAATAATTCTTCTGGGAGATCAGTTCACGAAGATGTTCTTCAATCTCCGGTTCCAGATCTGCCTCTGCAAGAATGGATTTGTAATAATCCACCTGTCCTACACTGACCTGAAACTCTGTAAGTCCTGCTGCCTTCAGACATTCCACAGTCATGGCAAGAATCTCCGCATCTGCTGCTGCGGAATCATCACCAATATGTTCTACACCCATCTGAGTGTTCTCTTTCATCTGACCTCTGTAACTGGAATTATTGATAAAAGTATTTCCTGTATAGCACAGACTTACCGGTCCGTTCTCCGGATCAAAATATGTTGCACATGCTCTTGATACAGACGGTGTAAAATCCGGTCTTAAAACAAGTGTATTACCCTCTCTGTCAAAAAATTTATAAAGATCTTTGGATGGAATCGTTCCTACTTCATTGCTGAATACTTCGAAATATTCAAATCCCGGTGTCTCTATATCTTCATATCCATATCTTGAAAACACCTGATGGAGCTCCTTCTGGAGCCGTTTCTTGCGGCTGCATTCCTCTCCGTAAATGTCTCGCACACCTTCAGGTGTATGAAAAATACGCTGCATAATGATCTCCTCCGTAAAACAATTTGAAATTCTGCGGCTTTACTTTAGTTCGTTACCATGCTACCGTAGAAAAACTAAAATAGATTATATAGGAAAGTTTTCCAAAAGTCAATCCCGTAATTGCAGATCTTTCTGGATCCCGTCCAGATATGGTACCAGAAATCCATTTTTTCCAGTAAGATAAAACTCCTCATCCAGCTCATCCCTCCGGAAACTTTTTCTTCCCCCTGCTTCCATCCGATTCCAGAATTCCTGAAGTTTGCGAAGCGTCAGATAGTAAAAAACATTGTCTGCGCTGAAATAAATCAGAAAAAAAGCAATCCCCTTCTGTTTTTCAAACTCTTCCATAAAAGTTACCTGGTGAGGATGAATATTCGCAAGGGGAAAGGTCTTTACACAGCATTCTTTTGCATCGAAGCAGACAGGGATTCCCTGCACTGCTCCGATATAGTCTACTGTACTTTTCTGTTCAAAATACGCCAGTGTGATGTGTCGGCTATTCTTGTCCATTTTCACCGGTGTGATAGGTGTGGGAATCTTCTGGATCAAGGCAAGTCCTTTCTCTCTGTACTGGTCATTGGTTCGGTTGATCAGTTCCTCCAGCGTGGAACCTCTGAGACCTCTGCTGTTCCATGTTGCCATTTTTTATCCTGCCTTTTAATTCAGAAGTTTGATGGACGGGAAATAACGGATCTCAGCTTTTCCGATGATCTGGTCAAAACGTACATAAGTGTTTGTCCAGTATCTGGAATCCTTGGAGTTATTTCGGTTATCTCCCATCATAAAGTAACAGTTTTCAGGTACTTCATAAGGTCCGAAACTGCCAAGCGGAGTTTCCGGAACATAATCATCTTCGAGAGGGGTCTCTGAATCATTAATGTATACTTTGCCGTTTCTGATCTCAACTTTATCTCCCGGAAGTCCGATAAGACGTTTGATAAAAAGCTGTGACTCATCATCCGGATATTTGAAGATCACAATGTCAAAACGCTCCGGATCTTTCCATTTTTTAGAGATCTCTTTTCCGAAAAGATCAAGATTCAAGCCATAAGCAAGACGATAACCGAAAATACGGTCTCCTGTCATGATGGTGTTTTCCATGGATTCTGACGGGATCTTTGCATTGATCAGTACTACATTATTGATAACAAGGACTACAACCACCACAATGATGATCATCTTCACATAGTCCCATATTTCATTCCAGATTTTCATAATAACTCTCCTCCAACTGTTCCTCTTTTAATGTTCCAAGAAAGATCTCCGGTACCGGTGCTGTGAACGCTTTTCCCGAAAGATAAGAAAGTGTGCCTTCCATTGAAGGAAACTCCAGACGGAAGGAATGAAGAAGCTGGCTTTTTATTTTCGCTCCTGTTCTTCCGTATTTCGGATCTCCCACTACAGGATGGCCTTCTGATGCCAGATGTGCACGGATCTGGTGTGCACGTCCTGTGATCAGCTCTACCTTAAGAAGTGTCCTTTTCCCGTTGTTTCCCAGAGGAAAATATCTCGTCTCAACAGGCAGTGTACCTTCTTTCTCTGATCTGTAGATGGTTACTTTGTTATTTTTTTTATCTTTTGCCAGGTAGCCTTTGATATGCTTTTTTTCTGACAGTACTCCCTCCACCAGGCACAGATAATACTTATGGAGATTTCTGGATTTAAACATTCCGGAAAGCTCCTGCAATCCTGGAAGGCTCTTTCCGGCTGCAATCAGGCCTGTGGTATTCCTGTCAAGACGATTGCATACAGATGGCCGGAATGTTCGAAGTTCTTCTTCTGTAAGGCTTCCATTTTCAAGAAGATAGCTTGTCAGATATTCCACCAGGGAAGGCGTTCCGTCATCTGCCGGCTGGGAGAGCATTCCCGAAGGCTTATTGATCAGCAGAATATGTTCGTCCTCATACACAATATCCAGGGAATGCTTCGCTCTCGGCGCAGGAACACTTCCGCTGAATTTCTCAAAAGTCTCATCACTTAAAAACAGCTTCACATGATCTCCGGAAAGCAGCTTCTCATTGCCGGTTGCTTTTTTTCCGTTGAGTATGATGTTTTTCTTTCGCATCATTTTATAGAAGAAGCTCTTAGGTGCCTCTCTTAAAAGTTTCGCCAGATATTTGTCAAAACGCTGCCCTGCCTCGTTGTCATTGATGATAAATTCTTTCATTATATAATACTCCTACAGGCAGATTGCCAGGATCGTATGCTTGATCAGCTCTTCCCTGGAAAGATCCGGATAACGGTCGTCTGGTGTGAATTTGATTCCGCTCCGCAGAGATTCTTTATGCTCGATCATGGAATCCAGACGTTCCAGATATGGTTTCAGATCTTTGAGGATCTTTACATCTACTTTGTATCCGTTCTTGCGCACAATCTTCTGGGACTGCTCTGCCAGATATGCGATATCTGCTTTGGGATCGCTGGTATATCCTACCACTGTATTTCCGCATACAGCAACTGCATCAAGATAGCCGCTTTTTTCATAAAAAGTCATGTACATCTCGTAAGACATGACAAGATCTCCTGCATGACTCCGGATCTCTTTAAAAAGCTTCTCATCCATAGGGTGGCGCATCAGGATCATGATCAGACTCACCATAGATTTGCAGCCAGGAAGGCAGCCTACCACTGTAAGCACTGTCCACACTGTCATCCTTGTGCCATTAACAGCCCAGGCCACAAAGAAGATCAGAAGGGGCAGAGAAAAAAGACCTGCCGTGATCAGAAGCCGTCGTTTTTTTTCACTGTTGAAGTATCCGAAATCACCTTTTCTTGTTTTTGTTTTTTTTGTATTTTTCATTTACGGAACTCCTTACCTGTGTTTTTTTTATCTGTTTCGATGAAGAACATGGATTTTTTCTGCCGGAATTTCTGCCTGTGGAATTTCGTGTTCCCTGTTTTATGTCAGACTTCCTTTTGCCTGAAGTATTTTTTCCATGGAGCTCTCTTGGGCGAATCAGGCATTTCGGGCCAAATCCTACCAGATCCATCCTGCCTGTCATTTTAAGCCCCTCCAGGATCAGCTCCCTGTTCTCCGGGTTCTTGTACTGCATCAGGGCTCTCTGAATCGCTTTTTCATGAGGATTCTTCGGCACATATACCTTTTCTCCTGTAAGAGGATGGATTCCCGTATAGTACATGCAGGTGGAAAGTGTTGACGGAGTCGGGTAAAAATCCTGCACCTGTTCCGGCGTAAATCCAAGATCCCGGACATATTCTGCAAGCTTCACGGCTTCCTTCATAGTACATCCCGGATGAGAAGACATGAAATAAGGAACTGCGTATTGCTGCTTCCCGGTACGTGCATTGGCTTTTTCATATTCTTTCAGGAAACCTTCATAAACTGCATGCTGAGGTTTTCCCATATATTTCAGGACTTCATCAGAAACGTGCTCCGGTGCCACACGAAGCTGTCCGCTTACATGATATTTCACAAGTTCATTTAAGAATGTTTTGTCCGGATCTGCCATCAGATAATCAAAGCGGATACCAGAACGTACAAAAACTTTCTTGACTTTCGGAATATTCCGGACTTTCCTGAGAAGTGTGAGATAATCCTTGTGATCCACCGTAAGGTTCTTGCATGGAGACGGAAACAGGCACTGCCGGTTCTGGCAGACACCTTTTGTCAGCTGCTTTTTGCAGGACGGATGACGGAAATCTGCTGTCGGGCCTCCTACATCATGGATATACCCCTTAAAATCAGGATCCTCTGTCATCCTGACAGCTTCTTTCAGAATGGATTCATGGCTCCTTGTCTGTAGAATACGTCCCTGGTGAAATGTCAGCGCGCAGAAATTGCAGCTTCCGAAGCATCCCCGGTTACTGGTCAGGCTGAACTTGATTTCCTTCAGTGCCGGAATTCCGCCATCTTTCTGATACATAGGATGGTACTGTCCTGTATAAGGAAGATCGTAGACATCATCCATTTCTGTTTGTGTCAGTGGCTGTGCAGGCGGATTCTGTATTACATATCCACGGTTTCCATAGGATTCTGCCAAAGGTTTCGCTGTAAACGGATCTGTGTTCCGATACTGGATGGCAAAACTGTCTGCATAAGCCTTCTTATCTGTCTGTACCTGTTCAAAATCCGGAAGGGTCAAAGGCTCGTACACCCTGCCGATATCATGGCTCTTAAAAACGGTTCCTGCCACATAGGTTATCTCATCCACAGGGATCCCGCTCTGCAGTGCCTCTGCGATCTCCAGGATCGAGTGCTCACCCATACCATAAGAAATAAGATCTGCACCGGAATCAATAAGAATACTGTGCTTAACCTTATTCTCCCAGTAATCGTAGTGTGCCATTCTCCGGAGGCTTGCTTCAATACCGCCAAGAATGATAGGCGTATGTTTATATGTCTGCCGGATCAGATTGCTGTATACAACAGAAGCACGGTCCGGTCTCAGGCCCATTTTTCCCCCTGGGGAATAGGCATCTGTACTTCTGCGTTTTTTGGAAACTGTGTAATGATTCACCATGGAATCCATGTTTCCCGCCGTAACAAGAAAACCCAGGCGCGGTTCCCCGAACACCTGGATACTCTCTTTCCTGCGCCAGTCAGGCTGAGGGATCATGCCTACACGGTAGCCTCTGCTCTCCAGAAGACGTCCGATGATTGCTGATCCAAAAGACGGATGATCTACGTATGCATCGCCTGTGACATAGACAAAATCAACCGCCTCCCAGCCTCTTGACTTCATATCTTCCCTTGTAACCGGTAAAAAATCCTGCATTTATCATTCCTCATATGTATCTATATTTTCAGATTTACGAATCTTTCAGCCACTAATGCCGGGGCATCTACATGCTGTGATGAACAGCCTGTGCTCTGTAGCCTTCGGCAATGATGTCCAGCTGTCTGTGAAATCTCTCCAGCTGCCGCAGATCCTTGGTCTTAAAGACCCTGAGAAATTCATCCTGGATCTTGCTGACTTCACGTTCACTGGATACCCGGTAAAGATTCTCAATATTATTCAGAATATCCTTCACCAGATTGGACTGCATCTGTGAAGAGTTCTGCGCATCCATGATCTCATTTCGCACAGAGGACATCTCATGATCCAGTGAGATAATGGCATCAGATGCCTTGCTGAGACGTTCTGCCACATGAGGCGGCATATCGCCTTTATATTTATACTGAAGAGAATGCTCAATGGTTGCCCAGAAATTCATCGCCATAGTACGGATCTGAATCTCTACCTGCAGTCTCTTCGGCCCGTCAATAGTTTCTACTGTGTAGTAGAGGATCATATGATAGCTGCGGTATCCGCTCTGCTTGATATGGGTGAGATAGTTTTTCTCACTTTTTACTTCCATATCTGTTCTTTTTCGGATAATGGCAGCTACTGTATCAATATCTTCCTCAAACTGACAGATGATCCTAACTCCTGCAAGATCCTCCACCTCAGTCTCCATCTGCTCGATGGGGATATGCTTGCGCTGCATCTTCTCCAGGATACTGGAGACACTCTTTACCCTTCCACTGACCTGTTCAATGGGGGAATAACGATCGTTCTCACGATACTCTTCTATCATATGTTCAAATTTGACTGTCAGTTCCTTGACAGCCAGCTCATAAGGGCACAGAATACTTCGCCATAACTGTATTTCCATGTTGCTCGCTCCTTAAATCTGCTGTCATCCTTAAAGTCTGGTCCCTAATGACAGCGGCATACTTTTTTATTATAACATATGTTTCGAAAAAATAGGGATTCTTTATAAATTTTTTATCAAAAAATTATATAATACTTCTCTTTTTGTGTGATGCATCCACAAATCTATATATATGCATGGAGTTCCTTTTTATGAATGTTTTTCTCGAAAAGTTTCATACCTTCCGCAAATATGCACTCAGGGGTGCATAAAAACACCCCAGGGAAAAGCTGCTGCCCACCCCGGGGTATCCTGTATTCATTCGTTTTCGGTTCTTATCAGTCTTTCAGATTCTCAAGAACTTTCAGGAGATATTTCCATACCCTTTCTGTAGAAGCAATGCTTAAAACTTCCTCAGATGTATGGATATCTTTCATATCCGGCCCAAGAGATACGCAGTCAAGACCTTCCATCTTCTTGTAGAAGAGTCCACACTCAAGGCCTGCGTGGATTGCGACCACCGCTGGCTTATGTCCGTACATCTCCTCAAAAATCTCTACCATCTTATCTCTTAACGGAGACTCCTTGCGGTATTCCCATGCAGGATATGCGCCCTGTACTTCATACTCACCGCCAAGGAATTCTGTAAGATACTCGATCTTGTCAGACAGTGCACCGCATGCTGCGTCTACAGAACTTCTTACGCTGGAGCTTGCAAAAAGTTCGTCCTCATCAAGACGGAGGATTCCGATATTGCTGGAAGTCTCAACAAGTCCGGAAATTGTTCCGCTCATCTTCTGAATTCCGAACGGTACGTTCTGGAGATAAAATACGATTTTCTCCTGGCTTGTCGGATGAAGAACCTGTGCGCAGGCTTCCCCTTCCTCTGTTACTTCAATAGTAATATTCTCATCTGAGCCTGCATACTCCTCACGAATCTGTACCTGAAGTTCTTTTGCGTAAGCTTTTACTTTTTCTGCTGCGTCTGTCAGAAATTCAGCCGTACATTCTCTTGTAATGGCATTGTCTTTCTTGCCACCTTCAAGGGAAATAATCGCGTAATCTGCTTCCTTCTTAAGGCCATAGAGAAAACGTCCCATCAGTTTATTGGCGTTGGCTCTGTTCTTATCGATTTCTGCTCCGGAATGTCCGCCCATCAGTCCGCAGACTTTCACCTGTACTTTATCTCCTTCACCTTCCACACGCTGAACCGGAATATGGCTGACACCGGAGAGTCCGCCGGCACAGCTGATCCAAAGGCTTCCTTCTGCCTCTGAATCAAGATTGATGAATCTTCTTCCCTTCAGAACACTGCAGTCAAGTCCCACTGCACCAAGAAGTCCGATTTCTTCATCAACAGTGATAAGCACTTCAAGTGGAGGATGCGGAATATCTGTACTTTCAAGAAGGGCAAGTCCATAAGCAACTGCAATACCGTCATCACCGCCAAGTGTAGTTCCGTTGGCTGTTACATAGCCGTCTTTTACAGAAATATTCAGACCATCTTTCATAAAATCATGATCTACATCCGGCCGTTTCTCACATACCATATCCATGTGTCCCTGGATGATAACTGTAGGAGAATTCTCATATCCTGGTGTACCTGGTTTATAAATCACTACGTTGTTCAGTTCATCCTGCACATATTTAAATCCGTGATCTTCAGCAAATTTCACAAGGAAATCACTGATCTGTTTCGTATTTCCGGAACCATGAGGGATTTTACAGATTTCCTCAAAATAATGAAAAACTCTCTTTGGTTCGCAATTTTCTAATACTGGCATAAATATCTGCCTCCTTTTACTTCATAAATTCATTTATATCTTATAATAATCATATACTGTAAAAAAAGCAAGGTCAGGATTTCATGAAACAAAAAATATTATTGTTTTTCTGCCTCTGTCTTCTGCTTTTTTTGCTGCTTCATCCAGCTGAATCTCTCCTGGCAGCAAGAGAAGGACTGACATTATGGCTGAATGTGATGCTTCCGACTCTTCTGCCTTTTCTAATCCTTACCGGAATTTTACTGAAAACAGGAAATCTCCGAAAATTACTAAATCCGGCTGCACCTCTGGCAAGAAAACTCCTGGGACTCTCCCCGGCAGGAACTTATGTCCTGATACTCGGACTTTTCTGCGGTTATCCCATGGGAGCCAAGCTTTCCCACGACCTCTACATAAATCACCAGATTTCCCGCAGGGAGGGGGAATATCTGCTCTCTTTTTCCTGCAACGCAAGCCCTGCATTTATCCTGTCATATATGGCAGGAGACTGCCTTGAAAACCGGATAAGCTCTGTTCAAATTCTTATTCTGCTTCTAAGTGCAGACATTGTCTGCATGCTGTTTTTTAGATTCATTGTATACCGCGGACTTACAGTTAGCAGTGTCAAACCTACCGGTCAAAAAAAAGAGACATCCAGACAGGACTCTGCAGGAGTCATCCTGGATGTCTCGATTATGAACGGATTCGAAACCATTACACTTCTCGGGGGTTATATTCTGATGTTTTCACTGATCTTTGCCTGCATCAGTGACTGCTGGCCATTCAGCCCTCTGGCAAAAACTCTGCTCACAGCTCCAATTGAGCTGACAACAGGACTGCATAGAATCGCCACCTCTGATCTCCCATGGAAAACAAAATATTATTCTTCCATGATACTGACTGCTTTCGGCGGGTTCTGCATCATGTTCCAGACAAAAAGCGTAGTGAAAAACAGGTTATCCATGATTCCCTATATCACTGCCAAGTGTCTGAACGCTGCAGTACTCTTTCTGCTCTTAGTTCTCTCCGATGTCATCTAACAGATCTTCATCTTCTTTTGTGATGGAATTGCTGTCATCTTCCTGAATAGTATTGGAAATTGCAGCTGCCTGTGCTGTCTGCGGTGCAAGCTCCTGACGATTGTGGTTGACAACATCAAGGCAGCTCTGCAGAGCATCGATAAATGCCTTGTACTTACCGCCTGCATCTTCCAGTGTCTGGTTCAGAACAGAACCGATGTTAGCCATCATATCATCTGTATATGTGATCGCGCTGAGACGAATGCTGTTTGCATCCTGTGTTGCAGAATCCAGGATCTCCTGTGCCTGTTTGTTGGCAGCATTGATCGTCTCATTAGCCTGTGCATATGCCTTCTGCATGATCTCGTGCTGTGTTACCAGCTCCTGAGCCTTAGTCTGTGCATCTGCGATCAGGCTATCAGCCTTGGACTGCGCATCCTCAAGGATCGCATCCTTATTGCTGATGATCTTCTGATAACGCTTGATCTCATCCGGAGTTTTCAGACGAAGCTCACGTAACAGCTCCTCGATTTCCTCCTTGTTCACTACAATCTTGGTAGTAGAAAGAGGCTGGAACTTACAGCTGTCTACATACTCTTCAATCTCCTGAATAATCTGTTCAATTCTGCTGCTCATAATACACTCTCCTTATTTCTCAGTTTCTCTTTTTTTCAATTTTTCTTCAACTGCTTCTGTAATCTCACGGGGAGCAAATTTGCTCAGGTCTCCTCCGAAATTTGCAACTTCCTTCATGATCGTGGAGCTTAAGTATGCATATTCCAGACTCGTTGTGAGAAAAACAGTATCTACATCCGGCGCAAGAACACGGTTAGTCTGCGCCATCTGAAGCTCGTATTCAAAATCCGTGACAGCACGAAGTCCGCGAACGATCACCTGGGCATTGTTCTCCCTGGCAAAGTTCACTGACAGACCTTCGAATGCTTTCACCTCCACATTCGGGATATCTTTTGTCGCCTTTGTTAGTATCTTAACACGTTCTTCCACAGAAAACAACGGAGTTTTTGCAGAATTATATAAAACTCCTACGATAACCCGGTCAAAAGAAACGCTTGCCCGTCTGATAACGTCAAGATGTCCATAAGTTGCCGGGTCAAAGCTTCCCGGGTATACTGCTGTTATCATATGTCTGTCTCTCTTTCATTTTTTTAGGAAAACATGCTTATTTGTCTTATATTCCTTGGAGCGGATCAGATGATAGCCAAATTCCTCTACATAGGAGAAATCGGTGTGAAGCTCCTCTTCTATAACAATAAGCGTGTTCTTATCTGCCAGTGTACTGTCTGCCAGATATTCCAAAACAGGCTGTTCCAGATGCTGTTCGTAAGGTGCATCCATAAAAATACAGTCAAAAGGTTCTCCGCCCTCCAGCGAGCGCAGGGCCTGCAGTACATCCATGTTCAGCAGTTTACCACCTTCTGCAAGTTTTGTAAA
Source organism: Blautia schinkii (assembly GCF_013304825.1). Taxonomy (GTDB): domain Bacteria; phylum Bacillota; class Clostridia; order Lachnospirales; family Lachnospiraceae; genus Blautia_A; species Blautia_A schinkii_B. The sequence goes on along the minus strand of NZ_JAAWUO010000009.1, from coordinate 131,655 downwards.
TGAAAGATTTTCGCGGATGCAGGCACATGCCTTGGGATTCTTCTCTACAAACACTGCGTAGTCCGCTCCACGGCTCAGTGCTTCGATACCAATCGCTCCGCTTCCGGAAAACAGATCCAGGAACCTGCAGCCCGGTATTTCAGGCTGGAGAATGTTAAACAGAGTTTCCTTAATACGGTCTGTTGTAGGTCTTGTATCATTTCCGGGAATTGTCTTTAGGTTTAATCTACGTGCTTTTCCTGCTATTACTCTCATTTCAGATTTAATCTCCAATCCAGATCACCGCGGGCCAGTCCAAGGATCAGCAGCTCCGCAGTTGCAATATTTGTGGCAACCGGAATATTATACTGGTCGCAGCGCTTGACGATGCTCATAATGTCCGGTTCTGCCGGATCCATCATGACCGGATTGTAAAACAGGATGACCATATCCAGATCCTGTCTCTCTACCATCTCCATAAACTGCTTGTCTCCGCCGATACTTCCGGCAAGAAACTTATGAACGTGAAGGCTGGTGGCCTCCTCGATCCTTCTTCCTGTAGTTCCGGTTGCATATACTTCGTGCTTGGCAAGGATATTCTTATATGCAATACAGAAGTCTTCAATCAGAACTTTCTTACTGTTATGTGCAATAATGCCTAAATTCATAATTCACCTCTCCATTCTGCCCTCGGTTTATATCCTTTTCTCTCCGCGTATATAGGTAAAATCCTATAACTCTGTATCTGATTTTAGCATATCGCCCAAAAAAGTGCAATTTAATTCATACAAATTCATGAAAAATTAATATTTTATTGTTACTGGTCACGAAGCGACAGTAACATCCTATTCTTCCCAGCTGTTTCCGGTATTGTAATCAATGCCAATTCCGGGCTGTACGTTGTATACAAAGACATGAAAAGATATCGTCTGGTCTTTTACAGATTCAGCTTCCATCTCCACACCTCTGGCTACCAGGTCATCTCCCTGAAAAACAGGTGTTACACGGTACATACATGGATTTCCGGTGCTATGTACATAATCTGCCACCTCATTTTCAAAAGGCAGCATGCCGGTAACATTAAGATATCTGGTTCCTGTGATAAGATTTTTTTTATTTGCATTCTCACCTGTGAGCTGATATCCGATGAGATGACAGCGGTTGTACAGATACCTGCCATCTACATTATCATATTTTACAGTGTGCCATCCTGCAGGCTTCACCATTCCGATAGCACCCCGCTCTTCTGCAGGCATCAGTTCCGTTGTGATCTTGGATTCTGCATAGCCGCAGCGTCCTAGGGAATCCAGTTCACTGTAGAACTCATACGCAGGTCCGTTTTTCTTTTCTTCAGAAAAAGAAGGAACATTTCCATCAATTTCTGCATATGGACTGCCGCTGTATTCCGGCAGCTGATCCAGGGAGACAGATCCTGACTGTTTTTCCTTCACTGACTGGGCTTGTTCCAGCAATCCTGTTACTGCATCAGAAACGGATTCCGAAGCATCTTCCCAGAGGATTTCAGCGTTTTCTCCTATATATGCAAGAAACGTCTGGCCAAAGATCTGGCTCTGATCTTTTACTTCTTTCAGGCTCCGCGGCGGCATCCAGCCATTACATACTGCAAGTACAATGCACAGGATAATAGCTGTAAAAACTTTTTTCATTAGCTGCTTTTTTCGTTTATATTTTCGTTTATATGTAGGATAACGCTTCTTTTTCACAGGAACCCCCTTATTTTTTGTCTGACAGATATTATATGCCGTGCAGAAATTATTATAACTTCTGTCCCGGTAAAAAAGCAACCATACATTCGGTTTTTTATATTTTTTATTTCCTTTAACTGCCAGTGTATTATTTTACGGATTTCATATACTAGCAATGTAACATCAAAACAAACAACAACCAAGGAGGAAATGAATTATGCCAAGTAACACTTCTTCTAACAAAGCAGTTGTACCGGAAGCAAAGGGCGCACTTGACCGTTTCAAATATGAGGTAGCAAACGAGCTGGGTGTTCCGCTTACAGACGGATACAATGGAAACCTGACTTCCAAACAGAACGGATCCGTAGGTGGATATATGGTCAAAAAAATGATCGAGGCGCAGGAGCGTCAGATGTCCGGCAGATCCCAGAGCGGCCAGCAGTACTAAATAGGTATCACAGGTAAATCCATTGCCATGCTGAGTTGATCGGAACTTATGCAAAAAAAGATGCTGTCTGACAGATGTAAAAAACTGTCGGACAACATCTTTTTTACTTTTTGTAAATACAAATACCTTTACAGCAATTCCTGTACTTTCCGGTATACGACCTCTGCAAATTCTTTATGTCCTGCTGCATTCAGATGTTCCTGATCTGCATCACAGCAATGTACATAGGGTGCCGCCGGAAGAAAACTGATGTGACGTACAGCTGCGATCTTTTCGTAAACGGACTGCAAATCCCTGGAAACGGTTACAGATTCTCTGGAAAATTCCTGGTCGTATCCTACCTGCCATACTTTTTCCCCAAGATAAATAGGAGATATAAGAAGGATTTTCGCTTTTGGTGCGTATTCCTGAATCTGATCCAGCAGTCTTGTGATTCCCTTTCCGATTACATCTGCTGATGCTCCGAAAACCGTTTTGCAGTCATTAGTTCCCAGCATCAGAGTGATCACATCCACCTGGGCATGTGTTTCAAGAAGCGTAGGAAGAAGTGCTGTCCCCTTTCTTCCGTCGCGGAGCGGATCTTCAAAAACCGTTGTTCTTCCGCACAGTCCTTCCTCGATCACACGATATTCTTCTTTATTCAGTTTTTCCTGGAGAAGGCTTGTCCAGCGGACTCCCCAAGGAAGTCTCTTCCTGCTCTCTCCGTCATAGCCCCATGTATTGGAATCTCCAAAGCATAATATCTGTTTCATTCTATTAATTCCCTATCTGTTTAGTATGTTTATTGGTTAAATGAATCATATCACGCTCTTTTTCATTGGTCAAATACACAAAAGAAATAGCCTGCTATAGTTCAACTCTATAGCAGGCTGTTTAATATACTCTTTAATCTACTGTTTGGTAAAAGCTCTGTTTACAGTCCGATAAAACCTGTAACATCTCCGTTGATCACGTAATGAGCTCCATTGTCTTCCGGTTTGATATAGATCTTAAGATCCTTCAGATCAGAAGCTTTCTTGCCCATATCCTCTGTCCAAATCTTTTTAATTCTATCTGCAACCTCGGAAGTATGTATTTCCTTGCCCCAGTACTGAACATATACTTCTGTAACTGGCTCAGTTTTCTTAGCTGTTGTCTTTCTTGTTGTTTTGGCTGCGGTTGTCTTAGCAGCTGTCTTGGTTGTTGTCTTAGCAGCTGTTTTTCTTGTTGTTGTCTTTTTAGCAGCTGTTTTCTTAACCGGCTCTTCTGCCTTTACCTCTGCTGCCTTCTTCTCTGCTGTTTTCTCAGCTGCTTTTGTCTCTACAGAAGCTTTTGCATCGTCTGTCTTCGGTGTCTCAGCCTTAACGGCTTTCTCTTCGGATGCGGTTACTACAGATTTTGCAGGAGTCTCGCTTACTGAAGCCGTTTTTACAGTTGTCTTAGTTGCAGCTTTCTTTGTTCTAGCCATGTTTATAGCCTCCTTACAAGGGATTTGTTAATCTTTTCTCATGCAATACAATACTACGATTTGGAAGTTTTGTAAAGAAAAGTTTCGAAAGTCCTTTAGTTAAGGCTGTAATTTACAGCATGTACACGATAAGTTACACTGCTTTTACTATATGTCCAGTTATGACGAAGCAGACAATTATGATGACGTCCGTCCCCATCCAGATTACACTCTATCACTTTAAATGAATCACTGTAAACTTCTGTAACAATAGCAGAATGTCCATCATTATTGATGCGCACATAGTCGCCTACCTGAACATTATTATCATATATTTTCTGAAGACCTGATACTCTCTGCCCTTCCCAGATATCATAGAATACTTTTCTTGCAAAACCATCACACTGGATAGCCCCGTCAAACTTATTGCAATCATATTCGCCATTACCTGGTATCGGATCAATTCCGCTCTGAGTTCCGTGATGTTTACACGGAACATCACTGATCGTATCCTGAAATCTTTCAGGAGCTCCGCTGCTGTCCAGATTATCTGTCAGATCTGAATAACTGTTTACAACATGGTTCCAAAATTTCCCATCAGGAAATTTGATTTTTTCATCTTCAATTCTCTGCTGCAGATTTTTCTTTTTGATAACAGTAAGATTAACAATTACCGGCTTCGCTGCATTATAAAACGTTGTACTTTTTGTAGTAACTGTGATCTGCACTTCTCTCTGAATATCGTTTTCTTGCCATTCCTTCAAAGTAACCGTTCCATCAGAAGCTACCGATGCAATAGCACTGTTGCTGCTGGAATAAACCAATGTTGCATTCTGATCTGCTTTTGCTCCGAGATTGAATGCTCCATCATAGATCTTACGTTCCTGCTGCTGTACACAGCTGACAGATGGAGTTCCTTTTACCGTAGTGATCGTCAGTTTCCTGGTTGCCGGAGCATAGGAAGAAGATTTCGCTGCAGTGATCTGGATTGTAACTTTTCCAAGCTTCTTTGCCTTTTTAAAGTTCAAATTACCTTTAGAATCCACAGAAACAATACTGGTATCTAAGGACTTATAAGTAAGCTTCCCACCTTCTGAAGGAACTTTGGCACCAAGAGATTTCATTGTAGTGGAATACGCTATTTTTGCCCCATTCTTTACAGTAGTGGTAATATTCTGTCTTTTCAGCACATTAATCTTAATTGCAATATTCTGTGCCTGATAATGTTTGGTCGCCGCAACTTTTACAGTAACTGTTGCCGCTCCCTCTCCATTAAGCATAATCTTGCTATTTTTTACAGATGCAATTTTTGCATTAGTGGTTGCATATGTCACTTTTGCAAATTCTTTTTTTCCTGAAACACTGATTTTGTAGGATTTGCCTTTGTCTGTATAAAGTTTTGTAATACTTCCTGGTGTAACTTTTACCGGCTGTTTTGCTTTGCTGATCTTATAAGTTATTTTTTTTGTACCTGTAAAATTGCCTTTTCCTGTGATCTGTAAGGTTGCTGTTCCAGGTTCTTTATTATTAAGATATTTATATGTATAATCTTTTTTATTCTGTAATGAGATCATTCCGGCCGCATTGGCTTTCGGCATATAAATAGAAAATGCGGGAGTTTTTGCCTGTCCATCCCAGGTGTAAATCGTTGTCTTCAAATTAACTTGAACTTTACCGTCAAGACTGCATGCTTTGATGGTAAAATATTTAGAAACAGAATCTTTGTAGCTTCCCTTTCCTGTGATTTTTGCAACAGCTTTTGTTCCCGTTTTTGTATTATTAGAATAAGTTACTGTATAATCTGTGCCGCTTTTTAATGTTGTATTTCCAAGTTTAACAGTTACACCTGGCTTCTGCGGACTTCCATTGTAAGTTGCGGTTTTTACAGTTACCTTTGCCCTTTTGATGCTCTTTCTAACTACTGGTTTTGAAGCAGCTGCCTTTAAAGTGATACTTTTACTGTTCGTTGGCATGGTCGTATATTTTTTGCCCGAGCTATCTGACATGGTAAATGGAAGTTCTATAGAGCACTTCAGGTTCGGAATCGTTTTCAGTGTTTTAAGATCATCCATATAGTACAGCATACATCTTGCATCATTGACGCTGGATGTATTAAACTTACTGAGGTTTAGAGATTCCAGGCTGCTGCAGGAATTAAACATATATCCCATCTTTACCACTTCAGAAGTATTGAAATGGCTCACGTCTACCGCTTTTAACGCATAACAGTGCGAAAACATTCCTTCCATAGATTTTACTTTTGATGTGTTAAATCCGGAAACATCCAGAGAAGTTATTTTTTCAAGCTCGCCAAACATGGAATTCATATCTACTACCTTGGATGTATCAAAATTTTTTATATTGAGGCTTGTTAAAGACTCATCTCCATAAAACATGAAATACATATTCTGTACATTAGAAGTATTGAAACTACTCAGATCCAGAGACTTGAGCATGCTCATATTACAGAACATTTTGCCCATATCTTCTACATTCGATGTATTAAAGTTTCGTACATTTAACTGTGTAAGGCCTTCGCACCTTTCGAACATACCGTTCATATATACAACATTTGCTGTATTGAAATTACTGATATTTAATTGTGTAAGGCTTTCGCAGCAATAAAACATCTCCTCCATAGTCGTAACATTCGCTGTATTAAATCTACTGACGTCCAGCTGTTTAAGATTCCGACATTCACAGAACATTCCGCTCATCCTTGTCACTCTGGAAGTATTAAAATTCCGGACATTCAGCTGTGTAAGGCTTTCACAGCCTAAAAACATGCTATTCATATCGTTAACTTTTGAAGTATCAAATTTACTGACATCCAGAGTTTTTAATTTACTGCAATTTCGGAACATTCCCTGCATATGAGATACATTTCCGGTTTTCAATGAACTAGTATCCAGCTGTGTAAGGCTTTCACATTCTGAGAACATAAAGGCCATGTCTGTCACCTTACTGAAATCACATTTTTTAAAAGTGATCCTGGTAAGATTCCTGCATCCCATAAACATAGCTCTTGTCTTTGTGATTCCGGAAATTTCAACTATGGCTGTTTTAATATCATTCTGCCATTTACTCCAGCCTCTTTCTGCATCCATATAATAATCTGAGGTATCATAGTCGCCGTTTCCTTTTAATGTAAGACATCCGGATGTATCAATTGACCAGGCAATATCTCCGGTGATTCCTCCATCCATCATGCTTGCGGAAGCACTTACAGCATCTTCTTCTCCATCAGAAAAGTCATCACTTTCTGCCATTTCTTCTGTTTCCGGTTCTTCCGAAAGATTTTCAGTGTCCTCCGAAATTTCTATATTATCCGCCTCTTCCGGCTCTTCTTCTAATTCCTGTTCTGTGCTATCAGGTAATTCTGCTGCTTCATCGTCTGCTGAGATTCCATCTTCAAAAATATCTTCCTCAGAAAAACTTTCCTCTGGACTGTCAGTCTCCTCATTTACATTTTCCTGGACTGTTTCCGGTTCTGTCTCTGAAGCCATGGTTATCCCTGCATTGCCAAAGATCATAGACCCTGATAAAACGACACACAGAAGTTTTTTGATCATTTTTCTCCTCATCCTGTTTTCTCCCTTTTTCTTTTTATACTAAAACGAAGTTCTGATTCTTCGCTTTGCTCCATCCAATCAGATCCCCAGATTTTCCAGATCTTCGCTCATATACCCCTTAAGCCGCTCTTTTAAAGCCTCATGCTGGGGCAGGCGAAGGTCAAAATCCAGTGCCAGGATCTCACCGGCTGCCTCACTTGCATTCTTCAGGATCCCCGCATCATTGTATATATCTCCGATCTTAAATTCCATCAGTCCGCTCTGACGGATGCCAAAAAGATCTCCCGGCCCACGGAGCTTCAGGTCTTCTCCAGCTATATAAAATCCGTCATTGGATTCATTGAGGATCTTCAAACGTTTGGAAGTATCTTCCTCATTATTTCCCTGGATAAAAATGCAGTAAGACTGGTATTCCCCACGCCCTACACGGCCGCGGAGCTGGTGAAGCTGAGCCAGACCGAAACGTTCTGCATTCTCCACCATCATAACTGTTGCATTGGGGACATTGACTCCAACCTCCACAACTGTTGTAGATACCAGCACCTGGATTTCTCCGGAAGCAAAGGCCTCCATGATCCTGTTCTTTTCTTTTGGCTTCATTTTGCCGTGAAGGATCTCTACTCTGATCTCGTCAGGCAGAACTTCCTGAAGCTTTCTGGCATAATCTGTGACATTCTCTGCATCCAGTCCTTCGCTTTCTTCCACCATTGGGCAGATCACATAAGCCTGTCTTCCCATCTGCACCTGTTTTTCGATAAAAGAATAAGCCTTGGGGCGATAGGCCGTTCCTACCACGCAGTTCTTAATAGGAAGCCTTTTTGCAGGGAGCTCATCAATAATGGAAATATCCAGATCTCCGTACAAAATGATCGCCAGTGTCCTGGGAATAGGCGTTGCGCTCATAACAAGAACGTGCGGTGGATTTCCTCTTGTTGTCAGTGCTTCCCTCTGGCGAACACCGAACCTGTGCTGCTCATCTGTGATCACAAGGCCAAGATTCTTATATTCCACTTTTTCCTGAATCAGAGCATGGGTTCCTATGATCACATTCACCTCTCCGGATGCGATTTTCTGATAGATTTCACGTTTCTGCCTGGCTGTGGTAGAACCTGTCAGAAGCACCGGATGGCAGGAAGTGAGATTCTGTTCTTCCATCAGTTTCAGAAAGCCTTCATAATGCTGATTGGCCAGAACCTCCGTAGGCACCATCAGCGCACTCTGAAATCCGTTCTCTGCCGAAAGTACCATGGATAAAAATGCAATCACGGTCTTACCACTTCCAACATCTCCCTGCACAAGCCTGGACATCAGTTTATGGCCGCTCAGATCCATCTCGATCTCATGCCATACATTCTTCTGGGCTCCGGTCAGATCATAGGGAAGTCCTTCTATGATCTCTTCTGTTGTCCACACCGGTTTCATTGGAAAAGTATTGGAAGCTTCTTCTGTTTTTTCTTTCAGCAGCTGCACTGCCAGTACAAACAGAAGAAATTCATCAAATACCAGGCGCTTCCTGGCTGTAAGAAGCTCCTGCATATTTTTAGGAAAATGAATAGTCCGAATCGCATAATTAGCATCTGCAAGCTGATATCGTTCCCGTAGTTCCTCCGGCAGATATTCTCCATGAAGAGGTCTTGTATCCAGAACCTGATGTACCAGCTTGGTGATTGCTTTGTTGGAAAGGCCTTTGGTCAAGCCGTATACAGGCTGCATGCTGTGAACGATCTCCGCATATGCTGCAGGGGTAAAAATCTCCGGATGTTCCATCTGGGGACGGCCTTTTTTTCTGGTGATCTTTCCACGAAGGATGAATACACTGCCTTTTTTAATCGTCCCTTTTAAATAAGGTGCATTGAACCAGGCAACCGGTAATCTGCCGCTAGCATCTGCCACAGTTGTTGTCAGGATCTGAAGATTTCTTACCTGGTTAATATAAATACTGGTGGCTACAGTGACGCGGATAGAGACTGTTTTCTCCTCCTCGGCAGATGCGATCTCCACAGGTTCCTCATATACATCATAAGTGCGCGGATAATAACGGAGAAGCTCATCCGCAGTCGTGATCCCGATCTTCTGGAAAAGCTTCTCTGTTTTTTCACCCACACCTTTTAATTCACGTAAAGGTGTCTTATCATTCATTTTTTTACTCTTATTCTACGGAAATCAGATAGTAGTAAATCGGCTGTCCACCCTGGTTCAGCTCAACCTCGCACTCCGGATACTTCTCAGTAAGCGCATCGGAAAGAGCTTCTGCATCTTCTTCAGATACATCCTCACCATAATATACACTGATGATCTCAGATTCCTCATCAATCATCTCTGCTACCATCTCCTCAGCTACCTGGAGACGTTCTTTTCCTACTGCAAGGATACCTGCATCACCGATTCCCATGATATCTCCCTCATGGATCTCCTTGTCGTCAATACGTGTATCACGAACCGCATAAGTAACCTGGCCTGTCTTTACTCTGGAGATCGCATCTGTCATGGAAGCAAGATTCTCCTCGCCGCCTTTCTCCGGAACAAAACTGATCATAGCGGAAATTCCCTGAGGAATAGTTTTGGTCGGCACTACAATGATCTCTTTATCCTCTGTAAGGTCTCTCGCCTGGTTAGCTGCAAGGATAATATTCTTATTATTCGGGAAAATATAAATTGTTTTTGCATTTACTTTATCAATAGCATTAAGCATGTCCTCTGTACTTGGATTCATGGTCTGGCCGCCCTCGATCAGATAATCTACACCAAGCTCACGGAAAATTCCGGAAAGACCCTCTCCTACAGATACGGAAATAAATCCGTAATCCTTCGGCGGCTCTTTCTCCTTCTCAGCCTGCTCTCTGGCAAGCTTCTCCGCATCTTTGATCAGCTTCTCCTGGTGCTCTTCACGCATGTTGTCGATCTTCATTCGGGAAAGCTGTCCGTATGTGAGTGCCCGCTCGAATGCCTGTCCAGGATGATTGGTGTGTACGTGTACTTTAACGATCTCGTCATCTGCTACCAGTACGATGGAATCACCAATGGAATCAAGAAATTCACGGAAACGGGTAATTTCTTCCTGCGGAAGTGTTTTCTCGAGAAGAATGATAAACTCTGTACAGTAACCAAACTTGATATCTGCCTCTGCCTGCGGAGAAATCTTAGTAATTTTGGGAGCAGCTGATGCCTCAAACTGGGAGTAATCTACTTCCTTTCCGTGATATCCGTCAATAGCTCCGCGGAATACTTCCAGAAGTCCCTGACCGCCTGAATCTACAACACCTGCCTCTTTCAGTACCGGAAGCATCTCCGGCGTTCTTGCAAGTGTCTCTTCGGCATGCTGGAAGATTCCGTCAAAGAATGAATTCAGATCCTCTGCCCCATCGGCAAGCTCGATAGCTTTATCTGCTGCAGCTCTGGCTACAGTCAGGATGGTTCCTTCCTTCGGCTTCATAACTGCCTTGTATGCAGTCTCAACACCTCGTTCCATAGCTGCGGCAATGGCTGGGGCATCCAGATCTGTCAGCTTACGTACTCCTCTTGTAAAGCCTCGAAGCAGCTGTGACAGGATAACACCTGAGTTACCTCTGGCACCACGAAGAGAACCGGAAGAAATTGCTTTCGCCAGAGTCTCCATATCCGGATTCTCAAGAGCTCCTACCTCGGAAGCGGCAGACATGATGGTAAGCGTCATGTTCGTTCCCGTATCCCCGTCAGGTACGGGAAACACATTCAATTCGTTGATCCATTCTTTCTTCGCTTCCAGGTTCTTGGCTCCGGCCAGAAACATCCTGGAAAGTATTTTAGCATCTATGGTTTTGTTATTCACCACAAGTTCCTCCTCTAAACCTAATCTATTGCACGTACGCCCTCAACCATGATGTTGATCTTCTCGATCTCCATTCCTGTAAAGGCTTCGACTTTATATTTCACATTGTTGACAAGATTATCTGCAATGGTGCTGATATTCACGCCATATGCCACAATAACATGAAAATTCAGCTGGATCTTGTTATCATCTGTAATCTTCACACTGATTCCATGTTTCAGACTGTCAATACGTAAAAGTTTAACCAGTCCGTCTTTCATGCTGATAGCTGCCATTCCGATAATGCCAAAGCACTCTACTGCCACACTGCCGGCATAAGTTGCAATGACATCCGTATCAATTACAATCTGGCCCAATCCGGAATTTATACGTCCATTCATATGGGTACCTCCATTGTTTCATTTAAAATTAGTATAATTATATAGATTCATTATACCCTTTTTTTGCCTGGAACACAACGCTTAATTTATTCTGTAAAAAACCTCTTTACAGAATTTTTTACAAATTTCCTTTTTTTGCTTGCAAAAGAGCAATTCATCTGTTAAAATGGTGACTGTTGATAAAAGGAGGTGCTATTCATGGCTAAATGTGCAATCTGCGATAAAGGAGCTCATTTCGGAAACAATGTGAGTCATTCCCATAGAAGATCCAACAAAATGTGGAAATCTAACGTTAAATCCGTCAGAGTAAAAACAACTGCCGGCGGAGCAAAGAAAATGTATGTATGTACTTCTTGTTTAAGATCCGGAAAAGTTGAAAGAGCGTAAGTAGTAGCGTATGCCCCCGTATTGTGCGGGGGCTGTTTTTTTGTATTTTTATTTGCAAAAAACGGGAAGCCTGCATACCGCACACTTCCCGTTCATCTGCAAAACATATGGTATCCGCATAGCAGACACACTACTGCTATGGAGATTACAATAAAATTCTCAGTAATAAGTATTCCTAACACCATTCCTACACCGATAAAAAACAGCATAAATCCGGTTAGCTTTCCCATTTCAGTCAGCCTGCTATCATTTACTTATTACAGTATATGCCTTAAAATCAATCTGAGTACCGTCAGCTGCTTCTATTCTTCCGTCTCATCCTCAGAATCTCCGCCTGCTCCCGGTACAAATCGATTCACAAAATCAGGAACCATATCCAGGACCTTGGTAAGTCCATCCTGATTCTTTACATTTACAAGCTTAGTCGTTCCATTCTGGATGACAAGTACTGCACACGGTGTCATCTTACCGGCAAGACCGCCTCCTCCGTTGTTCTTCTTGTCTCCTTCAAAAGCTCCGGCTCCCACACCGAAAGATACATCAACAAGAGGAAGAATGATGGTATCGCCTACATGAATGGCATCGCCTACAACTGTCTTGGCAGATACAAATCCATCCATTCCCTTAAATAATGAATTCACGGTATCCTTGAAATTATTCTCTTTCTCCATGATTTACCTCCTTATGTCTCCATCGGCGGATGACGTATTTAATATTTTTATTGAAATAAAGCTCTGCTGCCGTCTTAAGAAGCATCGCTCCGTAAATCCGGCCACTAAGCATGACCTCTCCCTCCAGAACATTCTCACTGTCAAAGAGAGGAGTCACTGCTATTGCATTCTTATGAAAAGGAATTGTCATGCCAAGAACTGCCAGCACGGTTCCCGTAACGGAAGGATCTTCACATCCAAATATGATCCTGCCTTTGATCCTGGTAGGAAAGATATGCCGTATCAGTTTCTTTGCATCTTTCCATACAAGAGAAAGTGCTTCTCTGGTACGGGGATGATCGATAAATTCCTTATACCAGTTAATGTTACCACAGAATTTTTTGATTGTTAATCTGAAATTCTGAATTTTTTGGAATATTTTAGATGGAATTCCCAAAAAGCTTTGTACCGCAGCCAGAATGCCAAGAACTGCTTTTTTTATTTTTCCCGCTATTTCAGAAATTAAGCTTATGATCTTGTTTTGAGAGTTCTGTTCTTCTGAAGAAAATTCCTTTTCTTCATCTTTCGCTATCTCTCTGATTTTCTCAAATTTCTGTGACTTCTGTGTCGGAATTTGCTCATTTTCTGTTGTTTCAGAAGTTTTATCTGCGTTTTCATTATCTTTATTCTGAAACTCACAGACTCCCTCAGTTGCTTCCTTCCTCGAATCACCCTCTATATCAGTACCTTCAAAATCCGCAGATATAATCTCAATCGGAACATTATCCGGTTCTTCAATAATCTTTACTTCCTGTTTCTGTTCTTCCCTGCTGTTTTCATGTTTCCGTAATTCGGACGGAACCCTCTTTTTCTCCTTTTTTTCAGCTGTATGAGCAGAAGATTTTTTCTTTTTTCTTTGGAAGACTCCTCTGAATTTCGAGAGCGGAATTCCCAAAATATAAAATTCCATCCCAGGACTTCCGTTTCGGAAAAAAGCTCTCACGGCAATTCCGTGAAACAGCCAGCTGACCTCCCCCGAAGCTTCCACCTCTTTAATTCCTGCACTCCGTTCTTTCGCAGCTTTTCCTTTATAGCGCACAGGACAGAACAGAAGCAACAGAAGGATCAGCAAGATCAGTCCTGCAAGGATCCCCAGAAGGATCAGTATCCATTTAATTATCAGCCATAATATATGCAGCATCTGTTCACCTGTTCTCCAGATATTCTCTTATTTTCAAATCACCTGTTTCCCTGAAGACCTCTTCAACGATCTCCTGCACCATTCGGATCGCTCCTTCTCTGCCATTGGCGATCCCCACAACAGGAGGGCAGATCATCCTGACAGTCCGCTGCATCAACTCTGCAGTAGAAAGGATCTCCAGAACATTTCCAGGATTATCTGACAATGTGACCACATAAACACCTGGAACAAATTTTCCCACAATAATCCTGGCTCTTGCCCGTCCAGGATTCTTAACGTCTTCCCCGACGTAATAATTTCGTATCCATTTCAGCATCCTGCAGTCACCTCCCTGTCAGTTAATGTCAAACAGGGCTGCGTAAATACACAGCCCTGCCCTGTTGCTAAAAATACTTCTGCTGTTTCGCCCAGATGCCTTCACTTCGCATCTCCAGATATTCCTGATAGGCCTGTTCCACAATATGCTTCTCGTTGGAAAAACGGAGAAGATGATAAATCTCATGAAACTTATAATATCCGGAATCTACAAAGTATTCCTCACGCTGGGGCTTGCTATGATAATTATCAGCTATCATGAGATACCAGTGTACCTCTTTCATTACCACGTCCTCCGGAACAGTGAAATTATACTGACTCTTACCAATATACTTCACAATGGAAGCTCTCACGCCTGCTTCTTCCTTTACTTCACGCAAAGCAGTCTGCTCATAAGTCTCTCCCTTTTCTACGGTTCCTTTGGGAAGCACCCATCCTTCATAACGGTTCCTGTAGGATTTATACAATGCCAGGATCTTACCCCGATGAATTACCACACCGCCACAGCTTGTTGCTTCTATCATATTGCAATCCTCCTGTAATGCGTGTGTCTTTTGCACTGGTTACAGTATACCTCTTTTTTGTCCGATAGGCAAGGGGCAAGAAACAGATACTATTTCAATTTCTTAAATTTAATCGAAATAATATGCATCAAATACATCTGCTGCAATTGGAACTGCTGCCTCGCTTCCTGTTCCACCGTTTTCTACAATTACTGCGATAGCAATATCCGGATCATCTACATTGGAATATCCCACAAACCAGGAATGGCTGGAACCGTTTTCATCAAACTCTGCAGAACCTGTTTTTCCGGCTACTGTGTAGCCGCGTCCATTCAGTGCAGATGCAGTACCGTTCTCTACCACATTCTTCATCAGTTTTCCAAGAATATTTGCCTCGTTGTTCGTCATCAGACGTTTATATTCAGATTTTTCCGTTTCCTTTATAGTATCTCCGGAATTATTCACGATCTTATCGATCATAGTCGGTTTCATCAGAACACCGTTATTTGCAATAGCGCTGGTGATCATAGCCATATGCATTGGAGAAACAAGAGTATTTCCCTGTCCAATAGAAGTCTGCATGACCAGTGGATTCGGCGAATTATTTTCCAGTGTAAATTTACTTGTTTTATAGGAATTCAATGGAAGGGCTTTATTAAAAAGCAGGTCTTCCGCTGTACTTCGAAGGGAACTTCCTCCCAGACCAAGCCCCATATCCGCAAATGCACAGTTACAGGAATGGGCAAATGCCGAATAGAAATCTTCCTGTCCATGAACAGTCCCATTGTAGCACCGGATCGTATGGTCATCCACAGTAATGCTTCCCTGGCAGAGATAGGAATATCCCTCCAATGAGCCTTTCTGCCTGAAATAATCAAGAGCTGTAACGATCTTGAACGTAGATCCGGGCGGATATGCGCCATTAGTTGCACGGTTCAGAAGGCTGCTGTTACTCTCATCATTTACCAACGTATCCCAGTTCTCAGCAATCGTATTCGGATCAAAGTCAGGCTTACTCACCATTGCAAGGATTCTTCCTGTTGACGGCTCCATCACAACAACAGCTCCTCTTCTGTCCCCCAGAGAATTATAGGCTGTTGTCTGCAGATCTGCATTAAGGCTGGAGATCACAGTATCTCCCTGATTCTTTTTCCCGGAAAACTCATTTTTCATCTGCTCCAGGAAGAATGAATGAGACGTCAGAAGCTGGAAATTCGCTTCTGATTCCAGCCCGCTCTTGCCATTGGTATCATAGCCTACTGCATGGGCAAAAATATTGGCATACGGATAATTTCTCTGCTCTGTACCGTCCTCTGACACATCGGTCTGAGCCAGGATTTCCCCATCTGAAGACTGGATATTTCCACGGACAACACGATCCGAAAAAGTATCCTGTCTGGTATTATATGGGCTGTTGATAAAATCATCGCTTTTTACTGCATCAAAATAAATAAGATAGCCGATCAGGCTGACAAAAATCAATATAAAGAACACCGATACAAAGGTAAACGGTCTGTTCTTTTTTCTACGGATTCTGGCGATATCCCGTTCTCTCAGGCGTCGCTCTCTTTCCTCTTCTTTCAATCGTTTCTTTTCGCTGCGTCTCAATTTCCTCGTCCTCATCTTCCCTCAGAATATACAGTCCCTGAATAATAGCCAGCATCAGGATGGTGCACATGACAGAACTTCCGCCGTAGCTTACCAGCGGCAGGGTAACACCTGTCATCGGAATAAACTTGGTCACTCCGCCGATAGTCAGGAATACCTGGAACGCATATTCTGTTCCAAGTCCCAGAGCGATCAGCTTATAAAACGGGTTGCGGATCTTCAATGCAATGGTAACGATCATAAGGAAAAAGCTGGTACACACCAGAATCAGGCAGATGGCAAAAATACCTCCCATTTCCTCACAGATCGCGCTGAATATAAAGTCATTTTTTACAACAGGGATCTTCTCAGGTGAACCCTGGCAGAGTCCCATTCCAAACCAGCCGCCGGTTCCGATGGCAAACAGCGACTGCACGATCTGATAGCCCTCATTCTGATAAACAGCCATAGGATCTCTCCATGCACTGACTCTCTGGCGTACATGGCCAAAAAGATGATAGGCGATCACTGCACCCACACATCCGCCGCCAAGCCCCAGAAACATATATCCCGGATTTCTGGTAGATACATAGATCAGTACAAGATAGGTGACAAAAAAGATCACTGCACTTCCAAGATCTCTGGAAAGAACCAGGATACCCACATGAAGCACTGCTACAATGGTCGCCAGCACTACTTTACGGAAATTCACTTTTCCGCAGAGCAGGGATGCCATAAAAAATACGAATGTAATCTTGATTACCTCGGAAGGCTGAATGCCCATAAGGGAAAGCTTGGCTCCATAACTTGTACTTGCAAGAACAAGAACTGCTGCAAGAAGAACAACACCAACGCCTGCATAAACCCATGTAAGATCCTTGAGAAATTTCATCTTCCGGATCATCACCGGGATCACCAGTGATACGGCACTTCCTGCTGCAACGATCAGAAGCTGCTTATTTGCAGAAGGAAGCGACAGACGGCAGAGCATGATAAAACCCACGCTCAGCAGCATGCACATATTGTTCAGAAGCAACAGCGATGCATCTTCATAAAAAATCCTGTACAGGATCTGAACTGCCGCAAAAAAGATCATCATCTCAATATAAAACAGGATGACCTTGAAATCCATGCTCTTAAGATAGATCACGAGAAAAGCTGTGAAATCTATAAAAAAGATCATGGTCAGCTGCTGATGGAGCAACTCCTTTTTTTCCTCCTCGTCCTGACGCCACACCATATAAAAACAGTGAAAGGTGTAGACGATCATCAGCGTGAGGATCACATACTTGGATAATTCTGTAATAACATTAATCATACACTTTTACTCGGCTCCTCTTTTAAAATGGCCTTTTGTATACCTGCGTCCGGAAGGTTTTGCATTTCCATGGTAAATACCCTTGAATTCCTCCAGTACTGCTCTTGCCTCTGATGGTTTCTCGATGGTAAAAGCAAGTCGCAGTGACTGTAATTTTAGTTTCTCTACGCGCTCCTTTTCCCCGGGAAGTCCATAGGGAATACTGTTATATATAATATTATAACAGTATTTCGCAGCTTCAGGAC
The DNA here is from genome assembly GCF_013304825.1 of Blautia schinkii. Taxonomy (GTDB): domain Bacteria; phylum Bacillota; class Clostridia; order Lachnospirales; family Lachnospiraceae; genus Blautia_A; species Blautia_A schinkii_B. Next base: position 114,130 of record NZ_JAAWUO010000009.1, on the reverse strand, counting down.
AGGCACTTTCCCACGGAGCACAGCAGCATTTCACTGAAAATTCGCTGTTGTACCGGTCTTTCAGATAGATAGTCTCGCATTTTCCTGTGCATCCGAACAGATTCTTACGTACACACTGGGCTGAGATCATCAGCGGAATATATCCATACAGATGAAGTTCGGAAGAACGATTATCCCTGTGCTTAAGTTCTCCCTCATTCAGTTCCAGAGGAATGGTATTCTTAAGAACGCCCTCTTCTCTCCAGAACGCCTCGGCTTCATCATTCCAGGTATACATGGAAGCATCCAGCACACATTTCTCTTTATATCCCAGTTCTTTCAGTGCTGCATAAGATTCCAGGCTGCGTACCAGAAAACCTCTCATTCCCTGATCAAGCCACTCCTTCGCATTTCGGATCCATACCTCTGGAATCTCTCCGCGATGGATATGCGGCGTAGAAAGATAAAGCTCCTTTCGCCCCGCAAGTTCCGGTGAAAAACATTTCTTCATGGTATCAAAAGAAAGATAAAAGCCTGTAATCCCCTCTTCTTCCAGAAGTACCTCTGCAACATCTGTCCTTTCACAGGAGACATACAGCGGAAGCTTCTCATTACAGGAATTCTTTTCTGTACAAACCGGAAGATTTTTTCCAGAGAAAGGTTGCTTTTCAGCAGGTTCTCTCCGTCTGGTTCCGATCATTTCTTCACGCAGCTGTTCCAGCGCAGCTCTGCGCACTTCATTGAGAACCTTTACAGGAACGAAAATCCTTCCATTGATCTCAATGTTAAGGCTTTCCCACTGAAATTCTGTATTTCCCAGTTTTTCCAGCTGCTGACGGATCCTCTGCTCTTCCATAGGCTGGTTCTTGGCAAACTGCACTTCACCGCCCATGGCAGTCACTGTTTTATCTCCACAGGTTATTTCCAGTATAACAGGACTTTCTGGAGAAAGTATTAAATTCCCATGAATTTTTTCTTTTATTTTTCTGATCTCCGGCTGGATATTGCCGGATTTCTTCTCATTGGCAAAAGCCATCATCTCAGGACCACGATACATATCGTAATATCCCCTGCAGGAACCGCCTCTGCTGAAAAGTTCCAGAAGATATTTCCTGTCTGTATCCTGCACGCGGTATTCTTTTCCGCTGAGATAAAGATCCAGATATTTTCTGTATACAGAGGTAACTCCTGCGGTATAACCAGGCTGCTTCATACGCCCCTCAATCTTCAGAGACATTACACCAGCCTCCAGTATATCCGGAAGAATATCCAGCGTACAGATATCCTTAAGACTTAAAGCACAGAAATCTTTGTCCCCTTTATATTTATGGTGATCACAAGTTGCGCTGTATGGAAGTCTGCAAGGCTGAGCGCAGCGACCTCTGTTTCCACTTCTTCCGCCAAAAATACTGCTCATAAGACACTGACCGGAATAGCTGTAACACAATGCCCCGTGGATAAAAGTCTCAATTTCCAGAGGACTGGCCTGATGCATGGCAGAAATTTCTTCCAGCGAAAGCTCTCTTGCAGGAACTACACGGGTAGCTCCTTTTTCTTCCAGAAATTTCATTCCCTCCGGACCAGTCACAGTCATCTGTGTGCTGGCATGGATATCAAGATCCGGGAAATTCCTGCGGATAAAAGAAAACACACCCAGATCCTGTACGATCACAGCATCGAGCCCTGCCTCATAATAAGGGGCCAGATACTCAAAAAGCTGTCCTTCCATCTCTCTGTTTTTTAAAAGTGTGTTCACTGTAAGATATAATTTACGATTATGGAGATGTGCTGTCTCAATAGCAGCAATCAGCTCCTCCTGGGTAAAATTCCTGGCATATGCCCTCGCTCCAAAAGCCGGACCGCCTACATATACAGCATCTGCGCCCGCACCTATCGCCGCCTCAAAACTCTCATAGGAGCCAGCTGGCGAAAGCAGCTCTGTTACTATCTTTTTCAAAGTATTCCCTCATCTCCTGTCTGTTAATCTGTAAAACAAAAGAGGATTACCGAAGCAATCCCCCCATTCTTATTTGAGCAATTCATCAAGCTCTTTCTCCAGTTCCTTAACCTTACCGTCCAGAAGATTCTTCTGGTCCTGAGCTTCCTGCTCTGCTTTCTTCGCCTCTTCAATCTGCATCTTCAATGAGATCAGCTCATGTTTCAGGTCATACATCTCCTGATCCTTCTGCTGCAGATCCTGCTCAAAGATCTCTGCCTGCTTCTTCGCCTTGAAGTAATCATCTGTAATATTCAAACTGAGAAGTGTATGCTTGGTTTCCATGGCCTGTCTGGAATATCCCGGCATCTGACTCAGTTCACCAATCTTATTATTCATATAGGCCGCAACCTTCTGGAAATACTCCTCAGACTCATATCCGCCCAGAGTAATGATCTTTCCGTCGATAACAACCTGTGCTGTATTCTTTACCGCCATTCGTAAAGCCTCCTGAATTCATCTGCTGCCTGTTCTCTCAGCAACATTCCTCTCTGTTGTCAGCTCTGCTGGCTCACAACTGTCTATATTATAACTGATTACAGCTAAAATGTATAGAAGTTTTTCTATTATTTTGTCGATAAATCGGGACGAGGATATCCAAGATGGGTGTATGCCAGCACAGAAGCCATCCTTCCACGGGGAGTTCTGTTCAGGAAACCATTCTGCAGAAGGTATGGTTCATACACATCTTCCAGGGTTCCGGAATCCTCTCCAATAGAGGCTGCAAGCGTCTCAAGACCTACCGGACCGCCCTGAAAATTCAGGATTAAAGTTTGTAAAATACGTCGATCCGTCTTATCCAGTCCATACTGATCCACCTCGAGAAGATCCAGTGCAAAACAGGCTACATCATAGGTGATCACACCATCATATTTCACCTGGGCAAAATCTCTCACACGTTTCAGGAGACGGTTAGCCAGTCGCGGTGTTCCTCTGGAACGTTTGGCGATTTCCGCAGCACCTTTCGGCTCAATATCCACGCCCAGAACCTGTGCAGAACGCAGGATAATCGTCGTCAGTTCTTTCTTATCATAAAATTCCAGGCGCTGGGTGACACCAAAACGGTCACGGAGCGGTGCAGAGAGAAGTCCTGCCCTGGTAGTTGCTCCTACAAGGGTAAATTTCGGAAGATCCAGTCGGATGGAACGTGCAGATGCGCCTTTTCCGATCATAATATCAATAGCAAAATCTTCCATTGCCGGATAAAGAACCTCTTCTACCTGGCGATTCAGCCTGTGGATCTCATCCACAAACAGCACATCTCCTTCCTGAAGATTATTCAGAATCGCAGCCATCTCTCCCGGCTTCTCAATAGCTGGGCCGGATGTAACTTTCATATGTGTACCCATCTCATTGGCGATGATGGCAGAAAGTGTCGTCTTTCCAAGACCCGGAGGGCCGTAAAAAAGCACGTGATCCAGAGAATCGTGTCTCTGTTTTGCAGCTTCAATATAGATTTTCAGGGTATCCTTGGTTTTCTGCTGACCAATATACTCATCCAGACTCTGAGGCCTTAAATTCCCCTCCAGGGAAAAATCCTCTTCTGTAACGTCTGTTGTAATGATCCTGTTCTCCATCTGTTATGCTCCGTTCTACTAAATATCAAAAATTCTTCAATGCAGCGCGGAGAATCGCCTCCACATCGTCTGCGGGAACATCGTCCGGAACCTTACGTACTGCACGAAGCGAATCTGCCGAACTATATCCAAGGGCAACCAGTGCTTCCACAGCTTCCTGACGGCTGTCCCGAAGATCTGCTGCCCCCTCCATTGCATCCTCCTGCTGATGAGCAAGCTTCATCTCAAAGGCATCTTCCAGCTTCAGTTTATCTTTCAGCTCCAGAATCATCTTCTGAGCTGTTTTCTTACCGATTCCAGGTGCTTTCGAGATTGTCTTCACATCATCGGAAAGCACTGCAAAACGCAGCTCATCTGCACTGATCCCGGAAAGAATGCCAAGTGCTCCCTTAGGTCCTACACCATTCACTCCCAGAAGAAGCCTGAACATCCCAAGATCATCCTTTGAAAAAAATCCGTATAACTGAAGAATATCTTCTCTTACATACAGAAACGTATTTATCTTCTTCTCTTCACCAACACGTGCTTTCCTAAGATCCTGTCCTGTCATATAGATCTCATAACCAATGCCGCCGTTTTCCACCACCAGGTTGTTCTCACTGATATCCGCTACCTTACCTTTTACAAAAGAAATCAAAATCAACTGCTCCTTCCCGGGAACAGTGTGTTACCTGTACACAACAATAGCTGAACATCTGTTTCCCATATGGATGAAATACTAACACAATTTGAAAAAAAAATCAACCCGGAATACATATGTCCCGGGCTGATCATTATTCTATGTTACTGTTCACTCCGTTCTCAGTAACACGCTTCGCGATGCACAGAATTTATGCTGATTGCATAAATTCGCGCGGTATGTCTCGGGTTTTCTGTGACCTTTGCTCACAAAAAACACCTCGCGGGATATTACCAGTGAACAGTAACTATTCTATTACTGATTCAGGAAATCCTGATCCTCGAAATAGTTGATCCTCATGGAAGAACGTACATCGTGAAGAGTTGCTGCTGCCTTCTCTCTTGCAACTTCTGTACCTGCTTTCAGGATGTCAAATACATCAGCAGTACGCTGTTCCCACATTTTTCTTCTCTCGCGGATCGGTCCCAGCTCTGCCTGCATTACGTTGTTCAGGAATTTCTTGACCTTCACGTCGCCAAGGCCGCCTCTCTGGTAATGCTCTTTAAGCTCGTCCAGATTCTGGTACTCAGGAAGGAACTCAGAGAAATGCTCCGGACGGCTGAATGCATCCAGATAGATAAATACCGGGTTACCTTCTACACGACCCGGATCCTGAACACGAAGATGGTTCGGGTCTGTAAACATGGACATGATCTTCTTCTTAACAACATCCTCCTCATCAGAAAGATAGATGCAGTTTCCGAGAGACTTACTCATCTTAGCCTTTCCGTCGATACCAGGAAGACGTAAACATGCCTTATTGGAAGAAAGAACGATCTCCGGATCTGTTAAAGTCTCACCATAAACGGTATTAAACTTATGAACGATCTCCTTGCACTGCTCAAGCATCGGAAGCTGATCCTCACCTACCGGCACATGTGTTGCACGGAAAGCTGTGATATCTGCTGCCTGGCTGATCGGATAGCAGAAGAATCCAACCGGAATGCTGGCTTCAAAATTACGCATCTTGATCTCAGATTTAACAGTAGGGTTACGCTGTACACGTGCCACTGTTACCAGATTCATATAATAGAAAGTAAGCTCAGTAAGCTCCGGCACCATAGACTGAATGAAAATGTTGGATTTCGCCGGGTCAAGTCCGCAAGCCAGATAGTCCAGTGAAACCTGAAGGATGTTCTGACGTACTTTCTCCGGATGTTCCGCATTATCTGTAAGTGCCTGCGCATCTGCGATCATAATATAAATTTCGTCATATAAGCCGGAATTCTGCAGTTTCACACGCTCTGCCAGTGATCCAACATAATGACCTACATGAAGGCGTCCCGTCGGGCGGTCGCCAGTTAAAATAATCTTGCTCATGAATTGTTCTCCTTGAAGTGTACTGAATATTTTATACTTTATTATAGCCCCTGGAAATTCACTGGTCAAATATTTTTAGCTGGAAACTGTAATTTTCCGTATTTTATGTTACTGTTCAGAGGCAATGTCATGATGCCGGGGTCAAAACATAGTTTTTTAATATCTCTATGAATGACATATTTCTTAGATCCTTGCTACAAAAATAAAACTTGTAGCAAGGTACTATGAGGTCACCTTTTGACCCCAGCATCATGATATTGAGTAAAATCAAAGGATTCTGCCACTTTATTTTTATTTAACTGTCGAAAATGGGATTATGTGTCAAGTTTGTTTTTTTGTTCAATTCGCTTCTAAACTGTGTACAATTTACTGGCACTGAGCTTCTTTGAAGCATCTATGTATACCAATTCTATAAATTTGTCTGTCTCGCGCATTTGGAATTGTTTTATTGCAGCTTCTATTTTTCCTACCATCTCTGCATCTTTTTCATCAAACCCGAACACGACCAGGAATGCCGTATCCGTCTTCGTACTGACCATATACTGCTGGATCTGGCTGAGACCGCCGTCACTTTGCAGGCCTCTGTTGGAAAGAAGCTTGAATTCTACCAATATGCTTTTTTGGTATCCATTGCTGAATTCAAAATCAACCATTCCGCATCCGGTATACTTTTCCCTGTTTGTGATAATCTCATGTCCGTCAAGAAACGCATCTGCATAACTCCAGAACTTGTTTTGTGTTTCCTTTTCCAGTACGTGCTTATCTCCATCCCAGAAGTCTTTCCAGCCGCCTTTTTCTTCAATATAAAATTTGTATTTCTGAAATAATCTCTGGCAGAATATCCATAATTTGGTTTTGTCTATGATCGCAGTCTCATTTACTGCCGTCTCAATTTCAATATTTTTCTTATATTCCTGGAATTCCCTGTACTGCTGCAGACACCATTTCATATATTCTGTCTGAATCTTTCTCTCGTCTTTTCCGGTTAATTCTTCTGGCAGTACCAGTTCATGTCCATGATTCAGGCTGTTATAATAGTCAAGCATTCCTATATTATTTCCGAACTTCTGGATCCAGCCATATGCCAGAACCTCAACAAAGTCCACTTTTTCAACCTCTTCAAATCTTCTCTCATCCTCCCGAAGAGCGCAAAAAATCCTCTGCTGTTCTTCCTTCCTAAACAAATGCATTCCTATAAGTGCGAGATACAACCTGGTATATCTGCGTTTGACCGGGATTTTGCCCAGCTGATACATGATCTCCCTGTATTCTTCAGGCCATTCCTCCACAAGATATGGACCTATTTGAATCATAACTCCCGTGGTTGTTGCCTCATAACGTTCCTTGCATCTTCCCCATATTTTATTCTTATTTTTATTTTTTCGAAGGAATTGAATCGCGTCTCTTATCTTTCCTTCTATCTCATTTATTATCTCGGCCTCACTTTCCTCCGGCGTTTTTCTTAACAATGCTACTCCCTTTGGTCCTTTTAATGTTATCATCAGGTTCACAAAATAAGAAGTCGACCATATCTCCGAGTCTTCTTCAAAAAACTGAGGAAAGCCACCATCTTTTGAGTTCTGGGCTTTCAATATCTTTCGCAGTACTTTTGCATCTTTGCGGTCAATAAACCGTCCTGTCCGGAGCAGATAATCCAGTCCTCTTGCTGTATGGCGGATATTCTTAACTCGATCTGTCTCTGGCTGTCCATATGGTTCTTTTTTACCTCCAGCACCGAGAAAGTATCCTTTTTTATCCCTCAGTTTAGTCATCCATTCGCACATCTTTTTTTCTTCTTCTGGTGCATCACCCCCTAATACATGCAATGTCTGAACTGCGATTGTACTGGAGAATACATTTGGCTTTGCTCTGGAATCTTCCTCTGTCCGGATACTCCCAGGTCTTAATTCAATCCTGCCCCATTCACCGTAATCAAACTGATCTCCTTTAATCCACGCTGCAACCTTTTCAAGTTCTATATTCTCAGTATTCCGGTTTTCAAAATACTGTTCGTCTCTTTCATATTCACTCTCAACTGCTACACTCATTTGTTTTTTCATTGTGTGTTTCCACACAACGCTCCATAAATGCACTTACTGACCGGGTTACTTTTTCTTCCTCGCTTTTTTCTCGGGATATTATTGTACCACACTCGTTACCTCTATTCAATATGTGCACTTAATTATGTATATAGAAATTATTTGTTCTTATATTGTCATCTGTATTCTATTTTAGAAATTTTATTTAGATATATAATTATTTCATTTACGCAGCTCATAAGAAATGTTATAATTTTTATATCACAATTTTATCTTTTTTATTACCGTAGATTGGAGATTTTTATGGAATCAAATGAAGGCTTTTATATAAAATATGAAAAAAAAGTCATGAAGAACATACGGCATATCATGCAAGAACATGGAATTACACAAAAAATCCTGGCAGAGAATTCAGGTATCAACCAGTCCACCTTATCCAAACTTCTGTCTGGAAAGGCCAGCTTCACCCTGGAACACATTGCGAAAATCGCACGTGCACTAAATATAGATGCTGCTGACCTTGTCTCTTTTCGCCCCGGCACAGTCATTACAAATACCTGTTTTTCTTCTCATTATATTCCAGAGAATGATAATCTGGTATGTTCGATTAACCGACCGGCTTTTAAAGGGTATATCGGGAATAAGTATTATCTATATTTCTACTCGACCATCTCCTCTGAGGCTAAATTGATCCACGGCGAACTCACACTTTCTGCATCTGATGAGAACCGCTGCAGGGTCAACCTGGAAATCTATACAGGAAAAATCGATGTATCCGGCACTCCTATCAGGAAAGTATATACAGGAGATATGGTTATCTCAATCTCTATGGGTTCCTGTTACTGCACTCTGACTAATGCTGAGATTGGTGAATTATGTTTTCTTTCATTTCACCATATGTTTTTATTCTCCCAGGATATTCTGTGCAGGATCGGTGCCGTACTGACAACTTCCAGCGGCGGCAACAGGCGGCCAACTCTTCACCGGATGGTTATCAGTAAATATGAATTTAATCTGGACGAGGACAGTGAAGATCTGCACTTTTTAAAAGGTCAGTTAAAGCTTAACAGTTCCAGAGTACTGATTTCCAAAAAGGAGTTTCAGGCATTGCTGAAAAAATATGCTTCTGATTCGGATGTCAGTTTGAAGAAGTTTTTCTCTTCTTTTCAAAATCTCGCTGAACAGGAAGAATATTACGAAATTGAGGAATCCACACTGCTTGGAATCAACATCCCTGTGGGTACCAAGATCAATGGTATCAGCTTATTGCGTGAGGCTTCAACATCAGATAAATATAATAAAATATCTTCAAAATGTGACGAATTCCTTTTTGAATATATTTCATCACGTACAAAAGATTAATTTATGATTACACACCAATACCAGGAGGTACTTTATGTCGCTTCAGAAAATTGAAAAGGCAATCCTCACAGCCCAGCGCATTGCACATTGGGAAGCCTATCTAATTGAATACGATCATAAAAAAAATCCTAATGAATACGTATGCTACGCTTTCCATTTTGAACCTAAAGAATTACTTAATAACATAGTAAATTCTATGTCTTCTAATTTTTTTAATAAAGTAAAAAATCAAGAGCGTGTTCTTGAATATACGGCTCAGAATCCTAAAGGCACAATTGAAAAGCTAAGTCTTAACAGTTCACTTATACATAAAACCTGGGCTTCTCTGCTTAATCACATCAATACCAGTGATGACACATGCAAGCTAAAAAATATCTCTGCCAATGCTTTTATTTTTGTCGGAAACTATCAGGATGAAAATGGAAATGATAAGAATCTCTATTTTCTCACTCAGAAGAATCCTGTTCTTTCTTTCAAAAAGCGTACGCCAATCTTTGTCAGCCGTCATAATACTGTTGTCGAAGCACAGGAACCAATGATTCAGTTTGGCAGGTGCTGTGATATTTTAATAACCGATCATACGCTTTATTCTGTAAATAACAATTTTGAAAGTATATTCAACATTGAATATTCCCATAAAATCGTCTGCCGGGAACACCTTGCCGAATTGGAAACAGCTGATCTTATAGATGATATGGAATCCTATAAAACTTTTGCTGTCTCCGGGCAAAACTCCAAAAAATTCATCACTTACGATGCGCAAATTGTTGCGAAATTACAAAAACAGGAATATAAAGATCTCTTAAAAAAAGAACTTCGTATTCCTGTTAATCCCGCCACACATAAATTCGATTTAAGCAAACCGCAAAACGCACGTAATTTCACACTTGCAATCTGCGGTAAAACCAAACTTAACATGTTTGATAAAGGGGTCTGCGAAGTGCCATCCTCTGTTCCAATTTCATTTTCCTAAGAAGAACGGTTTATCGAGCGGTGCTATTTCAATTACATTTTCCTTATATGCGGATAATGGTTTCTTACTGATAACTATTATCTGCAGAGGATCAGTTTCACCTTCTGCCACCCACTGAACTTCGCATGTATAGAATTTATATTTTTTTACTTCAAAAAACAGATTTGCATATACATTGTTATTCCTGACACATAAAAACATGAGAATCAGAAAATAGATCAAAAATTCCGCCAAGCTGACCCACTTTGTAAAATCAAATGCAAATAGCGGAAGAATATATGATAGTAAAAATTCTGACGTAATCCCCTTTTCCTGTTGTACGGATAATATTTTATATTTCTTAAAACTTTCTTTTCTTATTCCTTTCATCGAGCCAACTATAACTATTCCAGATATAATAAGTCCAGCAACAATTCCACTTATTCCAGCTATCTCTGCACCTATAGTAGTGTTCGTCTTATCCGCAATACTCATTCCATCTATAAATACAACTGTAAACCATAACGGAATAAATGCGGTAAAAAACATTGCTGTTTTAAATATTTTATTCATACACTATCCTTTTAAAATTTTCACAGATCATTCCCGTTTCTGCTGATAAGTTCTCTGGACCAGTACGCAGAATCCTTCCAGATCCTCTCCTGTGTCTCGAAATCAACATAAATGATTCCAAAACCATCCGGCAGCACCCGGGACCAGTCAATGGAAAAACGATATCCTTTCAGCCCCAGTTCTTTCATATGCGCTACATCTTCTTTAAATAATTCATGCCTTTTCCGGAATCTCGCCCCATTCCTTCGATCTGATAGGAGTTGGTCGCTGCTCCCCATACAAAATTTTCTGAAAATCCCATATTTTATGATACCTCCGATAATTGTTACCTATTGTTCATGCGTTCACTATACTGAACAATAATTTCTTTGTCAAGCAGGAGGGACAGCTCCAAGATTTACTTCATAGAAAAAAGAACTGCCATTTTACAGAAAAATTTCTGTGATGACAGTTCTCATTTGTTACTTCGTTCTTTACAGAATTACATGTCTCGGGCAGACTTCTTTACATTTACCACAGCCTGTACACTTATCATAATCAATGTGTGCACAGAAATCAGTGACTGTAATCGCCTCTGACGGACAGTTCTTCTCACATTTCTTACAGCCGATACAGCCAAGCTCGCAGGCTGTTGTAACAGCTTTTCCTTTTGCATGGGAGCTGCAGGCCACACGGATCTGTTTGTCATATGGCACCAGCTCGATGAGATGACGCGGGCATTTTGCGACGCATTTGCCGCAGGCCTTACATGCTTCCTGATCTACTACTGCAACACCATTTACTACATGGATGGCATCAAACGGACATGCCTTTACACAGCTTCCGAATCCCATACATCCGAAAGTACAATTTTTTGCTCCACTGCCAGGAATGAATGCCATCATCTCACAGTCTTCCACGCCTGTGTACTCATACTTTTCAGTTGTCTTGTCGCAGGTTCCGGCACATTTTACAAAAGCAACCTGACGTGCGGTTTCTTTTACTTCCTGTCCCATGATCGCGCCAATCTTGGCAGCTACCGGAGCGCCGCCGACCGGACACTGATCAACCGGAGCCTCTCCTTTGGCAATGGCTGCCGCAAGTCCGGAACATCCCGGATATCCGCAGCCACCACAGTTATTACCTGGAAGAACGCCAAGAATGGCTTCTTCTTTTTCATCTACCTTTACAGTTAATTTCTTATCTGCCAGTCCAAGGAAGATACCAATGAATAAACCAGTACCGCCGACAATGACTGCAGCCATAATAATTCCTGTTATACTCATGCTCTTCTTCCTCCTATACGATTCCGGAGAATCCAAAGAATGCAATAGCCATCAATGCTGCTGTAAGCAGAACGATCGGCATACCCTGGAAGGATTCCGGAATATCGTTGTACTCCATTTTTTCACGGATTCCCGCAAGTAATACGATAGCGATCAGATACCCCACGCCTGTTGCAAATCCGTTTACAACACTTTCAAGAATGCTGTATTCATATTTTACGTTATTAAGCGCCACACCAAGAACTGCACAGTTTGTTGTGATCAGCGGAAGGTATACACCAAGCGCCTTGTAAAGAGATGGAACAAATTTCTTGAGGAACATCTCTACGATCTGTACCAGTGCTGCGATAACAAGGATAAATACGATTGTTTTCAGGTACTCAAAATGTGTCGGTACCAGGATAAATTTATATAACAACGAAGCAACAAAAGATGCGATCGTAATAACGAATACAACCGCGCCTCCCATGCCGACTGCAGTTTCAGTCTTCTTGGAAACTCCCAGGAAAGAACAGATTCCAAGGAACTGGCTTAATACAACGTTACTGCAAAGTGCAGAACCAATAGCAATTAACATTAAGCTTGCCATCTTCTACTCCCCCTTTATTCTTTCTCAGAAGGACAGCCGCCGCAGGTTGCACAGTTGGAACCGCAGCCGGACTGGATCTTGGAAACATCCTTGCCCTTCTTTGCCATGTTGATCTTTACTTTGTTCTGGATTGCTGCAAGTCCTGCAAGAACCAGGAATGCTCCAGGTGCAAGGATAAAGATAGTGATCGGGGTATAACCGGCAGCACCGGTAGCTGCATCGGCAACCGGAATGATCTGTGCCCCGAAAGCTTTTCCGGAACCAAGGATCTCTCTTACAAGACCAATGGCAACCAGACCAACTGTAAATCCAAGTCCCATTCCAAGTCCGTCAAAAATAGAAGGAAGGACCGGGTTCTTGGAAGCATAGCTCTCTGCACGTCCCAGAATGATACAGTTAACTACGATCAGCGGAATATAAATTCCAAGTGAATCATAAAGGGAAGGAGTAAAACCTTCCATAAGGAACTGCACGATCGTTACAAAAGATGCTACAACTACGATAAAGGCCGGCATTCTGACAGAATCCGGGATTACTTTACGAAGCAGGGAAATCAGCAGGTTTGACATGACCAGAACGATCGTTGTGGAAAGTCCCATACCAATACCATTGATAGCTGAAGTTGTTACCGCAAGTGTCGGACACATTCCCAGCATCAGAACGAAAATCGGATTCTCGGTTATAATACCGTTTTTTAATCTTTCACCACATTTATTCATATTCAACTACCCTCCTAAAATGCGTTTTTGCAATAGCCGATAGCTGTATTGACTGCACCGGTAAAAGCTCTGGATGTGATGGTCGCACCGCTGATGGCATCAATCGGCTCACCCTCGCCGCCATCCTTGGATACATAGAATTTATCGGTAGTCTTTCCAACGTACTGCTCCTGGAACTGAGCTTCTGTAGCACGCATTCCAAGACCGGCAGTCTCGCTGATGGAAAGAATGGAAACGCCGCTGACTGTGCCGTCTTTTGTTACGCCAACTGTAATCTGGATATCACCGCCGTAACCCTGTTTATCTGTTACAGTTACCACATATCCCTCATCTGCTGCTTCGCAGACCTCGTCTACTGTTGCCTTTATCCCAAGATCTGCTACTATTTTATCTGCTGCTTCCTGGTCTACATCTACAGCTTTAAAATCTTCCAGGCTTACATCACTGAATACTGTCTGCCATGCTTCTTTTTTTGCCTGCTCTTCAGTTCTTGCGATCGGTTCTTTTGTAACTTCATAAACCAGTCCAAGTCCAAGTCCGGCAACTACTGTAATGATCGTAAGGATCAATGTATTTCTGATAATCTTACTCATTATTTCCTGCCTCCTTTTCCAAAAGCAACCGGTTTTGTTACTTTCTCAATAAGCGGAACCAGAAGGTTGCAGAAAATGATCGCATAGGAAACACCCTCTGCAGAACCGCCAAAGAGACGGAACACTGCTGTTACAATACCAAGGCAGCATCCATATACCAGCTGTCCCTTCGGTGTGATCGGTGTGGTTACATAATCGGTTGCCATGAACCATGCGCCAAGCATCAGACCGCCGCCGAAGATATGGCTGAAAAGATAGTTCACGTCAAATCCTTTGCCTGTTCCCAGCATATAAAGGATCACAAATACGGCGAAGCTTCCGATATATGTAAGTGGCACTTTCAGATCAATGATCTTAAATGCAAGAAGGATCACGGCACCGATCAGGATTGCCAGTGCGGAGGTTTCACCGATGGTTCCCTGGATATTACCAAGGAAGAGATTTTTTACCGGAATGGAAGTTCCCGCAACAAATCCCTGGCTCTTCAGAGCCGCCAGAGGTGTTGCCTGTGTAACAGTATCCACAACTGCATGAGAGCTCTTGGAAACTGCAAAGTTAGTCATCTTTCCGGCAAAAGAGATCATAAGGAAACATCTTCCTGCAAGAGCCGGGTTCATAAAGTTCTGGCCAAGTCCGCCGAACAGCTGTTTTACAACAATAATCGCAAAGGCACTGCCAAGGATCGGCATCCAGATTGGAATCTGGGGCGGCATGTTTAAAGCAAGCAGAAGACCTGTTACAACTGCACTGAAATCTTTGGTCGTGTTCTTCTTGTGCATCAGACGGTCATAAAGCCACTCAAAAAATACACTGGATGCAATCGTTGCAAGAATTACAAGAAGTGCATGCACACCAAAATTCCAGATACCAAATAATGTCGCAGGCAGAAGTGCGATCACAACCAGCTGCATGATACGACTGGTAGTCATTTTATCCCTGATATGGGGATTAGATGATACGTTATACATTTGTTCCATTGTTTTTCCTCCCCCTATTTCTTTTTCTTGCGCTCGGCAAGAACCATTTTTCTCATAGATTTAATACTCTGAGTCAGAGGTCGTTTGGCAGGACAGATGTAACTGCAGCAGCCGCATTCACAGCACTCCATACCATCCATCTTCTCGAAGCCTGCCATATCACCGTTCTCTGCAAGAGTTGCAAGACGGGCGGGAACCACATGGCCTGGACAGACGCTTACGCAACGTCCGCAGTTGATACATGCAGTCTGAATCTGCTTCGCCTCGGATACTGCATCATGCTCCAGAAAAAGCAGGGAAGAGGTTGTCTTTGTACATGGGATGTGAAGATCATACAGTGCAAATCCCATCATCGGTCCACCGGAAATTGCTTTCGCGATCTTTTCTTTCAGGCCACCTGCAGCGTCTACAAGTTCTGACAGATCTGTTCCTGTAAGAACGGAAAAGTTTTTCGGTGTGCGGATGCCGTCTCCTGTAACTGTTAAATTACGGCTGATGACCGGTTGACCAAGGATTACTGCTTTATAAACAGAGGTAACGGTTTCTACGTTATCAACAACACATCCTACATCTGCCGGAAGCATGGTGGAATTGATCTCTCTGCCTGTAACCGCATAGATCAGAGTACGCTCACCACCCTGCGGATATTTGGTCTTGAGTTCTTTTACTTCCATACGTTCTTTGCCTTTGATAGCTTCCTTCATTCTGGCAATACAGTCAGGCTTGTTATCCTCGATACAGATGCATCCCAATGCTTTCGGGAATACTTTCAGGATTACTTCCAGTCCTTTTACAACATTCTCCGGTTCTTCCATCATTCTGCGGTAGTCACTGGTAATATAAGGCTCGCACTCCGCACCATTTACCAGAATGTGGTCGATCTTGTCCGGTTCCTTCGGTGAAAGCTTCACATGTGTCGGGAAGCCTGCACCACCCTGTCCTACAACTCCGCCTTCCTGAATTCTTTTTAAAATGTCTTCTTTGGAAAGGTTGGAAAGATTGGCAGGTGTATATTCCACCGATTCATATTGTCCATCATTTTCAATGATGATCGCATCACCCATGGCTCCTACTGCTGTCAGGCGTTTCTCGATTCCTTTCACAATTCCTGATACAGATGAATGTATCGGTGCAGAAACGAATCCACCTGCTTCTGCGATTTTCTGTCCTACGAGCACATGATCGCCTTTTTTCACGATCGGCTTGGCCGGAGCTCCGATATGCTGAGATACAAGAATTGCCAGATCTCCTTTCGGCAGATACTTCTCAACAGGACAGTTTTTTGACAAATCTTTGCCGTCATAAGGATGAATACCACCTCTGAAGGTTAAAAATGCCATAGATCTCATCTCCTCCTTTATTGTTTGCATGTACATGCACGCTGCGTTTCCGTGCTGTGCACATCATACTCTTTTTTAAAGTTGATTTCCGTGTTTCTGATATATGTATGATAGATTGATTCTATCTGTCATACTATGATATACTTTCATATAGAAGTGATCACGGTTCCAGGAAAACTGCAGATAAAAATCAAATTATAAAGTAATATTAATCAGTTTTTATAACTGTCAATTCCCACATAAATCCAGTACCATTTCCTGTTATTTTCATCAACTCCACGAATATACTATAACTCATTTCACCTAAAATTGCACTATGGAAAAAACGTTTTTTTGTGTATAATTAGATACAATCCATAAAGGAGGAAATTAACATGATTGTTAAAAAAATGCCGATTTTACAAGGGTTTCCGGACTTTGAGACTGTTAAAAAATTGACTAAAAAGCATGCGTTTTCAGAGCATTTTGTACCGGTTTTCTATGACATTGAAACAACAGGACTATCACGAAATTCCACTTTTCTGTATCTTGTCGGCGCTGTGGCTTATGAAGAAAAAAACTGGCAGATGTACCAGTGGATGATCGAAGATGAGAAAGAAGAACCCGAACTTTTGAAAATTTTTTCGGAATTTTTACAGAATTTTTCCTGCACGATCCAGTATAACGGCGACAGTTTTGACCAGCCTTACCTGGAAGCCCGCTATCAGATTCACGGATTGCCTTCTCCTTTTGAAAGCCTGCCTTCTCTGGACCTTTACCGACAGCTGAAACCCGTGAAAGGGCTACTGAAGCTTTCCAAAATGAACCAGCCTTCTGTGGAAGCTTTCCTCGGAATCGATCAGCGTGATTACTGCGATGGCGCGGCATGTATCCGTCACTATAAACAATTTGCTTCAGGCAAAAAAAAAGAGGCCGCTGATATTGTACTTGGCCACAATCAGGAGGATCTTCTTGGACTTGGAAAAATCCTCTCAATGCTTTCCTATCTCTGTCTTTTCGAAGAAGGTTATGAGCCTCTGAATTGTGAATTTCTAGACGAACAAATAATTTTTACCCTTGTACTTTCCTGCAGTCTACCTGTGGAATTCTCCAATTATAGTGAAAAATTCTACATAACCGGTCAGAAAAACCGCGTTCGTTTCCTCATAAAGCACCAAAACGGCCGTTTAAAACAGTATTATTCCAATTACAAGGATTATGATTATATTCCTTCAGAAGATACAGCCATCCCAAAGACATTAAGTGTCTGCATGGATAAGAAACTTCGTAAACCTGCCAAAAAAGATACCTGCTATACCTGGTTCTCTGTAACAGATGACTTTGTCCGGAATCCGCTCAAACAGAAAACTTATCTTAAACATTGCCTGCCTTATTATCTCTCCACTTTAAAATGAATTCATTATATCTAGGATCAGCATAAACCAAAAAGCCCTGAACATTTTGCTTCTGAACTGCAGAATATGCCTGTAAAAGCATATGCCCGGGGCTTGTTCATTTTACTGTTACAGGAATTATTAAACACTAAAAAAGAGACTGCCGCCAAAATGGAAACAGTCTCTTATAATTCTCAGAATATCAATATCTGTTCAAACTTCCGGATAGAAATTACTCCTCTGTCTGCTCTGCAGAATAATCCTCAAGTGCTTTCATGCTAAGGCTGATCTTTCTGTCCTCGCCATTAAAATCAACAACTTTAGCCTCGATTTCCTGTCCGATGGAAAGTACATCAGATGGTTTAGCAACGTGCTCTCTGGAAATCTGAGATACATGAAGAAGTGCATCTACTCCAGGTGCAAGCTCAACAAATGCACCAAAATCTGTCATACGTGCAACTTTACCTTTTACTACATTTCCTACTGCGAAGTCCTCAGCAGCTGTAAGCCATGGGTTCTCCTCCGGGAATTTAAGGGAAAGTGCAATCTTATCTCCGTTGATCTCTTTGATAAGAACTGTAACTTTATCACCAACATTGAATACCTTCTTCGGATTCTCTACTCTGCCCCAGGACATCTCAGAGATGTGAAGAAGTCCGTCTGCTCCACCGAGATCGATGAATGCACCGAAATCTGTAACATTCTTAACAACACCCTCAACCTTGTCACCAGCTTTGATCTTAGCAAGAAGCTCTTTCTGTTTCTCGGCTTTCTCAGCAAGAAGAAGCTGTTTACGGTTACCGATGATACGGCGTCTTCTTGGGTTGAACTCTGTGATAACAAACTCGATCTCCTGATCTGCGTATTTGGAAAGGTCTTTCTCATATGTGTCGGATACAAGGCTTGCAGGAATGAATACTCTTGTTTCCTCTACGTTAACACAAAGACCACCATCAAGTACCTGTGTTACAGGAGCTTTCAGAACCTCCTGGTTCTCAAATGCCTCCTCAAGACGTTTGTTTCCCTTCTCTGCTGCAAGACGTTTGTAAGTCAGTGTAACCTGTCCCTCTCCGTCGTTTACTTTGAGAACCTTTGCTTCCATGGTATCGCCAGGTTTAACAACGTCTGTAAGCACAACGCTTGAATCGTTTGTGTACTCGTTCTTTGTGATGATACCGTCTGCTTTATAGCCGATATTCAGGATGATCTCATCATCTTTTACATCGATGACGGTACCCTGTACGATCTCTCCATTTCTGATTGTTTTTACGGAATCTTCCAGCATCTGTTCAAAACTTAATTCTGACATGTTCTTGAACCTCCTCAATAATTTTCTTTGGGGTGGAAGCCCCTGCTGTAATACCTACACAACTACTGCATTGGAACATTTCAGAATCCAAGTCTACAGGTGTTTGTATATAGTAAGTATTTCCACATTCCTTTTTACATATTTCAAACAGCTTTTGAGTATTGGAACTATGTCGGCCGCCTACAACCAGCATAGTGTCTACCTCTCCGGCTATCGCTTTAGCTTCTTTCTGCCGTTCTTCGGTAGCATTACAAATAGTGTTTAAAATATTTAAAATATTTAAAACATTATTATCATAACTCTTTTTGCGGAGAATTTCAACTAATTCTTGAAATTTGTTGTAATTAAATGTCGTCTGTGATACTACGCACACTTCTTTATCCGGAGAAATGCTGAATTTTTCAGCATCTTCGGCATTTTTGATTACTGTAAACGGTCCCTGGCACCATCCGCAGATTCCCTGTACTTCCGGATGATCCGGATCTCCGATAATCATAATATGTGCACCTCTGGCACTTTCTCTCTCAACGATCTTGTGGATCTTCAGCACAAAAGGACAGGTAACATCTACGTATCCCAGACCGTATTTCTTGATCTTGTTATAGACCTTGCGGCCTACACCATGAGAACGAATCACAACTGTACCGCCATTTAGATCTGCAAGATCCTCCTCACTGATCACAGCTACGCCTTTTTTTTCCAGATCTGAGACAACTTCCTCATTATGGATGATAGGCCCCAATGTATAAATAGGTGCAGCATCGGAACCGATCAGATCATAAACCCGGTCCACTGCTCTTTGTACGCCGAAACAGAATCCGGCAGTTTCCGCAACTTTTACCTTCATCTGTTCACCTTTTCTCTGTATACAAAAAGAATTTTATCAACAACTTCGTCAATTCCCATCTCAGAAGAATCAACAAGAACTGCATCTTCTGCCTGCTTCAGCGGTGAAACGGCTCGGTTCATATCTCTCTCGTCCCTGTCAATAATATCTTTCAGGATTGCCTCCAGATCGCAGGCTTCTCCCTTCTCTGTAAGCTCCAGATATCGTCTGTTGGCACGGGTTCTGGCACTTGCAGTCAGAAAGATCTTTACTTCTGCATTCGGAAGAATGGTAGTTCCGATATCTCTTCCATCCATGACCACATTGTTCTCAACTGCAAGATTTCGCTGTAGTTTCAGAAGATGTGCGCGCACTTCCGGATTTGCAGAACTTACAGATGCCATGTTTCCAACCTCTTCCTTACGGAGAAATGAAGTTACATTTTTTCCGTTAAGGATCACCTGCTGCTCGCCGTTTTCATAGCGGATGGAGATATCCGCACCGTGACAGGCTTCGGAGATTTTCTCATCACCGTTGATTCCTTTTTCCAGAAGATAAAGTGCCATGGCACGGTACATGGCTCCTGTATCTACATAGATAAAGGACAGCTCCTTTGCCACCTTTTTTGCGATTGTGCTTTTTCCTGCACCTGCGGGCCCGTCAATTGCAATATTAATACCCATAATTAAATGCCCCTTCCTCTTTTTCTGTTATTCGATCGCCTGCGCTGCAACATACGCGGTAGACCACGCGATCTGAAGATTATAGCCACCTGTCACAGCATCCAGATCCAGCACTTCACCTGTAAAATACAGATTTTTTACTTTTTTGGATTCCATTGTAGATGGCTGTATCTCTTTTACTGACACACCGCCTCTTGTGATGATAGCTTCCTTGAACTCTCCCATTCCTGTGATCGTAAAAGGGAAAGCCTTGATCAGACGGCCAAAGGCCTGGCGTTCTTCCCTGGAGATTTCATGTACTGGCTTGTCTCCCGGAATTCCACCGATCTCGATCATGATCGGAGTCAGAGAAGACGGAAAAAGAACACCGATCACATTTTTAAACTGTTTGTTATGATTTGCATCAAATTCACGCAGGATCCGGGCATCAAGCTGTTCTGCATCAAGTGCGGGCTTCAGGTCGAGATAAGCCTGCAAAGATTCTTTTTCCAGTTTTTTGCCGATCTGAGCACTTGCAGAAAGTATCAGGGGACCTGTAACTCCGAAATGTGTAAACATCATCTCGCCAAAATCTTTATAGAGGACTTTTTTTCCGGATTTCACGGTCAGCTCGACATTTCGAAGGGAAAGGCCCTGGAGTTTGGATACATAATCTTCTTTCGCTACCAGAGGTACCAGTGACGGCGACTGGGCAACTACTTTATGGCCGGTTTCAGCTGCAAAACGGTATCCATCTCCTGTAGAACCTGTAGAAGGATAAGAAAGCCCGCCTGTGGCAACCACCACTGCATCAGCAGTAAAAAAAGTTCCATCGGCAAGTAATACGCCTGTAACCTTCTCTTCCTCTGTGCAAACTTCCTTCACCTCTGTATGAAGATGTACCTGTGCTCCGGCTTTCTTTAATTCCCGCTCCAGTGCCCGGATAATATCTGATGAATGATCGGACACCGGGAAAACCCTGTTTCCGCGCTCTGTTTTCAACGGCACACCTGCTTCCTCAAAAAATTCCATTACATCTCTGCTTCCATAGGTATAAAAAGCACTGTAAAGAAATTTACGGTTTGACATGACTGCAGGAAAAAGCTCTTCTGTATCAGAATCATTGGTGACATTGCACCGTCCTTTTCCTGTAATGAAAAGCTTCTTTCCAAGCTTTTCATTTTTTTCCAGGATGTGAACCTGGTGTCCTCTGCGCGCAGCATATACGCCGCAGAGCATTCCGGCGGCACCGCCGCCTACGATCGCAACCTTGGACATTACCTGTTATCCTGCCTTTTTAATCTTTTTGTTTTTTTATGCACAAAGGAGCCTGCATACAGCAAGCTCCTTCGTGTTGTATCAGAATGTCTTTACGACACTCCTAATGTGTGTGCTTTATACCGGGTATGCGCCGTTCTTTGTATCAGCTACAGTCTCATCAACCTTTGTTTTCTGAGCCTGACGATATTTAAAGAAGTCCATGGCTACCTGTGGGAACAGTGCGTATGTCAGAACATCCTCATCCTGCTCCTTGTACTGCGCCATCTCGCTCTCAAGCTTATCAAGCTCATCTTCCAGAAGGTCTGCAGGACGGCATGTGATCGGCTCTACATCACCGATGCATTTCTTCTGTACTTCCGGGTTAAATGGTCTGGCTGTTGCGCCATATTTACCACTTAATACATCTCTTGTTTCTTTTGTCACAACCTTGTAACGCTCGCCCATAATTACGTTAAATACAGCCTGTGTACCAACGATCTGAGAGGACGGAGTAACAAGCGGCGGCTCTCCGAGGTCTTTACGAACACGCGGAACCTCCTCAAGTACTTCGTAGAATTTATCCTCTGCATGCTGCTCTTTCAGCTGTGATGTCAGGTTGGAAAGCATTCCACCTGGTACCTGGTACAGAAGAGTCTTGATGTTTACGCCAAGGTTCTTCGGATTGAGAAGACCTGTATCAAGAGCCTCGTCACGCATCGGACGGAAGTAGTCAGCGATCTCAGCGAGAAGCTGCTGGTCAAATCCTGTATCATATGCTGTTCCCTTGAATGTCTCAACCATAACCTCTGTTGCCGGCTGGGATGTTCCAAGAGCGAACGGAGACATTGCTGTGTCGATGATGTCAACACCAGCCTCTACTGCTTTCATATATGTCATGGAAGCAACACCGGATGTATAATGAGAATGAAGATCGATCGGGATCTTAACAGTCTCTTTGAGAGCCCGAACAAGCTCTGTAGCCTTATACGGAACAAGAAGTCCTGCCATATCTTTGATACAGATGGAATCTGCACCCATATCCTCGATACGTTTTGCAAGATCTGTCCAGTAATCAAGTGTGTAAGCATCACCAAGTGTGTAAGCCATTGCAACCTGTGCATGTGCTTTCTCCTTGTTTGCTGCTTTTACAGCTGTCTGAAGGTTACGAAGGTCATTCATACAGTCAAAGATACGGATGATATCGATACCGTTAGCTGCGGATTTCTGTACAAAATACTCTACTACATCATCTGCATATGGACGATATCCAAGGATGTTCTGTCCACGGAACAGCATCTGAAGCTTTGTGTTTTTGAAACCGTCACGAAGTTTGCGAAGTCTTTCCCACGGATCCTCTTTCAGGAAACGTAAGGAAGCATCGAAAGTAGCACCGCCCCAGCACTCTACTGCATAGTAGCCGACTTTGTCAA
This sequence comes from Blautia schinkii, assembly GCF_013304825.1. Classification (GTDB taxonomy): domain Bacteria; phylum Bacillota; class Clostridia; order Lachnospirales; family Lachnospiraceae; genus Blautia_A; species Blautia_A schinkii_B. The sequence continues at coordinate 91,310 of NZ_JAAWUO010000009.1, read as the reverse complement.
GCTTCTCAATGATCGGAAGCATCTGCTCTGTGCTCATACGTGTAGCGATCAGGGACTGATGAGCGTCACGCAGGATCGTTTCCACAACTTTCACAGGTTTTTTCTCTATTTCTGCCATAATTATTCTCCTTACAAATTTTTATAAGACAATGGGTTAGACACCAAAGATCGCCATGAATGTACCGGCAGCAACCGCTGTACCGATAACACCAGCAACGTTCGGTCCCATCGCATGCATCAGCAGGAAGTTTGTAGGATCTGCCTCAGCACCAACCTTCTGGGATACACGGGCTGCCATAGGAACGGCAGAAACACCGGCTGATCCGATCAGAGGATTGATCTTTCCGTGAGTAACCTTGCAGAGAAGCTTACCAAGCATAACACCACCAAAAGTACCGCAGGCAAAGGCAACAAGACCAAGAACTACGATCTTCAGTGTATCTACGTTCAGGAACGCCTCAGCACTTGTGGAAGCACCTACAGATGTTCCGAGAAGGATTACTACGATGTACATAAGAGCGTTGGAAGCTGTTTCAGAAAGCTGTTTAACAACTCCGGACTCACGGAACAGGTTTCCGAGCATCAGCATACCAACAAGGGGAGCTGTTGTCGGAAGGATCAGGCAAACAACGATTGTGATAACGATCGGGAAAAGGATCTTCTCAAGTTTTGTAACAGGACGGAGCTGCGCCATTTTGATCTTACGCTCTTCCTCTGTTGTGAAAGCCTTCATGATCGGAGGCTGGATGATCGGTACCAGGGACATATAGGAATATGCTGCCACTGCGATCGGTCCCATAAGAGAAGACTGTCCAAGCTTACCTGCAAGGAAAATGGAAGTCGGGCCGTCAGCACCACCAATGATAGAGATCGCTGCTGCTGCTTTTCCATTAAATCCAAGGAAAATTGCAAGGAAGTATGCAAGGTAAATACCAAGCTGTGCAGCTGCTCCCATCAGGAAGCTGATCGGGTTTGCGATCAGCGGACCGAAGTCTGTCATCGCACCGACACCCAGGAAGATCAGTGAAGGAAGAATACTCCACTCATCCATTAAGTAAAAATAATGAAGAAGTCCGCCAACGCCATTGGATGAATCCTCAATGCTCAGCATAATGTCCGGATAAATATTTACCAGAAGCATACCAAAAGCGATCGGAACCAACAGCAGCGGCTCAAAACCATGTTTAATGGCAAGATATAAGAACACACATGCCACTGCGATCATCAGGTAGTTTCCCCAGGTAAGGTTGAAAAATGCTGTCTGATGGATCAGGTTTGACAGGGTATTTGTTACATAAGACATTTGTCTACCTCCTGTTTAGTTCATTGTTGCAAGAGTATCTCCATTTTCAACGGCAGCACCCTCTGCAACATCGATGCTGGCGATTGTTCCGTCCGAAGGAGCAACAACCGGGATCTCCATTTTCATGGACTCAACGATGACTACACTGTCACCGGCTTTTACGCTCTGTCCAACAGATGCAACGATTTTTACAACTTTTCCAGGAACAGCTGCAGAAACCTTAACAGAACCTGCGCCTGCTGCAGGAGCTGCTGCTTTCGGTGCTGCTGCAGGAGCTGCCTTTGGTGCAGGTGCAGCTGCCTTCGGAGCTGTTGCTGCAACTGGAGCTGCTGCGTTTCCGTTCTCTTCTACAGTAACTTCATATGCTGTTCCGTTAACAGTAATTGTATAACTCTTCATTTTAAAATCCTCCTAAATAATGATTATCTTTTTCTGCGGTTGATCTTACGGATGGAACGTACTACAAATCCGTCTGTGCTTGTCTTGCCTTCAGAAGCAGCGATTGCTGCAGCGATCACGGCAATAAGCTCACCATCATCTGTTACATCCTCAACAGCAGGCTCAGCAACTGGTGCTGCAACCGGAGCCGGTGCTGCGGCTGCCGGAGCCGGTGCACTCTCTTTTTTCTTTCCTTCCACAAGTCCGGGAATATATTTGAAAAGAGAGATCACGAAGATCAGGAATACCAGAATCACAAATACGGTTCCAAGACCCATCACTGTGTTCATGGCTGCCTTCTCCATGTTCTGAGCCAGTGTATAATTTACATCAACAGTAACAGAAGTCGGGGTTCCTGATTTATCAAATACATAAGTGAAATTCGCTTTGTTTTTCTCGAAGGATACCGGAACAACAACGGTATACTGGTCATCGGAATACTCTACTGTGATATCCTTCTCATCGATATCACCTTTTTTCTCACCGAGCTCTTCTCTGGAGCCGTCCCATGCGCTTGCCGCACTCTGTGTGAAAGCATCCTCTGATTCCAGATATCCCTGGATATCATCCTCGGACATTGCGATGATCGCTTCCGTCAGACCTTTGGTTGTTGTGACAAGCTGACTCTTTACAGAATCATCAACCTCATCAGCAGCCCATGCAGTAGCTGTGCATCCGATCAGAAGTGCAGCCACGCAAAGAAATGCCATGCAGACAGAAGAGATCTTTTTATAAAACTGTCTCATACGCTCACCTCACTTAGACTGTTCCATGCTTTTTGGATGGACGGTCTTCCCTTTTTGTGAACAGCATCTCAAAAGCACCGATTACATATTTTCTTGTATCTTCTGCTTTGATCACAGTATCCACATATCCTCTTGCTGCTGCGGATGCGATACCGTTCTGGAGTTCTTTATACTCTGCAGTCTTCTCGTTCAGTGTAGAAGCATCAGCTCCCTCATACATGATCTTAGCTGCAAGGGAAGCATCCATCATACCGATTTCTGCTGTATCCCATGCGTAAACCATGTCTGCTCCGACAGATTTGCTGTTCATGGCAACGTATGCAGTTCCGTAAGCTTTACCAACTACAACATTTACCTTCGGTACAGTTGCAGATGCAAAGGCATGTACCATCTCACCTACGGATTTAGCCATCATCTTCTCGTTGCAGAGAGTTGCTTTAAATCCTGTTACATTGGTAAGTGTAAGTACCGGAATTTCAAAAGCATCACAGAATTTAATGAAATCTGCAGCTTTTCTTGCACCTCTGGCAGAAAGAGTTCCGTCAGAAATCTCTGTCTTATTGCCATCAGCATCGTAGGACTCGCTTCTGTTTGCAACAGCACCAACAGTAGCTCCGTTCAGACGAAGGAAACCTGTTACAACATCCTGTCCGTAAGCTGCCTTTGTCTCAAAAAACTCACCGTCATCAGCGATTTTTGAAAGTGCAATAGCTGTGTCACCTGTGCAGCCTGCGATATCATCACATACTCTGTTCAGGTCGTCTGTACATTCTTTGAAGCTGTCATTGTCTTCATTATTTTCCGGAAGCATGCTGACAAGTGTGCGGATCTGTCCGAGGATTTCCTCCTCTGTTCCGATACCGTCAACAAGTCCTGTCTCCTCACTCTGGAACTGGGCGGAAGCTGAATCACATTTCTCCACTCTGTTTCCCTCCAGTGCATTCGGAGTATTTACAAACAGTCTGCCCTTCTTTTCCTCTACAAATGTAAAGTCTGTAAGAGCCGGTACAACTGCCATTCCACCGCCGCATGTTCCGAAAACAGCAGTGATCTGTGGAATAACACCGGATGCCAGTGTCTGTTTCAGATAGATCTCACCAAATGCCTCAAGTGCATCGGTAGCCTCCTGAAGACGAAGTCCCGCACAGTCTACAAGACCGATAACTGGTGCTCCAACTTTCAGAGCGAGATCATAAATTTTGGCGATCTTTTTGGCATGCATCTCACCAACTGTTCCGTTCAGTACAGATGCATCCTGGCTGTATACATACACCAGACTGCCGTCAATCACACCATATCCGGTGATCACACCGTCTGAAGGTGCTTTTTTTTCAGTCATGTTGAAATCTGTAGCTCTGGCTGTGACAGCCTGTCCGATCTCAACAAAACTGTTGGCGTCAAGCAGGGAATTAATCCTTGCAGCCGCTACGCTTTGTGTCGCATTACTCATTATACTATGCCCTCCATTTTTTTATTAATATAACCAAAAATTCAGCCGAGTATAATTGTACCTTTTTTTTGCAGAAAATTCAATACTTTTCGTCATGAACGTTAAAAAATTAACCCCTGACATATGCCAGGGGCTGTAAAATTAATGAAAATAATCCTGAAAAACTTTATCTACGTACCATTTATAGGTGATTCTGCCGATTTTGTCTTCTGCTGTCACAGGACAGGTGAAAATTTCTTTACCATCGAGCTTCGCATGAAGGGAACCGATCCTCTGATTTTTCCTGACCGGTGCTTCCAGTTTGCCGGGAAGTTCTGTTTCCCAGGTAATCGTCTCTGTTTTCTTCAAAAGATACCTTTTTACCAGAGCTTTTTCAGAAACAGCTGCATGAAGCTTCAGCAATGTTCCTGTACCGGTGCCTCTCTCACGGTTATCAGGAACAGCATCTGATACAGGAATCTCCGGAAGTCTGGGTAACTCCGGAAGAACTGCATATCTGTAATTGTTCCGCCCATAGGACAGAAGTTTTCTGGCATCCGACCATTTGTAATTTTTGTTTCCCGGCCAGCCGCAGCCCAGAAGTGCAACAATAAAAAGCTTTTCATCCTGACGTGCCGCACATACATAACAATATCCTGCATTACCTGTAAATCCTGTTTTCCCGGTTATCACACCTGTCTCCATATCCAGAAATGCGTTTGTATTATGAACTGTATAATATTTCTTTCCGGCAATATCTGAAAATGTATAATCCCTGGTCTGGGTGATATGAACAAACGTACTGTTCTTTACTGCATAGGCCATAATAAGCGCCAGATCCCTGGCCGTCGTATGATGCCTTCCTCCTTCATCCTCACCGTCGAGCCCGTTTGGAGTTACAAAATGTGTATCCGTACATCCAAGCTCTTTTGCTTTCTGATTCATCAGTGCTGCAAATTTTTTCACAGAACCGCCTATATGTTCCGCAATAGCTACTGCTGTATCATTATGACTTTTTAACATCAGCGAATAAAGAAGATCCTCCAGATAAAACTGCTGTCCCTCTTTCATTCCCAGATGTGTCTGAGGCTGCGATGCTGCTTCCTTGGAAACCTGTACATAATCATCTCCATTTCCCAGCTCCAGTGCAAGAATGCAGGTCATAACCTTTGTGGTACTTGCATTAGGTCTTGCTCTATAGGCTTCTTTTCCATAAAGAACACGACCGGTTTCTCCATCCATAAGTACTGCTGACAGTGCATAAAGTTCCTGCACTTCTGCTGCCTGCGCCGGAAAAATCTGCTGAATAATAAGAACCGCTGCCATAAAAGCGACAGCGGCTGCTCGCCTGATTTTCATGATATCCCTCCACACACTGATAAAGCAAACATTCGAATGCCCGTTTGCAGTAACCATTATATTTTTAATTTTATGCGAAAGGATATCCCTGAATAACCAGTCTTTTGTTTATCCGTTAAAGGTAAGATTCCATCTGTCAGAAAGATGGCCTGGTCTAACTGCCAGTGCTGCAAGTTCTTCCAGCATGTCCGGCGCCTTGCCCAAAGCTTCATCAATAAGGCGGTCGAGTTTCAGAAGTTCTTCATGGCAATCCACTTCCGGCTCCTGACTCATGAAAAATTCTGTGATAAAAGCCGTTCTTCTCTTCCCTGCCGGGGAAAGGGCATGCTCAGATAAGCGTTTTCTCAATCCTCCATCATCACATACAAGAAGGCTGGTAAAGATTTTCATCATTTTAAGAGAAAGATAGATATTAGAAGTCCTGATCTCCGGCAGCACCTTATGGATCGTTCTTGCCGCCATATATTTCGCTTTAATGCCATGAGAAGGATAAAACCGGAGAGGATTTTTTCCGGTTTCATACATCAGCATACGATCCAGTTCTTTCTCAAGAAGAGTATGGGAAACCTTTCCTTCTTTCGCTACCTGATTTACGTAAGGATGACAGGTTGAATCCAGAATATAGTGGCAGCCAAATCCCAGCATATATGCCATTAACTCCGGATCTTTTTCTCTGCGGACATATTCCATTCCTTTTTCAAAAAAATCTCTTGCTTTCCGGCCATGCATCCGCACTCCATACTGAGTGACCGGATTTTTTGATATGAAATAGTAAAACAGGATATCCGGACCATGCTGCCCGATACGGTACAGATTTCCGTTGCTGCGGATCAGATGCTGCAATTTATCAGGAAGTCTTCTGTAAACCCGTTTTCCAAAAAGATCATGTGCATATGTTGTGGGCATTTTGTATTCCTCCTCTTTTGTTTCCATCCGATTTGCCTGCCTTATGCAGACATTCACTCATTACCTGGCTGCACAATCCTAGGCCAGGATCATACATCCAGCTTCAGCTGTATCTCTTCTTCTGCCTCTGCTTTGAAATCTTCCAGCTGTACAGGATCCATCTCCGGAAGCTCTTCCAGTCCCTGCACTCCGAAACATCTCAGAAATTCTTCTGTTGTTCCCAGAAGAATCGGACGGCCTGGTGCATCGAGTCGCCCCAGTTCTCTGATCAGATCATAATCCATCAATTTGTTGATGGCATGGTCGCATTTTACTCCCCGGATTTTCTCAATCTCTGCTTTTGTCACCGGCTGTTTGTAGGCAATAATAGAAAGCGTCTCCAGCATAACATCCGTCAAAGTTGGTTTCTTCGGCTGAGCTGCGATCCTTATGAGAGAATCGTAGTATTCTCTTTTTGTGCAGAGCTGAAATGAATTCTCGAGCTCTATGATATGGATGCCTCGTTCTTCTCTCTGGTAATCCAGCATCATATCCCGGATAATTTTCCTGGTTGTAGTATTATCCTGCTGAATCGCTTTTGCAATACGACTTAATTCAACCGCCTCACCCATGGCAAAAAGGATTGCTTCGATTTCTCCTTTAGTCTGTTTCAGTTCCAATTATTTTCCTCATTCCTCTATTGATAAAACGGATATCATTATTCCGCTGTACTTCCATTATATTTATAAACATGATTTGGTAAATATAATCAACTGACAATTTATACATCTATTCATCGGCAAATTCTGTCAGATTCTTCCATGTATCCGGATCAGTCACCACCCTTACATGAATATCATCTAATGGTTCTGCCTGTTCCGCATGAATGTGTCCCATCTTCATAAGTTCAAGAATTGCCAGAAATGTAACGATCAGCTGTATTTTAGAATGCTGATTTTCCATAAGCTGCCGAAAGCTGAATTTCCTGTGGCCTCTGGCATACTCTTTCATTTCCAGAAGTTTGTCTGACAGGCTGATCTCCTCTTTTTCAATCCGGCCGAATTTGCTTCGGATCGGGTCGATCTTGTTTTCCTGGCGACGGATCAGAGCTCGATATATTGCATTCATCCTCTCAAGTGTCAGGCCCCTTAAAAGTTCCCGGGGATCCGAAGGCGGTTCATACTGTTTTACCTCAGCAGGTAGATCCTGCTTACGGTAGTAGACACCTGCTGCCTCACCCAGCCTGTCTCGCAGTTCATACGACATATATTTGTACATCTTATATTCCAGAAGCTTCTGTACAAGCTCTGCTCTTGGGTCTTCCTCCTCACCTTCTTCATTAATCTCCTTGGGAAGAAGCATCTTACACTTAATATCAAGAAGTGTAGCTGCCATGACCAGGAACTCGCTCATAACACCAAGATCTTCTTTTTCCATGGAGTGAAGATACTCCATATACTGATCTGTGATCTCCACGATTGGAATGTCATATATATCGATCTTGTTTTTATCAATCAGGTGAAGAAGCAGATCCAGCGGTCCCTCAAATACATTCAGCTTAACGGATATGGCCATTTATTGTTTCCTCATTTCTTTTTCCGGAGGGTTTTACATCGATCACAAGAAGCTCCCTTGGATTGTGTATCCGCAATGGAAGCGTGTGTTCTCCCATTCCTGCACTGACGAACATATGCTGATCTCCCCTGTGAAAATCGCCGCAGCAGAAAGGCGGCAATACGAGATACTGTGGAGAAGAAAGACCATGATGTTCACTCAGGCGCACAACTCCTCCATGGTAATGGCCTGACACGATCATATCTGCCCCCCATTTAAAATAAGTTTTTCCATACTTGGGATTGTGGGCCAGCAGGATCTGCATGCCATTTGTTCCCGGGGATCCGATAAGTTCTTTTATGGTTTCTGTATAAAGTTTCGGAGATCTGGGTTTATGATAATACTCAATTGGCAGCTCCAGTCCGAAAAAGCAGAAATGATCGCCGCAAATAATCACCTCTTCATGAGTATTGCGAAGAATATGGACGCCTGCCTTTCTTACAGCCTTCTCATATTTCCGATAATATTCCTGAAATTCTCCGTCAAGAGACATCTTATATTCATGATTTCCAAGTGCATAATATACCGGAAATTCTTCTGCAAGAGATGTAAGAAGCTTACAGGCTGTTACAAGCGTATCCGGTTCGGTTCGAACCGCCATATCGCCAGCTGCAAGGACTGCCTCCGGCTGCAGATCACGGATCGTATCCAAAAGCCGGCAATTATCCCTGCCATAGGAAACCCCATGCTGATCTGCCAGCAAAACAAATCGTACTCCGTCAGGATTCTGGATCTTATTTGTATGAATCTTATATTTTTTGATTCTGAATGTATTCATATTATTTTCCAAATCCGCAGTTGGGGAAAGTACATACCGGACAGTTCAGACACAGGCCACCCTCACCCAGACTGGCAATCTCCTCAGCTTTTATTTCATCATCTGCCATCACACGGGGAAGGATCAGATCAAATACTGTTCTCTTCGCATACATCACGCAGCCCGGAAGACCCAGTACCGGAATCCTTCTGCCTTTACAGGAAAGATATGCGATCAGAAGCATCGCTCCCGGAAGGACAGGTGCTCCGTATGTTACAATAAAAGCCCCTGTATCACGGATGCCGCCTGGTGTACGGTCATCAGGATCCACACTCATTCCTCCAGTACAGACAATAAGATCTGCACCTGCCTCTGCAAAAGATAAAATCTCTGCTGTGATCTGTTCTTTATCATCTCCAGGCATTACCTGACCGATAATTTCCGTCGGATATTCTGCAAGTTTCTCTCGCAGCACCGGTGTAAACGTATCCTTGATCAGCCCTTTTTTGATCTCACTTCCTGTTGTGACAATTCCCACTTTTTTCCGGTGATACGGAAGAATATCAAAAACAGGCTGCTCTCCCGCTGCTTTTTCTGCTGCATCCATTTTCTCCTTCTCAATAACAAGGGGAATGATCCTGGTTCCTGCCAGCTTATCACCTTTTTTCACCGGAAAATTTCCATGCCTGGATGCAATCATCATCTCCCCAAGAGAGTTGATAGCTACAAGTGCGTCTTTACGAATCTTCAGAACCCCGTCAAGCTTTGATATAACTTCTATTTTTCCTTCTTTGATGTCTGTTCCATGTACCTTGTCAGAATCTCCCGCACATATCTTATATAGAATCTCTGCTGCCTCATTCTCATGAAGGATCCCCTCTTTTTTCTCCCATACAAAAAGGTGCTCTTTTCCTACTGAGAGCAGAAGCGGGATATCGTCTTCCTTAACCACATGCCCTTTTTTGAAAAGAACGCCTTTTTTTTCATCCTTTATGATCTGTGTGATATCATGACACAGAATATGACCTGCTGCATCCTCTGTTCTGATTTCTTTCATTAAAAATCCCTTCTCGTTTCCGTTATTGACACAGAAGCACTTCTGTTCCTGCGTCTATTCCGTTGTATTATACATCCAGCCAGTGCTTTTTGTCAAAAGTATGTTTCACCGAAAAAAACTTTTACAAAAGAAATGCTTTCGCCACCCGTCCGGCCCAGTCTCTGTATCTGGCCTTTTCTACTGTCTCTGCATAAAGGATATCCAGAGTTCCTATCCTCTTTCCATTCTGATAATATTCCTGTATCCCTGCTTTTTCTCCTTTTTTTACAGGTGCTGTAGTTTTTTGGGAAAGAATCCTTTTCTTTTTAATATTGTCCGGCTTTGTACCATCTGTACTCAGATAACGAAACTTCCCCGCATATGTAAGCGAAACTTCTTCTTTAAGCCCTTTACGGACTTTTACAGATGGAAGTTCTTCCAGTGCTTCATCCAGGTATAATATACATTTTGAAAATCCGTAGTTGAGAAGAGAAGCTGCATCACGGAATCTTGTTTTAGGATCCGGTGCCGCCATCACAGATGCGATCAGTGTAATCCCGTTTCTTTCAGCAACTGCACTTAAACAGTATTTGGCAATGCTGGTACTCCCTGTTTTCAACCCCATACATCCTTCATAACTTCGAAGCAGTTTATTGGTATTTGTCAGTGTAAACTTCGAAGAACCTTTTCTTGTGATATGAGTGATATCTTCCATCCATATAGCGGAATATGTAAGAATCTCTGGATATTTGCTGATTAACTCACGGCTCATAAGCGCAATATCATAGGCAGTGGTATAATGCTCCCGGGATTCTGTCAGACCGCAGCAATCTGTAAAATGGGTATTTTTCATTCCAAGTTCTGATGCCCGTTTGTTCATCTGTTCCACAAAAGCCTGTTCTGTTCCAGCCAAATGCTCTGCCATTGCCACACTGGCATCATTTCCGGAAGCGATCACAATGCACTTGATCATAGTCTCTGCTTTCTGTGTCTCTCCTTCTTCCAGAAATACCTGGGAACCACCCATGGATTTAGCATAAGCACTTGTGGTAATGGTATCATCCAGATGAAGTTTTCCGTTTTCTAAAGCATCAAAAATAAGGATCAATGTCATGATCTTTGTAATACTGGCCGGGCTTCTTCTGGTATCCGGGTCTCTGGAATAGATCACAGTACCGGTTTCTTTTTCCATAAGAACTGCGGCTGGTGCCTCAATAAGGCTCTTTTCACTGCTGTTTTCTGCGGACTGTACTGCTTCCCCCCATACTTTTGCTGGTGTCAGGATAAAACTTATGATCACGATCCATGCGGCAAAAGCATTCCGGATTTTTCTGTTCATAAACTCACTCCCACTGAAAATCTCTCTGTTCTATTGTAAAAGCTTATTAGTGGAAATATTACCAAAAAACAGAATCCTGCTCTGTTATTCCTATATGTAGCTATGACATAAAGGCAGAAGCCCTTCTGCATTCTGCCCTTTTGCCCTTTTACTACTCTTTTTCAGGAAACAGCAGCGGAATTGTATTTTTTATACAATCGTTATGAGAATATCCATCATATCTTGATTTTTCATTTACAAATGTGATGGAAGCATCTCCGTTTTCAGCTGTAAGCACTGCTGTACCTTTTGCAACTTGTTTGGGATCTGCTCCATAGGATGGGGAAATGCCTTTTGTAATACTAACATTTTCTGTATTGGCATAAGCATCTTTCAGATAATATCGAAGTACCGGTTTCTCCCAGATCTCATACTGTCCAAGAGGAACATGAGCCAATGTAACAGCCAGCGTTGCATACCCGTTATCATCCATTTCATAGCTGTCCGGAACAAATGTTACATAATCTTCATATTTGTGCGATGCACCTGTAAGATCTTTTCCTTCTGCAACAAAGAAAAATGAAGGATTACCGTGTGCCCAGGTAATGTCCTCTTCCCGGATCTTTTTTATAATAGTGATCGTCCCAAGAGGGAGCGTGTCCGGTGTATTCTCTGCATTCAGCACGATCTCATCAGAAAAAGTATTTTCTTTCTTTTCAAATACGATCTCTTTTTCATAAATTCCTGTATAATTTTCCGGATTCTCAGTTTCAACAATGCGGAATTTGCCCTGGTTTTCTTCTGTAACAGGCAGATCATCAGAACAGTATTCTTTTGTATCACTGTTGTATTTCAGAATACTTTTTTCTTCCAGATCATCCTCATAAGAATTATTTGCAGCATTCCACTGATAAACTGTGAACTCTGCGCCTTCCAGTAATTCTCCTGTATAGATATCTGACTTTCGAAGCCGGATCGTTCCTGTATAATTTGAGATGGACGTATTGGTAACTTCGTAGAAGAGACTTGCATCTTCGTCTGTGATATCTGCCTCTTTTTCCCATGTTCCCTCATATCCCGGCGGATTTTTTGTTTCCACAACACGGAACCTGCCTTTGTTATCTGCAGTTTTCAGAAGCTCTTCACTGGTATAAAGCTGATTTTCTCTGTCATACTTCAGCAGCACGCCTTCCGTTTTATAGCCTTTCAGTGCAGCACTGTATTCATAAAGCGTAAATTCTGCATTTTCCAGAATGTCACCTTTGTCTGCATCTGTCTTTACGATCTCTATTTTTCGTTTATTCGTCTGGTAATTCAAAACTTCAAAAGAGAACTTTTTATTTGTACCAGGCTCTGTAAGTCTGATATCTTTCTGCCAGGTTCCTGTATAACCTGCCGGAGCTTTTGTTTCTTTTACTCTGAATTTACCCTGATTATCTTCACTGTAATAAAATACATCTGAAGTATAGATTCGTTTCTGGCTGTCATATTTCAGGAGCTTTCCGGTTTTTTTGTAGCTTTTTCCTGTTTTGCTCCACTCATAAAGCGTAAACTGTGCTCCTGCAAGCAGATCTTTTGTGTCACCGTCTTTCTTTGTAATGGAAACGGTTCCATGAATATCCATTTCATCTTTCACACTTGCTGTTGCTGTTTTTCCTCCAGTGACAGTAACATTTTTTACAGCAGCACTAAGAAGATATCCTGCCGGAGCTTTCGTTTCTTTTATATAATATTTTCCAGGAGCCAGCTTCGTGAATGTGATCACACCGTTGCTGTCAGTAGTGGCCGATGTTATTTTCTGATCTTTTTGATATTTAGTCCGATAACCGGATTTTATAATTTCAGCTGCATAAAGCGAATACTGCGCGCCTTCGATTTTAGCTGCTGTATTAACCTCTGTTTTAGTAAGCTTTATGCTTCCATAAGCTGCTGGCTTTAATGTGAATGTCACAAGACCTCTTGTTCCCTGATATACATATGCACCAAAATCCTGCATTCCGTCTTTTCCAGTCTGAGTTTTTCCATCTACCAGAAGATAGGAAACCGGCTGCAGCATCATCTTATACTGGAATTTTTTTGATGCAGTAGTATTCAGCGGAAAAATAAAAAGAAAGTAAGCTCCCTCTTTTAATTTCAGCCTTGTCCCTTTCATCATTGTCGGATTTGTTTTATCAGCATTATATTCTGCCCCGCTGTCCCAATATGCCAGCTGCCATTTTTCTGTGGATGCCCTGGTTACTATAATTCCATTTCCGGTTTTTGCCGCATCTGTAACTTTCATAAGTGCACTGAGCTGGAAACCATCTTTCATACTGTCCGGTACATAAGAATGACTGGAATCTCTGAATCTGAACACAGACATGGGAACTGTCTGTCCTCCTGCTGCTGTCCATCCGTTGTCTCCATACACAGATACAGAAGCTTTATTTCTTGCCGGAATAGTCATTGCCTTGACTTTGGTGATCAGTTTGTTGATTCCTACATGTTCCACCTCTGCTTCTGTTGCATACCCTTTGTCACCGGAATAAACTTTGGACAAAGCAATATGTGTAAACATATATCGGTTCTGCCATCTGGACCAGTTAATATGACTGCAGGAAGGATCGTAGCTCGTTCCCAGATCTCCCGGGCCGCCATGACCAAAATACAGCAGTTTCTGGATTGTAGCATTTTTCAGCACTTTAACCGCTTCTTCCTTGAGATTCACATTGTCAACACCTGTCTTGGTTGCTTTCAGACAATACAATGGAGAGGTCCTCTCTGTACCTGCATCATCAATATAATGCACGAGACGGAAAGTACTTGCCATACGTGTATGATTTCCTGCCACAAAGTCATTGGCCTCTGTCCAGACCTCATCACAATAGGCTCTGGCTCCACTTTCCACATAATATTCTCCAGGCTTTAATGCTGTCACTGCAATATCATTCTCAGATGCGGAAAAACCTTCTGCAATATCATTCTGCTCTGCTTCATCCGAAATCGCCGGTGAAAATGCAAGTACCTGCCCATCTTCGATTTCCTGTATCAGCTCCTTGTCTTCCTCACTTTCACCTTTCAGAAGATCTGCATTCTCTTCTGAAAAAACAGTGAATCCCGGTTCTTCTGATACTTCCGCTTCTTCCAGCAGCTGATCACTTTCCTGTAATAGATTTTCTTCTGAAGAGCTATCAGAATCGCTGCTTTCAGATATAGGCTCCTCCTGATTTTCATTTTCTTCATCTGAAGATTCCTCTTTATCCTGAGAAATATCTGGAATTTCTTCTGACATATCTGAAGACGCTTCATCCAGCTTTATTTCTTCCCGGGAAATCACCTCCGAATCATCGGTTTGCTTATGAAAATCACTTTCTGATACAGACTCAGTTCCATATGCATAAGTCAGTTCTCCTTCCGGGCCGGCCGAGACAGCAACGGAGGAAACAAAAACAGTCAGTGCCATCAATATTCCTGCAATTCTTCTTTTCATGTTCTTTTCCCTCCTTTCCGGATTGCCAGAACACCTGCCAGAAGTGCTGCTCCGCCCATAAACAGAAACAGCCAGATTTCTGTATCGTCTCCTGTTTTTACAGGTTTTGTTTTTCCTGTAGAGTTAGCAGTTTCATTATTATAAATTCTGCCCGTTTCTTTTCCTGGTGTTCCGCTTCCGCCAGGCCGTCGAAGTCCGGGAGTTTCCGTCAGCTGCTTCTGCTGATCATCTTCTACAGAAAAGATCCATTTCACATCTCCCTCCCGCAGTGCATAAGTATTATCAAGCTCTGCCGGAACTGTAATCTGAAAATTCATCTGTCCACTTTTTCCACTGTCAAATTTTCCCAGTGAAACAGCTTTATTCAAAGATGCTGCAAGAATATCTCCTGTATACAGTTTCTTTCCATCCATGGAAATCTCCAGTTTCAATTTCTTCAGAAATTCCTGATCCTTCACTGATTTACATTCCGGTGATGTACGGAAAAAGATCTCTGCACTGTTCTTTGTAGTGTTTCGGATTTCCACGGAATCTCTGAAAATATCTCCAGGCATAGCAGCTGAAAAGCCCGAGAAAAAATCATCCGGAGCTGCAATCAGTTTATGTGCTTTCCCTTCAAATTCCACTTTCAGCTTCACCGGACTCTTTTTCTTTACAACAAGTCCGTTGGTATCATGGACACATCTCTGGATCTTCTGATTTCCCCAGGGAGTCATAGCACTGAAATCAGGAGCAAAATTCGCCGCCTGTATCGCATCTGCCACAATGGTGATTCCAAGCCCTTTCTTCTCATAGACATCTGTCCATTCTTTCGGAATACTCACACCTGTAAAAATGTCGACACTTTCTCCCTGCTTCAGACATTTATTATAATAAAAATATTCGCCTCTTTTCATCCATCGTGAAGACATTCCCTGAAGACTGGCATCATCAAGACCTTTCAGACCTTCCAGTTCATCTGTATAAGTAATCTTAACCCTTACCCAGCATGGCTCTGACTTGTTGGTGATTCTTGGAATCTTGGAAATTTCATCTCCAGGTAAAATGATCTTTCTATCCTGATAAGCCATTTCACGGCCGTCTTTTTTCTCCAGTTCTTTCAGAGCTATGTTAATGTCTCCTGTGGAAATATGATTGGTTACAGTTACAGAATCCGAAAAACTTCCGTAAGCAGCCGCACACACGGCAAGACTTCCTGCCGCCAGGATTCCTGCCAGCAAAACTTTAAGAGCTTTTTTCAACAGTTCCCCTCCTCTCTGTCTGTACAGATACCGGGTTTTTAAAATAGCTCCATGCACTTTCAAAATCAGAAAATCCTTCCGCATGAACAGCTTCCTCATAAACATTGATTTCAAAATCAAAAAGACTGTCCTTATATGTGTCATCTATTTTTTCAGAATTGATACGAAATCCTGTACATAATGGCGTTGTAGTTTCTCCCTCTGCCACTATGTTCCTGTAATAATAATACCCGTCTCCCGGATTATAGACCCAGTTTACCTTATCAACTCCCAGAAGTTCTACACCTCTTCCAATATCATCATCTGAATAGGAAAGAGACATACGTACATAACAATCTGCATTGAAACCTTTCTCATTTCCGGAGAAATTCCCCGTCCAGATTTCCTTTTTGTACGAAGGGTTATCACCCATAGGGGTGGGAGTGGGATCCGGGAAATCTTCATCAATCTCCGTGATCACAGATCCCACTGCCGCTGTATTCATCTTGTCATCGTAATCTGAAAAATACGCGGCTGTTCTCAAAGCGCAGAGAACTCCTGTAACAAAAAGAAAGAATATAGGTACTTTTAATAATTTTTCTTTCATTTACATTCCCCGCTTCCTGAAAGCCTAAAATGTCATTTTGTGACACCGCTGGACAGCCCTTTATTCTGATTTACATACTTCTGGTATGCTGCTGTTGCCTGCTCCAGAACAGTTGTCTTGTCATCTCCTGTATTGGTGGACTGAATCGCATAAGCTCTTACCGGCATATCAAGCTGCTGCGTATCCAGCTGTCCTTCAATGATATTGGCAAAAGTTACTGTATTAAATAATGTGGCCGTCTTTTCTCCCGGCTTCAGAATGCTGTTATAAACATAAGTATAGACCATATTCTGTCCAATCTCTTTCCGCTCCATCTGTGTCCATTCTTTATTCTTCGTGTAGCTGAAAACTTCTGTTTTTGCCAGGGCATTTCTGGTTCCATCTAAAGCTGCGGTAATCACATTTCGCACAGGAACCGATACTTCCAGATAAACAAACGCATCATTGACGCCAAGATTTTTCACAAACGGGTCTTTCTTGATCACCTGTGTTGGTACCAGCTTGGTATTTTCATCTGGTTTCCAGTTCGGCTCATCCAGTTCAATATCTACTTTTCCTACTGTAAAACTGTTGGTAGCGGATTCAAAATCTGTAAGGTAGGCTGCAGTTCCTCCTGCCGCCAGAGCTGCGACCATAGCCGCAAGCGCAATTCCTTTTACCATTTTTCTGTTTTTCATCATAATTTAATTCCTCCCTGCTATTCTATTATTTTTTTTATTTGGGGTATAAGCCAGATCTGCGATCACGGCCAGACACGCCGCAATGACAACGACGGTAAATGGAATCCGGGTACGTAAAAAATGAATCACATAGCCCAGATAAGGCAGGCTGAAGACTACCCGCCCGATGATCTGCGACTCCTTTACAGATACTGGATCTGCTGTTTTATTGGCGTCGCCTTTTGTTGTACAGATACCGTTTCGGTTCTCCGTAACTCTGTGTGTGACAACTGTATCGTCAATACGAAATGTGATAATGTCTCCTTTTTTCGGAGAAAAACTTCCCTCCTTTGTAAATACCACAGCTCCGGTCCGGATCCCTGGTTCCATGGATCCGGAGTAGACTACATATGGCCGGATGCCAAAAAGCCCCGGAAGGAGGAGTACCATCGCAGTCACAAAAGTCAAAGCCAGAACTGTGTTAAAAGCATATCGAAAAAACAATTTCATTTCTTTTCTTAATTCTATAAATCCATTCTATTAGGAGTACTGCATGAGCAAACAAAAAAGAATTTCTGGCGGAGACCTGCTCCACACGCAACGGTACATAAACTGCCCTCCATAGATATCAACTCAAGCGAAAATCCCCTGTTTCTTAGCAGAAACCTGTTATTTCATTGCATAAATATGTCAATATCTGTTTTCTGTTAAAATATAAAAATTCCAGGATTCAAATGGAACGGAATCGTTCCTGAAAACGTCCGTCTGTCAAAGACGAAATAGAATAAATATAAAGATCTGTTTCAGATGATGTTATTATAAATCCAGCAGTTAAATAAGTCAACGAAATTCGTCCGACAAGATTCGACTCATCTATCACTGCAAAAATCTGTTTATGCCGTTAATTTTCATAATTCAGATACAATGTCAAAATAACCTGTCACAGATGCTTAATAACCCAAAATAGCATCTGCACAGGCCATTCTTTTACTGTATCAGCGAATAGATATATTCCAGAGGAAGAAGCATTAACTCCCGGAGGACCTTTTTCTCTGCCTCCTTCGTATTTTCGCCCAGCGGAAGTTCGATCCGAAAGGCCGGCTGACGTATCACTTCTCCATAATACTGCTCCGGCCTTCCTGTACTCCGGTTCCGCATATGAGTTTCACATCCTGCCGAGAGCCGCTCCAGCCTTCCGTCTGAGCATTTTTTAAGATGCCTTGCCAGGCGGTAGCATCTCTGATTGTTGGCAAATCCCTGATCCTGTCGGTAGTAGATTACTTTTTTCCCATAGCTGCAAAATACAAGCAGACCTCTTCCTCCATATTCCTGAAAAATGCGGATCAGTGCCTTTGTCTCATTCTCACTTGCAGGCTGCTGATGGATCTTTTTTCTGGTACAGCAGCTGGTAGGAAAATTCAAAGCAGGATCCATCCCTCTTGCATTACACACAAACTCATCACAGGGAACATCCTGCATTTTCAGCATCTGGCGAAAGATAGGATTACGCACTGCATTGTATCCCCTGCGAAAAATTTCGTAACCATCCGGATTTGCTGATGGAATAATGCAAAGTCTTGTCTTGTCAAGAAGCTTATGTACCTCGTAAAGTTCCTGCAGTGACCATTTACATTCATATGTTTTGCAGTATTCTGCAGCTGCCAGTGCAAGCATGTCCGACATTTTTCCATCCGTACCCGAAAATCCTCCCACACAGAAAATGCAGGATTCTCCATGACCGATCTCGAGCATGGGGATCAATCTTTCGTCATGGCTTTTTCCGATTACCCGAAACTGAGTAAACTCACTGTATCTTTGTGCCAGTTCCCAAAGTGAATAGTACAAAGCCTCATAAGCTTTATCCTGTGCTGTTTCCATTTTTCTGCCTCCGTTCTTGTCCCTTAATTCACTGCAGATATTTTACTGCACCTACTGCATCTGCTGCTATTATTTATGTATGCCTGAAAGCAGAAAAAAAGAACCGGCTGTTAACACCGATTCCTTTTGTTCACAAAATAATTTAAAATTCCACCGCCAACAATAATCGCCAAAGCCACTGCTACCACTCTCTTAGCTGCTTCCTGCGGAAGCTGTCCCTTTGAGCCAATGGAATCCTCATAAAAAGTCAGCGTATAATTGATTTCATGAGGCGCGCCCATTGCCAGCGTATCCGCAATCACTTCCATCTTGTCATCCATTACTGTGACCGGCACTGTAAAAACCGAATTCCTGCCTTCTTCACTCTCATTGAGGATCTTTTCTTCATTTACGATCATATAATCGTAGTTGGAACTACTCCACTGCAACTGTGCGTACATCCTGCCATCTTTTACGATCATGAGTGCGGGTGACGTGACGCTGGCCTTGCCGCTGCCGCCTTCCAGATCCACCTGAATGGAATATTCGCCATCCTCCATATCTGTCTCCAGGCCTTCACCTGCTGCCAGAACCTGAACCGGGCATAACAGCATCATAGCCAGAAGAAATATAACCATCGTTCGCATCATTTGTTTCATTGTACTGCTCTCCATCTCTTCATATTTGTTTTGCACATATGATATCACTATAGCACACCACCTGTTTTCTGTAAAGAAGTGGATTCTCTGTTGAATTATCGGTCGCTATCCAGTATAATAAAAAGAAATTTGCATACAAAAGAAAGGAAATGAACAGAGATGATCGAAACTAAAAATCTCACAAAAAAATTCGACGATTTTACTGCTGTGGATTCTCTGGATCTTCGCATTGAAACCGGCGAATTTTTTGGTCTTCTCGGTCCTAATGGTGCCGGAAAAACCACCACGATCAGTCTGCTTTCCACTCTGCTCCTGCCCACAGAAGGTCAGATCCTTATTGACGGACAGACACTTGGACGCAACCGACCGGATCTGAAACGCAAGATCAGCGTGATCACACAGGAATATTCCATGCGTCAGGATATGAACATGGATGAGATCATGGAATACCAGGGACGTCTTTACTTTATGCCACGCAAAGAGATCAAGGTAAAAACTGAAGAGCTTCTTGATTTCTGCGGACTTCTTCCGTTCCGGAAGAGAACAGTGCGCAAGCTTTCCGGCGGTATGAAACGTAAGCTAATGGTATGCCGTGCCCTTCTTACCAGCCCGGAGATCCTGCTTCTGGATGAGCCTACAGCAGGTATGGATGCTCTTTCCAGACGACAGATGTGGAATCTTCTCCGCCAGCTTAACGGCAAGAACCTTACCATCCTTCTGACAACCCATTACATGGAAGAGGCACAGTCTCTCTGTAACCGGGTGGCACTTATGGATCACGGAAAACTGGAGGAAATCAACACTCCTGCAGGCCTGATTGAAAGACTTGGTAAATATACTGTAGACCAGGAGACGCCGGAAGGTGCAAAGAGTCACTACTTCCACAGCCGGTCGGAAGCGATTGCTTTTTTGTCCTCTCTGGACGGACAGTGCACATTGCGTGAGACAACCCTTGAGGATGTTTTTGTGGAACGGGCCGGAAGACACCTTATGCAGCGTTGATCTGATTACTGCATAAATATACAATTTAATAAGAATGGACGATGAATTATCATGGGAATACTTACTATTTTATGGGAAAAATGGGTGGAATTTCGACGGGATTTCTATAAGATCACGCTGGCAGCCATGATCGCGCCACTGATGTATCTGATTGTTTTCGGAATGGGAATCCAGACTTCTTCCCACGGAGAACCTTATCTGAACTTTCTGATCCCTGGCGTGGTTTCACTGACAACCATGAACGGAAGTTTTAACGCCATTGCACAGAACTTAAATGTGCAGCGTCTTTATGAAAAGGCTTTTGACCAGGTTATGATCTCCCCCACTCCTCTGTGGCAGTTTATTGCAGGCCAGATCATTGGAGGAAGTCTCCGGGGACTTTATGCAGGAGGAATCATCCTTCTCCTGACCATGCCGATTGAAACAGGACTTGTTTTTAACGGTTGGTCGTTTCTGGTAATGTTTCTTAATGGTGCTGTTTTTTCAGCCATTGGTGTTGTGGTTTCTTTCCTTGCCAAAAACCATGCGGATGTTCCGCGTTTTTCCAATTATATTATTATGCCAATGGCATTTCTGTGCAACACTTTCTTCTCAACAGAAAAAATTCCAGGATTTCTTGGAAATTTTGTAGCTGCACTTCCGCTTTCACAGACCAGTCACCTGATCCGCACCATTGCTTCCAGCGGAGCTGTAAATTATATCAGTATTTTAATACTGACCGCTTATCTGGTTGCATTCAGTGTGGCTGCATCCTGGTTTATTTATAAGAAAAAGAATCTTTAAAATCTCAGTACTTTTTTTTCATAACTTAAAAAACACCGGTTACTCCTTTTCAATCAGGAATAACCGGTGTTTTTTTATGTTATCTTACTTGTTCTGTGATCAGATGTCTTTTTTTCTTCTTCTCACGATTACATATCCTCCTGCAAGGATAGAGGCAACTGCAAGGGCAGACATAGTTCCGATCGGTGAATTATCCGCTGTGGAAACAGCATTCTTGGATGTAGTTCCATCGCCGCCGTTGGAGGATGTTGCAGATGCTGCTCCTGCTACAGTTGCATCCGGATCAGAACCTGTCTGGCCATCTGCATTTCCGTTGGATGATCCCGGAGTACCTGTACCAGACGGTGTGATCGTGATCGCTACAGAGCTGAACTGATATACTGCTGACTCGACAGTATCTGTCTCTGTCCACTGACCGCCTGTATAAACCCATTTCTGGAAGAATACATACAGGTTATATGTACCCTGTTTACTAATTCCTTTTGTGGATCCAATCTTCCAGGTACTGTGCTTCTGATCATCTTTCGGATTTGCAGATGTACTCCAGTAGAGTGGCTCCCATTTTACATCGCCCTCTCCTGGATTGGTATTAGTTGTTCCGGCTCCGATTACCTGGAAATCGTAGAATGTATTAGGATAGAATTCCATAGCACTGTTCAGACCTTTTAATATACTCTCGTTTACCTTCGGAGTTACTGGTTTATGGTTATCATCACCTTTAGCCGGACGTTTGCTCTGATCAAATCTTACTTTCTTGATGCCGCTTTCCGCACCTTTGCTTGATTTAATATAGAAATACAGATCAATACCATTATCTGTGTTCAGATCACTCAGATAAATAGTAAAATTCTTATCTTTACTTACTGCCTGTTTATTAGTAATCGCATCTTTCTTCGGAGTATCGGATTTTCCGTCAGATCCGCGTTCTGCCCATGTATAGTAGCATGTACCTGTAACATTTGTACGAAGTGTTACAGATGCAGAATCGTGTGCAGTCCACTGAAATCCCGTCCACTTAACATCGATGCTGACAGCCTGTGACGGTTTAGGAGTCGGACGTTTGCTCTGATTCAGTTCAATCTTCTTCAAATCACTGACAAGACCATCACTGTCCTTAACACATACATAGACATCATAGCTGGTCTTTGTATCAAGATTGCTGAGCTTAATAGATGTCGCTTTATTTGCACTGATCGCTGTACCTTTTCCGCTTGTATCAATGGATGTAACTTTTGTTCCATGTTTTACTAATTTATAATAGTAATGACCAGCCTTGTCAGAAGTGATCGTAACTACTGCCTCTGAAATACTGTTCCATTTGGAGAAGGCTGCTTTTGTGATCTTCGGAGCCTGTTTAGGAGTTTCTGACAAGATAACAGGAGTATTCTTCACTTCGCTGAGATTACCCTCACTGTCTTTAACCTGTACATAGAGGATAACTTTTTTTCCTGTAAGATTCTCAAGCTTGATCGAATGTTTCTCACCGGCCTTAACAGCTTCACCATCCTTGGATGTATCAAATGTTGGTGCTTCTGCTCCTTCTGCAACCCATTTATAATACAGCTGTCCATCCTTATCAGATGTGATCACTGCTGTTGCAGTTGTTCCACTCTTCCATTCTGAGCTCTCAATAGATACTACAGGTTTCGTTACCTCTGCTGCTGCCAGCTTACCTGTAGCTGCATCTACTGTAAATTTCGTTGTATCCCCCTCATACTGGGATGCAAGATTCTTAAGGGCTGCGGCAAATACATCTGTATCTGTCAGATCATCAGCCTTGGTAATCACTGTAAGATCTGCTGCCGGACTCTCCACAGAAAATCCGATCTTTGCCTGATCTGTGATCTCTCCCTTCACTTCGATCTTTCCTTCGCCTGAAAGAATGATATTGGCTGGAGTTGTGCCGTCTGCTTTGGTATTACCTGTGATGCTCGGCTCTGAATCTGTTGCTCCTTCACCTTTCTTCACGGAAATTGTACCTGTGCTGTATACAGCTCCGTTGTCACATTTATTACCGGTGATCGTACCACCTGTGATCAGAACGCTTCCGCCTTCATTGAAAATAGCAGCTCCTCTTGCAGTTGTATTGTTATTGGTCAGAGTTACGCCTGTTGTCAGGGAAAAATTCGCTCCTGCTGCAACATGGACCAGAGAGCCCTCTGCTGCTGAACCGTCCGTAACAGATCCGTCTACAGTCAGTGTTCCTACTGTTGTATCTGTCTCAGTGGCATCCTTCTTAGCCATATAGAGTGCACTGGCGGCACTTACTTCAAATAGATTGCCCTTGAAGCTGTCTGCACGTTCAATAGACGCCTGAGTGTCTGCTCCTAAGATAGCAATACTCTTATTCGCCGGGATCGTTACGGAACCTGTAAGCTCGATTGTTCCGCTGATCACGATTTTGGCCGGCTCTGCCTCTGTAACTGCAGTTGTAGAAGTGTCAACAGCTGTCGCAGCTTCGATTGCTGCATGAAGTTCTGCCTCTGTAGTAACGATCGTTCCTTTTTCTGCGGCTTCTTTCGCAGCGGCTTCTGCTGCGGCCTGTGCTTCTGCCTGTTTCTGTGCCTCTGCTTCTGCTGCGGCCTGTGCTTCTGCCTCTGCTGCAGCCTGTGCTTCTGCCTGTTTCTGTGCCTCTGCTTCCGCCGCGGCCTGTGCTTCTGCTGCAGCCTGTGCCTCTGCTTCCGCTGCGGCAGTGTCGTCCGTATTATCTGCAGTATCTTCAGCATCTGTATTATCGTCTGTGACCTGCGCCTCTGCGGCTACTGACCCAGCTCCTGTATCTTCCGCAGCAAAAGCTGCGGAAGGTGCCATTCCAACTGTCATGGAACCGGCAAGCAGGACTGCAAAAAGTTGCTTTTTTTTCATTTTTATATGTCCTCCTGTTATGAGTTAGTCTGTCTAAATCAATAATTAAAAAAAGTATAGCACAGCACTGAAAAAAAGTAAAGCGGACACAAAAATCCGCTCCACTTCTCCCTTGCCGGCCTAATCTCTTACGGACGAACCTGTCCGCTTCCGTAAATAATATATTTGGTTGTTGTCAGGGCAAGAAGTCCCATCGGCCCTCTTGCATGAAGTTTCTGGGTGCTGATTCCAATCTCCGCACCAAAGCCGAATTCGTTTCCGTCTGTAAATCTGGTAGATGCGTTTACATAAACTGCTGCTGCGTCCACCTCATCCAGAAATTTCTGGGAATGTGCATAATCGTTGGTAATGATTGCCTCCGAATGCTTAGTATTGTATTTATTGATATGGGCAATGGCATCATCTACAGAATCTACCACTTTTACAGAAAGTATGTAATCCAGATACTCAGTTCCCCAGTCTTCCTCTGTTGCAGCAACTGCTCCTGGCATCAGCTCACCCGCATCTTTATCTGCACGCACTTCCACATGCTTCTCTTTCAGTCGCTCTGCCAGTACCGGAAGGAAAGCATTTTTCACCTTGCGGTTTACAAGAAGAGATTCACAGGCATTGCATACGCCAACTCTCTGAGTTTTGGCATTGATCACAATATCTGCTGCCATCTGAAGATCCGCAGTCTCGTCTACATAGATATGGCAGTTACCTGTTCCAGTCTCAATGACAGGAATGGTACTCTGGTTCACAACAGCCTTGATAAGACCTCTTCCGCCACGCGGGATCAGAACATCTACATACTGGTTCATTTTCATAAATTCCGCAGCTGTCTCTCTGGAAGTGTCTTCGATCAGCTGGATCGCATTCTCAGTGATTCCTACTGAAACAAGTGCTTCACGGATACATTTTACAATGGCTGTATTGGAATAGATAGCATCACTTCCGCCTTTCAGGATCACAACATTTCCGGTTTTAAAACAAAGCCCGAAAGCATCGGAAGTTACATTTGGACGTGCCTCATAGATAATTCCGATCACACCAAGAGGAACCCTTTTCTGTCCGATCAGAAGTCCGTTCGGACGTTTCTTCATGCCTGTCACTTCACCGATAGGATCTTCCAGTCCTACAAGCTGGCGAAGGCCATCTGCCATTCCCTCGATCCTGTCGGCATTCAGCATCAGTCTATCGATCAGACCTTCCGGCATCTGGTTATTTTTTCCATTCTCAATATCCAGAGCGTTGGCTTTCAGGATCTCTTCTGTGTGGTCTACAAGCGCCTGTGCTACAATCTCAAGTGTTCTATTCTTGTCATTTGTGGAAAGATTTCGAAGGACAACTTCTGCATCTTTTGCGTTTTGTCCCAGTTTTTCAAGCATTTCATTCATTTCCAAATATTCCTGCCTTTCTTACTCTTATTACAGCAGTTTTTACTGTGCGTCGCGGTATATCTTCTCTTCTGTCACGATCACCTGCGGTCGGATATCTGTAGGCTCTGTGGGAACTTCCGGAAGAATCTGGAAAGAAAATCCCACTGCCACCCGGCTGATTTGTGGATGTTTCTCAAGGAAACGGTCATAAAAACCTCCGCCATAACCAACACGGTTGCAGTTCACATCAAAAGCAACTCCCGGCATGACCATCATTGCAGCTTCCCAGGAAACCATCTCGCCGTCTTCCTTTGGCTCCGGTATCCCAAAGTAACCGGATTCCAGCTGGGAAAAATCAGTCAGTTTATAAAACACCATGTCTTTCCCGAATACCTTGGGAACTGCCACTTCCTTGCCGTCTTTCCATGCCTGCTCAATGATATAGCGGGTGATGACTTCATGGTTGTAATCTGCATATGCCATGATCCGCTCTGCCTCTTTATATTCAGGAAGAGCTGTCAGCGTCTCTGTGATCACGCGGCTTTTTTTCTGAATCCATTCATCACTATGCTCTTTTCTTGCCTTGAAGATTTTTTTTCTAATTTCCTTTTTTTCTTCCATATTTTTCTCCCAGATTGGTAATGCTTCCATCTTTTTCTTTAATATCGATATTGTTCAGATGTGCACGCAGGCTGCCTTTTACCGCATCCAGATATTCCCTTCGAAGTTTGGCCTGTTCAACTTTCTCCTCTTCTGTAAGGCCTACACTCTTCTGCTTATGTGCCAGTGCATTGATTCTATCAATCTTGATATTGTCCATCATAATAAAACCGTCTCCTCTTTTTTCTATCTGAAAATTATTCTTACAGTAATTTCTCAATATAATCAATCAGGAAAAATTCTTCCTTCTTGCTTCCTACAAACAAAGTTCCGCAGCTCTTGCCATCCACGATCCTGTGAATGTTGTGGAAATCGTTTCCGTTTGCAATGACCATATCAGCTCCCGCTGCTGTGGCAATGATAGCAGCTGTAAGCTTGGTTGCCATTCCACCGGTTCCTACGTTGCTTCCTGTTGAGGACTTGCCAAGTTTACGCATATTATCATCCATGTTCTCTACAATGTCAATAAATTCTGCATCAGGATTGGAATTGGGATCATCTGTGAAAAGTCCGTCAATATCAGACATCAGAATCAGAAGATCTGCACCGATCAGAGCGGCAACTACTGAAGAAAGAGTATCATTATCTCCGAATTTTACAAGATTCTGAAACTCATAGGAAGATACGGAGTCGTTCTCATTTACGATAGGAATAACGCCTACTGCAAGAAGCTCATTAAACGTATTCTGGGCATTTCTGCGGTTTGTGTTATTGACCATGGTGTTCTTGGTCATAAGGATCTGCGCCACCATCTGATTATATTCTCCAAAAAGTTTCTGGTAAATGGTCATCAGTCTGGCCTGTCCTACTGCCGCACATGCCTGTTTCTTCTCAAGTTCTGCCGGTTTTCCCTTCATCCCAAGAGCTGCTGCCCCTACAGCAATGGCTCCGGAAGATACCAGGACTACGTCCTTACCCTGGTTGTGAAGATCGCTGATCTCTCTTGCAAGGATCTCCAGCTTGCGAAAATCCAATCTTCCTGTCTCAGCATGAATCAAGGAAGAAGATCCGATCTTGATTACGATGCGTTTCTTATCTTTCAGTCGTTCTCTGTAATTTGCATTCATGTTCTTTGTTTCTCCTGATATCTGTTATTTATTGCATGATCCGGACAATTGTTCCATTGCCCGGATCGTTCTTTTTATAATATAAATTTACTGATATGTGATGGAATCAATCCGGTCATTCTGCACGATCTCTACCCATGTCGTACCCTGATTCAGACAAATCTCCTGTTCATTTTTGTCATAGTAATGGGTGATCCCCCACGGAGAATCTTTCTCCCAGCGGATATCAATTGCCTTTCCTTTTGTGATAAACCTGCCTTCGCCGCCGGAAATCGCATCAATATTCAGATATCCGTTAGCATCGTAAGCCGGGCAGGACGAATACTGCAAAATGATGTTATCGCAGGTAAGCTGTTTATCATCCAGTTGGTCCACATGTTCCTTTCCAAACTGGAAGCGCTTATATTCACCGGATGCCTCATCATACTCATACCATGGATGATTATCTGTAAAATTGTCAAGCTTTACAAGATTTGCAGTGATGCCATCTGCAGGAACTGTCTCTGCACCATCCTCTGCAAAAAGATAATGGCCTGTATAATCTTCCGTATATTCCTGACTGTATTTCATCGCCTCAATGCCTGCCTGAAGATGCGCCGCATCAGTATAGGCATTATGCGGCGGTTTCCTGTCCGTTGTGCGGAAGAAAGCCAGATTCCCCATCTTGATCCCGTTCAGATTATCGATTACATGCTGATCCAGATAAGGAAGGGCATAGGCTGCCTGTCCGTAATGTGCATAGATCGCATTGAATTCATTGGCATAGAAGAGATAATAATCACGGCAGCTTCGGACAGAGCCGATTCTTTCCAGATCATCATAATCCTCGAGAATTCCCATAAGACGGGTAATATTTCCTTCCACAGGTGCTTCATAAACAACACCTGCATGACCAATTCCGCTCTGCGGTGCTCCGGAGCTGTTATTGCCCATCATTACTGCAACAGGTCTCCGGCGGCCGATACTCTCTGGAACATTCTCACCTGTAAGATAGCTCTTTACCTGGGTTTCCGTCTGGTTCTCCTTATTCGGGACAAAACCTACCAGATCCTGCTGTGCCCCAAATACAGGGGCTGTCTGGGTCATGCACACACATGCCACCATGATACCTGTCAGAACACCTGTCTTTCTCATTCTCATATATTACCTCCTTCAATCTGATTTAGGATCTTAAAAGAAACACTGCGTATGTTTCCTGCTATCCATCCGGGGGTTATCGATTGATTCCAAGCTCCTTAAGAGCTGAGGCCTGTTTGGCCTCCATAACTTTTGCTTCGTCTTCTGTCATATGATCATATCCAAGGAGATGAAGCATACTGTGCGCTACCAGGAAGCAGAACTCCCTTGTCACACTGTGTCCGTATTCCTCTGCCTGGGCAAAAACCTTCGGAACAGAGATCATGATATCTCCAAGAAGAAGCTCATCGCTGTCCAGGTCAAAATAAGACTCGTCCTCTTCCACAACAGAATAATCTGCCGGAGTCTCAAAAGGGATCATGGGAAATGACAGGACATCTGTAGGTGCCTGGATATTCCTGAATTCTGTGTTCACTCTCTTGATCTCCTCGTTATCTGTAAGGACAAGATTCACCTGTCCGTCATATGGACATTTCTCCATCTCAAGAACCTTGTCTGCAACCTGGGATGCCAGTGCTGCATAATCGATGCCAAGTTCCTGATCTGTCTCATATTCGATATTTATGGTCATCTTCTGTACTCCTTGTTCTTTATCGCGTACCTGTCATCTTTACGGGATTTCACAGGTTTCTGTTTCTTCTCATAATCATCATAAGCCTGTACGATCTGCTGCACAAGCGGGTGACGCACAACATCCTTGCTGGTCAGCTGGCAGAAACCGATATCATCGATCTTCTTCAATACTTTCATTGCCACATCCAGACCGGACTGTGCATCCTTTGGAAGATCCTTCTGGGAAGCATCACCTGTGACGATCACCTTGGATCCAAAACCGATTCGGGTCAGGAACATCTTCATCTGTGCGGGTGTGGTGTTCTGCGCCTCATCCAGAATGATAAAAGCATTATCCAAAGTACGTCCTCGCATGTAAGCAAGAGGAGCCACCTCAATTAGACCTTTCTCCATATTCCTGGCAAAACTGTCTGCTCCCATGATCTGATAAAGTGCATCATAAAGAGGGCGGAGATAAGGGTCTACCTTACTCTGAAGATCTCCCGGAAGAAATCCCAGCTTCTCTCCAGCCTCGATGGCCGGTCTTGTAAGGATGATCCTGGAAACCTCCTCATTACGGAAAGCAGTGACTGCCATAGCCATGGCAAGATATGTCTTACCTGTTCCTGCAGGTCCTACACCGAAAACGATCATCTTCCTGCGGATCTGCTCCACGTAATCCTTCTGTCCCATGGTTTTGGGCTTAATGGGCCTTCCCTGTATCGTGTTGCATATAAAATCTTTATCAATCTCCTCCATCACGGAGCCTATCTTCTCCATGGCAAGGGAGAGTGCATAATTCACATTCTGCTGTGTGATGGTGTTGCCCCTTCCCGCAAGAGTGTTCAGTTCCTCTACGATTGCCTTCGCCTGCAAAGCTCCCTCCTGGCTTCCCAGGATCTTCAGAGAACCATCGCGGAAAATCATCGTTACGTTCAGGGTTCGTTCAATCAGCTTCAGATGCTCGTCAAACTGTCCGAAAATATTCGCCTGGCGGTCTGCCGGCACATCCACATATAATTCGATAATGCTGCTAGCCATCCTCTGGTGTCCTTTCTTTTGGCTGTGTCTTTTTTTCCGTGGAGGCTTCTCTTCCGGTCTTCTCGATAACGCAAAGAGTCCCTCTGCTGACACAGTCCTGATGATTTATTTCTATTTTAACATTATTTTCAGATATTTGAACCCCCTTTTGTATTAATTTTTCTTCATAAATATAAAGCTTCTGAATCGCCTGTTTTTTTGCCGCCTGCTCTGTAAGAGTTTCCTTTTTCAGTGTATACTCCTGAACCATAATAGTTCCCGCCAGCAGCGGAAGCCTGAAATTCTCCGTGATCCTGGCCGGATATTCCTGGATCAGCCGGTCTTCTTTTTTCTTTTCACCGGGAGACAGATCCAGCCGCAGGTTTCCTATCTGCAGGAAAAAAAATTTCTTTGCTTTTCCAGTGGAAACTTTTTTCTCAACGTCCAGCGGAAACGTGTCGTAATACGAAACTTTATGCCGGATGTAAATATCTGCATCTGCATGAACGTATTCGTACCGCATTACTTCCTGGCTGTCATCCGTGATATTTAAGATCCCGGAAACAAGTTCCTGTCCTCTTTCCACAGAATCCCCTTCTTTTACAAGAGGCGTCCCCCTGCGAGTGACAATTTTTTCCACAGTGCCTTCCACCTCCGAAAAAAGGCTGCAGGAGTCTTCCTCTTTCTGCTCCTTAGGAGGGAGTGTACCTTCCCTGATCTCAAAGATCAGCTGAGTTCCCGAAAGCTTCGCGGATACCCAGGTGATCTCCGGAAATTTTCTCCGCATAGCTTCTGCAAGGCTGGTACATCGAATCTTTCTTTTGCTCATTCCATATGTGATCCCTTCTTCTTCCAGAAACTGCAGAAGCTGCTGTGTAGGATTCATAACATTCCCCTCAATATGTATATTCCACAGTCTTCCGGAAAGAAAAATAAATACGCAGACCGCCAGTAAAAGCCCGGACAGAAGCATTTTATGCCGGCTGGCAGCCAGAAGCCAGAAAACAGGGCCTTTTTTCCGGAGGATATGGATATGTACGCCGGTTTTTCGCCGAAGGGGACTGATCTTTCGGAAATCTTTCACTTTCAGGGTAGCCTGAAATTCTTTTTCCCCGGTTCTTATAATCTTTCGAAGTTCCATATCCCTGCCTCTGCAGAGATTCAGAAAACGCTCGCACTGTTCGCCTATGACGGACACCCGCACAAAACCTGGGATCATTTTTTCCGCCCCTCCTCCAGAATCATACTCTCGATCCGCCCGCGGATACACATTTCAAGTTTCGTGTAATTGACGATCTCCAGCCTTTTTCCAGAGATAACCATCCGGCCGGATGCTGTAAGGACCACGATCTGTTCTCTGGTACAGCTTAAGATACTCCGATAATTTTCGATCAATGCCTGGCGTTTTCCTGTGAGGATCACCTGGGTCTCCCGAAAGACAGTCTCACCGGGAAGTTCCAGCATTTTCATTATTTTTCCCATAAAAAATCCCCCGGCCTTTATCACTAATCTATGCCGGAGGATCTGACAGTATGTATTTTTCGAGTGAATGCCTTAAGACTGTTATTTCCGGAGCAGCACCATGGAAAACCAGAGAATGGTATTTCCACCAAGATTATACTCCATCTGCTCTCTCTCTACGATTTCATTTGCCACAACACCATAGCTTTCCAGACAGGGGTGCATGTGTTCCGGAAAACGGCAGGGTTTGCCATCCAGATAAGCGCACCGTTCACAGTAATCGCAGGATTCTGTGGAAAGGATGAACGTTTCATATCCTTCTTCTTTAAAAAATTCTCCAACCTTCTCTGTAAGCTCTTCATGGGCTTTTCTTGTTAAAAGCATCTCTTCCATATTCATAATGTCTGATACTTCCGCAACACTGGAAAAGAAGATTGCCTTCGAATAACTGTGGATCTTTTTCTCACATTCCGGCAGCTCTCCCACTGCCGGTGGACAGGCCCAGGTACTTCCGTAGCGCTCACATTCCTCCCTGCAGATTGTCCGCACACGTTCATGTACAGAAACATCCGCTGCATTTAAAAGCCTGTACTCAAAAATCGGATACTGGGCTATAAATTCTTCAAATTTCTCTTTGATATCCATATTCAGATGATCTCCTGTTCTCCAAAAAGGCTCATCACAGCTGCCTCATAATCTCCGAAATGCTGAGACTTTTTGATCTTTTTCAGATATTTTGCGTAATTTGTAAATCCTGGAGCCATGTAGCTCCACAGTTCTTTCATGCGAAACAGTACATTTCGTTCTCCTGAAAGATATTCCTGATAATCGCAATAGATGCGGTCATGGAACTGGCGCATTTTCTGCTTGTAAGTTTCCTGGCGGTTGAAATTCTCCTCATTTCCGTCTGTTCTCATAATCTCATCCAGAAGATACGGCCTGGCGATCACACCACGTCCGTACATAAAGCTGTCTGCATCTGGAAACTTTACCCTGATCTCCTGATATGCTTCCACAGAAAAAATATCCCCGTTATATCCCAGGGGAACCGTTAATTTCTCCTGTGCATTCTGAAACAGTTCATATCTTGGTGTGCCCTTGTAATGATCCTTCAGAAGACGTGGATGGATGATCAGTTCTTTTACAGGATATTTTGCATAGATGTCAAGAAGACGTTCCCAGTCCTCCTCATAGTCAGTCCCCACTCTTGTCTTGATGGAAATCTCCATATCTGTTCCTTTAAAGATCTCATCCAGGAATCTGTCCAGTTTATCCGGCTCTCCCAGGAAACCCGCACCTTTTCCCTTGGCTGTCACAGTACCGGAAGGGCATCCCAGATTCAGATTCACTTCTTTATGGCCGTATTCATCCCGGAAAATATGGGCTGTTTTGATAAAATCTTCTGCATTGTTGGTAAGGATCTGTGGGATCACAGGCAGATTTCCATTCGTATCCGGGGATACTTCTTTTATTTCTTTACTGCTTAGTCTCTTGTTTGGCTTGGCAGTGATAAACGGGGTAAAATATTTATCCATGGGATAAAAGCAATCATGATACGCATTGCGGTAAACCCAGTTGGTAACACCCTCCATTGGTGCCATATAGTTTTTCATCACTGCTCCTCCCTGATGCGAAAATAGATCTGCTTTCTTCCACCGCTGCCTGTAGGGATCCTGCCAACCTCATAATTTCCCAGTGATTTGATAAATGGAGTAAGCTTGGAGTAACCATAATTACGCACATCAAAATCAGGCAGACGTTTTCCCAGCTGATCCCCCAGCTGACCGGAGGAAAGCCAGCCTTCCTCATCTGAAAACTTCTCGATAATGGCATTGATAGCCTTACGCACACGTTTGAGATCTTTATTCTTTTTAGATCCGGAACTGTTCTGCTTGCTGCCATTATTTCCGGCTTTTTTCGCCTCTGCTGCTGTTGCCTGGGCTTCTTTCTTCTCCTCTTCCTGCTGGTTGCGGTAAAGAAGATCCAGATATTTAAACTGGTTGCAGGCAGAGATAAATGGTTTCGGTGTTTTCTCCTCGCCCATTCCCAGTACCAGCATCCCGGATTCACGAAGTCTTGCTGCAAGGCGAGTGAAGTCACTGTCAGATGAGACAATACAATAACCATCCACATTTCCAGAATACAAAATATCCATGGCATCAATGATCATGGCTGAGTCCGTAGCGTTCTTGCCCGTTGTGTAGCTGTACTGTTGGATGGGAATGATGGAATCTTCCAGAAGGACTTTTTTCCAAGAGGAAAGACGGGCACTTGTCCAGTCCCCGTAAATTCTCTTGTATGTTGCGATTCCGATGTTAGCTACCTCATCCACGATGATCTTGATGTATTTATCTGATATATTATCTGCATCGATCAGTATTGCAATTCTTAATTCGTTGTCCATAAATCCAACCTTTTCTATATGATATATGCCGTATGCCAGCTCCGCTCCGGCATCGTTCCTGTTCAGTATAGCCGAAATACCGGTTTAAGTCAAACCATCTGCAGTCCCGTAAAACATAAAAATCCTTCCGTCATTCAGTACATAAATGCAAACGGAAGGATTTCATTCTATTATATTATGTTTTTACTGCTCCAGCATGATCTTCAGGATCTCCCGGTCAGTTTCTTTCATTCCATCCTTACCGATCTGACCCACGCAGCTGATAGTCTCGGCAGTTTCTTCCTTAAGGATTCCTGTGTACGGTGCATAGGACTGACCGTTCATAGCCAGATGGTGTGCAAGAAAAGCTGCATCCAGGCTGGCTGCGATCTTTGCTGCACAGGAGATCTTTGCGCCATCGCAGATGATTCCCGGAATATTGGCCAAAGTGTTCTCAATAGTCTTTTTGATCTGGGAAATGCTTCCTCCTACCATGTAGGTGATAGCTGCACCTGCTGCACAGGAAGCAGACACTGCACCGCAGAAGGCAGAAAGCTTGCCAATATAATACTTCTGATATACAGTTAAAAGATTGGAAAATACCAGTGCCCGGTAAAGACTGTAATCCGGCAGTTCCATCTCTCTTGCATATACGATCAGAGGAACAGAACAGGCAATTCCCTGATTTCCGCTTCCAGAGTTAATCACAACCGGCATGTCACAGCCTCCCATTCTTGCCTCAGAAGCTGCTGCTGTAAGGCTTCTCATTCTGGTAAGCATATCATGGGAGTAATTTTCGCGGATCACGCGGCCGATGCCAAGACCATATTTTCCTGTCATTCCTTCATGGGCAATGGCCATGTTGCTTCGGATCTGGGTATCCAGAAGTTCTTTTACCTCAGAAAGCTCTACAGTATCTGCAAACTCCCTGATATTTTCCAGATCCAGAAGCGACCTGTCTGCCTCTTCTCTCTCTTCCATCGCCTGATCCTCGTCCAGAAGGATCTCTCCATTTTTTATAATCTTTGTCACATTGATGTGATCGTATTTGATTTCCAGACTGACGCTGTCTTTCCCGGCTCCCATCTCAATAACGATATGGAGGACAACAGGTGTGTCAAGAAGTTCTACTTTACAGATATCCTTATCCAGAAGCTCCCTGCACCGGTTCCGACCCTCGTCCGTCACATTGGAAAGTACTTCCATATCAAGGGAAGCATCCCCTGCAACTGCGCCAAGGATCACACCTGCTGGAATTCCTTTTAATCCCCCGGAATTGGGGATGATCACACAGCGGACATTCTTGATAATGTTTCCGCTGCATTTTGCCACGATGCGCTCTGGCTCTTTTCCCAGAACTTCTCTGGCTCTCGCAGCTCCGTAAGCCAGGGCGATCGGCTCTGTACAGCCCATGGCCGGGATCATTTCCTCTCTGAGGATGGAAAGATAGTTATCGTATATATGTTTGTTCAACTTTTTTCTTTTCCTTTCTCATATTTATGACATGCCACCATATGCCCTGGTTCCACCTGCTGAAGATGTGGTGTCTCCATTTTGCACCGTTCCTCGCACCACGGGCAGCGGTTATGGAACCTGCATCCGCTGATAGTTCTTGACTGAACACCAGTATCTGTAACGATCTGATCCAGCGTTTTTACTCTTGGATCTGGCACCGGGATGGATGAGATCAGCATTTTTGTATAAGGATGCAACGGATTGGAATACAGTTTGTCTGCATCTGCAATCTCCATAAGATTTCCCAGATAAAGCACTCCGATCTCATCGCAGATCTTCTGTACAACCTGAAGCTGATGGCTGATAAACAGATAAGTAAGGCCGTATTTCTCCTGAAGATCCTGAAGCATCTGAACGATCTGCGCCTGCAGGGAAACATCCAGTGCAGAAATCGGCTCATCACAGACTACAAACTCCGGCTGCACGGAAAGTGCTCTTGCAATGGAGATTCTTTGTCTCTGTCCGCCGGAAAACTCATGAGGATATTTCAGAAGATCCTGTTCTTTCAGTCCTACAACACGGATCAGTTCTTTTGCACGGTCTTTTCGTTCTTTTGGAGTATACATCTTGTGGATCTCCATAGGCTCACAGATAATATCCTGCACTGTATGGCTTGGGTCCAGGGATGAATACGGGTCCTGGAAAACAGACTGCATTTTTTTACGATATGGAAGAAGCTCTTTTTCTCCCATGTTTCCGATCTCTGTGCCCTCGTAAAGGATTTCACCGCCTGTTGGCTTATGATATCTTAAGATTGCTTTTCCAATGGTGGATTTGCCGCTTCCGGACTCCCCTACCAGCCCAAATGTCTTTCCTTTTTCAATAGAAAAGCTAACTTCATCTACCGCTTTCAGGATGCCCGGCTTGAATGACAGAAGTTTCGGAGATTTCTGTTTAAAATACACTTTCAGATCTTTTACTTCAATTAATGGCTTGCTCATTTGTTCTCCTCCCTTCTGTGACAGAGGATACGATGCCCCTCTGCAGCTTCATAATATTTCGGAAGACAGGCCTCACAGGTCTTATCTGCATATTTGCAGCGGTTGAGGAATGGACAGAGATTTCCGCTTCCGTCAGAAAGATCTCTTTCAAGAAACTGCTCAAACGTTCCGCCTACACGTGGCATGCTGGCGATCAGTGCCTGTGTATACGGATGTCCCGGACGGAGAAAAATCTCTTCCACGGTTCCTTCTTCCACCACATAGCCGCCGCACATAACTGCTACACGCTTGCAGGTCTGTGCCACAACGCCCAGATCGTGAGTGATCAGGATGATACTCATATTGTTCTTTTTCTGCAGTTCCAGAAGGAGATGCAGGATCTGTGCCTGAATAGTAACATCCAGAGCCGTTGTCGGCTCATCTGCGATCAGAACCTTCGGATTGCTGCTCATGGCCATGGCGATCATCACACGCTGGCGCATACCGCCGGAAAGTTCGTGGGGATAGCTGCGCATTGCTTTCTCCGGGTCTGTGATGCCGACAGCTGTGAGAAGCTCCAGCACACGGGCTTTTGCCTCTTTTTTGTTCATATCTGTATGACGGCGGATCAGCTCCACCATCTTGCTTCCAACTGTATAAACAGGATTCAGCGCGGAAAGGGAATCCTGAAAGATCATGGCGATCTCGCCGCCCCGGATCTTACGAAGCTCGGCCTCGTTTTTTTTCAGGATATCATCGCCTTTAAACAGGATCTCTCCACCCTTGATCTTACAGTTGGATGGACCCAGACGGAGAATGGATTTTGTTGTCACACTTTTTCCGCTTCCTGACTCTCCTACAATGCCGAAGAAATCGCCTTCTTCAATGGCAAAACCTGCATCTTTTACTGCCTGTGCCTCTCCAAGATCTGTAAAGAAAGACACTTTCAGATTTTTTACTTCCAGTAATTTTTCCATTTATGATGTCCTCCTTACTTAGGCTCGAATACTTTTCGCAGAACCTCACCCAGATAATTAAAGCTGATAACTGTGATCAGGATCAGGATTCCAGGGAAAATCGCAAGGTACGGTGCCTGCTGGATGTAACGCTGTGCATTGCTGAGCATGCTTCCCCAGGAAGCTGTCGGCGGCTGGATTCCTAGGCCGAAAAAGCTTAATGCGGACTCCATCAAAATAGCATTTGCAATGTTCATGGTCGCAGCTACAATGATCGTCGGCATGATATTCGGAAGGATGTGATGGATGATCGTAGCAATTTTTTTCTGTCCGGAGATTTTTGCGTAGACTACATATTCCCTCTCATTAAGGGAAATTGTCTCACCGCGGACGATCCTGGCAATGTTCATCCAGGTCAGAAAACCAATGATCAGGACAATATTCTGAAGTCCGGGTTTCAGGAATGCATTCATAACGATCATGATCAGGAATGTAGGCAGACTCATCAGAGCATCAACAAGACGCATCAGTACTGCATCCACGGTTCCACCCACAAAGCCGCTGACAGAACCAATGACCACACCAAGGGCTGTGGAAAGCACCATGGAAAGAAATCCCACCAGAAGGGATGCTCTTCCTCCGTAAATACAACGGGCCAGATAATCACGTCCCATATCATCCGTACCGAAAAGATGCGCCATGGAAGGAGCATTCAGTCTCTCTGTTGCACTGATGGCATTGGGATCCACCGGATACAGAAAAGCAAAAATGGAAATCAGTGCCAGCAGGATAATAGCTGCTGCACCTACCACTGCAAGTTTATTTGTCTTAAAACCAAGTTTGATGTTTTTCCAGATATTTTCTCTCATGTTCCTTCACCTCCTAACATCCGGCCTTGCGGATCCTTGGATCAAAAACTGCATACAGAATGTCTGCCAGCAGATTTCCCAGTACCACAAGAAGTGCAGTAAACATGGTGATTCCCATGATCAGTGGATAATCATACTGCATAACTGCTGTAACTGCCAGCTGACCGATTCCCGGCCATGCAAAAACCTGCTCTGTGATAATGGCACCGGATACCAGTGACTGCAGGCTCATTCCCAGGACTGTGATCATAGGCAGCATGGCGTTTTTCAGAACGTGGCGGAAAAGGATTCCGGATTCTTTCATTCCGTAAGCCTTCTGCACCATAACATAGTCTGAGGACATCTCTGTGATGGTACTGCTTCTTAAGTACCGGATGTACTGCGATGCATTCGCAAAAGTCAGGACTGCACATGGCATTACCATATGAAGGACCAGATCCCCGAAAGAGCGGTTCCCATCGGAATGCATACCGATACTTGGCAGGATATGGAGATGAACGCTGAAAAGATAGATCAGCATGATTCCAAACCAGAAAGTCGGAATAGAAATTCCCACATAACAGAAAAGACTGGTGATCTTATCCAGGATGCCGTTCTTGTTTTTTCCGGAATACAGACCAAGGACAATGGCAATGAGAAATCCCAGAAGCATACTGGTTCCCATCAGGATCACAGTTGCAGGAAGACGTTCCAGCATCTGTGTAAGAACAGGACGGTTATTCATCAGGGAGTTTCCGAAATTTCCGTGTAAAATCCTTCCAAGCCACAGAAAATACTGCTCATATAAGGGCTTTGTAAGACCTAAGCTTTCTCTTAAATTCTGAATGTACTCTTCACTCATGTTCGGCTCTACATAAGTAAGGACCGGGTCTCCCGGAGCTGCTTTTGTCAGGGCAAAACAGAGGACGGAAACGATAAACAGAGTAAGAATACACTGTATCAGACGGTTTACGATCTTCTTCAAAATGTACCTCCTTTAATTTCCTCGAAAACAGGAAATCGGCTGGCGCAGAAAACCGCGTCAGCCTCTTCCTTTTCCGTGTTTATTGCTGTTATCTGTTCTTTGCAGACAACAGCTGTTTATTTATTATTCAGCCAGTGTATAGATTTTGGAGTAATCATAGTAAATAGTTTTTAACAGGCACTCATCAAAACCGCCGAACTCTTTGTTTACAGCATAGAATCCGTTGGAGTATGCGATCGGGTAGATATACATATTATCGTTGATGGTGTTCTGGATCTCCTTGTATATCTCACCTCGCTCTGTCTCATCTGCTGTACTGTTGCCCTTCTCCCACAGTGCATCAAGATCTGTATCCTTGATCCTGGAGTAGTTGGAACGGCTGTCAGAAGAGCACATATCTGCATAAAGGCTCGGCTCCTCTCCTAAAGTATAGAAGCTGAGTACCAGATCATAGTCTGCACATTCCGGATCCTTTGTTTTGTTCTTGAAGGTGGACTCATCCGTCGGAAGAAGATTTACTGTGATTCCTACGTTAGCCAGTGCAGACTGTACGTAAAGTGCCTCGCTCTCCATGGTCTTATCTGTGGAAATATACATCAGGTTCAGAGAAAGGC
This sequence comes from Blautia schinkii, assembly GCF_013304825.1. GTDB lineage: Bacteria > Bacillota > Clostridia > Lachnospirales > Lachnospiraceae > Blautia_A > Blautia_A schinkii_B. The sequence continues at coordinate 51,825 of NZ_JAAWUO010000009.1, read as the reverse complement.
TTGTCTTGCCTGCTTCAGAGAGAAGCTCCTGTGCCTTAGCCGGATCATTATCATAAGTGTTGTCCGGTTTTGCATAGTAGAGAGTATCCGGTGTAAACAGGGAGTCTGCAGGCTCTGCGTAATCCTCGGAAAGGAATGCAAACTGACAGAACTCTTCTTTGTTCAGGGCATATGCGATAGCCTGGCGTACTTTTACATCCTGAAGATCCTCGTTCAGCTCGTTCATAAACATCGCATTAACTCTTCCGGAATTATATGTATTGATGTTTACGTTATCATATGCGCTGACTGTATCATAATCATCTGCACTGATCAGACGTGCATCCAGATCGCCGCTTGCAAGTGCTGCGTTGGCAGAGCTAGAATCCTTAACGATCTTAAATGTGATGGAATCCAGGTTTACATCCTGGAAATAGTCATCAAATTTCGTTACTTTAAAGTACTCGCCGGATTTATATTCTTCGAATTTAAACGGTCCGTTTCCTACCGGATTATTGTTCAGATCGCTCTCACCGATGTTCTCAACACCCTCATAAATGTGTTTCGGAATGCAGTAAACCTGGCTTAGTCCACCGAGAAAACCTGCTGAAGAAGAACCCAGGGAAAGTTTCACTGTAAGGTCATCTACCTTCTCCGCCTCTACAGCCTTGTCATTCACATATCCATAAGAAGCATATGGTACGTTCTGCTTCTCATCTACCAGAACCTGCATGGTAAATACAACATCATCTGCTGTAAGCGGCTCACCATCATGCCATTTCAGTCCGTCTTTCAGCTTCAGGGTAAATTCGCTGGCATCATCGTTGGCTGTTACACTCTCGCAAAGTCCGTTTCCGTAATACATCTCTCCGTTCACGATCTCAAAAAACGGGCTATACAGTGCCTGCATCATATCAAAGCTTGTCTGATCTACAACATAAAGTGGATTGATGTTCTGCGGGTCTGCTGTCTCTGCAATAGTGATATTACCGCCCTCTGCCTTGGCTTCTTCTGTATTCTCTGCTGCAAAAACCGCTGTTCCTGCAAAAACTGTAGTTCCTGCTACTGCAGCTGCAAGAAGTGCTGCTAGTACTTTTTTTCTCATCTCTTAGTTCCTCCTCTGATCCAGTGAATATCTCCATTTTCCCACCGGGTTAGTATGATATAGGTAAAATAGTACTATATCTTCTATTCATTGTCAAGTTTATCCGGAAATATATGTGGATTTTCTCACTGCATTTCGATAAAATCTTATGTATTATTCTACCTGTAGAAACAGGATGCGTCAAGAAATTTTTTATATAAAAATCTCCAGGACTTCTGTAACGAAAATCCCGAAGATGGATCCAGTTAATGGTACAGTTGATCACCAACGTCATTACAGACAGGGCAAATGCAATCCCTGCGATCTCCACACACCGAAGTGTTCCAGCAGTATCTGAGTAATGGCAAAGAAAAATATGTAAACCGGATGATCGTCAGGTAGGACATTCCTGCCTCAATGATCGTCTGATCTGTTGTAAAAAGCCCAAGCAGCTGTCTCGGAAAAAAGCTCGCCAGAATAAACAGGATCAGGGCAATAAAAAGGCCTGTGCGCATGGCTCAGGCACTGATCTTTCTTACCGGCTGCGTTTCCTTCTTTCCCCAGTACTGGCTGCCAAATATGACAAGTCCGTCTCCCAGTGCCATAAGCAGCTGCTGAAAGACGGACTGTACCTGATTCACGGTCGTTACACCGGATAATGCAGTTTCACTGAATGCACCAAGCATGATATTATCTGCAAGATTAACGCTTAAAGTCACAACATTCTGCAGCACCAGCATGGAACACAGTTTCAGAAAATTGCGGTAAAAATTCTTCATTATTCCTCTACAATGGCAATAATATCATCGGCATTGATCACCAGATATTTCTCACCTTCATATTTAATCTCAGTTCCTGTGTATTTACCATAGATAACACGGTCGCCCGGTTTCACCTGTACCGGTACTTCCTTACCGTCTACGACCTTACCGCCGCCTACTGCGATAACCTCTGCCTGCTGTGTCTTCTCCCTGGAGCTATCCGGAAGTACGATGCCGGATGCTGTCTTATCCTCTGTCTCAAAATACTTCACGATGACTCTGTCCTGAACTGGTTTTAATGCCATAATGATTTCCTTCTTTCTGTATTATTAGCACTCTTTTATCTCGAGTGCTACTCTTTTCTTATCATACTACAAATCAGGGAATTGTCAAGTTATTGTTTCGCCTGAAATACTGCTGGGCACTGCCAAATTACTGTTCGCTCCGTTCTCAGTAACACGCTTCGCGATGCACAGAATTTATGCTGATCGCATAAATTCGCGCGGTATGTCTCTGTTCTGGCATAAACGGTCTCTTCCTTTAAAGCAGATATTTTATTTATGATATGGTTCACCGTTAATAATGCGATAGCTTCTGTAGATCTGTTCCAGAAGGATCACCCTCATCAGCTGGTGCGGGAATGTCATTTTGGAAAAGCTGAGAGCATAGTCGGATCTTTTAAGCACTTCCTTTCCAAGTCCTATGGAACCTCCGATCACAAACTGGATATGGCTGTTTCCCCTGATTCCCAGATTGTTGATCTTTTCTGCAAATTTCTCAGAAGTGAGCTGTTCTCCTGCAATCTCCAGGGTAATCACAAACGCATCATCCTTAATATATTTCAAAAGACGTTCACCCTCTTTGTTCCTGATGGAATCCTCCACTGTCTCACTGGCATTGTCCGGTGTTTTCTCATCGGCTGTCTCTATGATCTCCAGCTTGCAGTAACGGCTGAGCCGCTTGGAATACTCTGCGATCGCATCTCTTAAATATTTTTCTTTGATTTTCCCTACAGTAAGAATGCTTATCTTCATCAGCCGTTCTCCTCCAGATAATTCTCAAACTCTTCTGCTGACATCAGTACTTTACGAGGCTTGGTTCCTTCCTCCGGGCCTACAACGCCAGCATCACACAGCTGGTCCATGATCCTTGCAGCACGGTTAAATCCGATCTTAAACATACGCTGTAGCATGCCGATGGAAGCCTTCTCTTTCTCAATAATGAACTTACCCGCATCTGTAAAGTATACGTCTCTGTCACCTCCACCGGCTCCTCCTGCTGCGCTGGCAGTATTCACCTGCTTCTCAATGGAAGTGTCATAGACTGCTCCCTGATTCTTATTAGAAACATATTCTACAACAGCACTGACTTCTTCATCAGACACAAACGCCCCCTGCAGTCTGGCAGGTTTCTGATATCCCTGCGGATAAAACAGCATGTCTCCTTTGCCGAGAAGTTTTTCCGCACCATTCATATCCAGAATCGTTCTGGAATCCACTCCTGAAGACACGGAGAATGCAATTCTGGACGGCATATTCGCTTTGATCAGACCTGTAATGACATTTACAGACGGTCTTTGCGTTGCAATGATCAGATGAATGCCTGCAGCACGGGCCAGCTGTGCAAGACGGCAGATAGCATCCTCCACCTCACCAGGTGCTACCATCATAAGGTCCGCAAGCTCGTCTACGATGATCACGATCTGCGGCATCTTCTCAGGAGCTTTTTCTCCCTCCGGAACACGCATATTTGCAACTTTTTTATTATATTCTCCAAGATTACGCACTCCGTACTCTGCAAAAGCATTGTAACGGCTTGTCATCTCAGAAACAGCCCAGTTCAGAGCACCTGCAGCCTTCTTCGGATCTGTGACAACAGGAATAAACAGATGCGGAATACCATTGTATACACTCAGCTCTACTACCTTCGGATCAATCATGATCAGACGAACTTCATCCGGTGTTGCCTTATAAAGAATGCTGATGATAAGAGTATTGATACACACAGATTTACCTGAACCAGTAGCACCGGCGATCAGAAGATGGGGCATCTTGGCAATATCTGCCACGACCGGTTTCCCTGCAATATCTTTACCTGCTGCAAAAGAAAGCTTGGATTTGGCATTCTTAAATTCATCAGACTGGAGAATATCCCGGAGCATAACAGGACTGTTCTCCTTATTCGGAACCTCAATTCCTACAGCTGCCTTGCCGGGAATCGGTGCCTCAATACGGATATCCGGAGTAGCAAGGTTCAGTTTAATATCATCAGAAAGGCTTACGATCTTGCTGACTTTCACTCCCATCTCAGGCTGAAGTTCATATCTGGTAACAGTCGGTCCGCAGCTTACATTGGTTACAGTTACATTAACGCCAAAATTATGCAGAGTATCCTGAAGCTTCTGGGCAGTTTTTCTTAAATGAGCATCCGAATCGCCCTGGGATCTGCCATCCCCACGTTTCAGAATTTTAAGAGGCGGATACTGATATGGTTTCTTCTCAGGAAGTTCTTTCTGGCTGATTTCATGCTGGATATTCCTGATCCCATGCTCAATCTCGGCCTTTGAAGATTTCGGGTTTCTGGATGGCTGTTGGGATACCTCCTCTGTCAGTATTGCTTTTTCCTGATCTGCTGCTTTCGTACCGGCAGATACAGCTCTGTCCTCCCGGCTCTGCCTTTTTTCAGGTGCAGATACCGGCTCTGACGGAAGGATCTGATTCATTTCCGGGATATCTGCATCCTCATATCCATCGTAATCATCCTCTGGAATATCTTCCTGGATATCACGCTCAAAATCGGGTTCCTCCGGCTCCTCAAAAGCCTGTGGTGCAGGTGTTGATCGATGGATTTGAAATTCCAACGGAACTTCATGAGAAGGCTGTTTCTCCTCTGCTTCCTGCTTCTCCTTATCTGTCAGATCAGTCTCCGCCGGAAGTTCTGCTTTTTCTTCATCAAGAAAAGAAGGAAGATTAAACTCTCCCTTACGGTTCGCTTTCACTGCCGCCTGTCTTTCTTTTTCTGCTCTGGCAGATTTCTTCCCGAATTTCTTCTTTCCGGCGGTCTCAGGAACTGATCCTGCCATAGCCAGTTCTTCCTCTGCCAGTTCCTCTTCAAGAAGACGTATCTTCTCTGCTCTCTTCTCTGCGCGGAGCTTTCTGCGGAGCTCTTTTTTCTTTTCACGGTCAGGCTGTCCTTCCAGATAAGCCTCCCTGCCCTCTTCCACTGCACCTGAAATCAGATCCAGGATTTTGTTCATAAATCCGAAAAATGATTTCTGGGTGATAATGATCAGGGAAACCAGAAGTACCAGCACAATGATCACCGCACCTCCTGCCACACCAAACGCAGAAGCAGTGGAAATACAGATTGCACCTCCGAATACGCCTCCTCCTGTATGATACTCAGAGCTTAAAGAATAATAATCTGCAAATGTTGTGCTGGGTGTATAACCTTCTGTCAGAAGCTGCAGCAGACCGCAGAGAAATACAAAAAAAACGATCCCCGCAAAAAATTTCTTATACGCAAGACGATTCGAACTGTTGACCAGCAAAAATGCTACTCCGCCAAACAGCACAACAGGAAACAGATATGCACACATTCCCATAATTCCAAAAGATATGCTGCTGATGGCATTGCCCACAATACCGCCCATTCCAAAAGCACTGATCATCAGGATGATACATGCTGCAAGTACTACCAGAATAAGAATTTCGGTCTGAAATCTGTTTTCGGCAGGCTGCTGCTTCTGTGCAGTCTTTTTCTTTCTTTTTTTTGTTGTTTTTGATGCTGCCATTATCAGATTCCTCCCAGTTAATAATTCAGGCGGATAAAATCATCCGCATTCGGTTAAATATAATTCGCTGCCAGTACAATAATCCCGGCTGCGAAACAATAAAATGCAAAATATCGCAGTTTAAGCTGATTCACAAGATTCACCATAAAGCGGATCACCAGGTACCCAACAATTCCAGCCACAAGCATTCCGAGAATGTATGTAAATCCTCTGCCTACAGTCATGCTTACTGAGGTGAATTCTCCCATCTCAACAAAAAATGCTCCGATCACTGCCGGAATGCTCATGAGCAGAGAATATTTTACAGCAAATTTCCTGCTCATTCCACAGAAAAGCCCCGCGCTCATAGTAAGTCCCAGTCTCGATATCCCCGGAAATACAGAAATTCCCTGGCAGATTCCCATCCACATGGCATCCCCGTAGTCAGCTTCTCTTGTTCCTTTATTTCCATTTATATTGCTGTAATCTACTACAAGAAGAATTACTCCGGTAAGCAGCAATCCAATACCAGAAAACATATGAGATGCTGCTGTACGCACAATAAGACGTTTACACTGATATCCGATCAGCATTGTAGGAAGTGTAGAAACAATAAGAAGTGCAGTAAGTTTACGGTAAGTACCTGTTACGATCCTGGCATAAGTAAGATTCTTTCCTGTTCTTCTGTTATAAAGAAAAATATTCGCATTACCGATCAGATCCATGATCATTCCAATCAGCTCAATTCCGATCTTCCTGATATCTTTCCATAAAAATAAGATAAGGGCTGCCATTGTTCCTATATGAAGCATTACTTCAAAAAGTGCACCTGAACCTCTGGTTCCGCCCATCAGATGCTGTGCTGCACAGAGATGTCCGAAACTGCTCACCGGAAGAAATTCTGTGATGCCCTGCAGGATTCCTAATATAATCGCATGTATTACTGACATAATTATATTTCCTTTTCTAAAAATTTTTCCAACACATTATAGCATAATTGCAGACAACTTACAATCCACACTTGATAGGAAAATCAAACAAATGTTCTTTTTTTCTCATGATTTTTTTAAAAAAAGAGCAAAAAAGCCTCCCGGCTTGTGCCATATATGGCAGCTGCAGCCGGAAGACTCTTTATAAACAGAGCTTCTGTTTATTTATTTTTCAGATATTCATCAATACCTCTTGCGCCTGCTTTACCAGCACCCATTGCAAGGATTACGGTAGCTGCACCTGTAACGGCATCTCCACCTGCGTATACACCATCCTTAGATGTCTTACCAGTCTCCTCCTCAGCAACGATACATCTTCTCTTGTTGATGTCAAGGCCTTTGGTTGTGGAAGAAATAAGAGGGTTAGGTGAAGTACCGAGAGACATGATAACTGTATCCACATCCATCTCATACTCGGAACCAGGAATCTCTACCGGACGTCTTCTTCCGGAAGCATCTGGCTCACCAAGCTCCATCTTAACAACTTTCATACCGTTTACATGTCCGTTCTCATCCACAAGGATCTCCTTCGGATTAGTAAGAAGGTCAAAGATGATGCCCTCTTCCTTAGCGTGATGAACTTCCTCTGCTCTGGCAGGAAGCTCAGCTTCACTTCTTCTGTACACGATATGTACTTCCGCACCAAGTCTCAGAGCTGTTCTTGCAGCATCCATAGCAACATTACCGCCACCGACAACTGCAACTTTCTTGCCTGCTGCGATCGGTGTATCGTATGAATCATCGAATGCTTTCATGAGGTTGCTTCTTGTAAGGTACTCATTAGCAGAAAATACACCACTGGCATTCTCACCCGGAATACCCATAAACATCGGAAGACCTGCACCGGAACCGATAAATACAGCCTCGAATCCTTCTTCCTCAATCAGCTGATCGATAGTAGTGGATTTACCAATGACTACATTTGTCTCGAATTTAACGCCTAACTCTTTAACTTTCTCGATTTCTTTCTTAACGACTTTCTGTTTCGGAAGACGGAACTCCGGAATACCGTAAACAAGAACACCGCCAAGCTCATGAAGAGCCTCGAATACAGTTACATCGTAACCAGCCTTTGCAAGGTCGCCTGCACATGTAAGTCCGGAAGGACCGGAACCGATAACTGCAACCTTGTGTCCGTTCTTAACTTCTGCTCCGGCAGGTTTGATATCATGCTCAAGAGCATAGTCAGCAACGAATCTCTCAAGTTTACCGATAGAAACAGCTTCACCTTTCTTACCGCGGATACACTGTCCCTCACACTGGGACTCCTGTGGACATACACGGCCGCAGATAGCCGGAAGTGCAGAAGATAATCCGATCACTTTGTAAGCCTCTTCCATGTTGCCTTCTTTGATGTGTTCAATGAATCCCGGAATGTCGATGGATACCGGACATCCCTCCACACATTTCGGTTTCTTACAGCCGAGACATCTCTGTGCCTCTTCCATTGCTTCTTCCTGATTATATCCAAGACATACTTCCTCGAAGTTTGTCGCACGTACCTTAGGATCCTGCTCTCTTACAGGCACTTTTTTTAACATTTTTGCATCTGCCATTACTTGTCACCTCCGCACTGTCCGCATCCACCGTGGTGGGTATCGCCTTCCTGAAGTTTCAGTAATGCACGCCCCTCCTGGGTCTTGTACATCTGGCTTCTCTTCATAGCCTGATCGAAATCAACGAGATGTCCGTCAAACTCCGGTCCGTCTACACAGGCAAATTTAATCTCATCACCGACCTGCAGACGACATGCGCCGCACATACCGGTTCCGTCAACCATGATCGGGTTCATGCTGACAATTGTGTGGATACCAAGCTTCTTGGTAAGGAGACAGACAAATTTCATCATGATCATCGGTCCGATTGCCACACAGACATCATAATGTTTGCCTTCGTTTGTTACGAGATCCTCAAGAGTTTTTGTTACCATACCGGAACGGCCATAGGATCCGTCATCTGTCGTAACATAAAGATTGGAAACAGATGAAAGCTCTTTCTCAAGGATAACCATATCCTTTGTCTTGGAACCAAGGATAACATCTGCTGTGATACCGTGCTCATGAAGCCATTTAACCTGCGGATAAACAGGTGCAGTACCTACACCACCAGCAACAAATACCATTTTCTTCTTCTTAAGTTCTTCAATATCCTCGTGTACAAACTCAGACGGACATCCCAGCGGTCCTACGAAATCGCGGAAAGAATCTCCTTCTTTCAGAGCGGACATCTTAACAGTAGATGCACCGATCTCCTGGAATACAATCGTAACTGTACCGGCTTCGCGGTCATAGTCACAGATAGTAAGCGGGATTCTCTCTCCCTTTTCATCAAGTTTCACAATGATAAATTGTCCTGGCAGACAATGGCTTGCCACACGTGGTGCATGCACAACCATAAGATGAATCTTAGCTGCCAGTGTTTCAGCTTTTAAAACCTTATACATGGTCTTCCTCCTCGCGCAAATTATAAACCTTCATTAATAATACGCTAAAATTTATCATATGGCAAGGGGAGATTTACAATTTCTGTCAATTTTCTTTACCGCAATGCAGTGTAATCATATTAGTTATGTTTAACCTAACTTTACCAGAAGTTACAAACATAAGCTGTTATTTCCGGGATTTTTTTCTTCGATCAAAGCATACAGCTTGTCAAGAGCGTCCCGAATCCCTCCTACTTCATCGATCAGGCCTTCTCTGACAGCCTCCTCTCCTTCCAGCATTGTGCCTACGTCTTTTACCAGCTGGGAAGTATCCAGCATCAGTTCTTCCATCCGCTGCCTTTTCATATGGGAATGTCCTGATACAAAAGCTGTGATCCTGTCCTGGATCTTTTCCATATTGCGGTAAGTCTGTACCACCCCGATAAACATACCGCTCTGGCGCACCGGATGGATCACCATGGTCGCACTTGGCACAATAAATGAATAATCTGCGGAAACAGCCATTGGAACTCCTATGGAATGTCCGCCTCCAAGAACAAGGGAAACCGTGGGAATACTTAATGATGCAATCATCTCCGCAATGGCAAGTCCCGCCTCCACATCACCGCCTACAGTATTCAAAAGGATCAGAAGACCTTCAATCTCCTCATCATCCTCAATTAATGCCAGTTTGGGCAGCACATGTTCATACTTGGTCGTCTTGCTGTGAGAAGGTGCAGATTCATGACCTTCGATCTCCCCGATCACAGTAAGAAGCTCTACTTTATGCTTCCTTGAATTTCCGTCAAGCACCACCTGCCCCATCTCCCGGATCTGCCCGTTCCGGCTGTCCTCACGATCCAGCTCTTTTTGTTTTATCTCTTCTTTTTCGTTTTCTTTCATATATAAAAATACCTCCAGAATCAAAATCCTGGAGGTATTATGTGCGAAAATCTTCAGTTTATTCTGTTTTTATCCAAAACATATATATTACACTGACATCTTATTTTGTAATCTTCACTGCTTTCAGCCTGCTCCAGGAAGAGTAATATTTCTTTCCTCTTACTGTCTTGTAAGTTCGGATCCTTACATAATATGTCTTCTTGGAAGCCAGTCCTGCAGCTGTATATTTCGTTGTGGAAGATTTTGTGATAACTTTCTTTTTCACTCCGCTCTTGAAAGTTTTACTTGTACAGTACTGGATTTCATAGCCTGTCACATAGCTGTTCTTTTTCCACCGGATATCTGCTTTTCTTTTTTTAATGTTGGTGCATTTTGTCAGCGATGTGCCAGATGGATTTACTGTTACTGTAATGTTCTTCTTTGCTGTTTTGCAGTTTTTGGTTGCAGATGATGTTATGGTGATCGTCGCCGCACCTGCAAATTTCGCCGCAATGGTTACTTTTCCGTTCTTGTCAACTGTAACACTTCTATTATTGGATTTATAAGTCAGCTTTGCCTTATCCAGTGCTTTTGCACCAAGTGAAAATGTCTGTTTCTTTGTGCTCTGGATTTTTTTGACATTGGATGCTGTGATCCGGTTGCTTCCCTGGACGATCTTAAATGTGGCTGTCAGAGTTCCTCTGTATCTCGGTGCTATTCCGGTTACTGTTACTGTTGCAGTTCCTACATTTATGTTGTTCTTCCAGGTGACCTTGTAATCCTGGTTTTCTGTCAGGAACTGGTCTCCGAAATCACCCAAATATGCCTTGTCCCGCACATAAATTTTCATTTTCTGTGCAGCTCCGGTATATGGCATGGTCGTGTATCGAAGCTTCAGTTCGCCATATTTCTTAAGGTTTGCACCATATACTGTTCTTGTTTCCGGATCCCATGGATTCCATGTTGTCCAGCTGCCTCCGTAGCTCTGCAGTTTATCCTCTGTCCACGTAGGATTATTAGCCGGATAATAAGCGGTCACTGCACTTCCGCGGAACATATTTGGTGCCATTTCCGGTGCATCTCCGTAGAAATAAAGAGAATATATGGTTGTTCCGCTTAAGATATCATCTTCTATCTTTCCGACATTTCCTTCAATATCTGCTGATGTTGTAGGCCAGTTTTTGAAGGTATCCTTCGTAACAACCGTCTTTTCACCATCCGGAACCGGAGTTGCAGTTGGTTTCGGTGTTACAGTCGGTTTTGCAGTCGGCTTCGGTGCTGCTGTTGGTTTTGCAGTCGGCCTCGGTGCTGCTGTTGGTTTTGCAGTCGGTTTCGGCGCTGCGGTCGGTTTTGCAGTCGGCTTCGGCGCTGCTGTTGGTTTTGCAGTCGGTTTCGGCGCTGCTGTTGGTTTTGCAGTCGGTTTCGGCGCTGCGGTCGGTTTCGCAGTCGGCTTCGGTGCTACTGTTGGTTTTGCAGTCGGCTTCGGACTTGGAGTTGGGGTCGGTTTCGGAAGTTCATCACTATCCCAGTAGAACGCTTCTTCTGAGGTATTGTCGTAATAGCTTTCTTCCGGCTCACTGCTACTTTTCACGCGGACTGCGATTTTCTTGATCTGACTTCCATCAGCCATCTCCGGAAGAACATCCAGTGATACATTCCATACTTCATCCGGTGCAAGGTTTGCCATTGTCTGCTGTGCGTAGACTTTTTCCGGATTCAGCGGATCATAGAAAATCGCTGTCACCGGACCTGAAGCGTAACCATTGTTAAATACAGTTGCTGCCATAGTATACATATCTTCATTTTTATAAGTCTTTGTCTGTACACGGAAGTTCGCAGAACCGATCACAACAGAAGTCTTCAGACTGTCTGAAACATTCGCTGCGGAACCTTTCTCTGTCACCTGAACCCTGTATTCTGTACGTTTCAGGTCAGCAGGAAGTGTAAATTTCACCGGAATCTCTGCCGTCTCCCCGGAAAGGATTGTCTTATCTGCAGATGTTTCCAGAACCACTGTATTGCCCTTAAGGATCTTGACAGTTTCTCCTGTGCAGGTCTTATCTCCCTGATTTTTTACTGAAACAGTAAGATCCAGTGATTCTCCTGCTTTTACTTTCGATGTATCAAAGCTGACACTTTCTGTTTTCAGCTCGGTCTTTCCGTGATCTACACACTTGCTTACCAGATTATTGGTTCCATTGTCATTTTCTTTTGAAATATCGATTTTTCGCTTATTATAAGTAAGTACCAGCTTTCCGTTTACAAATGCACCCTGAATCTGTTCCACATAATCTGCTGCATCTGTAAGCTGTGTGATTCCGGACCATTTCTTATTCTGTCCGTCATAGTAGATCACATATGCATTGGCGCAGTTTTCTCCGTTCTTTGTAAAGAGGATTGCTGCATCACCGTTTTCACCTTTGATAACCTGACGCACATTACCTGTGATTCCGCCGTTTTCAAAAGCATTTACTGCAGTCTGGCTGGATTTATCCCTTGTATAAAGAGTACCTGCTGTATCTGTCCAGAGAAGTGCATTCTCTCCGCCTATATTTCCAAAACGAAGATTTTCAATCTGCTCTCCCTCCAGAGAAGTCCTGGATCCGCTCTGAACATCAACGATATATCCTTTTCTTGCAGACCCCTGATTCAGCGTACCTGTACTGTAAGCATAATATAAAGTACTTCCGATCGTACCTACCGCATCGCCCTGGATACTCTCTTTTACTGAAACAAGATTCTTTGTTGACCAGGATGAACCTGATTTCTGCGCAACATAAATACTGTTAGTACCTTCTGCTCTCCACAGATCACCCTTGCTGTTTACTGTCCAGGTGATCGCCGGATTGCTGTTTACTACTGTTATCTGCGGCTGGATCTCATAAGTATTATTGGATGTCAGTGTCTCCTGTGCCTTAAAACTATGTGTTGTACTGTCATATGCAGCTGCTGCAACTTCTGTTTTTGCAGAGATCGCAGTAATTCCATCCACACCCTTCAGGCTGGAAGAAGCATCGTTCCATACTACCCAGGCATGAGTACCGTCAGTTGCCACCTGCGGATTAAAATCTGCTGTCTTATTATCGGCTACCAGTGCCGGAGTGCTCCAGGTATTCTTAGCCGCATTATAAACAGAGTAATAAAGTGCCGATTTATCAGCAGTATCCCTGCCTTTGGCATCATTTAAAAACACCATAACTGTATCACTGCCGCAGGTAAACATCGCAGGTGCCATCTCCGGATAACCGTTGGATACCAATGTCCGCTCGCCCGAAGAAGCCTGCGTGGATACTGCATTTCCATCCCAGAATTCCTGTTCATCGTAGCTGTCACGGCTGATAGCTTCGTAACTGTCATAATCACTTAAAAGTTCCTGAACGTCTGTTACTTCTCCGGACGATCTCGCACTCCGTATGGTTGATGTATCCCGTTTATAAATATCATACGTTCCTTTTAAAATTGGGAATTTCACCTGCGCACCAAGGAGCCGTCCCTGAACGCCAATGCTTCCTTTAAGATAAAAATTCTCAAATCCGGAAGTTTCAAATGGATAGATCGATCCGGATACGCCAAGTCCTCCGCTTCCGTAAAATCCACCGGATATCAGATAAGCGGCTCCCACACCTCCATAAAGGCTAAGCTCAAGTTCTCCTTTCATTCCGATTTTAGCACTGTTTTTCGCACTGCTGTCAAAATTAAGAACAATGTTTCCAGTTCCTGTGATCGTACCCGTAAAGTCAATGGCGTATACGATCGGAGTTCCGACTACCTGCCCTTCACCGCTGTAGCCTCCACTGAGTTCCACACATAATGTACCACTTAACTGATTATTATATGGCACTGTTGCTTCGGCATAACCATAGACTTTAAGATCAAGGCTTGTTGATCCCATTCCGACTACTTTTTTCTTATTTACATTTTTTGAAAATTCTTTCAGAAAATCCTTGCGTTTTCCAAGTGGATCTGACAGGGATTCCGCTGTGGAACTGGCAAAAGCACTTAATGCTTTTGATTTTTCCGGATCCTTAAGATCAGCTTTCAGAAGATTGATGCCAACCTTGATCTTCATACTTTCATTATTTTCAGCAGCTTCTGTCACAAAATACACCGGCAGATCAAAGCCTGACATTGAAAAGCTGGAACCCCCGAAAATAGGAACATCTTCTCCAATTGTAAACTTCAGGCCCTTGCCAAAAGTATAACTCAGGGTCTTATCTACATCCTCTTCAACTTTCAGATTGATCTTTGTGGTTGATTCTATTTTTGTGTCACTGCAAGTCTGGATCACCACATCATTATATGTAACTTTCCCATTTTTATCTGTTGTTTCTGTTTCCGCAAAATCTCCGTTTTTCACTTTAAAAAGACCATCTGTACTGCTTGCAATAACCTTCTTTCCCTGAACCAGTTCATATCTGTCGATCTTGTTATTTGCAAGTGCCGGCTTCGCCTGAATCGTAAACTGCGTGTCTTTGGCTGTCCTTGAAATTGTCTTCGTCTCAGACAGAAGCTCATACTCATTGGTATTGTACTTCATAATTACAGAGCCCAGACTGTACTCATTAACTTCCCCTGCCGGGATCAGAGTTACTCTGCATTCCCTGTTCTTCGGAAATTTAAATTCTGTATTTGTATATGTAGTATAGCCGTCTTTTGATACAGCAAGGATATCCGTGCCGTTCTCTTCCATCTTGATAGTTGCCACACCAGCTTCATTTGTAGTAACAGTTTCCCTGCCGATGCTTACCTTCGCACCATTCAGAAGAGGCTCTTTTTTATCACCCTTCTTTTTCCTTCCTGTAACTGTGATCTTGATTTCCTGTTTCTTATGTTTGTTGTGATGTACCTCGTTGTCCGGATGCTTGTCGATCAGATCCTTGATCGCTGTAAGTACCGGATAGCCATAAGCATACTCAGAATCCATATCCCACACATTCTGGAAATCCCAGTCTGTATAGCTTCCCGCTGTTTTCATCTGGACAGTTGTAAGACCACCGCTCGCGATACGTTTATTATCAGGAGAAGTATACACTGTACGTGGCTCATCCTTGCAGTTTGCCTTAGCCAGAAGCCACTGCTGCGGAATCTCTTCCAGATTATAGTAACAGTGACGGATTTCTTTGTTATTAAAACAGGCAATCGCACCCGGAAACGATACATCCACACTGGAATTTCCGGATTCCGGCAATGTACCGATGCTGTAGCAGTTTTTTATAACATTATGATTATGTCCTGCAATACCACCATTGTAATCAATTGCAGATGTATGGAGAATCTGTCCGTCATTGTAGCAGTCCTGAATGATTCCGCTGCTGTTTCCGGTTATACCGCCCATGGAACCGCCAAGAGCCGCATACCCTATTGTACCGGTATTATAGCACTGGAAAATCGTAGTGCTTCCCGGAATTGCACCGCAGATTCCACCGGTATTATAGCCTCCATAAACATATCTCTTATTGACGCACTGTTCAATGATCTCTTTGGCATTATTCTGTCCGCCATCAATCTGACTGACGATTCCACCAAGTGAAACATATGGAGATCCATTGATCCCGGCTTCGTTGACGCAGCGTTTCACCCGGACTGTGCCTTTTGAATTGTTGCTGTGACCGATGTAACTGATAATGCCGGAAACTTTTCCGTATCTTCCCGTTGAACTGGTGACACCGGAGAACTTACATTCTTCTACTGTAACATCACCATCTCCATCTACCCAGTCCCTGCCGGTAACCTCAAGTGAACCGATAATACCGCCGCCGGCTCCATTTGTAGTGATATCTGCCTTTGATGTACATTTTTTTACAGTAACATCGTTTCCAAGTCTTCCACATTTCAGTAGGCCTACAATACCTCCCAGGGTTCCACCGCTTAAGACTCCTGTCGTATTACAGTTACTTAAAGTAAAATTTACACCGGCATAGCAGTTGATAACACCGGCTACGATTCCCTGTTCATTTCCATAGGAAAGCTCTGCATCTTTAATGTTGATGTTCCGGATATAGACATTCTCCTCCGGTTTTTCATACCATACATATCCAAACAATCCAAAACCATATTCCCGGTTCAGGGTCGTATCTGTTTTCAGATTATAGATCGTATGATTCTGTCCATCAAAACTTCCACTGAAAGAATTCTCAATATTTCCGATTGGGATCCAGTTATAGCCTGCCAGATCAATATCCGCCACCAGCTTGACCCTGGCACCTGCAAAAGAGGTTCCTTCTGAAACTGCCTTGGATACCCATGCAAGCTGTGCTGCATTCTGAATGGTATAGACGCTGCCCTTTGGTTTAACCTCCTCTGTCTTCACACCATCCCATTCGCTGGATTCAAAATCTCCCGGTACCGGGCTGTCATCTTCATCCATAGTCTCCTTGTCAATAAAGACCAGCTTATTTTCTTTTGCATAAGTTTCTGCTGCTGTTCCCTTGTATCCTCGGATCTTACAATTCCTGAATGCCCTTTTTCCAATTGATGTGACAGATTTCGGAATATCCGCATAGACCAGAGAAACCTCATTATCAAAAGCATTTGCCCCAATAGTCTTGGTTCCTTCCGGGAATTCAATATTTTTCAGTCTGGAACATTCTGCGAATGCGTATTCTGCCACAGTTTCAAGACTTGACGGCAGAGTGATCTTACGGAGACTAGCTGCATTCCAGAAAGCACCTCTGGAAATCTCTGTCACGCCATCTGGTATCTCCAGTTCTTCCCTGTCACTCGCTCCTGCATAAAGCAGTACTTTCCCACCGTCTTTTGTAAGGATCATATCATCAACAGATTTAATTACTGTATTCTGTTCGTCTACATGATAACTGCCAACAGTACTGATATAATCAGTCAGATCTGAAGTATCCACTTTTATCCTTGATCCCAGATTTACAGTGTCTATGATCTCCCGTCTTCCCAGGATCTCCGGGTTAAAAGTTCCTGCCACATCAAGCATAACCTCTTTCAGGGAGCTGCATCCATCCAGTATGCTCATTCCGATTTCTGTATTCTCAGCATTGCTGCGGATCGTTATGTTTTTCAGAGAGCTACATCCGTTAAAAGCACCATTCCCTATAAACTCTACCTGGTTTCCTGTACTGATCTCCTCAAGGCTGCTGCACTCGTCAAAAGCTCTGCTTCCAATAGTTCGAAGCTTCGGACTTATGTCTGCATAGACGAGGTTTTTACAGCCCGAAAAAGCGGAGTCGCCTATGGAAATCACCTGCTCTCCCATTGTAACCTTT
Source organism: Blautia schinkii (assembly GCF_013304825.1). Classification (GTDB taxonomy): domain Bacteria; phylum Bacillota; class Clostridia; order Lachnospirales; family Lachnospiraceae; genus Blautia_A; species Blautia_A schinkii_B. The sequence goes on along the minus strand of NZ_JAAWUO010000009.1, from coordinate 34,701 downwards.
GTAATGTACTTTGCATCGGCAAAGGCTTTTTTTCCGATGTCAGTTACCTGATCTGGCACCTGAAACTCTGTTGCAGAGCTGTGTACTGGATATTCAATAAGAAGTCCGCTCTTATTACATAATGCTCCGTTTAAGATCTGATATGATTTATTTCCATCTTCCAGTGTATATTTCTCTGTACCAATATTGTAAATCTCTGTATTCTCAAGATTACCTGCATCTTTTCCGATCCTGATCTCCGGCACATGGAAACCGAATGTTTCAAATCCCGGATCAACAGCCTGGATATTCAGCACTTTTAACGCATCGCTCCCATCAAAAAGCCCTGACAGATTTGTTTTCTTGGAAAAATCAAAATCTTTTCCAAGAATCAGTTCTTCCAGTACCGGAGCATTCTGGATCGCATAAAACCATCCACCTGTGATCTTGCTGTTAATAGTTAGTTTTTTCAGATTTTTTACATTCAGAAAAGAATGTCTCTCCAGCCCTTGTACGTCTGTGGGAACTGTATATTCCTGTGCATCTTTCGCAGGTGGATAATATACAAGACACTTTCCGTTATTTTTTGTTGCTTTGTTGAAAAGGACTCCATCTTTTACCTCCTGTGTAGTATTACCAGCTTCTACCGTAACATCCTTTACATACTCCCCCCAGTAAGAGCTGATCGGAAATGCAGTTTCTTTTCCTACTGTAATGGTAGTAAATGCTGTACATCCGGAGAAAGCATCTCCGTTTACATAGTTGACAGATTTTTTGATTACCACTTCTTTTAAAGCTGTACAACCGGAAAAAGCCCTGGAACTGATTTGCAGCTTCTCCGCTGAAAACGTGACTTTCTCAAGTGTGGTATTATTTTTAAAAGCATTTTCAGAAACCCATCCTACAGGTTTACCACCTAATGTAGCCGGAATCTCTACTTCTTTGGCTGTACCTGTATATCCACTGATCGAAGCTTTATTATACTGGATATCATAAGTAAAATCTTTTTCTGATGCCTGCGCACCATCAGCATTTCCTTCATCAAAAGATTCTTCTGTAATTTCCTCCGGTACTTCCGCAGGACTTATCTCTGGTTCTTCTTCCATTGTAAGTTCTGAATCGGACGGGTCTGTAAGATCTTCCACCTCATCCGAATTGTCTTCCGACGAAATATTTTCCTCCTGATCATTCTCTCCTGTACCAGATTCTTCCTGTTCTGGCGTTTCCTCTTCCTCCGCTTCCGGAGTAAGTACGATCTGAGCGGAATCCTGTCCGCTGTCTTCCTCTGTTTCAGATGAAGAATCAGTATGCTGATCCTCAAAAGAATCTTCTGTCACTGTATTTCCGGCTGCTGCATCTGTGAAGTCTGCCGCTGATGCAGGAAGACTTGTTCCCACTACGGCTACAGACAGAGAAACTGCCAGAAATCTCTGCAAAAATCTCCTTTTCATCTTTTTCCTCCCGTTTTTTAATATCATACTTATTTTACCATATTACTCTGCTATTCAGAAGTCCAAAAACAAAAAACCTCATTTTGTATGTTTTTCAGGATACTAAAATATCCTGTACATAAAAATGAGGTTTTTTCTGTTAAAGCCTTAATTTTTCAATTTATTTATCACTCGTCCCAGTTTGTCCATACATCAGTGACATCATCATCCTCATCAAGAAGATCCAATGTTCTGTGGAGATCCTTGATAGCCTGGTCGTCGGTAAGCTCTACATATGTCTGCGGGATCATGGCGATCTGTGCTTCTACAAGCGGAATTCCTGCTTTCTCAAGAGCTTCACGTACTGCACTGAAGTCATCCGGTGCTGTGATGATCTCGAAGCTGTCCTCTTCCTCGCTGAAGTCCTCTGCGCCTGCATCGAGTGCTGTCATCATAAGCTCGTCCGCATCCATCTCACCGCACTCATCCTCAAGCTCTTCCTTGTCGATGATGATCTGGCCTTTCTGATCGAACATAAAAGATACACATCCCTGTGTTCCGATGCTTCCGTTACCTTTGGTAAATGCGTTACGCACGTTACCTGCTGTACGGTTCTTGTTATCTGTAAGAGTCTCTACGATGATGGCAACACCGTTCGGGCCGTAGCCCTCATATACAGCTTTCTCATAGCTGTCTGCGGAATCAGCACCTGCCGCCTTCTTGATTCCACGGTCAATGGTATCGTTCGGCATGTTGTTTGCTTTCGCTTTAGCAATGACATCACGAAGCTTGCTGTTATTTGCAGGATCCGGGCCGCCGGCCTTTACTGCCATAACGATCTCACGTCCTATGACTGTGAAGATCTTACCCTTCTTGGCATCATTTTTCTCTTTCTTATGTTTAATATTGGCAAATTTTGAATGTCCTGACATGTTATCTTCCTCTCCTCGTTTTTACTGTTCTCTCGTTGAACAATGTCTTATTACAAGTACCGATCACGTATTGCAACTCGATTAAATATAACACTTATGGAAGATTTCGTCAAGAATCAGAATACCAGGACAGGTTAAAACGTAAGCTCCAGGCTGATCTCAAGTGCATGATTTACTTTATCCAGCATAGCTCCGTCCAGATGGCACACCTTATCTTTCAGCCTCCGCTTGTCGATGGTGCGCAGCTGTTCCAGCAGGATCACGGAATCCTTCTCAATTCCGTAAGCAGATGCATCAATCTCAATATGTGTCGGCAGCTTTGCCTTGTTCATTTTAGATGTAATGGCTGCGCAGATCACTGTGGGGCTATGCCGGTTGCCCACATCGTTCTGAATGATCAGCACCGGACGGATGCCACCCTGCTCACTTCCCACCACAGGCCTTAAATCTGCGTAAAAAATATCCCCTCTTTTTATAACCACACAATTCACACTCCGATTCTGGTCCGGCTTTTCTTTGTAAGCCGTAGTCCTTTTTACAGATAAGTATTTCCACAAATTCATTGTGTATACATGCGTGGTAATTTTTCCCCGCTTTACCTCTCAGTAAAACAGATCTCTTTTATCACTGAAAGAAGCTTTCTTCTTCACCGCATTCCTTACCATCTTTTATATAGACTCTCGGAACACGCTTGCTGATCTCACAGACAAACTCATAGGAAAATCTTCCGGAAATATCTCCCAGTGTCTCCACACTGATAAATTCATCTCCGTCTCTTCCCATCAGCGTCACCTCATCGCCTGCCTTTACCTCCGGAATATCTGTGACATCGACCATAAACTGATCCATACATACACGGCCAAGGATCGGAGCTTTTTTTCCATGTATCAGAACCCAGCCCTTATTGGATAGCTGTCTTGGATAGCCGTCTGCGTAACCCACCGGAATCGTGGCCATTCTGGTAAAACGTTCTGTAACAAAAGTTCCTCCATAACTTACCGCAGTTCCGCGCTCCACATTCTTTACATAGGATACGTGGCTCTTAAGTTCCATGGCAGGGATCAGCTTCACAATGTCACGCTCAACCTCCTCTGAAGGATAAATGCCATAGATGGTGATTCCTGCACGGACAACATTAAGGTTGGCTTCCGGAACACGGATGATGCCGGCGCTGTTGGAGCAGTGGCGGACCGGAATATGCACGCCTCTTTTTTCCAGAAGATCTGCAAAACGCAAATAGCGGTCAAGCTGCACAAGTGCAGGAGAACGGTCAAACTCATCTGCTCTTGCAAAATGGGTAAACATTCCCTCGATCACAAGATTCGGAATCTTTGCAATTTCTTCGATCCTGACGGCATTCTCCGGAATATCCGCGTAGCCGATCCTGGTCATTCCGGTATCCAGAGCCAAATGAATATGTACATCTTTTCCAATGCGCGCTCCTGCCCTGGCATACTCCACTGCAGTATTCAAATCGGAAATGGTGATCCGGATATCATTGGCAGCAAGCTCCTCATAATATTCCTCAAAAACAATGCCCAGAATCAGGATCGGTTTGGTAATTCCGGCATGCCGAAGCTCCAGTGCTTCCTCTGCTGTAGCTGTGGCAAATCCCCAGATATAATCATAATCATGGATCAGTTTTGCGATAGCTCTTGCTCCATGTCCGTAGCCATCCGCTTTGATCACCGCAATAATCCTGGTTCCTTCTTTTACATTCCTGTGCATTTCTTCAAAGTTATGGGCAATGGCATCCAGAGATACCAGAGCCTTGACTCTCTCGTATTTTTTCATAATTTTGACTCCTCTTCACCTATCGCTAAAGCCTGTGGCAGAGCTTCAATGATATCCCCTGCCAGCATACTGCGCTTTCCCTTTTCAGCGGCTGCAAGATCGCCGCAAAGTCCGTGAAGATAAACACCTAACGCGGCCTTTAAAACCATTGGAGGCTGTTCCTCCGTTTTCAGATACATACATAACACACCTGCCAGAATACCGGAAAGCACATCTCCGCTTCCAGCAGTTGCCATACCGGAATTGCCTGAAATATTCAGATAAATATCTCCGCTGCCATCTGTAACTACTGTGCATGCATCTTTCTGGACACATACGCAGCCAGCTTCTCCTGCATAACCTGCAGCTGTTCCGGCAATGTTTTCCTGAATCTCCCGGATGCTTTTGCCGCAAAGGCGGCTCATTTCTCCAATGTGAGGTGTCAGGATCACATTTTCTCCCAGGAATTCCCTCCACTGCGGATGCATGGCCAATAGGTTCAGTCCATCTGCATCCAGGACAAGCGGCTTTTTCTCCCGGGCAGCAGCCGTAAGAAACCACTGTTCTCTCTCACGGCTGGCCCCCGAGGTTCCAAGCCCCGGTCCGATTACGATCACATCACACCAGGAAAGAAGCTGTTCATTGGATTCCTCGTCAAACCGGGTGCATACCATGGCCTCCGGCAAAAGGATCTGCAGCGGTATCCGGTTCTCTTCCACTGTCTGGATCTTCACCATTCCCGCTCCGGCCCGGAGTGCTGCACTGGCGCTTAAATAAGCAGCCCCGCACATCCCCTCACTTCCGGCAATAAAAAGGATTTTCCCAAAAGTTCCCTTGTTCCCGCCGGGATCACGCTCCGGAAACAGCTTAAGATCTTTTCTCTCCAGACAGCGTGCAGATGCCTTTACAGCTTCCTGCTCATAGATCCCGATATCCGCTATGACGATCTTTCCTGCATACAGTCTTCCCGGGTAAAAACAAAGTCCTCTTTTTACATAGGCAAATGTAACAGTAAGATCGGCACTGAAGGCAATTCCCATTTCCAGGCCAGTATCTCCGTTCACTCCTGACGGGATGTCAACAGCGATCTTCTTTGCCCGCGCACTGTTCATCTCATGGATGATCTTCGCATAATGTCCCTCGATCGGACGCGCAAGGCCCACACCGAACACGGCATCTACTATAGTAGTATATTCGCTCCAGTCCGGGTTATTCACTTCCGGCACATGATAACCTGTTGCAATCTTGTACTGCAGTGTCGTCTCCCTGGTCATTTTTTCCTTGTTTCCGACCATATAAAATTCTGCCCGGATTCCCTTTAGATAAAACAGTCTGGCAATGGCGATCCCGTCACCGCCATTATTTCCGTTTCCGCAGACTACCAGGATCTTTTCATTCTTTTCCAGGTATTTCTCTGTTTCCTCTACTACTTTTAATGCTGCCCGCTCCATCAGAACTTCCGATGCCACACCGATCTTATGGATCGTGGCACTGTCCAGGTTCTTCATTTCCCCGCAGGTAACAAGTTTCTTCATTCTGGCCCCTCCCCTCTCACATAGAGAAAGCTGCCGTTTCCGGCAGCCTCATACTCCACTTCTGTTATTCCACATGCTCCTGCCTGTATTTGCTCAGATTGTACGACAGTGTCATCAGGCTCTCGGAAAGATGTACGTTCTCAACAATAACATCATCCGGTGTCTCAAGATCAAGATGTGCAAAATTCCAGATTGCCTTGATCCCGTTCTCTACCAGAATATCTGCCATTTCCTTAGCTTTATTCTTAGGAAGGGTGAGAATGGCAATCTCTACGTTGTTTTCTCTAAGGAAAAACGGAAGCTCACTGAGCATCTGGATCTCAAGTCCGCGAACCGCAATGCCCTCAAGCACCGGATTTACGTCAAAGATCCCTACCAGCTTAAATCCACGTTTTTCAAAATCTACATAGTTGGCAAGTGCCTGTCCCAGATTACCGGCACCCAGGATGATCATCGGGTGAACGGTATCCAACCCCAGGATCTTACCAATCTCCGTATAAAGATAATGTACATTATAGCCATAACCCTGCTGACCAAAACCGCCGAAATTATTAAGATCCTGACGGATCTGGGAAGCTGTGGTATGCATCTTCTTGCTTAACTCATTGGAAGAAATTCGTTCTACATTGTCTTCCATCAGCTCTCCTAAGTAGCGGTAATAGCGTGGCAGACGCTTAATCACCGCTTTCGAGATTTGTTTTGTCTCCACGATAGTTTCCCTCCTTGTCCTACACTAGGTTAATTATACCGAATTGACATTTTCCTGTCAATCAAACTTGTGAGTTATGTACAAATTTCTTCATATTTTTTTAAAAAATTGATTTTTTCTTTGAAATCCCGGCAGTTTCCGTTATAATAGGTGGAGGATTTTCCCTGTCTTCTAAAGGCAGAGGCAGGATCTTTTGTACAGGAGGACAGTTTTTATGATTTTATCATGTCAAAATATATGCAAGGCTTTTGGCGAAAACGTTATCTTAAATAACGCATCTTTCCATATCGAGGAACGGGAAAAAGCGGCTCTCATTGGATGTAACGGTGCAGGCAAGACTACGCTTCTTCGGATCATCATGCAGGAGATTTCCGCAGATTCCGGAACTGTAGTTCTATCCAAGGACAAAAATATCGGCTATCTCGCTCAGTATCAGGATATTCACGGCCACCACACCATTTATGAGGAGCTTCTTACCACCAAGCAGCACATCATTGATATGGAACGTCGCATCCGCAATCTGGAGCAGGAAATGAATAATGTTACAGGCGATGACCTGAATCACCTGATGGAAACTTACACCCGCCTTACTCATCAGTTTGAGTTGGAAAACGGCTATGCTTACAAGAGTGAGCTCACCGGTGTCCTGAAAGGTCTTGGTTTCACAGAGGAAGATTACGACAAGCAGATTGAGAAGCTTTCCGGAGGCCAGAAAACACGTGTGGCACTTGGAAAGATGCTTCTCTCCAAACCGGACATCCTGCTTCTGGATGAGCCTACCAACCATCTGGATATGGAGAGCATTTCCTGGCTGGAGACTTATCTTCTTAACTATCCGGGAGCTGTATTTATTGTATCTCATGACCGTTACTTTCTTGATAAAGTTGTCACCAAGGTCGTAGAGATCGAAGCTGGTGAGACCCGAGTTTTCAGTGGCAACTACTCTGCCTATGCGCTTAAGAAAGCACAGCTTCGCGATGCCCTGTATAAGGCATATCTGAACCAGCAGAGAGATATCAAACATCAGGAAGCAGTTATTGCCAAGCTGAAATCTTTTAACCGCGAAAAATCCATCAAACGTGCAGAGAGCCGCGAGAAGATGCTGGATCGTGTACAGCGCATTGAAAAGCCGCTGGAAATCCAGGATCGGATGCGCATCTCCCTGGAACCACGTGTTTTAAGCGGAAATGATGTTCTTCATGTAGAGGATCTTTCCAAAGCATTTCCCGGACAGACGCTGTTTTCCGATATTTCCTTTGACATCAAACGAGGAGAACGTGTGGCACTGATCGGAAACAACGGAACAGGCAAAACTACCATGCTGAAGATCATAAATGGTCTTCTGGAAGCAGATGCCGGTAAAATTTCCCTTGGTTCCAAGGTGCAGATCGGATATTACGATCAGGAACATCATGTTCTGCATATGGATAAGACGATCTTCCAGGAGATCTCTGATACTTACCCGACGCTTACAGAGACTGAGATCCGCAACATGCTGGCAGCCTTCCTTTTTACAGGGGATGACGTATTTAAAGAAATCTCCGCTCTTTCCGGTGGTGAGCGCGGTCGTGTCTCCCTGGCCAAGCTGATGCTCTCAGAAGCCAACTTCCTGATCCTGGATGAGCCTACCAACCACCTGGATATTGCCTCCAAGGAGATTCTGGAAGAAGCACTTGTAAGCTATACCGGTACTGTGCTGTATGTATCCCACGACCGTTACTTTATCAATCAGACAGCAACCAGGATCATGGAACTGACCAATCAGGCTGTTGTAAATTATATCGGTGATTACGACTATTATCTTGAGAAAAAAGAAGAGCTGACCAGTGCCTACGCTCCTGACATCAATACCCCGGAAGCTCCGCAGGAAGAAAAAGCAGTCTCCGAGAACAAGCTTTCCTGGCAGCAGATGAAGGAGGAACAGTCAAGGAAACGAAAACGGGAAGCTGAACTGAAAAAAGTAGAAGCCCGCATTGAAGAGCTGGAAACAAGAGATAAAGAAATTGATGATACCATGGTTCTCCCGGATATATGTACCAACGTGGCAGAATGTACGAAGCTCAGCCGCGAAAAAGCAGCCATCGCAGAAGAACTGGAAGAGCTTTATGAGAAATGGGAAGAGCTGGCCTAATGGTCAGCTCTTTTTTAGACCGGCAGATCCCGGTATTTATTTATGCAATAATATCTGCTGATTACCTGCATGAAGATTTATGCAAGTTCTTTCAACAAGATTTCCTCAAACTGCGGTGCACAGGCAAGGATATCACCATTCGTCAGATAAACCGGTTCTTCGCCTTTCCAGGTCCTGACCACGCCTCCTGCTTCTCTGACAATAATGGTTCCTGCAGAATAATCCCAGGGTTTCAGGTCACGCTCAAGATAACCATGCTCTCTTCCGCATGCCACATAGCACATATCAAGCTCTGCGGAACCTGTCCGGCGGAAATCCCCGCATTTCATAAAGATATTATAGAAAATCGGAAACAGATTCTTTGCTTCGGATTTCGTATATGGCGTGGAACCGTAGGAAATCACAGCATCCCCGAAATGCTCTGTGGAAGAAGCATGAATAGCATTACCGTTAAGATATGCTCCCTCACCCTTCGCTGCATGAAACAGCTCATCTGTAAACGGATTAAACACAGCTCCGAAAACGATCTCTCCTTTTTCGTAAAGTCCAAGCGCAACAGCACTCATACGGAAATCCAGGATCAGATTGGCCGTTCCGTCAATAGGATCCAGGATCCAGTAAGTTCCCTCTTCGGAAAGTCCCGTATTCTCCTTCTCCTCTGCGATCAGGGCAATATCCGGAAAAGCTTTTCCCAGTTCTTCATTCAGGAAATTCTGTACAGCCAGATCCACATTCGTCACATAGTTGGCCGCACCTTTCACCATAACTTCCTCATTTTTCATCTCTTTTAAGATCAGATCCTTCGTCTGTCTTACAAGAAAGAGCACCTGTTTCTGTTCTTCTGCTGAAATCATTATATTTCCTCCCATAAACAATACTCTGTTCCATGATCAAAAAATCAGCTGCAATATTCTCTATCGGACCAGCCTGCCAAGATGCAGTTCAAAACATACTCCGTCATTACGGTCAGTACCCTCTTTCACTGCATCCCTGATAGATGCCGAAATAAAGTCCACTGCCATATCCGCACAGGCCTCCATAGAGTATCCCTTTACCAGGCCTGCACTGAGTATCGATGCAAAAATATCTCCAGTACCTGAATAGCTGCCTCCGGCTTTCTCCGCGAAAACCCAGGAACATTTCCCGTTCTCCAGAACAAGATTTCCCATCTTTACAGTATCTCCCTCTTCCTGCTGATCCACACCTGTGATCACAACTGCGGAAAGTGAAAATTCTTCTGCAAGTTTTCGCCCGGTTTCTTCGATTCGCTCCAGCCGTTCCTGTCCGGTGATGGTCTGAAATTCTTTCCAGACTGTTTTCATTTTCTCTTTTCCATAAAGAAGGACCAGTGCTTCCGTCAGATTAGGCGTGATCACACAGGAACGTTTCACAAGTTCACAAAAACGTCTTCTCAATGCTTCCGTATAGATCGGATATACCTCTCCGTCATCTCCCATTACAGGATCTGTAAGGATCAGCGTATCTTCTGCTGCAAACATATCCATAAATTTCAGAATCTTATCTGCCTGTTTCTCATCGGAAAGAAACCCTGTATAAATACCGTCAGGAACAAATCCACGTTCCTTCCACTGTTCCATATATGGTTCCATATCATCTGTAAAATCCTCACAGAAATAAGTTTCGTAGCCTGTCTGATTACTTAAAACAGCGGTAGGAAAAGGGCATGCCTGCACTCCCATCACCGAGATAACAGGGATCGCTGCTGTAAGTGAACATTTCCCCAGCCCGGAAAGATCATTGATCACTGCAATTTTCTTCATCTTACTTCTCCAGTCTTGAGTTTTTTTCTGTATTATTATAGAATATATCATCAGGTTTACGCAATCATTTTTGGAAGGAAATTACCATACCTATGTTAAATATATCCGCAGAACATAAAAAAGAACATCTTTATCTGGAAGTGTATCACTACTACAAAAAACTGATCATGGAGAACCGTCTTCCCCCGGGCAGCAAGATGCCATCTCTTCGCAAATGTGCCCAGGAACTTAAGCTAAGCCGCACCACCATTGAGAATGCCTATCTCCAGCTTGCCGCAGACGGCTACATTATCGCAAGAGCCCAGAGCGGTTACTATGTCACCGATATTGCCAGAAAACAGCATCCGCATGCACTGGAAAAACATCCCCGGAACATCATTCCCTGTATCTACGATTTCGCCTCCTCCGGCGTTGACAGGGAGAGTTTCCGATTCGACCTCTGGCAGCGCTATATCAAAAGTGCACTCCGCCAGGATGAACGTATGCTTTCCTACGGAGAGCCTCAGGGAGAAAAGGATTTTCGTGAAGTTCTCTCCGACTACATCCGGGAACGTAGGAACGTGATCTGCTCTCCAGACGATATTGTGGTTGGTGCCGGTCTCCAAAGTCTCCTCCAGATCCTCTGTCCTCTGCTCCGTGAACGTAAGACCGTTTCGTTCCCTACCCCCTCCTTTATCCAGGGCAGCACAGTTTTTGAGGATTACGGATTCGACGTCCATTACCGTGACAAAACCTGCGATGTGATCTACGTATCCCCTGCACATATGACCAAATGGGGTGAGATCATGCCTGTGAAACGACGTCTGGAACTGATCCGCCACGCAGAGGCCAACGGACACCTTATCATTGAAGATGATTTCGAAAACGAATTCGTTTATCTCCAGAAGCCAACTCCATCCCTGTTCGGACTTGCAGGCGGAGAGAATGTAATCTATATCGGATCTTTTTCCAGACTGCTGCTTCCTTCCATTCGTGTCAGCTTTATGGTACTGCCCCCATCTCTCCGGGAATTATACGAAAAAAAAGCAGCCCGGTATAATCAGACAGCTTCCAAGGCAGAACAGATTGCTCTCTGTCAATTCATCCGGGACGGCCACATGCTTTCCCAGACAAGGAAACTTCGCCGCCTTTATGCACAGAAGCTGAAAGCTCTCACTGCTGCCGTGAAGAATACTTTTGGAAAAAACTGCCAGATCATAACAGGGGCAGCAGGCACCAGCCTGGCTCTTACCATCCCCTGTTCATCCACCGGCGAACAATTAAAAAAGGCAGCCCGCTTACAGGGGCTGCGCCTGGAAATCTTAAACGAAACAGAGAATGATATCACCCTTGTTCTCTCCTGTTCTTCCATTCCTGTGAATGATTTTCTGCCTGCCTGCCAGCTTCTGAAAAGCGTGGCAGACAATCTTTAAGATTATGGTTATCAATCTCTTCTGTTATCGATCATATAAAGTAGTGCGTTCACAATGCACGCTGCAATGTTACTTCCGCCTTTACGTCCTTTTGCAACAATGTAAGGCACATCTGCATGCATGATCAGCTCCTTGGACTGTACAACATTTACAAATCCCACCGGCACGCCGATGATCAGCTCAGGGGAAATCTTCCCCTCTTCGATCAGCTCATAAAGACGAACCAGCGCGGTTGGTGCATTTCCAATGGCAAAGATCAGCTTTTCATTCATGGATGCTGCTTTATCCATGCTGGCTGTAGCTCTTGTTGTTCCGTTCTTTTTCGCCATTGCAGCAACATCTTCATCAGACATGAAGCAGAACACCTCACCGCCGTATCTTGCAAGTGCACGTTTATTGATTCCTGCTTTTGCCATCTGCGTGTCTGTTACAATGCACGCCCCATTACGGATGGCTTCCAGTGCTCGTTCCACAGCATCTTCGGAAAAGCAAAGATTTTTTGCATAATCAAAATCTGCACTTGTATGAATGCAGCGTTTTACGATCAGTTCTGTCCCAGGGATCAGAGGTGTGTCCCCAAGCTCCTCTGTGATGATCTCAAAGCTTCTTTTTTCGATCTCCATAGGTTTTACATTTTCAAGCTCTACTTTCATTTCTCTTCGTCCTCCGCGATCCCGTTCTCCAGGATCTCATAGATTTTTTTCATATCCATATGTTTTCGAAGCTCTGCTGCCAGAATATCATACTGCTGTTCCTTAAATGCCGCAAAGTCAACACCTGTCATATTTTCCACATCAATGCCTTTTTTCTCACCGATCACACGGATAATGGCTTCAGCTGATTCCTCCTTGTCAAAAACTCCGTGGATATAGGTTCCGCAGACATTTCCTGCAAAAGCACCTTCTTCTTTCTTCTCGCCGCTGACGCTGTCTGTGATCCTGGTAGCTGTACCAGCTTCCCCTTTCAGGATGCTCTCACCCATATGAATCTCATAGCCTTCCACTTCTGCACCTGAAAGATGTGCAAACACACCGGAAAGCTCTCCGAAATGTCCCTGTACCCTTGTTCTTGTTTTCTTCTCTGCAAATACAGTATCCATAGGAAGAAGTCCCATACCCTTCATGGAGCCACCGTTCTCCACGCCATGAGGATCGCTCAAAGTCTCTCCCAGCATCTGGTAGCCACCACAGACACCGAAAATCAGCTTTCCTCTGGAAGCCTCTTTGAGAACAGCTGCCTCCATACCGCTTTCCCTCATCCAGATCAGATCGCCCATTGTGTTCTTTGTTCCCGGCAGGATGATCATGTCCGGAGAATGAAGATCTCTCGGATGTTTTACATAGCGGAGGGAAACTCCGGGGATACTCTCAAACGGATTGAAATCCGTAAAGTTGGAAATCCTTGGCGTACGGATCACCGCAATATCGATCACACCAGCTTCCTGTTTCCGATCAAAACGCTCTGTCAGGCTATCTTCATCTTCTACCTGGATATCAAGATACGGAGCAACACCCACAACAGGAATGCCACTTCTCTCTTCCAGCATCTCGACGCCAGGATCAAGGATGGTCTTATCTCCGCGGAATTTGTTTATGATGAGACCCTTGACCATGGCTTTTTCATCTTCTTCCAGAAGCTCCACCGTACCGATCAGCTGTGCAAAAACCCCGCCTCTGTCAATATCTCCTACAAGAAGCACCGGTGCCTTGGCCATCTTCGCCATTCCCATATTTACAATGTCCTCATCTTTGAGATTGATCTCAGCCGGACTTCCTGCGCCTTCGATAACGATGATATCGTTTTCAGCTGCAAGAGCATTGTAGGCTTTCATTACATCCGGAACAAGTTTCTTTTTGTATTTGAAATAATCTCTGGCACTCATAGTTCCAAGAACTTCGCCGTTTACGATCACCTGAGAGCCTACATCATTGGTAGGTTTCAGAAGGATGGGATTCATAAGAACAGATGGTTTGATCCCTGCTGCCTCGGCCTGCATAACCTGTGCACGTCCCATCTCCAGGCCATCTTCCGTAATAAAGGAATTCAGTGCCATATTCTGTGACTTAAAGGGAGCCACCTTATATCCGTCCTGCCTGAAGATTCTGCAAAGCCCTGCAGCCAGCAGACTCTTTCCGGCATTGGACATGGTTCCCTGTACCATTATTGCTTTTGCCATAATATACCTCCCTCAAGTACTTCAATCAGTTTTACATTTTCTTCATGCGTCTTTACAGCGATCCTGTAATAACCTTTTGTAAGCCCCGGATAATTGCTGCAGTCGCGGATCACGATTCTCTTTCGCAGACAGAAATCAAAAAGCTCCTCCGGTCCCTTAAAGAAAATATAATTGGCCTCTGACGGAAATACCTTATACCCGATGCGGGTCATCTCTTCTTTCAGCCACTGTGACTCCCTGAAAACAAGCTGGCGTCCTTTTTCCACATATTCAGTTTCTGAAAGTGCCTGAATACCGGCTGCCTGTGCCATTGTGGAAACATTCCAGGGCTGAACATTCCGTTCCATCTCATCCAGAAGAACACGATTGGAACAAAGGCCGTAACCCAGACGTACTCCAGCCATGGCGTACCTTTTTGTGAATGCTTTCAGGATAAAAAGATTATTAAATCCGGAAAGCGACCGTTTCAGGGAATATTCCTGCGGTTCTTTTACAAAATCAAGGAAACACTCATCTACAACAAGAAGGATTCCCAGCTTCCTGCTCTTCTCCAGTATCTTTTTTAAAAGACGGTGCGGGATCAGCATGCCTGTAGGATTATTGGGATTGCAGAGAAATGCCATATCCAGACCCTTATGCAGAATATCCAGATAAGCTTCTCCCAGCACGAATCCCTCATTCTCAGTCAGCATGTAATATTCCAGCTCACATCCTGTACTGGCTAGTGCCTGTCCGTACTCCGCAAATGTAGGTGCCGGGATCAGTGCTTTCTTCGGATTTACTGCACGGCACAGGGTAAAGATCACTTCTGCCGCACCGTTTCCGCAGATCACTTCTTCTGTCTTAACACCTTCATACTCTGCGATTTTTTCTCTGAGAAGCTCACTACCCACCTGCGGATACTCGGCAATATGATCCAGGCTGTCACAAATAGCCTTTTTCACACTTTCCGGTGTTCCCAGAGGATTCAGATTCGCAGAAAAATCAAGGCAGTTCCTGTATTTGTAAACGTCTCCTCCATGTATGTGTTTTGTCATTGGTTACTCTCCTGTATGTTTCACTTCGTTGATTTCCCGGAACGCTATAATTCTTTCTGATCAGAAAAACATCATCCGGACTGCTCCGCTGATCAGAAGAAATACGACAACTCCCAGTGTTGATGCCGCATACATCAGACGATTGGCTCTTTTGATATCTTCCGGCTCTACCGGACGGATCGGGTCACCAATCGTTGGTTTTTCATATAATTTTCCAAAATAATACGCATTTCCCGCAAGCTGTACATCCAGGGCACCAGCCATGGCAGCCTCTGTCTGTGCTGAATTGGGACTTGAGTGGTTGCGGCGATCCCTACGATAGATCTTTGCTGCATTTTTTGTATCCATTCCTGCAAAAACAGTTCCTGCTACCATCAGCCATCCTGAAATCCTGGCTGGAATATAGTTGGCCACATCATCAAGCTTCGCCGCCACGCGTCCAAAATACAGATATTTATCATTCTTATATCCAAGCATGGAATCCATGGTGTTGATGCCTTTATAAAGGAACATCAGCGGCACGCCACCAATAGCCATATAGAACATCGGGGCGATCACACCGTCGGAAGCATTCTCTGCAACAGTTTCTACTGCCGCTTTCGTAACACCGGTCTCTGTCAGTTCCCTGGTGTCACGTCCAACGATCATGGAAACTGCATAACGTGCCTCATCCAGAGTTCCGTTTTTCAGGCGGTCATAAACCTTCATGCTCTCATCCTTCAGAGAACGTGTTGCCAGAAGCTGATAGCACCAGAATGTCTCCAGCACAAAACCTGCCACAGGCAGAAAACGGTAAAGATAATGAAGAACAAGAAGCGGTACACCGCCGCTGAACAGGCAGATCAGAACTACAATCACGAAACCTCCTGCCAGCTCGCCTCCATTGCTTTTTGGAAAAATTTTTCGGATTGCTTTTTCCAGTACTGCAATCAGATTTCCGATCACACAGATGGGATGGTAAAGCCATCTCGGGTCTCCGATGAGAAGATCCAGCACAAAACCGATGGCAAGTGCCGGCAGACTATATTTCAGCATTTTTTCTCTGCCTCCGTTCCTTCTTATAATCCTGTGCATTGCTGAGGAAGCGCGCCGGAACCTCCGGATTTCCATAATAATAAAGATGAGGGAATCCTGCCATCAGGCGGCCTTCTTTATGAATACAGTCCCAGCCTCGCTTTGATGCCGGTTTTGCCGCATGGAAATCTTCTCCGCAGTTGGTGGAATCGAAATAATGGAATTCATGGGCAGGAATCTCTCCAAGTCCTGTATCCTCTTTTTCTGTAAGGGTAATATAACCGAATCGGTTCAGTTTCGGCGTCCGGAACGCTTTTCCCGGAATCACTCCGCAGAGTTTACGGAATTTTCCATCCATAGTCTCCATCTCCTGATGAAGATACATAAAGCCTCCACATTCTGCAAGACAGGGCATTCCCCCGGCAATAGCCTCCCGGACTGCACTGCACATGGCCTGGTTGTTCTCCAGTGCCTCTCCGTTTAATTCCGGATAGCCGCCACAGAGCAGAAGTCCATCCAGTTCTTCCGGAAGCTTGCTCTCATGAACAGGGGAAAAATGTACAAGTTCTGCACCCATCTGTTCCAGAAGGCTGAAATTATCTGCATAAAAGAAACAGAACGCTTCATCATCAGCCACACCGATGCGTACTTTTTCATCTGTATGATAGCCGAATGCCGGATTCTCTCTTTTAAGATCTGCGGATGTCTCAAGCTCCGGTGCTTCTTCTGCAAGAGCAAGGATCCCGTCAATATCCAGAGTTTTTTCCAGCACTTCGGAAAGCTTCTGAAGACGGATTTTAAGCTCCGGTATCTCTTCAGGAAGCACCAGCCCTAAGTGGCGGCTCTCGATCACGCAGTCCTCCACTTTCGGAACATATCCCAGAACCTTTATAGATAATTCTTCTTCCAGAAGTGCCTTCATCCTGGGATACAGCATGGGAGACATCTGGTTGAAAATTACTCCTCTGATATGACTGTCCTTCTTATATTCCAGGAACCCTTTTACATAGGCAGCCAGAGACACGCTCATCCCGCGGCTGTTGACGATCAGGATCACCGGTGTATCTGTGGTGGAAGCCAGATCATAGGCACTGGCCTTCGTAGTGGTTCCCGCAACGCCATCGTAATAACCCATAACACCTTCCATCACCGCTATATCATAACCTGCAGCGTTTTTTGCCAGAAGATATCTTGTTCTGTCTTCTCCTGTAAAAAAAGTGTCCAGATTTCGTGATTTCGTTCCAATAACACGGCTGTGGAACATAGGATCAATATAATCCGGCCCGCATTTGAAAGAAGCTGTTTTTAAATTGCGGTTCACCAGTGCCTGAAGGAGGCCGCAGGTGATCAAAGTTTTTCCGCTTCCGCTGGCTCCTGCTGCAAGAAGCACTCTTGGGATCTTCACTTAAACTTCCTCCCCTCTTCCGCTGCAGGAAATAATATAAATCGGGTTCTCGCCCATCATCATATGATATCTTCCAACAGTTTTGGATCTGGCTGCACCAAGCTGCACAATATCCACATCCGTCAGATTAAAATCACGGATAGCATTCATGGCTTCTGTCACAGTTTCCAGTGTGATACAGTTGATCACAATACGAACCTCCGGATTTTTTTCCAGAAGAAGTTTTACGATCTCATTCATATTTCCTGATGAGCCGCCGATAAACGCATGAGTCGGAACAGGCAGTTCTATCATAGCCTCAGGTGCAGTTCCAGGTATGATCTTAAGATTATCCACTGCAAATTTCTGCCTGTTTTCTTTTAAAAGCCCCAGGGCATCCTCTTTCTTCTCGATTGCATAGACCTCACCATTCCATGCACGAAGAGCCATCTCAATGGAAACAGACCCCGTACCAGCTCCTACATCGTAACATACGGAATCTTCTGCAAGACACAGCTTGGAAAGGGAAACTGTACGCACTTCTTCTTTTGTCATAGGTGCTTTTCCCCGTAAAAATTCCTCATCGCGGATCCCGTGTACAGCACTTAAAGGAGTCGCCTCCTCGTTGTACGCAGTTACCACACTTAAGGCATCTCCACGGTATTCTGTAAGATTTTCTGCTTTATCGTGGAATATCTTCTCATTTTCATAGGAAAGATTTTCTCCTACATAAAGGATAACCTCTCCCATTCCGTAGTACACCAGCTTCTTTGCAAGGGATGCTACTCCGTCCTCTGTTCCGAGAATGGAAAACACTTTCGGATTATGACGGATCAGTGATACAAGATTGCATTTTCTGCCATGGGCACTGACGATCTTCGCGTCATCCCAGGAAAGACCGATCTTTGCCATAAAATATACAACAGATGAAATTCCGCAGATCACTTCCACATTGCCTTCCAGAAGATCAACCAGTTTCTTAGCACCGCTGTAAAATCCCACATCTCCGGAAAGAGCAATGGCAACCGTACGATACTCAGGATGTGCTTTGATATATTCCACAATTCTCTCACTGCGGTATTCATGGAGAACACTCTGACCTGGCTTCTGTACGGCTTCTGTCATACGTTTTGCCCCAATAAGAAGCTCTGCCTCATCAAAAGCTTTCTTTCCCTCCAGAGTCAGTGTTTTCTCTGCACCCATCCCAATTCCCACAAGGGAAATCTTCTGAGACAGCTTCAGATTGAAAAATTTCGCCAGAAAGCCTCTTGCCTCAGGCAGGGAAAGACCTTCCTCTTTTAAAGGACGGCCAATGATCACAGGTGTGGCCCCACATCTCTGACAGGCTTCGATCTTTTCCGGAAAACCGCCTGCAAGTCCAGTATCCTTTGTCACCAGGTAACTGCACTGAAACTGGCGCAGCATAGCCTCATTGATCTCTGCTGAAAAAGGTCCCTGCATGCCTATGAGATGTTTTCCCTCAATACCAAGCTCCGCACAGGACTGGATCACAGACGGAACAGACAGCACCCGTGCAAAAATACGCTCTTTGTAATCCGGGATCACGGTAAACTTCGCCAATTCCTTGCTGCCTGTTGTGAGAAAAATATTTCCCTCTGTTCCGGACAGGAATTCTGCTGCTTCTTCCGGGCTCTCCACATAAACAGCTTCACTGCTTTTGTCTCCCTCCGGACGAAGAACCCTCTGATATCTTACCCCTGCATTTTCACAGGCTTTCCGGATATTTTTTGTTACTTCTGCTGCATACGGATGAGTGGCATCCAGAACGACCTCCGGCGCCGCCTTATGGAAAAGCTCCTCCATATCTTCTGTTTTCAGCCTTCCGGCACTGACATGAAGGAACTCATTTTCCTTAAGGAGGGAGCCGCCATACTCCGTAGCTGCACAGGCATAAACAGAAACTCCGTTCTCTGCAAGAAAATTGCAGATCGCGTAGCCTTCTGTTGTGCCGGCAAAAACAATGGCTTTATACATTCTTATATCCCCTTGGTGTTACCATCCTGCCACCGATATTCTTTGTCTGGGAATTTCCCACAAAGACAGTGGTAAACATATCTACTTCTGTGTCGCGAAGTTCTTTTAAGGTCATGACCTGTGCAGTCTCGCCATCTCTTGCGATCTGTGCAACAGTTCCGCAGACTGTATCAGGTGATTTATATTTCATCATCAGATCACAGGCTTTCTGAAGATAATCCTTACGCTTTCTGCTGGACGGATTGTAGAGACACACTACAAAATCAGCCTGTGCAGCAGCAAGAAGTCTTGCCTCGATCTTTTCCCACGGGGTAAGAAGGTCACTCAGGCTGATGAGACAGAAATCGTGGATCAGCGGTGCGCCAAGAACTGCTGCCCCGCCTGTTGCTGCGGTAACTCCCGGGATAATAGTAAGCTCTACGTCCGGATAGTTTTCTCCAACCTCATACATCAGACCGGCCATACCGTAGACACCTGCATCTCCGCTGCAGATCATGGAAACTGTCCTGCCTTTTTTTGCTTCCTCAAAAGCAAGTACACAGCGGTCTACCTCTTTTTTCATCGGTGTTGTCATGAATTCTTTTCCTGCAAAATACTCCTTTACAAGGTCAACATATACTGTGTAGCCGATGATCACATCACTTTCATTTAATGCACGGATCGCTCTTCCAGTCATCTGGTCATATGCACCCGGGCCAATTCCCACAACATAAATTTTACTCAAAATGTATCCTCCGATTTCCGGCTGCAAGAGCGGTGGTTACACCGTCCCGGCCTGTTTTTTTTCTGATCAGTGAACCCTGTCCGCTTGCCAGCACTGCGCTGCGCTCACAGACATTATCCACACCTGTTATTTTTTCGACAAATTTTGACGGAGTAAATTCTCCTTTTACTGCTTTCAGCTCTTCCTCTGCAAAGGTCTGAAATGGAAGACTCCAGGCTTCTGATAAGGCCAGAATACCTGGTTCTTCTTTTTTCAGGTCAATGCTTGCAATAGCACAAAGAGCTTCTTTGTATATATCTGCTTCTTTCAGACATTCTTCCGCTGCTTCCCGGACAGGAGCAGCTTCCTTTCCTCTGCGGCAGCCCATACCTAAGACTGCGGATGGCGGAACTACGTGGACTGTGTTTGGAAACGGCAGACAGTTTCTGTGGATGGTTACTGCGATGCCGGTTTCCGGCGGTGCAATGTCTGCTCCAGAAGATACAGCAAGACACTCCCTGCACAGGGGCTTGCCAGCTCTGTTACAGAGTACCAGTCCTTCCGGCAGTTCTCCCTCCCACGGAAATTCACTGTAAAAGCCGATCTTTTCTCCAGCGAGAAGGGCTGCGGATGCTTCCTTAGCTGCTTTCATATGAAAGATGGCACAGCCGTTCTTTTTTGCAAAAACATCTACTGCAAAGCGGCTGTGAAGATCTGTCGCCGTGGTGACGACCGGCGTTGCCTCAAGATATCCAGCACAGCGAAGTGCCAGCTCATTGGCTCCGCCCAGATGACCGGAAAGAAGGGAGATCACAAAATTCCCGCACTCATCGATCACAAGAACTGCAGGGTCTGTTTTTTTCCCAACAATGTATGGTGCAATGCTGCGAACAGCGATCCCACAGGCACCGATAAAAATCACGCCGTCTTTCCCTGACCGAAACTGTTCTCCTGCCCACTGGGAGGTGGAAACAGCGATAGAGTCCGGAAGATAGCGGCTCTTTTTTGCCAGTGTAACCTGCTCTCCTTCTTCTGTTAATGCTTTTTTAAGTTTTTCCCCTGTCTCCAGTCCTGTCATGCTGAAGCAAATAATCGCAATATTCATGTCTTATTTCGTAGCTTCACGGAATTCTGTTGTAAATCCCGGATCATAAAGCTTGGATCTGTCATAATGCGCTGCATTTACTGCATCACCAACCAGCATCAGTGCTGTTTTTGTGATGTTGTTCTCTTTTGCTGTCTGCGCAAGAGTTCCTACTGTACAGATAAATTTCTTCTCATCCGGCCAGGTTGCCTTGTAAACGATAGCTGCCGGTGTATCCTCACGGTATCCACCCTCAACAAGTCTGCAGCTCAGCTCTTCCAGCATACCTGTGCTCAGGAAGATAACCATTGTTGCATTGTGAGCTGCAAAAGACTGAATGCTTTCTTTGGCAGGTACAGGTGTTCTTCCTTCCATTCTGGTAATGATCACGCTCTGGGAAATATCCGGAAGTGTGTACTCCAGGTTCAGTGCAGATGCTGCTCCGCAGAATGCACTGACTCCAGGGCAGGAATCATAAGGGATTCCTTTCTCATCCAGAATATCCATCTGCTCACGGATCGCACCGTAGATACATGGATCACCTGTATGGAGACGTACAGTCATCTTCCCTTCTGCCTCAGCTCTCTCCATAACAGAGATCACTTCCTCCAGAGTCATTTTTGCACTGTTATGAATAGTGCAGACATCTTTGGAATACTCCAGAAGCTTGGGATTAACAAGAGATCCTGCATAAATGATCACATCTGCTTCCTCTAAATACTGTTTTCCTCTTACTGTGATAAGATCCGGTGCTCCCGGACCTGCTCCTACAAAATGTACCATAATCTATTCTTCAGTCCTTTCTTTATTTTCTTTGATAATGATCAGTGAATAATATCCTGCGTCTTCCGGGATTTCTTCCACAGTTCTGTAGATCTTCTCATCCGGCATGCCACAGTTCTCGATCATCATAGCTTCTGCGCCCTGTGCAAGAAGCTCAGCTTTCACATCTTTCATTTTCTTTCCGGCTTTCATAAGTACCTTGGTTCCCGGAAGCTTCAGCGCATCCTCGATCTGGTAAGATGCAGGGATTACGTGAAGAGGCTCAGCCTTCTCCACAAGACCTGTGTTCAAACGTGCGGAAACTGCACAGAAAGATGTGATTCCACAGACGATTTCTGTTTCATATCCCTGTGCCACAAGTCTGTGATGCACGTAAAGATAAGTAGAATATACAGTCGGATCACCAAGGGTAAGAAATGCTACATTTTTTCCCTGGTCAAGTACTGCCTTAACTTTTTCCGCTCCTTCATCATGATAGCTCTTCAGCACTACCGGATCTTTTGACATAGGGAACGGAACCGCAAGAAGTTCTTTTTTTCCAAGCTCCGGATATGCACCTTCTACAATCTTAAATGCTACGGTGTCTTCCGGAACTTTTCCCGGAAGAGCCACTACATCTGCCTCTTTTACAAGACGAAGTGCTTTTAAAGTAAGAAGTTCCGGATCTCCTGGTCCCACGCCTATTCCGTATAATTTACCTGCCATTTTTTATTTCCTCCTGTTGTTTGTTTTTTATAGTCAAGTTCCTACCTTGCTTATTGCTTTTTGCAACTCCACAGAGAACTTCCTTGATTCGATTTTTCACAATTTGTCAGTCTTTGCATCTGCCTGCTCCTGAATCGCTCCCATCAGCTTCCTGGCATCCCGGGTCTGCCCCAGCAGTCCATATACATTGGAGAATACCACTGCACCAAGCAGGATCTGCTCATAAGAACGATGATCCAGATAAAACTGTATCTTCTCCATCACAATAGCCATCGTTTCCTCCAGAATCCCATATCTGTCAATAACAGCCAAGGCTTCGTCTGTTGTTCCTGCCTCCAGAATCTCCCGGGCACATTCCAGTGTACCACCTGCCCGTATGGCACTTGCACAGAGAACTTCCATTCTGCCATCTGCGCAGTGAGAATGCGTATTCATGATCCCTGCTGCAACTTTTACAAATTTACCGATATGGGCTACAAAAAGGATTCCCTTTACACCCATATCTATGGCCATATCTATGGTTTCTCCTACATAATTGCTACATTTGATATTATTCTCAAAAGGAATCGTCATATGTTCCCTGAGATAATCAGCCCCATAATTTCCCGGTGTCACCAGAATGTAATTTTCTCCCTGACAGAAATGCTGTTTCATTTCCACCTGGATGCTGGCGATCAGGGCTCGCTCGCTCATTGGCTCCACAATACCGCTTGTTCCAAGAATGGAAATACCTCCCATAATTCCCAGACGGGGGTTGAAGGTTTTCTTTGAGATTTCTTCTCCCTCCGGTACGGAAATTGTGATCTTCAGGTACCCTTCGTAATCGTATTCCTGTGCTGCTTCTTCTGCCTCACGAAGGATCATTGCCTTCGGAACCGGGTTGATGGCAGCTTCGCCCACCTTCTGAGATAAACCAGGTTTTGTGACCCGGCCTACACCGACGCCGCCGTCAAGGATGATGCTGGAATGAATGATTACTTTTTTTGAATCTGTATTTTGATTATCTATAATGTTCTTCGCTACTTCAGCGGAAATCTTTTCGACTTTTGCATAGACCAGGATGCCGTTGGTGGTGTCGGGATCGTCTCCTGCGTCTTTCTGGACTGCACAGGATACGTAATTTTCACCTTTGGTGATGTCATGGAGCTGCAAATTCAGGGTGATTCCCTTAGGGGTTTGGAGTTCTACTTCTGAAAGAGCTTCTCCTGAGAGTAGCATTCTGGCTGCGCCGCGGGTTGCCCCTGCCGCGCAGGAACCGGTGGTGTAGCCATAGCGGAGGCGTTTGTTGTTTTTTATAATGTATTTATCTTCCAGACCAGTCATATTGCATTGGCACCTCCTTTTTCTTTAATGAGTTTTTTGTAGGAAAATTTTTTTGATTGGGTGTTTTACTTTTTATAATATAATTCTGCTTTTTAAGCTGTGGAAGTTTGCGAGGAGGGGAGGCACTCAAAGTTGCGAAGCCCGTTTCCCCTCCTCGCGCTCCTCCCCTCTGGGCACGCAGCTGAGCTACGGTGTTGGCTATGTGATATTTTGAAGGGATGATGTATTCAGCGGTATTGGGAGTGTAGCGTTGTGCCGATGTTGTCTAGTTGGTGTCAGGTTGATGATAAGGGACGGAAGCGCCTGCATAGCAGGCTGTCCTGTTATTACTATTCCTCTCCGAATGAATAAACATTCCCCTTGATTTTCCAATAGAACCATTCTCAGTGAACAGTTAAAACAACCAGCTGACTTTTCTGGAAGCTAACGGTAATTTCTCAAATTACCTTGTGCTTCAGCCACCGCCGGCTGTGGAATCTCCACGTGAATAGAATTCCTCGTACTGTCCAGTCGGCGAACATTCCGATCCATACTCCCATTGGGCCGAAGCCTAAGACTCTTATGAGGAATATGCAGAGACAGAACCTGCACGCCCACATGGTACAGCATGATGTGATCATGGAGAATTTCACATCTCCTGCTGCCCGGAGTCCATATCCCGGCACAAAGGCCATGGTCCATACCAGTGGTTTTACAATGGTGATCCACGTGATCATGTGAATGCACATGGCAGCACTGGATTTTTCCATACCGCCGAGGATTGTTACCGGTCTTGCCAGTGCGTATACAGTGAGACAGCTTACAATAATAACAATCTCCGCGATCACGCAGAGTTTTTTTATGTAATAGATAGCTTCATCTTTTCGTCCGGCACCGAGACACTGGCCAACAATGGTCATGAGTCCTACGCCTACACCGATCGCTGCAATTCCATTGAGGTTCTCAAGGATATTTGTCATAGCCTGTGCAGCAATCGCCGCTGTTCCAAGTGTGGAAACTGTTGACTGGATCGCAAGTTTTCCAAGCTGGAACATACTATTCTCGATTCCTGACGGAATTCCAAGTCCAAGAATTCTTCCTATCATAGACCAGTCCGGACGGATCTTCAGGTAATCCTTCACAACAATAGGCTGTCTGTCCTTTCTGAGCTGATATAAAACTACTACAGCACAGAAAACTCGCGAAACCAGTGTTGAGATCGCCGCTCCTGCAACTCCCATATGAAATACCCAGATCAGGACCGCATTTCCGCCAATGTTCATTACATTGGAAATCATGGAAATGATCATTGGTCCTTTCGTATTCTCCTGCGCCCGGAAAATAGATGCCGCAGCATCATAGGAAGCTATAAACGGAAATGACAATGCTGTAAAAAAGAAATACGTCTCAGAAGCACGCATGACATCCGCTTCTACTGAACCAAATATCAGCCGCAGTAAAGGCTTCTGAAAAATAAGACAGACTGCAGATACAGCTACAGAAATCGCCGTAATAATAAACAAAACCTGTCTTGCCGACATATTTGCTTTCTCATAATTCTTCTGTCCGATATACTGCGCGCAGACAATAGCTCCTCCTGCTGCCAGTGCAGAAAAAGCCTGGATCAGAAGTATATTGATGGAATCCACAAGGGAAACCGCAGAAAGAGCCGCAGATCCCACATTACTTACCATCATGGTATCTGCGGTTCCCATTATCGAATTCAAAATCTGTTCCAGCACTACCGGAACCAGCAGATTACGGATCATCCGGTTTGTAAACATATGCTGCTGTTCCATGTTTTCATCTCCTGGATTATTCTTAAATTTTACAAAAATCTATCTGTAATTTATTAGTCACGCTTTCTTAGACATTATACCCTTTTCTTTCATTTTTTCCAATATATTTTATGTGTTTTTCTTGAATTGTGGTGATTTTCTGCATAAAGCCGTACAAAACACCGCAGAGATCTCTCATCCCTGCGGTGCAAAAGCAGCTGACACACATTCAACTCTGCGGCTGTGTATCAATATAATCTACCAGATCCTCTTCATACAATTCCAAAAGTGTTTCTTTTTGTACACTTGCAGCAAAACCTTGTATTTTTAATCCGTTCTTTTTTACATAAGTGATCATATTCTGACATCCATCAGCAAAATCTTCTGTTACATCCATCATTTTTATAATGTCACTATGATCTGCAAGATAAGACAAAAGACTTATATAATGTGTCTCCATGACCTTTTCATCCGTTTCATCAATCATTTCATAAGGATCATGATCATCCAGAAGCGAAAGATACGGGTACTTCTCTCTGTCCCAGTTCATGCTGGAACCCGATGGCTCCGGAACAAAACCTGTGTTTACATTCGTATATGTGTCCGTATATACCGCACACCAGAGATCTCCCAGATCCATATTTTCCTTCTTCGAAAAGGCTTCTGCCCATTGGATGAATTCTTTATAATCTGTAAGTTTATCAAGCGATACATATGCTGTATACCAGTCCGTATCACTGTACTGTTCGATCTCCTCTTTAGATGCCCGGATGCTATCTTTTTTCCGTTCTTTCCCATCTATCTTCGTCTCAGTTCCGTCAGAATTAACTTCCCACGCCTCCCAGGCTTCTTCATCTCCCGGAAGATAAAAACGCCAGCCAGGAACCTTAAGCACATTATTATCATATAACGTAAGTTTTCCCCGGACAAGTTTACCGCTGACAGACGTAAACTTCCCATTTCTGCTTACTGTTTGCGGAATTGTAATATCATACACACCGTACCCCCTGTCAACAGCATTCACCTGATCTCTCCTGTTTCCCGCAAGAAACAATTCTGAATATACAGAAAGATCCAGGCTCATTCTGGTAGTTTTAATATCTGTATTTTCCGAATTCTCCCCGACAACTTCATTTGGATCATAAAATAATGCTGAAACCACTTTCGGAAATATGAAAACCGCTCCCAGGATAACAGCAAGGATAACACAGCCAACCGCTATTCCTGTTTTCAGAAGAGCTCTGCGCACTGCTTTTCGTATTTCTTTTATAAAACGTTCGTTTTCTATTTTCTGTTCTTTATCTGTTCCCGAAAAAACATCCGTTTTCTCCGGTTCCAGATCTTCCAGGCCTGGAATCTCTCCTTCTTCGTAAAGATACTCACTGATCGCATCCTGACGTTCAATATCTGCTGCTATCTTTTTTTTCGTTTCTTCATCCAGCTGACCTTCTTTATATAATTTCAAAAGTTCCCGGTATGTCATAATGTTCACCCTCCTTGCTGCTCCATATATTTTTTCAGTTCCTTTTTTGCTCTGTATGCCAGCACGCGGACATTTTCCGGTGTTATATGAAGAACTGCCGCTATCTCTTTCTGTGAAAGATCTCCAAAATACTGCAGCAAAAGGATCTCTCTTTTTTTCATATCCAATTTTTTCAGAGCCTGATAAAGCTGCAGTTTCCGTTCATTTTCAATCATATTGGCAAGGAGATCTTTTTCCTCATCTGACCTTTTCATTTCTTCTTCAAGAGAAACATTCCTGGAAGCTTTTTTCCTGTAATTAAAAAAAAGATTTCTGGCTACCATATAAAGCCAGGCCCGGATATTTCCATGTTCTTCCGGAAGTGACAGCAATGCTTTTAAAAAGGTTTCCTGAGTAAGATCTTCGGCTATATGATGATTTCTGCTAAGAGAATATATGTACAGATATAATTCTCTATGGTATTTTTCATAAACTAATGTCAGCAGTTTCTGTTCCATATTTCTCCCCTTTCTCCTGTCTTCACTTATATAACAGCTATATCGGAAAAATGTTACATCTGCATGCAGTAGAAAAAATATTTTTCTGATGATATACTGTAAACTGCAAAAACTTTCATCAATCTCAGAAAAGGAACTTTTTTATATGCAAAGAATCATTCACTATACCGTCAAAGCCCAGGATTCAGGTCTCTCGATCCTTGCATTTCTTAGAAAAAACGGCTTTTCCAAACATATATTAACAACTATGAAGCGGGCAGAACATGCCATTCTCCTTAACGGACTTCCGGCTTTTGGACGAACGATTTTAAAAGAGCAGGATGTTCTTAAGATCCTTGTCCCGGAAGAGGTCGGGCCGGAAGAATCTATTATTCCGGTAAAAATCCCTCTGGATATCCTGTACGAAGATGAGGATATCCTGGTTCTTAACAAACCGGCAGATATGCCTGTTCACCCTTCTGCCGGAAATTATGAGAACACTCTGGCAAACGGAGTTGCCTGGTATTATAAACAGCAGGGGAAAACTTTTGTTTACCGCTGCATCAACCGCCTGGACCGCGACACCACAGGAGTTCTTGTACTGGCAAAAAATCCTCTCAGCGGTGCCCTGCTCTCAGCACAGATGAAACAGCGCCAGATCCGGCGCACTTATCTTGCGCTCACAGACGGGATTCCTCCTAAAAAAGGTACTATTTCCGCACCGATCGCCAGAATGGATGATTCCGTAATTACCAGAGAAGTAAATTTTGAGCATGGAGAAACCGCTGTCACCCATTATGAACGGTTGGATGTCAATAATGGATATTCCCTTGTGGAACTTCATCTGGATACTGGACGAACGCATCAGATCCGTGTCCATATGAAATATATCGGATGCCCTCTTCCCGGAGATTTTCTCTACCATCCGGATTTTGACAGGATCAGCCGGCAGGCTCTTCACTCCTTTCAGCTGGAATTTACCCATCCCATAACCGGGAAACCTATGCGTTTTCTGGCACCTGTACCGGAAGATTTCCTGAATGCATTTCATTTTCACTACTGAAAAAAAGCTGTCACAAGTTACAGGCAATCCATTATGACATAAAAACAGCTGTCCTGATCCAGAAGTTTTCACTAAACAGGATAACAGCCCACAGCTATATCCTGTCTCTTCGAAAACATCTTCCGAATCCGAGACAGCTGATTTCTCAGATTTCTTTATTTATTTTTCTCATAGATTACAAGAAGTCCCTTCAGAAGAAGATCCTCATCCAGAATAACGTCTTTCTTACAATGGGAAACGATCTTTTTTGCAAGGCCGCCTGTAGCGATAACTGTTGTTTTCTCACCAATCTCTTCTTCCACACGGTCGATAATTCCATCGATTGCTGCCGCATTGCTGTAAAGCACGCCGCTCTTCATGCACTCGATTGTATTCTTTCCAAGCACATGCTTAGGTGCATCAATACTGATGCCGCTGAGCTGTGAGGCTCTCGCTGTCAAAGCATCCAGAGATATTCCAATTCCCGGCATGATCATGCCACCAATATACTGTTTCTTATTGTTGACAACAGATACTGTAGTAGCTGTTCCCATATCGATCACAATAAACGGAACCGGATATTCATTTAATCCTGCCACTGCATTGGCCACAAGGTCAGCACCAAGCTGTCCCGGATTATCCATCATGATATTTAAGCCGGTTTTAACTCCAGGTCCAAGAACCATGACTTCTTTTTTCAGAATTTTTTCCGCTGCCAGTTTTGCAATATTGGTGATCTGTGGAACAACAGATGAGATAATACATCCCTCAATATCCGTTTTCTTAATATGGTAAATGTCTAATACCGTTTTCAGATCCACAGCATATTCCAGCTCTGTCTTGGTACGCACAGTGGAAAGCCTCTCAATGAAATATGTCTTCTTATCATCAATACATCCGACAACAATATTTGTGTTTCCAATATCAATTGCTAAAATCATAATTTTCTTTTCCCGTCTTTTTCAAAAATAATCATGCTTTTTCACGGCCAAGCTGTGCTGCCGGAATCAGGTGTGCTTTGGAAAGTGCTGCTCCCACTGCGCCTGTGATCACTGTAGAAGAGACCATTTCACATACAGCATTGATTCCTACCATCAGACAACAGCCGATGATAATGTTATGACCACCCATCAGATTTTTAACATAATCGGTATTTCCGAACAGTCCTACAAGTGCAGCCATAAAGAACAGAGTGTTCAGAAATGCTGAAAAGAATCCTGTCACTGCACAAGCTGCATAGGTATTGCTGACTTTACGCATGCCTTTGAAAATAAATCCAAGGCAGATACCATCCAGAAGTCGCGGTACAAAACGCTGGATAAAGGCAAAAAACGGATTGATACCGAATAACACAACTCCCATGGCACTGGATCCGCCTACGCCAATGCACTGCAGAAAACTCGTGAGGCCGAAGATGGCACCTGCTACTGCTCCGCCGACAGGCCCCAGAACCACTGCACTGATCGCTACCGGGATCACATTAAAAGAAATCGCAAGTGGTCCGATATTCAGATACCCAAGCGGTGTATAAGCCATCAGCAGAAGAATTGCCGCCATCAGGCCAAGTAAAGTGAGCTGTGCTGTTGTAAATCTGTTACTTTTCATTTTTTCCTCCTCCTTGTTACCGTTCCATTTCGAAAAAAACTCCAGTTATACAACAAACTAACCGGATATTTTCTATACGGATACAATACGGTGATGGAAAACGGATATGTATTTTTATTTATCCGCTTTACTTAAATACAGGCCGGATATTATTTCTGAATGGTCCGGCCATTTCCGTGTTACGATCCCGCTTATTTTGTAAGTGAGATAATTTTATCCAGGATTTTAAGGGCTGCATCCTCCTTGCTCATAAGCGGGAGTGACACTTCCTCATCCTGTGTAATCAGAGTCAGAACATTAGTATCGCCCTGGAAGCCTGCACCTTCAACCTTCAGGTTGTTGGCTGCTACCATATCCAGGTTCTTTTTCTCAAGTTTGGCTCTGGAATTACCGATCATATTTTTCGTTTCCATGGAAAATCCGCAGAGGAACTGGCCATCTTTTTTATGCTGGCCAAGATATTTCAAAATATCGTCCGTTCTCTCAAGTTCAATGGATGCCTGATCATCATTTTTCTTAACTTTATCTTCACTGACCTGCTTCGGACGGTAATCAGCCACTGCTGCTGCCTTGATGATAATGTCCTGCTGGTCGCTTACCCCTGTCACTGCTTCAAACATATCCCTTGCTGATGTCACAGGAAGTACTTTCACAAAAAGCGGTGGCTCAATTGCAGTAGGTCCGCTTACCAGCGTGACCTCCGCACCGCGAAGCATCGCCATCTTTGCGATCGCATAGCCCATTTTTCCGGAGGAATGGTTTGTCAGGCACCGGACAGGATCAATAGCCTCCTGCGTCGGGCCAGCTGTAACGAGGACCTTTTTCCCTGAAAGATCTTTCTCAAAGGCTACTTCCCTCAGAATATATTCCAGAAGTGTCTCCGGCTCCGGCATCTTGCCTGCACCTGTATCTCCGCAGGCCAGATATCCGCTTGCCGGTGTGATCACTTCATATCCATAATGCTTAAGTTTCCTGATATTGTCCTGCACAATAGGATTCTCGTACATGGCAGTATTCATAGCCGGCGCAAAAAGCTTCTGACATCTGCATGCCATAACAGTTGTTGTAAGCATATCATCGGCAAGACCATTGGCAATCTTTCCAATTACATTGGCACTTGCAGGTGCGATCATCACAACATCTGCTTTCTTTGCAATGGAAACATGCTCCACCTGAAACTGAAAATTCCGGTCAAAAGTATCTACCAGGCATTTATTGCCGGTAAGTGTTTCAAAAGTGATCGGATTGATAAAATTCGTGGCATTCTCTGTCATCAGCACATGAACATCCGCGTGAAGCTTGTGAAGCGCACTGGCCAGATATGCGATCTTGTATGCAGCGATACTTCCTGTGATCCCAAGAAGTACTGTTTTCCCTTTCAGCATCCTTCGTCCTCCTGTCAGTCAACCATGCGGATACTTTCGATCACCGGCTGCTGATCATCTGCTATACTTCCGTTGCTGTCTGTCGGTTTTGCATCCTTGCTGATCCTATCCACAACATCCATTCCTGAAGTTACATGCCCAAATGCTGCATAATCTCCATCCAGATATGTTGAATCAGACTGCACGATAAAAAACTGTGAACTTGCACTGTCTGGATCTGAGCCACGGGCCATGGAAATAGTTCCACGAACATGGGAAATATCATTCTTTACACCATTATTGGTAAACTCTCCCTTGATATCCTCGTTGGCTCCTCCTGTTCCGTCACCATTGGGATCTCCGCCCTGGATCATAAATCCGTCAATAATACGATGGAAAGTCAGTCCGTCATAGAAATTATCCTGAACCAGCTTTACAAAATTAGTTACTGTAATCGGCGCTGTGTCTGCATCAAGTTCCACATCAATCTCACCGTAATCCTTCACTGTGATCTCTGCATGATGAGTTCCTGTAAGCTGTTTGCTGGTGTCGATCACTGTTGTTCCTGCCATGGCTGCATCCTCAGAACCATCAGAAAAATCCTCAGATTCCACAGTATCTGTTTCCTCCTCAGCCTCAGTGTCCTCTTTATCGGACTCAGTACTGTCACTGGCATCTTTGCTTTCTTCCGCTGTGCTGTCTTCTGAGCTGTCCTCTGCTGAATCAGAAAATCCTGCTTTCTCAGCTTCCTCATCAGAAAGTGCCTTGGCTGCTGTTTCGTCATCAACAGCCTTCAGACCTTCTGATGAATCCTCATCCAGCGTTTCTTCCTTCGCATCAGAAGTCGTCTTGTCAGATGAGCTGTCTGCACTTCCGCATCCGGCCAGAACTCCTGCTGTCAGAACTGTTGCAAATAATACGGATAAAACCTTACGTTTCATTATATATCCTCCTTATCAGATCCTGAAAAAGCCATATGTTCTATGCTTTTTCAGATGAGTTTTTCACTCTCCCCCTGTAAGCTTTCCTCAGTTTAACA
Source organism: Blautia schinkii (assembly GCF_013304825.1). GTDB lineage: Bacteria > Bacillota > Clostridia > Lachnospirales > Lachnospiraceae > Blautia_A > Blautia_A schinkii_B. The sequence continues at coordinate 2,049 of NZ_JAAWUO010000009.1, read as the reverse complement.
TTATCTTTTCATAAAGTCAACTTTGCGAAAGACTTTGCGTTTTATCTTGTAACTCCCTCACTTCTCTGCTAAAATAAGCATTGGAGTTAAACGGGAAACAGCCTGATATGGCTCCCGTTATTTTTTTCGAAAGAGAGGAATAAAGAAATGGAAAAAATCACAAGTTTTACCATAGACCACATCAAACTTCAGCCCGGCGTATACGTTTCACGTAAAGATCCGGTCGGCGATCAGGTTATCACAACTTTTGATATCCGTATGACCTCCCCAAATGAGGAGCCGGTTATGAACACAGCAGAGCTTCACGCTATGGAACATCTGGCAGCAACTTTTCTCCGCAATCACAGTGAATTCGGCCCGAAAGTGATCTACTGGGGACCAATGGGATGCCGTACAGGTAATTATCTTCTCCTGAATGGTGATTACGAATCCAAAGATATCGTTCCGCTTATGATCGAGATGTTTGAATTTATCCGTGATTTCGAGGGTGAGATTCCCGGTGCATCTGCGAAAGACTGCGGAAACTACCTGGACATGAATCTAGGTATGGCTAAATACCTGGCCAGGAAATATCTGAACGAGGTTCTCTATGACATCAAACCGGATCGTCTGGTATATCCTGAATAATTCAGGAACCCTGATAAATTTTACAAAAAAAGCCCTGTTCTTTGCTTTATACCGGATGAATTTTCTTCCAGATACAAAGAACAGGGTTCTTTTTCATATTTACATTCCGCGCTGTGCCTTACCTATGAGCACATTCTACTGAGCTGCTTCCTCAGTTGTACCAGTATCTGCTGCACCTGTATCAGCAGTTGCTGCACCTACCGGAGGTGTAGTGCTCACATAATCGCCGGAAGCATAACAGGTCTGTCCGTTGTAATCCACACGGATCCAGCCGTTGGCACACACACCAGTACATTTCAGAGACTCACCGGAAAGCACTCCCGCTACAAAATCCGCATCTGCACTGGCATCGGTACGCAAATTCACACCCTCCACTGCATAATAAGTCTCATCCTTCACTTCTACAGTAATTCCGCTTGGTGTCTGCTCTGTAGCTGCAGCAGAATCGGCTGCTGCTGAATCCGCCGCTGCCTCTGCTGTAGGTTCCGGTGTTGCCGTTGCCTTAGGTGCCTTAGTCGGCTCCGGAGTCGGCGTTGCATCTACAACAGTCACTACCGCATCCGTTCCTTCAGTAAATCCACACCCCTGCGCCATAAAAGCCGCACCTAATATTAAAGCCAAAATACATTTTTTCTTCATTATGAATGGTTCCTCCTTATACGCCGACAAAAATATCCAGTATCCGGCATTTCGTACAAAATAACCCTGTTCTTTAATATACATGATTACGGCTTATTATGCAAGTCATCGGAATCTAATGAGGTTATTTTTTCCAGAAGATCTCTGCTCTTTTCTTTTTGGTAAGTGTGAAGCTTAAAATTTTTTAATATATTTATACTTTTCATACAACAATACTCTGCCTGCTGATAGTTTCCCTGAAACAGACGTATCATGGCATTTATTTGACACTCCCCACAGCTAAAGCAGGGGGATTCTTGCTTCTCCCACTACTGCATTGGCAAACACCTTACGGTACTGCAATGTCTTACACAGTGTCCACAAGCTATATTTATACTGTTCCCGTATGCCCTACGGTACAGTTTTTATCTTTATGCAGACTGCATCTGCAGTCCTTTTTTCAGAATATTGATACTTGCATTCGTATCCCGGTCATGAACCGCATGGCATTTGGGACACTCCCAGATACGAATGCCCAGATTTTTTATCCGTGGATTTCTGTAGCCACAACAGCTGCAGGTCTGACTGCTCGGATACATCGTTGGTACTCTGTGAATTTCATTTCCATACCAGCCAGCTTTATATTCCAGCATTTCAAAAAATTTTGCCCAGGAAACACTCGCTATCGATTTTGACAGTTTATGATTCCGGATCATCCCCTTAACATTCAGATCTTCAATACAGATGGTTTGGTTTTCACGCACCAGCATCGTTGACTGTTTCTGCAGGAAATCATTCCGCTGA
>NZ_JAAWUO010000008.1 GCF_013304825.1 Blautia schinkii | reverse complement strand
CTAAAGATCTTCCCTCCCCCTGCATAGCAGGGGGTTTATTTTTACTGTCACACAAAAAGATGTCCGCAGACGTACCAGAATACGCTGCGGACATCCGATGTCTGATCCATAGTCAGGCGGTTACTCAATGCTTGCTGTCCTAAAACAGAAGCTGAAGTCCCATTGCAATGATCCACATATATGCACAGGTCTTCGGGATCATCAGTAATCCAACCTTTGGTTTTGTTTTACTGAACAAGGTTACCGGAAGATAGCATCCAAAGGAAATGATGATTGCAGAGATCCAGATCATTGCTTCCACTGTCAGGCCGTCCAAAGCGATTTTTGCAAATTCCTTCTGTGCTTTTATTCCATCTTCAATGATCCGATCTGCCTTATTTAATAAAACGATCTCGATATGCTTCTTATTATCCGCACTCTGGATCCTTTCGATCAGACCTCTGCTCTCCAGATTTTTCAGAGAAGAGGACACGTGGGATTTCGTCGACTTACGGACCTTAACGATCTCAGCCGTATATTTATTTAGAATTTCTCTTTCCTTTTCTGACTCTGATCTTGCGGATTATCCTTCGGATCAAAAATACCACAAGCACAATAATAACGATAAAGACCAGACAAATACCTGCGATCATTGCTGAAAACTTATTCGGCTGTTTCACCAGATCAATGATATTTCTGCTGTCCTCCACAACCTTACGTCCATGTGTCGTCTCATAATATTCCGGCACATTGGCAATTCCATCACCATCCGTATCCTCAAAGGACTGCATATATCTTGCGATCGCATCCCAGGCCTTTAATTCCCTGTTACCTTCCATGATTGCCTGATCTTCCAGATTTTCAATAGGATTTCCATCCTTGTCCTTCGGTTCAAGAGACAGAAGCCCATAGGACATTTTCATCACAGATCCAAGCATCTGGCCGGTATACAGATCTGTCACAACATGATACAGCTTATCATCCTGGATCTCAATCCGTTCTCCGTCTGCCCTGGTGAGATAACAATCTGTCACCTTATTCAGGATCATCCTATGGGGATTATATGCAAAATTCAATCCACTGCAATATAACCTTGCCGTTGTCATAAAATCCGAAACAGAAGCGTCCACCTCTGCTACCAGCTTTAACTCCTTTCCGGTCAGATATGCACTGATCAGCGGATATCCGGCAACACCATCCTTTCCGATTCCCAGTGAGAAGGAATTAAAAACATCCTCTACTGTAATATCTCCCTTTGTGTACGTGTCCCGCACAGTTCCGCTTGGAACAACGGCTACATCAACCGGATCACCATCATAATACCCGGAATTCTCCACTGCATATATGTACGCATCGGACATGATATCACCAAGATTCAGCTCTTCATGCTTCGTTCCCATTTCTTCCAGACTATTGAATTCGACATCATTCTCAGCAAGAACCTCTTCCCTTGTATAACCAAAATCGGCAAGATAATTCTTATCCACCGTATCCATCAGGGCATCGATCCGTTCCTGTGTCGCCTGATCCGGTTTTATCTCCTCAGAAACAGGGATCAGCTCATAGGATGTCAGTTCCCACCGTCCGTCCTGCTTCTGTGTCATGGAAAGTGAGCCCAGATTTCTTCCGTATTCGCCACAAGATACAATATATGTGTTTCCATGCCGGATTGCCTCTTTCAGCTCAGAGTGCGTATGTCCGCTGATGATCAGATCGATATCCGGCACCTCTTTTGCAAGGATCTCGTCCTCCGATTTGTTTTCATCCTCCCAGGTTCCTCCATGGGACACACAGGCGATCATATCCACTTTTTCGTTTTTTCTGATCTCTTCTACCGTCTGTTTTACGGCCTCAACCGGATCCTTGAACTTTAATTCACAGGTCGGTGCACATTCCAGGGCATCCTTACCGAACACACCGACTACTGCAGCCTTTACATCTCCCTTTTGAACTACTACATAATCCTTCACACCGTAGTCTTCAAATGCCGACCGGATCTGCTTCTGACCATCGTTTAGTCCATCCTGCTCCATGCTATCCCAGTCCACATTGCACACCACTAGTGCCGGCACTGTCTCACCGGAATTCTTAGCAGCCTCCAGCATATTAGCCAGTCCCTCTGAACGATAATCATATTCATGATTCCCCAGGGTCGTCACATCATATCCCAGATATCCCAGCATTCGAAGCTCTGCCGCCTCCGTATCGTATACGGTCTGGATCAGTGTTCCCATGGAAAAATCACCACCATCCAGCACCAGGGTATCCGGATCTTCCTGCTTCTTTTCATCGATCAGGGTTTTGATCCTTGCAAATCCGCCAACCTCTTTTTGCTCTCCATCTACAATCGTTGAAAAGCTGTTCAAATGCGAATGTGTATCATGGCTGAACAAAACATCAATCTGTTTTTTCTCTGCCGCTTCCACCGGAATATTCCATGTAAGAGGAAGCAGCAATGCAGCAATAAGCATAATCACCAGAAGCCTTGCTGAAACTTTCTTCCGTGTTTTCATAACCTTCTCCTTTTCATAAAACCATCAGCAATGTTCCTGCACCGATCAAAGCACATCCAAGCAGTGATTTTGCCGTAAATTTCTCGTGCAGAAAAACAAATGCCAGTACCAGTGTGATCACAACGCTCAGCTTGTCTATCGGCACAACCTTAGATGCATCTCCTATCTGCAAAGCACGATAATAACATAACCATGAGGCACCTGTTGCCAGACCTGAAAGTATCAGAAACAGCCAGCTTTTTTTACTGATCGCAGTGATTCCACCTTGTGTATTTGTGAGAAAAACCATTCCCCATGCCATGACAAGCGCCACCATCGTTCGAATCGCTGTTGCAAGATTCGAATTAACACCGGTAATACCTACCTTTGCCAGTATGGATGTCAGAGCTGCAAATACAGCAGACAGCAAGGCAAACACAAACCACATAGTAACTCCCCCTTCTTGGCTCGCCGCTTAGTGCTCCATACACCTAAAGCGGGGAAGACTTATTCTGCATTCATCGTATCATTTTTCTTCTGATATGTCACTATTAACAATTTCATAAGGCATACTGTACCAGATTTTATCATATTTATCTATAACTCCATTTAAAACAGATTTCATTATCTCATAAATTCTTGCAGCCTGATCCTCCATATTGTTATCCACAGTTCCATAGATTTCCCCGAGTCGGATCTTCTGATTCATTTCCTGACTGTTATTAATTCCAATAATAACCGGAAGTTTCATCTGATGTTTTTTGTAATAATCATAGACCCCAAGTGCCATGTCATCATTGTTGCATACGACTGCCTCCGTATTCCGGATCGTCTCTTCATCCAGCTTCGCAAATTTTTCCAGGGCAATCTCCCGTTTCCAATCCGCAGTCAGGTTTCCCAGCTGCTTTAACGGCAATTCTCTTCCTGACTCCAAAAATCCGTTAGTTCTCCGAATCGTATCATAATGAGACTCTTCCCCCTCAATCAATATGTAGTCCAGCTTTCCGTTTTGATTCCGATCCACACTCTGCTTCTGCTTATCCCAAAGCTCCTTCAGCAGCTTTCCCTGTATCTCTCCGGCAGCTTTTCCGTCTGTTCCTACATACCAGACATCCTTCACGATCTGAAGATCCTTCTCGGCAACTTCACGGTTATACAAAATGACGGGGATCTCCTTCTCCTCCGCTTCATTCAACACACTGGCTGCAGATGCAGGCTCTACCAGGTTAACCAACATGATATCATACTCCTGCGCATACATATACTGTAGCTGTTTTTCCTGTTTCTTATTCTTCCCATCTGCATTATAGATTTCATAGGATATTTTCCTTCCTGCAATTTCTGTTTTTTCAATCATATCCTGCAAAGTCCGTATATATTTCTCCATAAAGGTATCATTCAGATCATATACCGCAATTCCCATGTGGATATAACAGTCTTCTCTCTTTGGTAGCTTCCATGCCACGATCAGACCTGCCATCAGCACAAAAAGACCTGCCAGTATAAAATTATATTTTTCAGTTTTCCACTTCATCTTCTCCCTCTACCTTACAAGTAATGCATCCAGACTGCCCGCTTCCAGAATTTCCCGATCAAGCTTTAACGGCTGCAGAAAGATACTCTCCATCTTTTTTTTCTTTCCGTAAGCTTCTATCATCTGCATACATTCATAGCCAAGTCTGTATGTATTTTCCATATAAACCTCTTTCTTACGGCCACTTTTGATCTGTCCCAAAACAGTTTCACTGATTGGCATCCTGTATGTTTCTTCTTCCTGTTCCCTCCGCACAAATGCCGCATAATGCAAAAATGACTCCTTCATGGTATCTGTAAGTGCCAGTACTTCCTTATATTTGTAACCATTCTGATTTTTTTTCAGATAAAATTCCGGATATACCAGAAGAATTCCCATGCTTCGATTCTGTTTTTCCTCTTTCACCAGCTCTGCAAAACTTTTTTCGGACATCTGCTTTTTGTACCAGACATCCAGCTTTATCTGATGGTCATAAGCATAATCCCGGATTCCCTCCTGGACACTGCTTAAATCTTCCTGTGTGTTTTGTGGCAGGACGATGGTAATTCTGCTTTTTTCTGCCCTATGATTTCGCACTGTCATATACAGAAAGGATATAAGTGCGATCAGAACCAGAACCAGAATCAGAATGATATGTTTTTTCTTACTGCTCATCCATTTCCTCCATTTTCGGGATCGTGATCGTGGCAACGGTTCCCTCATCCAGTTCACTACTGATCGTAATTCCATAATTTTTTCCATAGATCAGCTGTATCCTCTCATTTACATTGCACACTCCGATTCCGGAACCACGTTTGCTGGATACTACTTTATTGTGCATGATATAATCTATTTTTTCCTGTATCATACCGGGTCCATTATCTGACACATCGATTTTGATATCTCCATTCTTTTCATAGATCCGGATCTCGATTTCTCCATCCTCATACATTCCATCCATTCCATGATAAATAGCATTTTCCAGCAATGGCTGAATAGATAGCTTGGGGCAAAAATATTTCAGCAGTTCCGGATCTGCGTCCACATGAAATTCAAATTTATCCTTGAAACGAATATTCTGGATGGCCAGATAGCTGGAAGCATGTTCCAGTTCTTTTTCCAGAGTGATCATATCTTTTCCCTGACTTAAGGAGATCCGGAAAAATTTAGCCAGAAGAGAAACCATCTCCCCGGCACCATCATATTCTTCACTTCGGATCATCCAGATAATGGAATCCAGCGTATTATACAAAAAATGAGGATTGATCTGCGACTGCAGAAGCTTCTTCTCCATATTCTGCTTTTCTCTCTCATTTCTGCGTATCTCTTCCATTTGCTCCTGAAGCTTATCTGCCATAATATTAAAATGTATACTTACATTTTTCAGTTCGCCGATCCCTTCCTCCTGGGCTCTGGCATTATAATCGCCTTTTCCGAATTTTTCCATTGTCCGAAGCAGCCTGTAAATCGGATTTGTAAAATTGTGAAACACAAGAGTATCAAGAAAGATCAGGATCACTCCGATCAGAAGGAGTATAAACCATACAAGATAATGAAGATTATGGCTTTCCAATACCAGACTGTCCATGGAATTTACAACCACCATATTCCATCCTGTGTAACCAATCTGCTGACCCTCTATCAGCCACTGCTGACCATCCGCCTTTTCTATCCTATAATTTTTGCAGGACAATGCAGCCTCTATGGTCTTTTCTTTATATAATCCGGATGCGATCTCTTTATCAAAAGGATGATAGAGCATATTCTTCTGATCATCCAGCAAATAGCAATAAGCTGATTTCTGATTTCTGTAATGCGACAGTATCTCATCCACAGAATCTGTATAATACTCCATCAGAAGAATTCCTGATCTCATATTCCCATCCTTGATATATTCTACATAACGGCTGATCTCAAATACATAACTATCCTCCTGAGGAAGTACCAGTCTCCGCCGTCCGTAACTGATCGTCTCAATATTCTCCTTTGCCTGTAAAAACCAGGCCATCTCTTTCGCATCCTCTTGTTCTGCAAATGTCCCTGAATGCCATATACTTTCTCCGTCTATATCGTATAAGGCAAGTCCATACAGACACTTTTCTTCAAGAAATATCTGCTGTTCCATTTCCTCCGCAAACCTGGCACTGTCCACATCATATTTCTTTATATTCCGATAGTAGATCCTGTTGATCAGTACATTGATATTTTCAATCTGTGTCTCCAGACTCTGCGCCAGAAAATCCCTTTGCTTTCCTATTTTTTCTATGGCATCCTTCTGAAAATATGTTGAAAAATAGTAGGAAAACAGAAGAATACAGCTGATGATGCAGGCTGCAATGGAAGCAGACATAACCACCGGAAAAATGACACGGATACTTATCTTTTTATTTTTCATTTTCAGCTCCTTGTATATTATTGGCGATCTATGTATCTGACTGTGCAGATTTTCTGTATTTTACAGGTGAGATTCCACAGTTTTTTTTAAATACGTAGCTGAAATAATTTGGCTCCGGATACCCTACCATCGCTCCGATGGTCTGACTCTTATAATCAGTCTGCAAAAGCAGTTTTTTTGCTTCTTCCATACGTCGACTGATCAGATAATTAATGAATGTACCTCCTGTTTCCTGCTTGAATATTTTCGAAAAATAGGAGGTACTAACATGTAACTCTCCACATATCGACTCCACACTCAGCTCCGGATTCCGGAATTTTTTTTCCACGATCTTCATTGCATTTTCTGCCAGAACCACATTGTTGTCGATCTGTTTTTTCTGGATCAGTGATCGTATCAGAAGGCAGTAATTCAAAAGCCAATGATCTAATTCTTCCCCCGTGCTCAACGAAAGGATCTTCACCGCCATCTTTTTGGATCCCGCAAATTCTGCGTCTGATGTAATCTGGTATTTCTTATAAAATCTGGCAACAGAAAAAGAGATTTCCAGAATAACGATCTGATATTCATTCAAATTATAGTGACCCTTATGCAGCCATGCGATCAGATCACCGACCTGTTTTTTTAATTCTTCTTCCGTACAATATGTGATGGATTTTCCGATCATTTCCACCTGAGAGTTCCAGTCCTCTTCCTCCTGCTGCGGCATGATATCGTTATAGTAAGTATAGCTCTCCTCCGGCAAAACAAGATTATAATCCAATGCTTCTGCTGCCTGAGCATACAACGCCGGCATATCTTTCAGATTCTCTCCGCTGTTGCTGATCCCGCAGGAAATCCTCGCTCCGAAAATACGCTGGATCATAACTGCTGTTTCCTGGATACTTCGTGTGATCTTCCCAATCTCATGTCTCTTGCTGCCACCAAGGAGAAATACTTCTTTATCGCCCATACCAAATTCATGAACGTGTGCAATTTTTTCCAGTGCTTCCTTCAACGTTTCCTTCATTGACAGTTCGCTGAGAATGTCCTTCTTCCCTTCTTTTCCCACTTTTACTGCTATAACTGAGTACACCTGATCCGAAAGATCCAGCTTCAGATTTTTTATCTGCCGCCTGTATTCCTTCTCCTCCATAACCTCTGTCATAAGCCTGGAAAAAAACTGCTGACGCAATAACGGCAAGCTCTGTGTATATGCATTCTCCAGCCGGACACGGTTTATTTTTTCATTATATTCTTTCTCCAGTTCCTGATACATTTTTATGAGCAGACGTTGCATTTCCTCGTAATCAATGGGTTTCATCACATATTCCGAAACTCCATAACTGATAGCCAGACGTGCGTATGTAAAATCATCCCATCCGGAAAACAGGATCACCTTTGTATTCATATAATTTTCATGGATATTCTTTGCCAGCTCCAGACCATCCATGAAAGGCATTTTTATGTCACTGATCACTAAATCCGGATGAAATTCATCCATCATATCAAGCACTTCTTTTCCATTCTGTGCTGTTCCAACTACAGAGAATCCAAGGCTCTCCCAGTCTATTCCCTTCTGCATTCCATATAGGATATTCGGTTCATCATCTGCCAAAATAATACTAAATACTCTCACACTCCATACTCCCTGATGTTTTACTGTATTTTATGATAGCATATTATCAATATACATAAAATACAAAAAATCCCCTGTTTATTGTTTTCACAATTAAAACAGGGGACTGCTCTTATTTCTCTTCTGAGCCGTTCAGTTTCGCAACGACTTTTTTCATAAATTTATCATCTAATTTATATTTGCTCTTAAATACAACATATGCAAGAATAACTCCGATGGTCGGCACTACACACATCAGAACACGAATAGAATTCTGTGTTGCAAGTGACTGCACTGTGTTCGGAACATATCCTGTAAGCTCCAGTACAAATCCAATAGCCAGTGCTGTAAATGCTGCTGTCAGTTTTACGATCAGGGTCTGCAGAGAGAATACAACACCCTCGTTTCTGTTTCCGAGAACATATTCTCCATAATCCACAACATCCGCAAGGAATACCGTTGCACACCCAAGCTCCAGACCGGTTCCTGTCTTAACAATAATACCAGCAATCGCTGTCAAAACAATATTATTCGGACACACAATTCCTACCACCAGAAGAAGAATCAATCCGATCGGTGGCAACACACACGCAAACAAAAACGCCTGCTTTCTGGACAAGATCTTTGTTACCTTCGGGAAGATCAGAAGTCCTACAACCTCTGCAACAGATGCACTGATCATAAATGCAGATAACATTCCGGCATTGTTGCATACATAACTGAAGTAATAGGTCGCAACTCCCATGATTGCCTGAATTGCCACATTATATAAAAGAATCAGCAATACTGCCCATCTTAACTGGTCATTCTTTCTGATGACTGTGAAGATGTCTTTAAATTTCATTTTTTCTTTTTTCTCAACATCATGCTGGATCTTTGGCAGATTCAGTACACATACAGCCATTGTAAAAATAAATGTTGCTGCAATGATCAAAGCAAATCTATGATATCCTGTATAATCACCGCCAAGACCTTTGATGATCTGTACTCCAAATCCGGCAATGATCAGTGACTGTCCGATACTTGCAAAAATTCTTGGCAGTACGGATACTTTTTCACGCTCCTGTGGATCAGATGTAAGATTCGGGATTACTGACCAGTATGGAATGTCCATAATTGTATAGGTCATTCCCCATAATACATAAATAACAGATGCAAAAACACAAAGGCTTACGCCTGATAAATGAAAATCTGTAAATACAATTACAAATACAAATGCGTTGATCAACGTTCCGATCACCAGCCACGGTACAAATTTGCCAAAACGGCTTCTTGTATTATCAACAACCATTCCCATGAAAAGATCATTAAACGCATCCCAGATCTTTGCCACGAAAAACATGGTTCCGATAAACGCCGGCGCTACTTTAATGATATCTGTAAAATAGATCATGGAAAAAGTTGCTATCATTCCATAGATCAAATCCTTACCCAATGCTCCAAAAGCAAACGAGTACTTTACTCTTCCAGGAATCTTACCCTGGTAAACCACACTGCTTTTATTGTTATTATCCATTCCTCTATCTCCTCTTTTATGCCCTTTCTTTGTACACATTTCTTTACCGTGTGATAGTTTAGCATTTTGGGATGGATATGAACATTTGATATTCTATTCAAAAAATATGATTTTTTGTTTTTAACTCTATTTTTCGAACAATTTACTTTTCTTTTGCCTTGCCATCTCTTGTCAACATTTTTTTTGAACTTTTGAAGGTCTCTGTTCTTTTCCTGACGTTTCTTCTATAGCAGCAATTTCCTCCGCCGTATATTCCTCTATTTCTGTCTTTGTCACCTGTTTAATATACTTTTTTTTCAGGCGCAGATATACGAATTCCCGAAAAATAGTATAAAACACGGACAACAGCGGAATAAAAACAAGCATACCTACAATTCCCATAAGATTTCCACCGATTGTAACTGCAGCAAGAACCCAGATCGATGGAAGCCCTACAGATTCACCCACAACATGAGGATAGATGAGATTTCCCTCGATCTGCTGCAGCATCAGGAATACTATAATAAATAAAATCGCCTGTTCCGGACTTACCATAAAGATCAAAAAGCTTCCCACTACACACCCTATGAAAGCCCCGAAAATCGGAATCAATGCAGTAAACGCAATCAAAACTCCGATCAAAAGTGCATATGGCATCCTCAAAATACTCAATATAACAACAAACATGCAGCCGAGGATCACGGCTTCCAGACACTGACCTGCAAGAAAGTTTGCAAATGTCCGATAAGTCAGAGAACAGACTTTAAGAAAAGCATCTGCCTTTTGCTTTGGAAGAAAAGCGAAAAATACTTTTCGGATCTGCACGTGCAGCTTCTCCTTCTGAAAAAGAACATAGCAGGCAAATGAAAATGCAATAAAAAAGGTTGCCAATCCACTGACTATGGAACCCACTGCTGACATTGTGGTATTCATCATATTTCCTGCACCATTTCCAAGAAGACTTATTCCCCACTTGATCGCCTGGTCCGGATTAAACTGCACCTGATTTACCAGCTTCATGATTTCCTGGTTATTATGGGAAAATTCCCGGATCCAGCTTTGCATCTGCGGAATAAAATCTGCAATGCTCATCATCAGGGTTCCCATTGTCCGCGTAAGCTGCGGAATCACCCCGAACATCACCAGTACGATTACACCAACCGCCAATATGATCGTAAGGAGCAGACTTATCGGTCTTGCCAGTTTTACGACTATCTTATTTTCTTTTTTTACTCTTCCGAAAATTTTCTTTTCCAAAAAGCTCATTGGCACGTTGGTCACAAATGCGATCGCTCCGCCAAGTACAAAGGGAAATGCGATCCCCCATATTGCTTTCAGCACATCGAGCACCACATCAAACTTCCACAGAGCGACCACAAGAAATGCTGTAAACACAATAAGCTCCCGGATTTTTTTTACAGATATTTTACTTATATCCACTATCATTCTCCTCTTTTTCTTAATTTCATGCGTATCCATTTAAGCAGCTGAATGATCGGAAGACTTGCAAACGCATACAAATATACACAGCCAAGCTGCATCAGATCCAGCGTCTCTACTTTAAACAGGAGATGGAATCCCGGAACCGTCAGTACAACGGTAATGAGTACTGCACCAAGTGCAAATGCTCCCTGAAGCCATTTATTATTAAAGAAACGTTTTGTAAAGATAACCGGATGATCCGATTTGCAGTTGAATCCATGGAACAAACGTGCCAGACAAAGTGTTCCGAAAGCATAGGTACTTCCAAGAAGCGCACCATTCTGATGATATCCTGTCAAAAATCCGATCATCGTCATTACACCGATCACCAGGCCTTCCAGACCGATTTTGCCAAGAAAATCCTTTGTCAGTATTGACTCGTCTGCTGATCTTGGTTTCTCATTCATCACCTCACTGCTGTGAGGCTCCACACCTAATGCAATCGCCGGAAGGCTGTCTGTCAAAAGGTTAATAAACAGCAGATGTACCGGTGCAAAGGGAACCGGAAGTCCTGCAAGGGATGCACAAAGAACTGCCAGGATCGCGCCAAAGTTTCCGGACAGAAGAAACTGGATCGCATACTTGATATTCTGATATAAATTTCGTCCGTTTTCCACTGCTTTTACAATTGTTGCAAAATTATCATCTGTAAGCACCATTGCCGCAGCGTCCTTTGCGACTTCGGTTCCTGTCACTCCCATTGCAACACCAATGTCTGCCTGTTTCAATGCAGGAGCATCATTCACACCATCTCCGGTCATTGCCACGATCATCCCCTTCTCCTGCCATGCACGGACAATGCGGATCTTGTGCTCCGGTGACACTCTTGCATACACAGAAATATTCGGGACAAATTCCTTCAGCTGCTCATCACTCATATTTTCAATATCAGCACCCTCACAGGCCTCCGACAGATCGTGTAAAATTCCGATTCTCTTTGCAATTGCAGCTGCTGTGATCTTATGATCTCCAGTGATCATGACCGGCCGGATCCCCGCTTTTATACATTCTGCAACTGCAGCCTTTGATTCTTCCCTCGGCGGATCCATCATAGCGATCAGACCAAGAAATACCAGATGGTTCTCATCTTCTGTCGTCAATACATGCTTCTCCAGAATTTCACGATAGGTAAATGCCAGTACCCGTAACCCTTCCATTGAAAATTCCTGATTCTGGCGCTGGATCTTTTCTTTATCTGCTTCTGTGATTTCCCGAACTCCGTCCTTTGTCCAGATTCTGTCTGTCAGCTCCAGAAGCCGGTCAACCGCACCTTTTACGATCATCCGGTTCTCACCATCAATTCTGTGAAGTGTTGACATCATCTTACGGTCACTGTCAAATGGAAGCTCTCCTTCTCTTTGATAAAGCTTTCTTACACCTGCAGCCTCGATTCCGTACCGGCTGCCCAGATTGATCAATGCCGTTTCCGTCGGATCTCCGATCTCCACTCCATTTTCATTTGTTGAATCATTACATAAAATGCTGTAGTTCAAAAGACATCTCTGCGCCGGATCTGCTACATCAATTGCATCTGCTGTGATTCTTTTTCCATCAATATAATAATCTTCTACTGTCATTTTGTTCTGTGTGAGTGTTCCGGTCTTATCCGAACAGATAACAGAAACGCTTCCAAGACCTTCCACAGCCTGGAGCTTACGAATGATCGCGTGCTCCTTTGCCATCTTCTGTGTTCCGAAAGAAAGGACGATCGTCACGATGGAGCTTAAAGCTTCCGGAATCGCTGCGACTGCAAGTGCTACTGCAAACATAAATGCACTGCTGATCTTCTCACCGCGGAATACACTGATCGCAAACAGAATTCCGCAAAATATCAGAATCAGAATGGAAAGCTTCTTTCCAAAATCATCCAGATTCGCCTGAAGTGGCGTCTGTTTTTCCGAAGTCGATTTCAGAAGTCCCGCAATCTTTCCAACCTCTGTCTGCATTCCTACATTCGTTACAACCGCTCTGCCACGCCCATATGTGACAAAGCTTCCGGAAAACAGCATATTTGTCCGATCACCAAGCGGTGCTTCCTCCAAAATAATGTCCATACTCTTTTCAACCGCAAGACTTTCTCCGGTAAGAGCACTTTCATCGACCTTAAGACTTGCATTTTCAATCAATCTTCCATCCGCAGGGATCATATCACCTGCTTCAAGAAGGATCACATCTCCTACAACCAGTTCTCTTGCCGGAAGCTGTACCGCCACACCATCACGCAATACTTTTGCCTCCGGACCGGCAAGCTTCTTTAAACTCTGCAGAGACTGCTCAGCCTTTACGGTCTGCACGGTTCCCAAAATCGCATTGATCGTAATAACGATCACGATAACTGCTGCACTTTCCACATCTCCAAGCATACCGGATATCACTGCCGATGCGATCAGGATCAGCACCAGAAAATCCTTATACTGTTCAAAAAAGATCTGCAAAATACTTTTTTTCTTTCCTTCTGCAAGCTCATTCCATCCGCACTTCTCTCTGGACCGTCTGACCTGTCCATCGGTAAGCCCTGATTCCCTGCTTTCCACACGCTCGAGAACTTCTTCTGCTGTCTGCTGATAAATTTCTTTCATTACCTTTGCCTCCTTTTTTGCAAATATTCACCGACTGTAATTTTTTTATGCAATGAAGGATTTTTTTGATAAAATGATATAAAAAAAGAAACCTTTATTGCACAACAAAAAATGCAATAAAAGTCTCACCATTTCCCTGCAGCGCCGGATGTTTCCACCGTACTGACGACACTGCAAACGCAGATTTCCAAACGTAGGTTACTCCCCTTTATCAGTTTTAATAGTATAACAGAATCGGTACCTCTGTCAAGATACTTTATAAATCACACCTTGCAAATATGATACTCCGGTAACAGAAAAACTCCCATTTTTTGAATGGAAGTTTTTCTGTTACCCTGAAAGTATTATAGGCCTGCAGCCGTTTTATTACCTTTTAAGATTTATTACTCTGATCAGCCACAATATTTCCCTGTACAACTCTTCCCTGATCTTTTCCTTTTCTCAGTCCTCGAACTACCTGCACATTTCCAAGAATCAGATAATCCATTTCCCTCTTAGTGACTTTCGCAAAATTTTTCTTTGAAACAAAATAGAAGGTAACTCCCATCAACACCCACACGATCAGTGCTGCAAAGGACTGTGGAGCCATGAATGCTGGAGAACCGGGCACGATCAGGAGCAGCAATATTACAACAGAGATCACGCAGCCGCCCATTGCTACTGCCGGATGGATTTTATTTGTATCTGTATCATCGCCATATTTTTTCAGAAGAATATAAGCACCTGCACAGGTAAAGAAATATCCGAACGCAGTACCTACGGAACACATATCTACAACCCAGCCGATCACTTCTCTGCCGAAAAATGGGCAGATACAGCAGATGATCATGGTAAACCCAACACATATGGACGGAGTTTTATGCTCCGGATGAACCTTTTCAAAAGCTGACGGAAGCATTTTTGCTCTTGCCATACCAAATAAAAGACGGCTGGATGTCATAAAGAATCCGTTCATACCGGTAAAAATCCCCATGCACACTGCCAGTGCCACAAAGCACACACCAATTTTTCCCATTGCAAGATCAAGAACTGCACCTGTATGCCATTTTACAAGAATTCCATTCGCATCTGTCATAGTCAGAACCTGCTGCCAGGGAACAACACAATCTGTCACCAGTGCCATTGCACCATAGATCAAAGCACCTACGATCAATGCTGAAATGATCAGCATTTTGCACTTCTGTGGTGGAAAATCATATTCTTCTGCCGCCTGTGGAATACAGTCAAATCCTACATAAAGGAACGGAGCCAATGCCAGGATAGATACAAAACCGCTTCCAAGAGACTTGCCTTCGGCTCCGTATGCCGGCTGCAAGTTTGAAGCATCAAAATGTCCTGTTGCGATCACACCAATGACAGATACAACAACCGCTGCACACATGATAAGGACCATCGCAAGCTGAAGATTTCCTACAGATTTCGCACCTTTGTAATTCATGATCCCGAAAAGTATGATAAAGAACAGGGATAATCCGACTTCACCCATATATACATCATATCCTGCAATTGTATACAGGTAACCTCTGTTAAAGACTCCAGGAAAAATATAGGATGCCAATACCGGAAGTGCCGTTGCATTCAAAGCTACAATAGACAGATATCCAAGCGACAGCATCCATCCGCATATGTACGAAGCAGTTCTTCCAAAGCCTTTATATGCATAGGCAAATTCACCACCCGCTACCGGGAATTTTGCGATCATATAAGAATAGCTGTAGCCTACCACGATCATTAAAAGACCGCCTGCCAGAAATCCCAGAAACAGTGGGAGCGGTCCACCTGCACGTTCTGTCCAGAGACCACCCTGTATAAAACATCCCCATCCAATGATGGAACCAACTGCAACTGCCCAGATCGAACCAGGTCCCATGGATTTTTTTAATTTTGTTCTTTTATTTCTTTCACCCATATATATCCTCCTGCTTCATCAAGCATATCATTCATCATCATCTTCTCTGGTTTCTTCACTGATCGTATATGCCTCACTGATATCGGAAACAAAAATTTTTCCATCACCATAATGTCCATACTGCCCACTCTTTGCACTGTTAATGATAATATCTACAACCTCATCTTTTTCTTTGTCCCCAACAGTAATATACAGCATGTTTTTTGCCATTTCCTGATAAAGGACATCCCCTACCTGAATTCCTTTTTCCTTACCTCTTCCTGAAATTGCCCATTTTGAAAAAGCAAAATATCCTTCCTGCTCCAGTGCTTTGATGACGTCCATCACTTTCTCAGGTCTTACGATTGCTGTGATCAGTTTCATAATCCTTCATCTCCCATCCATAAATACAAAAAGAGCCCAGATACCAAAGTATCCGGACTCCATCGTCTCTTTCTATATTATCATTATTTTTTTCAATATTCAATCAAAATCTTTCACTTTCCGGCCAGATATCGATACATCTCATCCAGCATCTCGTCTGTGATCTCTACCGGATTGTTATAAAGGTTCGGGTGTCTGCTGATGCGAACCAGCTCCGCAATCTGATCATCATCAAGCTCCAGATCCTTCAGATCACACCGCAATCCCATTTTTTTCTTTAATTCAAGAACTGCATCCGCCATCTCTTCTGCATCTTTGAATCCAATCCTTCTGGCAAATTCCTCTACACGTTCACCACCTTCGCCTTTTGCATTGATTCTTATAAAATAATCCAGGGTCAGGCCACACGCCTCGCCATGCGGGATGTGATAAATATTGGTCAATGGAAATGAACACGCATGGGACGAAGTAGTTTTCGGTAAAGTAAACGCCAATCCTGCGATCAAAGATGCTTCGCACATTTTCTCCCTTGCTTCCTCATCATCGGGCTTCCTGTATGCTCTGTAAACATATTTGAATACCAGTTCTGCTGCATGCATCGCAAGTACATCACAGATCGGCTGATGACCTTTGCTCCAATAGCCTTCGATCGCATGGGAAAGAACATCAATTCCTGTTCCTGCCGTAACCTGCGGTGGCATTGTATAAGTAAGTTCCGGATCAATGATAGCTGCTGCCGGATAAAATCCCTCTGATACGATCGGCGCTTTTTTTCCATTTGCATGATCCGAAAGAACTGATACACAGGTCACTTCACTTCCTGTTCCTGCAGTCGTAGGAACTGCGATCAGTGGAAGATGTTTCTCCGGCATTGCTACTCCGGTTCCATGATACTTACGGATGGAATCCGGAGTCAGAGCTACACTGGCAGCTGCTTTGGCACAATCCATGGGACTGCCTCCACCCAGTGCTACCACAAATCCGATATTTTTCTGCCGGATCACTTCCGCACAGGCATCTACCTCTGCAACGTCCGGGTTTGGAGAAACATCTCCAAAAGAAGCAACGATCATTCCTTCTGACTCTTTTATGACCTTTTCGGCAAGACCGCTTTTAAAGAAAAACGGTCCTGCCACCAGAAGGCCTCTTTCGCAGCCAAGCTCTCTGACTATTTCTTTGATTTCTTTTACTCTACCTTTGCCGAAATGAATTTTTACCGGCTGTAGATAATCCCAGTTCATAGGCTACCTCCTGCTTTATCAGTCACAAAATTTTTCATCGACCATTGTAAGCACTTCATCAAGGATCGGGAGATACTCTTCCAGCTCCTCTTTCGTGATGATCAGTGGCGGACAGATTTCAATAAAGTTCTCACGTCCGAAAGTTGCAAAACCACGTTTCTTTAATTCTGCAAATATCCACGGCATTACCGGTCCGGGTACGCCGTATTCCTGCATCGGTTCTCTGGTTTCTTTATTCTTGACTACTTCAAGTGCACCGAACAAACCGATACATCTTGCTTCACCAATACATTTATGCTTCTTTACCATCTCATCCATAAACGGAGCAACGATCTCGTGCATCTCAGCTACATGGCCCTCGATGTCGTGTTCTTTATAATATTTCATTGCTGCTACACCAGCCGCACATGCAAGTGTATGTCCACTGTAAGTAAGTCCGCACTGAAGAACATTTTCCTCAAAATACTCCGCAACCTTTTTACTTACAATACATCCGCCCAGCTGTACATAACCACAGGTAACACCTTTTGCAAATGTAATGATATCCGGTTTCATGTCGAAATTCATAAATGCAAACATTTTTCCTGTACGGTAAAATCCTGCCATAACCTCATCACAGATCAGAAGGATTCCATATTTGTCACAAAGTGCACGAACACCTTCCATATATCCGTCTGGAGGAAGAATGACACCGTTTGCACCTACTATAGACTCCATCAGGATCGCTGCCACATTTCCGGGGCCTTCATATCTGAGCTGCAGATCCAGCGCATCCAGATATTTTTTCGTTACCTCTGCATCATCAACTCCTTTTGTATATCCGTCACGATACATCTGAGGGTTCATAAAGTGTACGAACCCATTTGCACCACCGATCTCTGCTGCATATCTTCTCCAGTCACCAGAAGCATTGGATGCTCCAAGTGTAGCTCCATGATAGCTTCTGTAGCAGGAAAAGATCTTGGTTCTTCCGGTTACCATACGTGCCATTTTTATAGCATTCTCATTGGATTCTGCTCCACCATTTGTGAAGAAAACTCTCTTGTATGTATCTGCTCCTGCTGCTTCTACAAGCATTTTTGCCAGCATGCTCTTAGGCTCGGATGCATATGCCGGTGCCATGAAGCACATCTTATCAGCCTGTTCCTTGATCGCTTCAACGATCTCCGGAAGCTCATGTCCGAGGTTGGAACACACCAGAAGTGAAGCCATATCTGCATATTTTTTTCCATCATAATCGTAAAAATAAATTCCCTCAGCTCTTTCTACCGGTAAAGTATCTGCTCCTGATCTTGCCCATGACTGCATCACATAATCTTTGTGCATCTGTGCTACTTCTTTTCCTGTTAAACTCATAATAACTTCCTCCTCTTTATCTGTAATTCAGTTTTAAATATTGTTCATTTTTGCGGTAAACAAACTTATTATTTGTTGTAGAATAAGAAAAGCGCCCGGCCCACATTCATTTGTGAACCAGACGCCTTTGTCTTATCTGAGTCATATATTACTCTCGACACTGGCTGTCTGCAATAGGCATCTATCCAATTATTTTTGTGCTGCAGCACAATCGTTATTATTCTGCTGCCGCATTTTCCTTTTACATTTCATTCATCTGATATAACAGGAAACCCAGCCTCAGCTGAAAACGCACATCAAAATCAGAAAGATTTTTTCCAAGTATCTCAGCGGCCTTTCCAAGCTTATAATTAATTGTATTTCGATGTACGATCAATTCCTGTGACGCACTTTTGACACTGCAGTCGTTAGCCAGGTAGCACTGAAGTACTCTGACCAGATCTGAGTGGTTCATCTCATCATATTCATACAATGGAGCTACTGTATCTGCCAGATATTCTTTTATTGCTTCCTTATCTGTAAGTGTGAGCAGTACCCTGTAAATCCCAAGATCTTTGTAAAAAATAATCTTTCCGCCATCTGTGCTTTGCTCGCCCGGAACCTGACAGACACATAATAGATCAGACATTTTTTCCGCAAACTGATAGCTCTTATAAATCTGCCTGATCCCGGAAATCTGCTTACTTACACTTACAAAAATCTGTTCCTTCTGACATACCATCCTGCATAGTATCTGAAAAATCCTCTCTGTAGTTTTTCTGCATGCTTCATCAGAATAATCACACAGAACCAGAAGGATCTGCTTTTCCTGGGCACAACACAAAATCCCATTATAATTGCAGCGGATATGACTGCTCAGTTTAGATAAAATCTGCTCTAGCCTTGTTCCTGTTACACGATCATTGTCTTCCAGAACACACACATTCACAACCGTATATGCACTGTCTGTAAAATACCCTTTTCGCATCAGTGCCGAAACATACAGTTCTTCCTGCGACGGACATAAAAAGGCTTTGTTCAGTGCCGTCGCAACCTCAATTGCGTTCTGCTGCTCTTTTGTTATTGCAAAACATATGATCCGCATGATTTCAGCCATTCGAACCCTCCACGGTACTTCAAATACCGGGAATCCCTTTTCATTTGCAAAATCAATAACATCCTGTCCGATCTCACTGATATAAGGCCCTGTATTGATCACGATTCCACTGGCTTTGTTTCGCCATACTTCCTTTACCAGACGAAGAAGAGTCAGATTTTCATTCAATCCTAATCCAGTTGTAAAAGTAAGCTCCTGTCCCTGCAGAAATGCAGAAATCGTGTCGCTGTCTACCATATGAGTCCATGACACTTCATGATCCAGTCCTGTCTCACCTGCTACCAGCTTCATCTCCAGATGCTGTACCTGTTTTATGATCTCACGCAATGTTACTGCCATATTTATACACCTTTCTCCACCGCAGCTTCCTGCGATCAACTGCATCAGACGATCAAAGATACTCCAGATATCAGAAGCAGTATATAAGTCAGATTCAGAAATACCCTCTGGGATACTTTACATACTAGCTTTTTACCTAACCATGTAGCTATAAGTAATGGCAGGATACTGATACAGATCAGTCGAATATCTGCCGTTCCAACCAGGCCGCTCCTGAACTGGGTAACCATCAGAAAAAAATTCAGCACCACCCATACAGGGGCCACTGTCGCACGAAATTCTTCTTTTTCTTTCAGTACCTGTGTTGCATAGATCACAAGTAAAGCCCCTCCTGATACAAACATACCATGAATTATCCCTGCCAGGATCAGAACTATCCACAAAATGAGATCCGGAAGTTTTTTCTCTGTATGGATGCACAGATTCTTTAATGCAACTACGACGATTATGATTCCATATATTGTCAGAAGAATATTTTCAGATTTCACGATCCGGCAGATCTGTATCCCTGCAAACATTCCAAACAACATGACCGCAGACATCTTAAGCAATTCTTTCCAGTTTATATGTCGATATCCGGTCACTGCGATCATCAGTCCGGACAGCCAGGCCATAACATTCAGGACCACCTTTGCATGATCCAGCCCAAGCAAATAAACGGAAGGCGGCATCGCCAATACCGTACCGGCAAACCCTGTGATAGCCTGAATAACATTAGAAACAAACAATACAAGCAAAAATAACAATTCTTTCATAAAGCATTCTTCCTTTTCTGTATTATCTGTTTACCGCACACTCTTTATCACTGCTGATAAAATAAAAAGACGCTTTGCAATAATGACTGCAAAACGTCTTTGTTTTTCTACACTCTCGATTTTAGCACGCTAAAAAGCAAAAGTCAACAGTTGCCTTTCTCCATTACCTTGACACATTCTTTTGTATTATTATTTTTTGCTATTTTTCTTAATGACAGCTATGGCTTCCACATCCATGCTCGCCACATGTATGTCCTTCCCCGTGGCTGTGCTCATGATAAGAACACTTCACATCCGGATTATAATCGAGTGTTTCATTGATAAACGCTTCTACTGCTTCATCCGCATCTCCGGAAACTCCTCCGAAAAGCTTAATGCCGGCTGCCGCTAACGCTGTCTGTGCACCGCCTCCGATTCCGCCACAGATCAAAACATCTGCATTCAATGCTTTAAGAACTCCTGCCAATGCACCATGTCCGCTTCCATTCGTATCTACTACTTCTGAATGTACTACTTTTCCTTCCTCTACATCGTAAATCTTAAATGTCTCTGTGTGTCCAAAGTGCTGGAAAATCTGTCCATTTTCATACGTTACTGCTATTCTCATGATACCTTCTCCTTTTTCTGCTGCATATTTTTGATGAAGCTCCTGCTTATAACATCCTCCAAGCCTACAGTTACCGCTCTGACCATCACAGATTTTGAAATCTCCACCTTCAATTTTAAGCGGATATCCATCAATGAGTGCATCTGCTATTTTCTTCCTGGCAATCTCATAAATTCGTTGAACGGTTGTTCTTGCGACTTGCATAGATGCTGCGCACTGCTCCTGACTATAACCTTTCTTGTCCAAAAGACGGATGGTTTCATACTCATCTACCGTCAGAACAATAGGTGTTTTTTTCTCAGTATCATCTGCCGGAAAGAATTCTAAAACATTGGGGAAATGGCAAACTTTTCTGCATTTTACTGGTCTCGGCATAAACTGCTCCTTTCTCGCTTTTCTTACATAATAGTTCTATAAAAGGCATATGTCAATAACATTTTTGACATATGTCCATATAACTCAGCTAATAGTATTATATACAGCATAAACTTCTCCTCACGACACATATATTTCGATGTTTTCCGCAAATCAACTATTGATAATGGAATAGAAAAAACAGTCTGTCATAACAGAAATTAATCCCATCAAAACAGACGGTTCTAATTGATTAACAGAGAAATGTGGGAATGTCGTAATCCATGAATCCGGATTCTTTTCACTCCTGCAAGCGTTGCTCCCCTATCCATTTCGTGATGAAGATAACTTTTTGAAATGGTAAAAATTCTGTCGTTCATCTTTATTCCGTATATGCTTTTTATAAAATCCTCCATTTCTATAGCAAGGAAATCCGGCATGACGATTGTCCTGTTACTCTTTGGTGTTTTCGGATCCGTAATCACATCTTCGCCCTCAAGCCTCTGATATGACTTATTTATCCGAAGAGTTTTCTTTTCAAAATTGAAATCCGCCGGTGTCAGGGCAAGCAATTCTCCCTCTCGTATTCCCGTCCAGTAAAGCATTTCAAATGCATAATACGAAATCGGCTTATCTGCCACACGCTCCAAAAATTTCTGAAATTCCTCCTGTGTCCAGAACTCCATTCCCTTATTTTCTTCCTTCCCCATAGTTCCGGCTTTTCGTACCACATTATCCTTTAGTCCATACATATTGACTGCATAGTTTAATATGGCACTGAGCTGATTGTGAATCGTTTTCAGATAAGTTTGGGAGAACAACTCCCCATTATCCTTTTTCAGTTTCATAATCTCATTTTGCCACTGGATGACATCCGAAGTACGAATATCATCCAACTTCCTTTTTCCGAAATATGGCAGAATCTTGGTCTCAATAATGTGCTTTTTTGTCAGGAACGTATTGCGTTTTATTCTCGGCTCCAAATCCGTCAAATAAATATCCACAAACCTAATGGATTACAGGATTATGTGGATGCTATGAATGAATTCAATTAAACTTACATAACTTTACTAAAACTTCCCACACCGATGCGGTGTGTTGAACCTTGAAAATTCAATATTTCAGCCAATAAAAAAGGCATAAATCTGTTCACTTTGGTATAATGGAGTTGACTAGAAACCATCTTTACAAAGGAGATTTATGCCATGTCCAGTATACCACAAAACTATTTCGATGAGAACGACTTAATCGACTGTGTTCAAAGATTTTTTTCCAAACATCATGTCGGCAAACTTCTTGCTAAATGCAACGGAATGAAAGAAAAAGGTGTTTCACCTGTTTCCCTGCTTCGTTACAAGCTCAGTAACATTTTTATCGGAAGAAGTATGTATATGCAGCAACGGACCGGCTCTTTTAAGGAACAGTTTTCTAAAAACACTTTCTATCGCTTCCTTAATTCTACAAAAACAAACTGGCTCCGTTTTACTTCTCTTCTTGCAGCAGATATCGTGAATAATGACAGTCGTGATCTGACAAACCAAGAAAGAAAAAATGTATTCATCATTGATGACAGTCTTTTTAATCGCACAAGCTGTAAGAAAACAGAACTGGGATCAAGAGTTTTTGACCACACGGATATGCATTTCAAAAAAGGCTTCCGAATGCTTACTTTAAGCTGGAGTGATGGAAATACATTGATTCCTGTTAACAGCTGTCTGTTGGCATCCGCAAAAGATACAAATATCATTGGCCCGGTAAAGACCTTTGATAACAGAACCCTTGCAGGCAAAAGACGCAAGCTTGCTCAGACAAAAGCACCGGAAGCACTGATGACACTGTTGGATACTGCCATCAGTGTAGGACTGAAAGCGGATTATATCCTGTTTGATTCCTGGTTTTCCAACCCGGCACAGGTCACAGACATTCACTCAAGAGGTATGGATGTGATTGCCATGATCAAGAAAAGCAGCCGGATTAAATATTTGTACTGTGGTGAACAGCTGAATATCAAAGAGATCTATTCCCGGAATAAAAAACGCCGCGGAAGATCAAAGTATCTGCTTTCTGTTGATGTTATGGTAGGAAAAGAAAATCCAATTCCTGCAAAAATTGTTTGCGTAAGGAACAAAGCAAATCGCAAGGATTGGCTTGCCTTTATCTGTACAGATACTACTCTTTCCGAAGAAGAGATCATCCGTATTTATGGGAAACGCTGGCAGATCGAGGTTTTCTTCAAGACCTGTAAATCCATGCTGAACCTGATTGGAGAATGCCATAGTTTATCTTATGATACACTGACAGCCCATGTGGCCATTGTGTTTACCAGATATATGTTACTTGCAATGGAACAGAGACAAAATGAAGATCAGCGAACTCTTGGGGAACTGTTCTTCTTCCTTGTTGATGAAATGGCAGACATTACTTTCAACAGATCACTTGGCATCCTAATGGATGCCTTAATGGCGAGCCTTCAAGAAAATTTAAAGCTCAGTGATGAACAACTGACTGCTTTTACCACTGATTTTGAAGCAAGGCTGCCGGAATATCTGCGAAATGCACTCCATCCCAAGGCTGTAGTGGCATAAATTGCTATTTTGTTAGCTGAAATATTGAATTTTCAAGGTGCGAATCCCATTTTAGGTATGGGAAGTCTTAGTTAGTAACTTTACTAAATCTTAAGTTACTCACCGAATTTTCTTTCGAGTTTTTATCAAAAAACTCGAAAGAAAATTGAAGCATTACCATAATCTCATAGAATGATAGTATCGCGATATCATAATAGGTATGACAATAAAAGCTGCCTAAATCAAACTACTTCCTTCGTTTATGAAATGTCTATAATTTTTTTATTTCATCTGTTTTCTTCATTTTTTTAGAAATACAAGTCATAAGAAAGATTCCAATAATAAATCCTAATATTATTCCAACAATAGCAGCAATAGAATATGGAAAACTCGAATAACGGATTGAAACAAATCCACAAATAATTATAAATACAAAACAACACCAGTATGAACGAGTCAGAGATTTAAACTCAGATATTTTTTCTTCAAATGCCAATTTTGTAGGATTCATCCAAAAAAAGTAACTTAAAATTAACGCCAGATACGCAAAACCATAAGTGTATAATTGATTGCAAAGATAATATATTTGATATGCAAGCATAACGAGTATCCAAGTCCATTTTTTTTCATAATCCTTTAAAAAATAAGTTGATTTTGTCTTATCAAAAAATTTAATGATATTCATTATTACGCTGTAAATAATGTTAATGATAAATCCTGTAACGGCACTATACACAATAAATAATAAACCACTGTCATACCAAGCCGAGCTTTTCATATTATTGAAATAAATATATACATATATTAATAAACCTAATGACGAAATAGCCAAAAAAATAATTACACTTTGAACATAGTCTCCAATATATGTAATTTCAGGTTCGTATGTTTTTGTATCAACTTTGATTCCAATATATTGTATGAAAGATAATGCTAATGAAATTATTATTATGCATAGGAAAATAGTTTCTAAAATAGATTCAATCATAAGTATTTTTTCCCTTCTTAGTTTTAATGCATATGGCACATCCAAACGGCCGGCTTTGCGGAGCAAAACGGCCGAAATGCGAAGCTGAGCGGTCGCATCATCTTTGATTATTAATTCAGCCTCAGCGATAATAAGTGTATTCATCCATTGAATGAAAATACATTTATTACAGGAGGATAATGTATGCTAGATTATAAGAACATCATTATCAAACTTCCGATTCCGGATTTTCTCTGCCAGAAACTATCAGACTATATCCAGTCAAAATATATGCTTGACGCAGATGAAAGGCTGTTCCCGGTAACAAAATCATATCTCTCGCACAAAATGATAAGAGGTTGTAAAAACACATGTGTAAAGAAGATCCGAATCCACGATATCAGGCACTCGCACGCCAGCTTACTTATAAATCAGGGCTGTGATGCCTTAATGTTAGCAGACAGGCTCGGACACGAAAAAGTATCCACAACCCTTAACACATACTCCCATCTGTTTCCACATAAACAGCAGGAGCTTGTGCATAGTCTGGAATCATTGCAGGCAACAGATTCGCCAACACCTGAACCACCATCTAATACCCCTCTGCTTGAAGCCGCATGTATCACATGTGAAGTGACGCAGAACAATGTTTCAGATGTAACCGCCCGACCTCAGTTCGGACCTGTATTAGTACCACCAAATACCGCATCAGGGAAAATCATCCAGATTCCACAAAGAAAGATCATATAGAAGAAATCCCGCAGTCATCAGGGTTTCTTGCTATTAAAGTTAAAGCCAACATATGAAAACGATAAAAAAAGAGTAGTTGCTATTAGTAGCAAATTAGTAGCAGAGCAAAAGAAAAAGTCTCGGAAGCCGCTTGTTTAGCTGATTCCAAGACTTGTGGCTCTTACTCGAATTCGGGTGCGGGCGGAATAATCTAGGCACTTTTCAGTACACATTTGTGTTGTTTTGTATTCATATTCTCTGTATTTTATCTGATATTTTTCTCATACCAAATTATTAGAGCCAAAATAGAGCCATGAAACACTACTCTTTCTGCTTTAATTTCTCTAATATTGATAGCACATCCGGCTGTGTAGGCATAAACTTCACACCACGCTTTAACATTCCCAACACTTTTCTTGCTTTCTGCTCAATTACTTTTGCCGCATGTTCACTGGTCAACATCAAATGATTTCTGGCAATCGTATACTCACGTTCTATGTATTCCTCTGTAATCGGAAACATATCTTGTATTAAAAATACACTTTCTCGACTATCGTCCAATTTCACAATATGCAGAATATCACAAGGTTTTCCAACACCCACCTGTTCCTTTTTCTCTATTATTTTCCGAAATTTATCTATTCTGCTAGAAAGCGGTATCATCCAATAAATTCCCGTAACATTATCTTCAAAACAATAATAATGTGGTCTATTGCCTACCTTATTCCCCTTGAGATACGGATCAGGCAACTAAACTTGTTTGAGAACTCATAGTCTAACTCCTTCCCGGTATAAAAAGTTGAGTATTAAACTTTTCATACTATCTTGACTTAACTTTTTAGACTATTATCTCAAACACCAAAATTTAAAGAAAGGTACTCGCTATTGAGCGTTTACGAATAAGAGATTTCTCTATACAGAAGTATGATAATGAAAAATTGGACCTGTAGTAAATAATTATTTTCCAACGGGTCCAGTTATTTACAGACTATGAAATATCCCCTCTCATCATAGTATTGTAATTGAACACACTTCAGGAGACTTTTTTAGCGATTTGGTATACAGTAAATATTAAAAAAATAAAAGTCTTCATTATATCCCTTTAAATTCCAACCATGCTATAAAAGATACTTCGGCAATTCTTCCTTTTCTTTTAGTTCTTTTATTTGATATCCTTTTTTCTTTAAACCTTTTCTGAGCCGCTTGCACCGATCCCAATTATTATACCAAGCCACTTCCGGCAATAATTCTTCCAATTTTTCCCATTCATATTCTGGAAAAGATTGTGTCGCTAGTAAACGATTCACCTGTATATAAGCAAATCGAACTATTTCCGTATCAACCATAAAATCGTCTATAAGACATATTGGTATTAGAAACCGCGCTAAAGATTCTTGCTCTTTTTTATTGCATAGTTCTGGTTTGAGTGTTTTAAATAACTGTTTTAGTTCATTTTCCGTTATATTCTTTATAGAATAATTATAAGAATTTGTAATATCTATCAAAAATAGCAAACACTCTCTATCCTTCAGATTATCTTTTATCATTGCAATACATTTAGATGTATCTTTTCCTATAATCTGTTTTATTCCCCTAATACTTTTCCCATTTAAATTTAGCATAGCGTAATTCCAAAATACATTTATACATACTTCACCATAAACTCTATATAAGTCATATGCCAAATCAAAATCACTTACTGCAAGAACCGTTGATATTATCTGTTTTTTAAGCGTTTCATCACCTTGCTTGGGATCCAAACACCTAATTATTCCCTGCTGAAATCCCTTATTTTGATTCCATAATCCATGACACTGAGCATATTCTGAATTCAATGTAATCATTATACTGCAGCATTCATATTTCATATTAGTAAAATCTTCAAAAAGGCTCAAGTTAATGTTATGTGCAAGCACTTCTAATATTTCTTCAATGACACTATTCTCTTCTGAACCTACTATATTGTTAAATAACAATTTAATTTGTTCATATTCTGATTCTATGCCTCCCATTACCATCTTTTCAATATTTTTTCTATTAACATCTAACCACAAATTATCAATGAAAAATTTTAGAGTATTTACATAATTTCCCTCCCCGGTCCAATATGAAAAATAGTTCTGAAAATATAAATCTACAATTTCTTTACATATATTCTTTTTTTCATTAAATATTGCAGAAGCCATTTGCAACAGACTATCTAAACTAAGTTTTTTGCTTTCTGCTCTAGAACCAACATATAATTTCATAAATGCTGAAAAATAATTTGACCGTTTATAAGTATTAGAAAATCCTGATACAAATTTTTTAAAGTCTTTTATATTATCTAATACTAGATATTCCGATGCTTTATTAACCCACATTGGATAACTTTTTATTATTCTTTCCTCTTTTGCTTCGACTACACCATTTCCTATCTGAAATCCACTTCTTGATAATTTATCAGGTGCGATTTGGAAATTCATTATCGTTTGTTCAATACTTCTTAACGAAACCGATCCTGTACAAAACGAGAAGTTCTCTTCCAATATGTCATGCTGCGTTAAAAATAAATATACTATTTCATTTTCATATTCAGAAGCACAATTTGAGAATACAACTAAAGGTGACCTATTGCCCCATAAACACCAAATTAAATATTTTAATTTTTGTTTATCAAAATCAAACTTGCTTTCAGAATCAATTTCTAATGATTTATTATAATACGAAAAATCATTATTATTTTTAGGCTTTCTAAATAGTGAAAAAACTGCCCCCATCTCACCCCCATATTTTCTCAAATCATTTTCAGAAAAAATTAAAGAATGGGTCCATACACATCCTGGTCTTTTCATCTCAGTTGCGTACCAGGTACAAGCAAGTACTATCGTGTCACTATTTAATCTATATCCTGTATAATATTTTTCAAATCCATTTACGAATTCATTTCCAGATAAATCACTTAAAATGGTCATCTTCTTTATTTCGTTGTCTGAGAATTTTTTTGAAAAGCTTAATAATCTATGACCATTAGAATAACCATGCAATGTTTGTTCAATAATCGTCTTTTCAATACCCATTTGTTTCACCTGACATTTCAGCAATAATTGATGTGACATCGTGTGAAATAGACTTATTCTCATTTATAACTTTAATTCTCGTTATAGGATCTTCTATATCCAAAAGTTCTTCAAAATCATCTAATTTTCCACCTAATGCACTTACTCCCCAGATTACCGTATCAAACTTTCGACAATTTGCTTCTAAATACTGCCAAAGCATATTCATATTATTTTTTAAATATTTTCTCGGATTAACATTCTCCATATCATCAATCAGATCCCATGCAGAAAAAATAATTCCAAGCTTTACTTGACTTCTTTTAATCTCTGCAATGGCTTGTAATAAATCTATAATTTGTATTTGAGTCGGATCATCTTGACTCGGTTTTCTCTCTCTGTACTCTTCCTGTCCAGCATTTCGAATTTCTTCTGAAACTTCAGAAATTAATTGTCCATGATAAATATTCTCCACATTAATAAAATATAAAATTGCATTTGCATCGCAAATCTTTTGATATAGATGCTGGGACATTTCTCTATTTTCATATATATTTTGAAATGTCTCTCCAGATAAATCTGGAAATTCCACTTCTAAATCTTGATTTCCGTCTGTTAATAGAAGAGTTAATTCTGACACTTCCTGTCCTATGACAGTTCGCTCTAATGGTTCAACAGCTAACCACTTTTTTTCCAAACTATAAAGATATTGAGTGTCTTTCTCCATCCTTTTTAATTTAAACTTTATTGGCATCTCAGTTTGGATAACACTATGCCACAAAGCTGCTAAATATGTACTTTTGCCAGCATTCGGTGCACCCATAATAAATATTTTCCTATTCATTTGTACCCCCCAACAGCTTATAAAACAAACTGTCAAATTCCGATAATGATTTATCTATTTCAGTCTTTTCTTCACCTTTTACTTCTTCTTTCTTTTTCATCCAACTCTTCAACAGCTCTTCTATTCCATATCCAACTTCAAATTTACCTACGAACTCTGGCATTGCAGCAACTCTATAGAATTGAATATTGAGAAACATATTTTTAAATTGCTCACAAATACGTTGCTCAACTTTTTTTAATATTGTTTCAATATCATCGCTAAACACATCACATTTGCTAAAAACTATTTGCAAAACACACCCTCTACCAACTAGCTCTGCATCATAAAATGTTCGCGCCAATTCAATCATTGCAGCTACCGCTCCATTCCTTTTACGCTTATTATTTATCATTTCTCCATCTAATACACCCACAAAGTAATCCGCTCTATCCATAAAAGGAAAGTCTTGCTTCACTTCATCAACTCGCCCGATATGCGTCTCAAATGCTTCACCTGACAAATCTGCAAACAATAAATTACAAAATTCGTCTGTTTCTCTTTCCCATAATCTTAAATGCAAAAACGAACGACCAATCTCTAGGCTAGTTCGCTGAGTTGTTGGCGTTGTTCCTCTTGATTTTGTTCTAGTAAAAAAAGCTCTTTGCTCATACCCTTGAATAGTATTGGAACCAGCAAAATAAAACCCACCCACAGTTTTTTTCTGAAACATTTGATACAAACTAGTTTCTATTGTTGTTTTTCCACTTCCCGCAAGTCCAGCCAAAACCACTAACTTAGTTTTTTCCCTTGCAGTAATTTCGTACGTTTCTTTACTATTCAATGCTTCTCCTGAGTTCAGATAATATATAGCATCAGAACTTTCGCTATTGCTTTCTTCGGTAGAATCCGAATCTTCAAGATCTATTTCATCACTTAATATGTCCTCTATTTTTTCTTCATTTATGTTGTCCATTTATTAGATTCCTCTCATCCTAGTATGTACTAATCATACATTCCCGATACATCAATTCTGACCATGTTAGCAAATCAAATCTAATTTCATCAGGGTTGATTTTCCATGCTTTTTTATAAACAGGTGTCCATAATTTAGCTTCATCCACACTAAGTGATGCTTTAATTGCAGAAATTATTGGTAAAAGCCTATTATCGCAATCCTTTCCGTACTTCTTCACCATAAAACTCCTGATTTTCTCATCTTGCCTATCAATAAATTCTGTTAGCGTAATTTCCGTCACATCATCAATACATTTATCTAACATTCTTTTTATAAACGCTTTTGCCGCATACGGACCTGGGTATAACTTTACTAAATCTGACAATTCTGCCCCTATAACAAAAGCCCCATTTACTTTTTTTACCTCCATTAAAGGCATTTCTAAAATATCACTCCATTCCCCTACAATCCAACTCAGGATTCCGGTATCCTCTTGATATTTTCTATTCTCATTTCCTAATACTTGAACTAGTATATTCATATTTTCATTCAATAATTTAATAATTGTAACTAACTTATCTACCCCTTCTTCAGTCAAGTCTGACGTTTCTGAAATAATTTCTTCTACCTCTTTTAAATCAATTTTCTTTATTGTATCTAAATTGCTCTCTTCAGATTTTTTAATTTCTTTAGACATATCAGAGAGCACACTACTTGCCATATCAGATAATTCTTTTAAAGGTGCCTCATAATATGTATCTAATATTAATAATGAATATGCTACAAATATATTGTTCTCTTGTCCCAATAATTGGGCTAGAACTCCTCCCGCTAAAATAACCATTTCTTCTTCATTCGTTTCATCAAATGATTTATCCTCTGTTGCAAAACATTCAACAAATTGATCTTTTATTGAAACGTCAAACGATAATCTATAATATATTTTTAGTAATCCTGATATATCAACTAAATTTTCAAATAAACCTACCGCATTTTGTATACCATCCCATCTATTAGTTGTTTTCTGTTCATCGCAACTTATATTAATTCTTTTATACCACTTATAAAACTTTCTTTCTAATTCCACTGTCATAATACTACCTCACTCTTTAAATTAAATCTGTTTTTTCTTAATCAACTTATAAAATTTATCTAGATACCCCTTCTTTTTTACATCCGCCATAACAAAATCTAGAATTTGACTGGCACTTTTCCCTTTATATTCGTTATGGATTAGCTGAAGTTCTGACATTATCTCAAGTCGTTGCACGTCTGAAAGATCCAAAAAATCATACCCTATTTTCTTTGTCATCTCCTCTAAATTGATTTCTTTTATTCTTGATTCTTTTGGCAGACAAGAACACTGTTCATAATCATATAAATTCTTTTTTCTTTTTTTATCAATATTTAGCTCATATATAAAATAATTCTTCCCAATATCACAATTATCTTTATCAGGTGTAAATCTGTCTCGATCATCTGATAAAACCCGAGGAAATGTTTTAACCCTTATATGCCTGTCATTATCTTTAAGAAAACATTCAAAGCTCACCCAATTATATCTAGGTCGCCAATCCTTTCCTCTCGTTGGCTGTGTTGCTCCCGCATTAATCACTAATCTTTCCTGCGTTTTGCTAACTGCTTGTTCATGTTTATGTCCATACAGTTGAACATCAATTCGTTTATCTATCCTATCTTGTATAACGTCAACAAATTTCCAAAACTCAACAGGATGATGACAAAGAGAAACACACACAATATTTTCTTCATATTTAGGAATCTGACTTTGTCCTATGATCATTTCTCGATCAATACCTTTTTCTTTATGATCATCGTGATTAGAAATAATACACGAATTTAATCCTACAAGCTTAAGCTTCATATTATTATCTAATTCAAAATATTTTTCCCATATAGGTTTTTTTGAATCAATATTACATGCATATAATTCAGCAAATTTATTATACTGTTCTACTGGCTTATACAACAAATTAGGATTACTTGAATCCAACATATATTTTTCTAAAAGCCAATCCGCTTCATCTAAATTCTGTGCTGAATCTATATCACACTGAGCAACATACACACTTCTACTCTGCCTTGTAATATCTTGATTCACATCATGATTCCCTGGAACGCAAAATATATTACATTCTTCTTTTCCTAAACTAACCGCAATTTCTTTTAAAAAGCTATTTGCAATCTTATATTCGTCTTCTCGCCCTGCAAATGCAATATCTCCACCCAGTAAAATTCCATTCACATTTCCTACATCTTTTTTCAAATTATATTTTATATCCATCAAAACAGCATTTCGCAAATCGCTATCTATATCATAGCTATTACCACTTGTTCTTCTAAAATGAATATCCGATAAATGAATAAATGATATCTCGCCCATATTTCACCTCAGAATATGATTCCTTTATTAATTTTCCAAAATCATAAGATCATTATTTGTCAATTGCAGCCTTCCTATAAATTATAATTCATTTATATTCCTCTGACAATAATACCTCATCATAAAATTGGCACCTCTAAAATAAAATTTTAAAATCCACCTCTGCACTGGAATTTACTTTTTCAAGTCAGCCCTCTGCTTACTGATAACGTCATTGAATATAACTAATAAAATACAGATAATATACAAACAGCAGACAATCACATAGACTGTCTGTCATTTAAGATACTTCGTGTCAAATTTTTTTATTCGAATTTGACAATTGCTAATCAATTTTGTTTAGAAATTATTCGTTGTCGTGTTTATAGTTCTTTTGATTATTTGATTTATCCATATTATCCTGCCTATATGAGCTAATGTTATCATTTTGTTATCGGCATTGATAACACACGCTCTATAACTGTGGATAATAGCAATATGTTCCGACTCAAATTACAAGCGGTTTTGCTTAGAAAAGCAACTTAATACTTCTTCACTTTTTCAAATTCTATAAACAATCCGATGGTGGGTTCTTTATTTCAAAGTAGGTTGTACTTTCAATCGGCACACCATCTTTCTCGAAGCGACCAAATCCCCAAACACCATCCGGTCTGTGCATTAGATAATTAAACAAAATCAGTCCAAAAAACATCCCTGCTTGACGTTCATTTCTACCACACGCATAATATATTGGCTCAAATACTGTTCCCGTCCAATCATGCCCGGGAATCCAACCAGCAGTATTGATTTCCTGTGAATCAATTCGTTTTCCCAGTTCATCAATTATTTTGGCATAATTTTCATCCGACAGGTGTTTATGCCATTTATCATAGTTTTTCTTGTGAGGAAGAGTTTTTACATATTTTCCAGAATTGATAGAACAAAGCATTTAATCCTCCATTTCCGGTACATAAACATAGCCAAAGTGAAACTGTGAATTAGAAATAACTTGTTTCAGATTAGCATCTGTACTTCTAACTTTAAACATAGCAGCCTTCAACCCTTTTTCTTCTTGAATGTCCGTAATCTTAATCCATATCTTCGCTCGTTCTTCACTGCCAAATTCTTCAGGCACACTTTCTGCTTCTCCTGGGCAAACTGACAACTCTTTATCTGACACAATTTCCTGTACTATTGCCGAACAATAAATATCATTTAAATCGCCACCGATTGCAAACAGCATTCGTACTGTTTCGCCTTGAGAAATTAGTTGATTATAATAGGAAACCTTCTTTTTTGCCATCCCAAAGTGCAACGATTGAGTTGAGAACCAACTATACCCCAGACCATTTTCTTTACAAGTTCTCATATAGGTTTCGATTGTTTCCTTTCCTGAAAGAGGATTTCCCTCCACATCATACGCCGTTCCCAACTTTATAAAAATGTAATCATTAATAGCGTTTGTGTCTGTTCTCTGAATCAATTCTTGCTTAGCTACCTCCACACCCAAGTATTTTTTCTTCAGTTCGAGGTACAATTTCTCATCTGCACATAACATATAAATTTCTAACATTTCAGTAAGTGCAGTGCTTTTAGTTATTCCCTTAGTCTTTACAAAATCATCAAAAATTTGCTGCGTTCTTTCATCAGCATATAAAGATAAATATCCCGGTCTACCCATAACATATCCTCCTTTTTTGTACCGCTTAACTCTTTACGAGTATAATATAACACCATACATTATGTTTGTCAAGTTTTTGTACCGCATTTTTCTAAACGACATTTTCTGTATCTCATTTCAATATAATATTTCATTTTCCACAATCTCCCTTGCACACGATTGTATATTGTTCGTTCTCGCTACCCATTCCATCTGATTTTCTGCTTTTAACTGCTCTGTAATTTCCTGCACCTGTTTCATCTGCTCTATAATCCTTTCAAAGTGTTCCTGTGCCTGTTCTTCTATATCTGCAAGATAACTATTCAGCTTGCCACTTGTAAGCAGAGTAATATAAACCGTTCTCTTATGTTCTTTCAAATAACGTAAATGCCTTTGTCCCCATACGCCGATAAATCTCTGTTCTTCCTCTGGCAAGGTAAGACAGGGGATAAGATAATCCCCTTGTCTGATATAAGTGCCGCCCATTTCTTCAAATATTGTTTTCTTCATAATCGTTTCCACCTTTCTTATCGTTCTCTATCCATAGATTTTTTCTTGACTGATCGTTTCGGCTGCTGTCTGCCTTCCTGCTGATAGCTGTGCAGCTTTTCCAGTACACTCGCTTTTTTCGGCTGTTCTAACGGTTTCTCTTTCTTCTGTTCCGTCTGATTTTTCCATGCCCTTAGTTCTTCGTTGTATTCTATAATCAATTCTTCTGCCTTGTTATAGACCTTCTGAAAGGCTTGCACATTTGGATAGCCTTCCCGTTTTACGATCTGTTCCAAACTCTTGTGCAGACGTTTCTCCAAATCCTCTAACAGTTCAATTTTCCCCTCCAAAGATTTTCGCTCTTTGCCTTTAAATAGTCCTCGTAGCTCTGACAGTTGCTTTTTCAAAGAAGAAATATCTTGCTGTGTGCGTTTTATCTCCGTTGACTGTCTCTGCAATTCATACATGACCTTCCGCATATCTTTCCACTCCTGCAAATCAATCTTTGGTACAGGTTTCGGCGGTAGTTTAAATTTGAAAATTACTTCCTGCAAAAATTCTTTCGCACCTCGGATAATCTGACGAAACATATCCGGCAGCCAACCATGGGTCCTGATAGATTGCAGCGTTTTGTCTGTGATTTTTTCCTGCTTGATCTTCAAAATATCTTCTTCGGGAACGCCCTCGACTAATGCCACATCAACTGTCCGATTCCATTCCTGCCTTGCCGCATTGTCCTCCTTTATCTCCTCTGCCTTCGGATTGTTCTTTCCGATTTTCTTGGTTGCCAGATATACGCCGCCCTGTTGGAATACGGATAATTTTTCTGATTCCTCTTTTACATATCGGTTGATCGTATCAGTAAACAGTTCTTTGACTTCTTTGGTAAATGCTTTGTTCTTAAACCATTCATCCTTTTTCGTGAAGATATGGCTTTCATAAACTTCCCCTTTGGGGATGATACTGCATCCCGCCCGAAGATTGCCCTGCTCATCTAAAATCTCTTTCTTTGTGCGTCTATGCTTCCCCTGCTCATCATAAAACATATTTCGGGTAGCAATCTTTACTTCGGGTTGTTCCAACATTTTCCGTTCACTGAATACCAGATGAATATGATAATTCGTCTTTGTCTTGTTGTGATGAAGAGCAGCGATGCACTCCACGCCATATCTTTTATGGAAAGTCTCCGTAAAAAGTCTTACCACATCATCTGCCCTATACTGAACAAAACTTTCGGGAAGCGCTATGATGAACTCACGCCCCTCGATACATTTCCCTGCCGAACCACTCGCCTTAAAGTCCAACTGATTTTCTCTCGCAAGATTTTTCCAAAACTCCGGTGTTGCCCCTTCTGTCTGATAGGTCGCATAAAGATATTCCTGTCGTTTCGGATTGGAAATATAATCAATCCTTCCTGCCACATCGGACAGCTTGCTTTGTCTGATAAATGAATGTCTGCCTATAAGCATCCTCCTTCCCCGGCTCTCGCCGACTTTATTGTGAGTAGGTGCATAGGCACCTGTTTACGAACTTATCTGCCTATCGGCAGCATAGCTCCCGGCAGGGCGAAATACACAGATCATAAAACTTTAGTTTTGTGCGATGGGTGTATTTCGCTCTCAATCGCCGAGGGCTATTTTTGTATTACATAATCTGATTACCGCCAGACTTGCGATTTCATTTATGGGCGTATCCGCCCTTTTTATCTGCCCGTATCCGGGCTGCTTTTTCTATAACTGACAGCAGATGATCTACGGTACTTTCTTCCCATCCGGCAAGCCATATCAGAGTTCTTTCCTCTGCTTTTGTCAGTTCCACGTCTGCCAGTACCTTGTTCATTTTTTGTATCTGTCTGCCCTCCATCTCATAAAAAAAATCATTCACATTTCTGCTTTCTCTTTCCGGCTGTTTTAACATCCGCAACACTCCTTTCCTGACTTATCTGTTATTTACAGGTGCGTGTCACACTCCTGTTTCTATCATCAAGGAAGAATTACCAACGGAATTTCTCCGACACTCCTCGTCTGTCCAGATATTCTTTTCTCGCATGTTCCCTTTCTTCCTCTGTAGGCGCAGTTTTGTATTTTGAATATAAATCTCTCATTACCAAAGCATCCAATTTCGCTTCTAATCCTTGTTTTATACTTGGCAAATTTTCTTCCATATCCAGCAAATGAAATTTTACAAGTTCCATAAATAACTGCTCCGGTATCTGTATTTGTTTCATACGCTCTCCTTTCCAACTCCGCAACAATGCAATGTCTTTAGTTTTTGCAACCTTACATTTACGTCTCTGCAATTTCTATACACTCTGCATTGTTGCGTTCTTATCTACGGTTTCACGATTTCATCAAGTTTCCAATACCATGATTCTCCAATCCGTTTTCCTTTAATACCCAACTCTTTTTTCGCATTTTCCAATGTTCGTTTTGAAATTCCTTTTTCTTCGGCAAGGTTAACAATATCCTCACTTTTTACCACGCTGTTTGTTTCTGCCAGTTCATAAATGAGTTGTTTTGCCCGCTCCTTTTTATTTGCTTTCGGGGTGATTCCTCCCAACAATTCGTCTGCCGTAATTTCATAATCGCCCAGCCAATGAAAGCCTTCTTCCGTCAGTTCAAATGCCTTTGAATGTCCGAATGCGGCAAGGTTATTCTTTATCTGCACAACTGCTCTTGTATTTTTCTGTCCCTCTATTCTGCCGACTAAAAGAACGCTTCTTGCTACTGCAAAAAAGTCAATCGAACCCATTCCTCGATATGCCGCCTTGTTTCCGGCAGCCTTATTCATATGACCAATTAGGATAATCGCGCACTTATACTTCTCTGCTAAAAGTCCTAATTTCTTAGTCATATCTCTTGCTTCATTTGCCCGGTTCATATCCATTCCGCCACCCAGATAGGCTTGTATCGGGTCTAAAATAAGTAATCGTGCATTGGTTTGAACAATCGCCTGTTCCAAACGTTCATCTATCATAGAAAGAGATTTTTCGCTTTCGTCAATAACCATAATTTTCTCACAATCAGCATCTGCCACTTCAAGTCTTGGCTTAACTGTATCTGCTAATCCATCCTCGGCAGTCTGATAAATAATATTCATAGGCTCTGATACCTGCATATCTTCATCAAGTCCGATACCCTTTGATAATTTGGCTGCAAGATTCAATACAAGTGTTGTTTTTCCA
The DNA here is from genome assembly GCF_013304825.1 of Blautia schinkii. GTDB lineage: Bacteria > Bacillota > Clostridia > Lachnospirales > Lachnospiraceae > Blautia_A > Blautia_A schinkii_B. The sequence goes on along the minus strand of NZ_JAAWUO010000008.1, from coordinate 109,896 downwards.
TCTCCCGGATCGCCTTGAATAATTGTCAATTTCCCATAAGGGATAAACGGATACCACAACCATTCAATTTCCTGCGATTGAATATCTGCCATATTGATAATTTTTAATTCAATTTTCTGTTCTTCCATAAAGTCCTCCATTCAAAAATTCTGTTGTTTCTGCGGAGAACCTCTGTTATACTGATTTTGTAAATATCTTGATAACAAAGGTTATCCGATTTTTCGTAAGTCCTAACAGTTGCCGCTGTCAGGACTTTTTTCAGTTCCCTGCCAAAGATACTTTGCTCCGTCTAACATCCATATAATGGCTTTCAGCATATCCAGACAGTCATTTTTCATCTGCTCCAATCCTTCGTCTGATAACAGGATTTCCTGCTCTTCAAATTGCTTTAGGATTTCCGCAATGTTGTACTGCATAAGTTGTAATTCCTCAACCAGTTGATATATCACTTCTTTTTTCCCGACTACGCACACTTTGTTATAAATGCAGGAACGTACAAAATAATCTTTTTTCTGCATACCGCTCGCTTTGATTTTTGCTTCTATTTCGTCCCTCTCTCTTGGGGAAATACGAAAACTGATTGTTGGGTATTTGTGTACTCCGCTCATAGCTACTCCTCTCCATTGGCAATTTCCAACTTCTCTGCCAATTCTGCTTGTTTATTGGGATACAAATGTGAGTATGTGTTCAAGGTAGTCTCAATCTTCTCATGCCCCAACCGTTCTGCAATCGCCAATGGCTGAAATCCCATTTCAACCAACAATGACGCATGAGAATGTCTTAAATCATGCAGACGGATACGTCTAACACCTGTTTCTTTTATCCCCCGAACCATTTCATGTTCCATGAATGATTTTGTAAATCGAAACATTCTTTCATTTGCCGTTATTCCATACAACATACTGCAATATTCTTTTAATTCTTCCGCTAAAAATGGCGGAATAGATATTTGACGATTGCTTTTCGGAGTCTTCGGCGGCGTGATCATATCCTTACCGTTCAAACGCTGATATGACTTGTTAATCGTGATACAACGTTTTTCTAAGTCTATATCTTCATAAGTTAAAGCAAGCAATTCTCCAATTCTCATACCAGTCCAATATAAGAGCAGGAATGCCATTCTTGCTTCAGGCTTACTATCCATAGATGGCAAGAACTCTTTGAACTCCTGTTTTGTCCAAAAATCCATTTCATCAGCCTTGCTCTTTCCGATACTTCCTGCTTTTCTGCAAGGATTATCACGCAGATCATAATAGCGTACAGCATAATTAAAAAGCGCTGCCAACTGATTGTTAATACTTTTCAGATAAGTCGGAGCATATCCCTTTTTAATCAACTCATTCTGCCATGCTCTGATATCTGAAGTTTGAATTTCACACATTTTCTTATGTTTGAAATACGGAGTTACTTTCAAGTCAAACACATATCGCTTATTAATAATCGTGCTTTCCCGTAAACGGTTCTCCATATCCGCAAAATAAATTTCTACAAAATTCTCAAAACTGATATCCAGATTCTTCTGCTGTTGCTGAAGAAAGTTTCTTTCCCATTCATCTGCTTCTCCTTTTGTCTTAAAACCTCGTTTGTTCTTTTTGCGGCGTACTCCCTGCCAGTCTTTATAATAAAACTGACTGCGCCATAATTTTCCGTCTCTTGTTGCCGGCATATCTTCATCCCCTCTTTCTTCTAAACAACCATTCCATAATATTTTTCCTGAAAATACTTTCTTGGCACTTTCCCTGAAATCACTCGAAATCCCTTTGCTTTCAACTCATCATTCAGTCCTCGAATAACTTTATATGCATACCCTCTAGATACTCCGAGTAATTCAGCAACTTCATCTGCGGTAATATACATTTTCATCGTATTCTCCATATTCATTTCTCCTTTCCTCTTTAATCTTAGTACACTTTTGTGTTCCTTGTAATTCGTATTATATAGTACACATTTGTGTTCGTCAAGTATTTTTCATAAATTTTTATACACAAATGTGTCCCAATGTGCTAAACTATCTCTATACCCACAAAGCACAAAAAGGAGAAACACTATGACTGTCGGAGAAAAAATCAAATATTATCGGAATATACGTGGAATATCACAAGAAATGTTGGGAAATCTTTCCGGCATAAATCCGGCTACTATCAAAAAGTATGAGTATGGTATTCGCAATCCAAAGCCGGATCAATTACTGAAAATCACAAACGCTCTTGGCATCAGCATTAATCTATTCATGGATTTTGATATAGAAACTGTATCTGATGTACTTTCTTTACTGTTTAAATTAGATGAGCAAGTAGATATGAAATTTGAAGCAGAAAGAGATGAAAATGGAGAGTTTATCCCTTCTACTGTGAAATTTTCTTTTCAGAACGCTGCTATCAACAATAAACTTTGCACCTATCTTAAAGCAAAGCAAATAAAAGAAAATCTGGAAAACTCCAAGAATAAATTGAGTGCCGAAGATAATTATGCAGAAACTATCACTGAGATTGAGCAGAACATGGAAGATATAAAAAATCATCTAGTAGATGATAATATGGTTGTCAAAAAAGGAACCAACAGAATTACTGTAAAAGTATTTCCACAATAGATATAACCTCTCATTCTACTATGTAAAAGACCTTTGACTATTGAATTTACTCTATGTAAAAGCATTTTGATAGAATCATTTACTAACATTTAATACGATATGTCTAGGTCGAGAGAAAAAACACGTAAAAAGGAGGACGCGCATTGGAACTGTATAAACAGATAAAAAGATATCGAACAGATATGAATTTATCTCAGGAAGAACTTGCAGAAAAAATATATGTCACAAGACAAACTATTTCTAATTGGGAAAATGATAAAAGTTATCCAGATATTCATAGCCTGCTACTGTTAAGTTCAACATTTCACATCTCTCTTGATCAACTAATCAAAGGAGATATTACTACTATGAAAGAAGAAATTAGCAAAGAAGCTATACAGAAATTTAATCGTGATGGAGCTATTTTTACAGTACTTTTAATATTAACTGTCATTGCAGCTGTGCCATTGGCAGTATTTTTAGGATATTGTGGATATATCGTTTGGGGAATTCTTTTCTTAATTATGATATATTACGCTTTAAGAGTAGAAAAGTTCAAAAAAGAAAATGATATTATGACGTACAAAGAAATTGTGGCATTCACCGAAGGAAAGCAATTAGATGAAATTGAAAAAGCACAAGAAAAAGGAAAACGTCCTTATCAGCAACTGCTTTCAGCTTTACTAAGTGCCACAATCGGATTTATTATATCTATGTTTTTTGTTTGGTTGCTCAAATCCTATATTTTTTAATCCGTCGACGTTTTTACCTATCAAAATTTCTTAAATAGAGCCAAAATAGAGCCAACAGACATAACAAAACCTCGGAAACCCTTGTAAAATGGGCATCCGAGGTTTTTTGTCCGTTATTCAAACTCGGCAAGTCCAAAGATATTCTTAAACATATTTATTTAAGTTTTGTATCTTTTTTGCCATTATTTTATTTCAGTTGCGTATATTATTTTGGCTCGCTGATTTTCTGTTGCCAATTTGTTGCCACTTCATTATAACAAATTCATGTAATTTAGCAATCCTCTTTTGCCTCTTTTTGCTCCAATAATTTTCTATTCGAGGCTGTTATAAGATTTTGAATTATTTTTTGCATGGTCTTACTATTAAATACACTAACCAACAGTTCTTCAAATTCAGTTTTAGAATCTATTGTATAAATATATCCTGAATCCTCCTTATTATTTAATTCATCAGCAATGTCTTGTTCCAATACAACTTTTACTGGATATCCCGCTATTCCATAACCAACAAACATAACTCTATATTTATAATTTTCTATTTGATTTGCAGTCAAATACATCTCATACTTAAAACTAGTTTCCTCAATTACACCTAGTTTGTCTTGAATATCTACACGCATAGATGTCTGCAACGATGCGGCTAATGCTGCCATTGCTCCCATTGTATCATACGATTCTATTTTTCCATCATATTTACGAACATTTGCAACAACAAAACCTTTCGTAATTTTTTCCAACTCATTACATATGTCACTCATAACTATATCTGGCATAACTGAGTCAACTGCACTAAAATTGTAATCTGTTTTCAAATTGTACCCCATTTTAGTCCTCCATAATTTCAAATACTATTGGCAAATGATCACTAATCTTTTTATCTGGATGATTGTTTGCATCAATCAATTTTCTCTTTTTGGTTTCACATAATATTTTCAATTCATCATCTACAAATTGTCCTCTTAAACAAGGACGAATCATTACCTGATCATACACATTCCAAAAAGAATTTTCCACCTCATTGCCTGAATAATAATATGTTCCTGGTGGAAACGAGAAATCACCAAGTAAATTCCACATAGGATTATAGAACATTTTAAAACTCTCATCCATTATTACACGATATTTTTTCATTGTATCTTTATATACCGGTATTCCATGAAAACCACTTGCTCCTAAACACCCCGTTTCATATGGATTCTCATTAATATCACCAACTATAATCGTCTTCTCAATGCCCAATTTTTCTTCCTGTATTTGTATTTCCTCAACAATACGGGCAATTGCGATTCCTCTCTTAAGCACATCCGCATACAATTTACTAGGCAAATGTAAGCATACTAAAAGGTACATATTATCGATAATCTGCATAGAGCAATATTTATTTTGAAATGCCGGTTGTATATTTGCTTTTCTTTTTAGGATAGTAATTCTGTCGCATCCAATTGTTATAGCCTGTTCTATAACAATATTATATAATGCCAGCATTTTCTTAAGCTCTTCAATATCTGATTCATATTCAGCTAACGCCAAAATATCTATTTCTTGTTCTACTATTATATCAGAAATATACTCATTTATATTTTCATTTTTATTGGTATTCCAAAAACATACTCGCAATTTTTTCACTCATTTATCACTTTTTTAACTCTACTTATTGTTCTCTTCTTTTTGCCTCTTTGCGTAATTCTTCACAAAATTCTTTGCAATTAATTCTTCCATAAAGTCCTGGTCTTCCCGCCGTCATCAAACGTTTTAAACAATCTGGTACACCATCTTCACTTTTGAAATGAATTCTTTCTTCTGGTCCCCAAGCCCCTTGCTCTTGATTATCCTCATGGACATCGAAATCAACATTATCAGATGTTAACAGATATTCTATCGCTTCTTGTTTTTCATTTTCGTTATTAAAATGAACCTGTCCGTTTTTTCCAAAAACCAATTTCCCCATTATATCCCTCTTTCCTTGCAAAGCAATAATCATTTATTATCATCTACAATATACTTCAATTCTTCTACTGTAACAATATAATTTTTAAATCTATGCAACATTCTATGACAATTTGCACATACGCATATTAAATCTGTCTCCGGATTTATAACTACTTCTTGCTCTAATGTTGCTAAAGGTTTTATATGATGGACTTCAATATAACCTTTTCCCAACTCACCATATTTTTGTCCAAAATCAAATCCACAAATCATGCATTTCGTTCCATGAATTCGTATTGCTGCCTCTCTATTCTTAGAGCTACGCTCATATTTTGTAGTATAATAGACAGTTCTCTTTCCCTCAGTAGTTCCTGCTGTCTCTTCTTGAACGGTTTCTTCATCCCAATTGATTTCATGTTTAGATGCATTTCTAATTCTTTCTATAATCTCGCAATTCCAGTGATATCCCCGATAAAAATCATTTTCATATTCTTCTGGAACCGTTTCTAAAACTTTCTCCAAAGATTCTTTGTACAATCTTTTCGTAAAATCACTGCCTGTCGGATCTATTTCTCTCGAAAAATTATGATTCTCTTTAAGATTTTTCACATAATGTGTCACACTGATTCTTCCATCAACGCTCGTTTCAAACGCATTCTTTAACGCCTCCGGCAAAGAATCTATGCTCACATTACGTAGCGACATTCTTCCTTGACTGGACCATGCTCCTGCTTTATCATTATTTTCAGTATATACTCTTATAAGTTCCTCTTCTTTTGATAAAAATCCTAATACTTCATAATAGTCTTTTTCACTGTTAAAATGTAAAATATTCCCCCAGTTTAATTCCATGAAATTCCCCTTATCCTCTAAGTCCAAGTTCTTTTGCTACCTTTTTAATTTGACAAATAAAACTATCCTCTTTACGTTCATCTGACATTTCTATCGGAGAAGTTGTTGACCATCTATATATCTGTTCGATACTTCCATATCCTCTTTTAAATAATCTTGCATACTTTATACAGTTAGCTTTAGACGGTGCATCTGATAATATTATTTTTAATTCTTCATCTTTCCATTTCTGCCCCTTATTTGACGTGTCCCGCAAATATTCGTTCTCTTTTTCAAAATCAATCAACAAATTATTCACTAGAATCATTTTCTCATCATACGACATATTGTCGACATCACTTTTTAACGCATCAAATAATTTTTCTTTAAATTCTTTTCTCTTCAACTAACTTTCTCCTTATTTAAACATAATACTTCTCAATACAATTTAACAACCCATCAAAATCCAGTTCTTGAATTTCATAAAATTCCTCTGTTCCTAACCCCGTATTCAGTACTGTCTGATACAAATAAAAATCATATATAATAGGAGCTTTATTTTTCCCTAGCAAATTATCTCTAATAGTACCTGTCTTAGAGATCAAACACACATATTGATACGCTCTATCAATATATTGGGTATTATTGTTCGGATGAGCATATGTATAATGTTGTGTAGGTGTCAAGGCAATCAAGTTCTCCAAATAGTCTGCAATTGCAGGATAATCACTTGCCGGAAATATATGATGCATCTGTGTAGCTGGATCCTTGATATGCCTTTCATCATAAACTTCCGTCTTTCCATTTCGATACTGATCATTAAATCTACGCAAATTCTTTTTAGCTCGATTAATACGATACGTTGTCATGCAGTCTTCACTAGGCTTCGGCAATGTTATCTCATACTCAATTCTCGTCATATCTTTCGGTTTCTCAGATAAAATATCTCTCCAATTTCTCTGATTATACATAATCATATCTTGAGTAATAATATCTTTTGATATGTGACCTCTTTCCGTTCCGCATTTCCGATATTTACAAGCTAATGGATTCAACACTTTAGTAAAAATTCTACCACATTCTGTTGCTCCATTTATCGGCGTATAATTGATTGTAAATTGCGTATATGCATCTTTTAATTCTCTAAAACTGTTTTTATCTTGTAACCTGAAAAAGTATTCAAATATTCTATAAAGTCCACTATCCTTAAGAACTTTTTCAATATATAAACACAAGAAGTTAAAACTATTTCTTTCTCTGAAGCTTATATACTCTAACAATTCTTGATTCACGATAGAATACGTGTATCCTCTTCCACTTTTTTCACCGTGAATTACGCCTGCCGCATCCAGTAACTTTATTGGCTGTCCAAAATACTTATCATATTCATTTGATGCTTTCTGAGTAGGATTTGGTTTGCTAAAAATTTGTTGAACATTTTCCACCGTATAATCACTATACCAGATATCATTTACTGTAAATCTTTTATCCTCTCTATTACTGGTATATTCCACAATACAATCAGATACCAGGCATACTACATCCATTGTACATTTTTGATCTATCCAACGCCCATTATGTGTTTTCCTGATATCATAATCATGTTCATCTAAAAATTTTTGTATTGTTGTATTATCCATTACAACACTCCTTTAGTACCCCATAAAAAAATACACTTGTTGCATCCACGTTTAATGAACGTGTTTGATAGTTTCTTGCGATTTGATAAAACTTTCTATATTCTGCAGAAGAGAAATATTCCATTTGTCTTTCTGATAATGCCATCTTTTCTTTAGGAATCAATACTGCAACCGAACCATTTACTACTACATTTCCAGTATTACGCATTACCCTTGGTTTATATGTCATATTCGGAGTTAAATAAACATTCTGATTTCCCACAAATTTATAAGCACTCAAATTTTCTACAGTGTCTTTCTTTATATAAGAGTCATATCCCGGAATATCAATTATTTCCTTTCCATCATCACTTATATTTCTTGATTTAATAACTCTTAAACAATCTTTGCCTTTATCCTGAGTTGTATTGGAATTGGTAATCTGTCTATCTCTGAATACCGTAAACTTATCAAAATCAAGTCTTTGAGAAATACCATCAAAAAAATCATTTCTATAAATAATCCAGTATGGATATTCCTTATCTGTAATATACTTCTGCTTTTGAACCACGGTTTTCTTCAAAGTCAATGATTCCACTTTAGTTTCATTTGGCTTTTCGTTTGTACCAACAAATAGGCAAATTGTTTCTACCAGCACTCCCTTGAAACCATTTTCCCCATAGTCCTGTATACAATCAATTTTTTTAGTTGCAAGCAGGTCACGAGTTTTTCTGAATTCCGGGGTATTTAATACCGCTTTTGGCGTTATCATAACAACATAATCTGATAGTGTCATTGCCTTTTCTAGAAAGAACTCAAATGTATTAGTTGTTTCTTTATTGATGTTGTTTTTCAGATACTTTGCGGCATCTTTTGATTTCAGCTTTGAAAATGGAGGGTTTCCAATAACTAAATCATAATGCTTGTTAAAATCATACAACAATGTGTCTGCTTGAATAAAATTCAATTTCATATTAGATGGTATCTTTTGCTTAGCTAACAATAGTCTTAATATTTCCAGGTTACGACCATCAATATCTACCACATCAATATTTACTTCTTTGGTTTCCTCATATTTTTTGAAAATAAAAGGCAAGAAATTCCCTATTCCTACGGATGGTTCCAAAATAGTTATCACATCTTTCTCTATAGATGGCAACTCCTTAAATATTTCATTCAAAATAAACTTGTTCGTATAATATGCAGCATTATTTTCCCTTTTTGAATTTGTTAATTCAGCAATCCTTGCTAATGATGCATTTCCTAAATTGAGCGGATTATTCTGAATAAATTTAATCAAATTCTCTGCATCTTCCAACTTATAATTCTCTATCGTTTTATTTATAATTGCAGTTGTAAAATGCTCTTGTTCCATAAAATTTTTTATATTCTCCGCTATTTGGAAAAATACATTTGTCGGAACTGCTTCTCCAATACTTTGTCTTATCTTTATTTCTTCTTTTTTTAACAAAGCTTTTTTATTTTTTTCTGGAAGTGCATTTAATTCTTCCAGAGAAAAATTTACCCATTTAAATTCATCTGGAATAGTCATAATTTTCATAAGTTCACGAACAGAAAATACTCTATCTTCTTTCGGATGAACTGTATTTTGACTTGCCAGCTGATCATTTCTTGTATGAATACATGGTGCAACTTTATCCCAGTATTGACGTGTATACTTATCGCCGTTTTTCTGAATATTAGGTACAATTTTACCATCCACTATTTTATGTGGACGTTTCAGTTCATCTTGATTATCAAAAGCGCACTCGCCTTCTTTCAAATCATGTATCCAACATCTCATTCTCTCTGGATATGTTCTAAATGCATGGTAAAAATCGCTTGAACAAATCTCTCCCCATTCAAGTTCCGGCATATTACCGATAATACTTCTAAGACTTTTTTCTTCTACATACGCTGGATACAACTCTATTGGAGATACATATTCTGCCATCTCTCTATTTACACCTATAACAACAGTACGTGTTCTAGATGAATTGGAACCATAATTTTTAAAATTCAATATTCTGCTAGCAATAATATACTTTTCTCCTAATTCTTCATATATAACATCGCCTATTGCCTTTACCGAACCATCTGGTGCTGTACATCCAGTTTTCATAAAAGCAGCCACATTTTCAAAAATAAAAAATCTAGGATTTATTTTTTGAACCAAATGTACCGATTCTACCACTAAGCTATTTCTAATAATCTCATTTTCGGCTTTCTTATGGTTAGCAACTGACATACCCTGACAAGGCGGAGTTGCAATTAGAACGTCCACTTTATCGTTGCCCATCTTTTCCCATTTTTTTATTTCTGCAAAAATCTTATTTTTTGTTTCTTCTGTCGTTATATCGTCACAGATATATCCAGAATCGAATTTACATTTATCATTAAACTTTTGAACATTTATTCTTCTTTCAATCAATTCATTTGTTGCTATACATTCGAATCCTGCTTTTTTAAATCCAAAGCAACCAACACCTGCACAACTAAACAAGCTTATATATGTCAATGTTTTATTTTTTAACATTTTGATACACCTCGCTGACCATGATTATTTTTTCTAGCATCTGCAGGCTTTATAGAATCTTGCGGAATAAGCCATGTTTTTCCTTTTTTTATAACTCCATTTATACGATTTTGTTCGCAAAGAACAGCAATTCTCCTTGAAGAAATCCCCCACTCTTTTGACATCTCCATTGTTGTTAAGTAATCCATATTCATCCTCCGTTAGTTCTCCTCATCATTATATTCATTTATCTGAATAATTGCAAGCCTTTTTATCGAACTCATGTTCTTTTCTCGATATTTTTACATTCCTGTGTTTTTATGATAAAGGGCAGCTAAAAAGCCGCCCTACACTCTACGCATAGACAATCTTTTTTACTACAATCTCCTCCGCACAAGCCCGGATATTATTCATTTTCCCAACCCATGCCATCTGATTCTGCATCTTCAATTCTTCTGTCACTCCCTGCTTTTCTTTCATCTGCTCCATCAGTCTGTCCATCATCTGATTACACTCCTCGTCAACCTGATGTAGATGCTCATTTAACTTTCCAGAAAGTACCAACTCCAGATATAATCCTTTCCGATGCTCTTTCAAGTATGATTTTCTCAACATTCCATACTTTCCAATCGGATACTCTGTCTCTTCCGGGAGGTACAGGTCTGGATAATACAGACCGTCCTCTCCTAAAGTATAACTGATTCCATTTTCTCCCATAATGTGTTTCTCCATGATTGTCCTCCTATCTTACTCCCCGATCTTTGTTCTGACTACGGGTATGCTGTTTATTTTTCTGTTCGTTCTGTATTTCCTGTTTCTTTTCTGCCAGCTTCGCCCTAATACCATGTGCTACTGGATCTTTGCCCGTTTCTTTCTTCCATTTTTCTATTGCAGTTCGATACTGGCTATACTCAATTTGAGAAGCCTTAAAATCTTTTAAAAATTCCTGTACACTTCTATATCCGATTTTCTGCACAATCCTTGGAAGATAATCTTTCATATCTCTAATCTGACTTTTCAATTCATCAATTTCATTCTGCAATTCTTTTTTCTTTCTTCCTTTAAACCATCCCTTTACCTCTGACAGTTCTTTCTTTTTTGCAGAAAGCTGTTTTTGTTTCTTCTGAATTGCACTATTTTGTTCTTCTAGTTCTTTATTCACCTTAAAAAGTTTTGAATATTTTGATGCAAGCCTTGTCATTTTGGGTTGTTCCGGTTCTGACTTTTCATCTTTTGTTACTTTAACTGCTGCCATACTATTTTCAGCAATATGCTCTTGGTGTTCGGCTTCCGTTCGCTCTGTCTGTGCCACACTTGTCTGCTCCGGCACTTCCCTGGGCTTCTTAAACAGCACACTTGCTATCAAAAACTCCAATGCCTCGACCGCCACTGTTACAACTCTGGAAAATAATCGTGGTCTGTTTCCACGCCGAGCAATGGATTCCCTGATTGGCTCCGTGATTTCTTTCCGCTTCACTTCCATTATCTTCGGTTCCGGCACTCCACTAATCAATGCCATATCAACAGCTCTGTTCCATTCCCGGCGTTTTTGGTTATCCGCTTCTATTTCCTGTGCTTTCGGATTATTTTTTCCAATTTTCTTTGTTGCAAGATAAACACTGCCACGCTCAAATACCTGCAACTTCTGACTTTCGTCCTGCACATAAATATTGATTAAATCTGTATAGGAATGCTTTACCTCATCCAGAAACGAATTGCTCTTGAAGCGTTCTTCTTTCGCTGTAAACAGCTTCTTCTCATAGACTTCTCCTTTCTTCACAATACTGCAGCCTTCTCGGATCTCGCCATCTTCTCCTAATATCTCTTTCTTGGTTCGGACATGTTTTCCATTTTCATCATAAAACATATTTCTGCTGGCAATCTTAATGATTGGTTCATCCAGTAGTTTCCGTTCTGCAAATATCAAATGAATGTGATAATTGGTCTTTCTTTTATTGTGGTGCAAAGCAGCAATACACTCTGTTCCATAATTCTGTTTAAAATGATTTGTAAAAAGTTGTAGCAATCTATCCGGCTGATATTCCGTAAAACTCTCTGGTAAAGCAATAATCAATTCTCTTGCCTCAATACATTTTCCTTCTGTCCCACTTTTTACAAATTCTTCCTGATTACATTTTGCAAGTTCCTTCCAAAATTTCCGTTCTGTGGTTTCATAAACTGCATAAAGATTTTCCTGTTTTGCGTGACTGGATATATAAGTGATCCTGCCTTTTACATTGCTTAATTTTGTCATTTGAATAAATGAATTTCTTCCGATAGGCACTTCCTCCTTGTCTTCGGCAAAATAAATTCTGCCATATCATTTGTGAGTGGATGCATCGGCATCCGTTTACGAACTAACTGCCGTTTCCGGCTACAATAGCTCCCGGCAGGGCGAAATATCCTGAGTACAAATCTTTGATTTGTGCGATGGGTGTATTTCGCTCTCAAACGCCGAGGGCTTTGTGAGATGCTTCTTACATCTACCACAACTTGGCTTTTTCCTTTCATTTTGGGCGTATCCGCCCTCTTTTTTCTGCCCGTATCCGGGCTTATTTTTTATCACTAACAACCAAGCGGCTATTTCTCTTTCTGTCTGCTTTATTCCTGTATCCTTGCCCGTACATACTCCAGATCTCCACAATATGGTGTTCCAACCAAATACCATTCTCTCGCCAGATTCATTTCCATTCGTGTCTTTACCCACTGATTATCAACTAGAACTTCCAGACATTCTCCGCAGTGAAATCCTGGATCAATCCATAAGTCTGAGGACAATAATCCATATCTTTTGTTATAACTGTTGTAACCTAATCTTCCTTCTCTCATGGTGTCATTCTCCCTTCATTTATCATTTCCGCAGGGACGCCCTGAATCAGGGCCTCCTTTTGAAAAGTTTTTTCTTCGCCAATCAACTACCGGCTACACCTTACAAACCTTCTCTTTGTCTGCTATTTACAGGTGCGTGGCACGCTCCTGTCATAAGGTCATCAAGCAGAATCTTTACCAACGAAAGTTCTCATGCATTCCACACTTATCCAAATACTCTTGTCTTGCCTTTTCCCGTTCTTCCTCGGTTGGTGCTGTTTTGAATGCTGTATATAACTGACGTCTTACCATACTGTCTAATTTTTCCATCAATGCTTTTTCTATCTCCGGTTGATATTCCTCATTCCCGGCAAGATGATACTGGAACAATGCCAGTAATAAATCTTTTGGTATCTGCACCTGTAATTTTCTTTCCATGTTTCTCCTTTCCGTGACGGTCGTGACGATAGTGACGATATTTTCACTACTGACACGCTATATAAAATACCGTCACAACCGTCACATATCGTCACACTTGTTTTCCAACAAAGGCTAATCTGATCTTTCTTCCATCATGTCCTCGTTCCGCTTTATACTGGATTCCATATTCCAGAATCAATCGTTCAAGGCTGACATTTAATTTTCGTGATAATGCGTTCGGCTGCATTTCCACCTGCAATACTTCCACAAGCTCTGTTGCTGTTCCTGCCCACTCTGGCGTAGTTTCTGTTACAAACTCTTTGATTTTTTCCAACACTGGATCTTCTGGTTCTTTCCAAAGTTCTGTCTCTGTCTTGGTAAGTTCCCAGACACATCTCTCCCGGTTAAAGTTCAACCATAGTTTCTGATCCTGCTGGTCACGTCCTGCCACTTCCAGAACTGCCTTATTATCTGTCCGTTTTTCTTTCTGCATGACGAACGCTCCATCCGCAGCTCCAAGCAATCCATTTGTGCCAGAAATCATATCAAAACTATCTGAAGATTCCATTTTCCTTGTATGATGCACAACCAGAAAACAGATACCATATTTATCACTGAATGCTTTCAGCTTCGTTACAATCTCGTAATCGCTGGCATAACTGAATTTATCTCCACCGACCTCTCGAACCTTCTGAAGAGTATCAATGATAATCAATCTTGCGTCTTTATGCTCTGTTACAAACGTTACAAGCTGTTTTTCCAGTCCGTCATTGAGCGATTTTGATTTTGTAGCGAAATAAAAATTCTCACTGCCTTCCATTCCAAACATCTGTGATAACCGCTTTTGCAACCTTGCATAATCATCTTCCAATGCCAGATACAGAACCGTTCCCTGTCTGACTGAAAAGCCCCACAATGGAAGTCCTTTACTGATGTGATACCCGATCTGTGCCATAAAGAATGATTTTCCAATTTTCGGCGAACCAACAAACAGATAAGTTCCGTTATACAGAAGTCCATCTACAATCGGCAATTTTGGTGGATATGCAGTATCGTATAATTCCATCATAGAAACTGTTTCCAGATCATCTAGATTCTTTTTATTTGCTGATTTTGCTGTATTTTCCGCATTATTTGTGGCTTGCAGATTGCCCTTACCGGGCAAATCTGCTATACTTTGGTTGGTTAATTTATTACTTGATGACTGTTCCACATCTGCGCCAACAGATGCAATCGGAGCAGTCATTTTTTCTTTTGCTGTCATTCATTTTCCCCTTTCAATCCATACAATGTCTCTGCGACCAATCTCAGGGTACTCAGCAACTCTTCGCTTTCCTCACTGCATTTTTCCAGATGTTTCAATTCTTCATAAATCTCTGCCATCTGATTTCGCAATGCTTTATACACTCTTGGATTTCCCTGTACCACAATTTCCCGATCAGTTAATCGTTTTGTGATATAGTCCTGCTTGCTAAGTCCTGACAATCGGACACATGCATCAATCTGCTCTGCTTCTTCCGGTGATACCCGGAATGCTACGATTTTGTTTCTCCATCTTCCTTTACTGTCCAGATTTTTCTCCATTTAATTTTTCCATCCTTTCAATATCCAACTGTTCTGCCATCTGTGTCTGCTCACTTGGAAACAGATGCGCATATCGGTAAGTGATATCAATGCTCTCATGTCCCATTCGGTCTGCGATTGCCAATACCGTAAATCCCATATTGATCAATAACGATACATGGGAATGTCTCAAATCATGCACACGGATTCGCTTCACCCCAGACACTTTTGATCCTCTGTTCATTTCATGATGCAGATAAGATTTGGAAATTGTGAAAATTCTTTCATCTTCCTTCAGACCGTAAAGCATTTCCATATAATCCTGCATCTCATCACATATAAATTGTGGCATCTTGATAAATCTGTTACTTTTAAATGTCTTTGGTGGGGTAATCACATCTTCCCGGTTTAATCTTTGATATGATTTGTTAATTCGCAGTGTATGCGTTGTAAAGTCAAAATCCGCTGGTGTCAGGGCAAGCAACTCTCCTTCACGGATACCACACCAGTAAAGCATTTCAAAAGCGTAGTAAGAAACTGGTTTATCCATCATCACATCTGCAAATTTCAAATACTCTTCTTTCGTCCAGAACAACATTTCCTTATATTCCTCTATTGCTATATTTCCAGCTTTCTGTGCCGGATTAGAAGGCAAATGATAAAAATCAACTGCATGATTGAAAATGGCACTTAACTGGCTGTGGATTTTCCGCAGATATGAAGCAGAATACCCTTTTCCATTCGCTCTCTTAAATGCAAGCAAATGATTCTGCCATGCAATCACATCTTTTGGTTCAATTTCTGCAATCTTTCTCTCCCCAAAGTATGGAAGAATTTTTGTTCTGGCAATATTATTCTTAGTTCCCCATGTGTTATCCCGGATTCGTTCCTTTTTATCTTCTACATAGATTTCATAAAAACTTGCGAAAGTCATATCCAGTTTTGCATCATGCTTTAACATTTGTTCGTGTTCCCACATCTGCGCTTCTCGCTTCGTAGGAAATCCTCGTTTTGAAGTCTGTTTCGTTTTCCCTGTCCAGTCGGTATACCGATAAACCACTCGCCACTTCCCAGTGACATTATCTTTGTAAATACTCATACAAATTCTCCTCTCTCTTACACTTCGCTGTAACATACTTTTTTGCGGAAATAATTGGTGTTTACTCTGCCAGCTACCGTAAGATAACCCAGCTTCTGTAATTCATCATTTAATTGTTTGACAATCTTATAAGCATAAGACTTGGAAACTCCCAGTTCCGCTGCTACTTCTTCTACTGTCATAAAAGTTCTGTTCGTCACATCGCATCTCCTCTCTCTATCTTAACGTAATTTGTTTAAGTTGTTACATTTGCATGATACTAAACATTTTAATTTAAGTCAAGCAGTTTTATAAGAATATTAAATTTTTTTGTTTAAGTTCTTCTTGCTATCTAAAATTGCTCATGCTATACTGAATCTAAACAGAATTGTTTTATTTTCTTCACAATTAATTATGGCAACACGAATGACCACTATAAGGAGGCAAACAAAAATGGCAATCGGACAACGTATCAAATTTTTTCGCAACCGCAAAGGCATGACACAAAAGCAACTCGGAGAGCAACTGGGATTCAAAGGAAAAACCTCAGATGTCCGCATGGCTCAGTATGAATCTGAAGCCAGAGTTCCTAAAATCGATCTTGTAAAACAAATGTCTCAGATCTTCGATGTCAATACTCATGCTTTAACAGTTCCAGATATTGATACTCACATAGGTCTGATGCATACACTATTTGCACTGGAAGATATGTATGGTCTGAAAGTAAGAAATGTAGATGGGCAGCCTCATATCTGCCTTGACTCTTCCATATCTGCTCCCGGCTCCTCTGTCGATGAAATGCTTCGTGCATGGATGGAACAAGCTGACAAACTGGAAAACGGTGAAATCAGCAAGGAAGAATATGATGAATGGAGATATAAGTACCCGGAACTGGATACTTACCAGAAATGTGCCAAGGTACCATCTCAGGAACTGAGTGATTACATCGTAAAAGAATTGACTAAAAAAGAAAAATAAGAGAAAAGAAAAAACCTTACCGATATTCAGTTTTTTACTTCTGAAAATCAGTAAGGTTTCTTTATATACGTTATGAAATAAAATTTTTATCTTTTGAATAATCGCAAAATGTTGCCATTTCGTTGCCAATCACTAAGCAAATTTGTTTGCAACCCGCATAAATACTGGCTTTGTCAAATTGTGTGGATTATTCAAATTCTACAAAGACTAACGCTTTTTGTTTAGGAATTATTCTCTGTAATGTTTCTCGTTCTTTTGATTATTTGATATATCCATATTATCCTGCCTATACGAGCTAATGTTATCATTTTGTTATCGGCATTGATAACACCTACTCGATAACTGTGGATAATAACTATATGTAGCATGTCAAATTATAAGCTATTTTGCTTAGAGATTCAACACAAAACTGAAATTTTACTTTTCCTTATATTCATCTGGTATTGCTATTTGAAATGTTTCACACAACAGCATCACATCATGCACATCATTTTTATCGTGTTCATATCCCAAATGAAGCATTACCTGACTCAATGGTTCAATACAAGAAACAGTTATATCTCCAACTTTTCCAATACCGGAAAAAGTTTTTGATGGAAATATATCTCCCTCATAAACAATTCCGTCATCTGTAAATTCAAAACAATGTAAATCAATGATTCTTTGTTTATCATCTTTCCAGACAGTATGACCATCCGTTGTATAATCAGTATTTACTTCCTCAAATCCATGCTGCTTAATCACATAAATATAATCATGATAATGTTTCAGTTCAACAAACAAATCAATATCATTGTGTATTCTTGATTCTCTTTTAAGAAGTGCATCAACACCCCATCCGCCATCTAAATATACTTTAATTTCGTTTTGCAAAGCATATTTTATAATTTCACATGCATCTTCTGTACGTACCATAATCTATCCTCCAAATTCAAATCTTTGTATGCTTTCCAACTCACTAAAAGCCTGAAATTTGTCAGTCTTTCATCCTTTTTGTTATCAATCACCAATTAGCTGTAATCCATTAGGATTTAGCTGATATATTTTATCGCACACCTCTTCAATATACTTTCTATCGTGAGAAATGCTAATGACAGCCCCCGGAAATTCTCGGAGCATTTTTCTTATTACCGGACCGGACAATGGTGAAAAATTTCTTGTCGGTTCATCCAGAATAAGAACATTTGCACCACTTAAGCTCATCCTCAAGAGAAGCACTTTCGCCTTTTGTCCGCCTGATAACTCCCGAATCGGATGCTCCATTTCATCTGGTGTGTATTTAAGTGAACCAAGGTATGTTCTAATTCTTGTACGCTCTTCTTTATCTCCTGTTTTATCAAGGTAATCAACCGGTGTAACATCCAAATCCAGCAGGTCTTCATAAGTTTGAGGCATATATTCTGCTTTAATGTCATTCCGATTTAGGAGTTCTTCCGCTATCTTTTTTAGAAGAGTCGTTTTTCCTGCCCCGTTGGCTCCTATCATACAGATTTTTTCTGAACCTTTTATTTTTAAATGAATTCCTTCTGCTAAAATTCTTTTGCCATCCGGAGTCACAAGCTTTGAAAGTTCATATTCTATGACCGTTTTTCCTGCGGGAATGTGTGAGTTTTCATCCCCTAATTTGACAAAGATTGCTTCTTCCTGTTCCGGCATCTGAGTCATATTTTCATCTTCTTTTTCAAATCTTCGTTCCATTGCCTTAACCGTATGCATTTTGTCCTTTAAGTTTTTGGCAACAGACGGTGCTTGTCTGGTACAACTTCTTAATGCACCTTGTACACTCTGCATAACTCTTTGATATTTTTCATCGCGAATCTTTTTCTCCCTACGGTCACTCAGTGCCCGCTGTTTTTGGATTTCAAATTTATGAAGCCGTTCTTCCACATAGCGTCTATAGGGAAGCTTTGCCACGGTATATCTCGCCTTTGTTTTTCGTATAATCTGCTCGATATGTATCACCATGTTGGCAGTACGCTCTATCAGCGTTTCATCGTGTGAAATAAAAAGCACAATGTGCTTCCAGTCATTTATGATTTTTTCCAGTAATGTAAGCGTCGCAATGTCGATGTCATTGGAAGGTTCGTCCAACAACAGCACAGAAACATCGCGAATGAAAAGCCTCATAAGTTGTGTCTTGACTTTTTCGCCTCCTGAAAGACTACCCATTGTCTGGTTACTGTAGAAAAAATCATTTTTCATTCCAAATTTTCCCGCAATAACAGACAATTCTTTAGGCGTTTTCTCCCAGAATATTTCCTCTTCAGAAAAATATTCGTATATTGTTTTTTCCTTATCTTCATCGAGCATCTCCTGCGGAAGATAACCAAGACGTTCGTGTCCCATTATCCTTTCCCCATCTGCTTCTATATAGTTTTCTACAAGCGACGGATTGTATATCCACTTCATTAATGTCGATTTCCCATTTCCCTCTTCTCCAATAATAACTGCCTTATCTCCATCATTTAGCACAAGGTTGAAATCATTAAGAATTATTCTCAGGTCTTTTTTATGTGTTAAATTTAATTTTTTTATCTGCAACATTAAAGTTTCTCCTTTTCGAAGTCTGAGCCAATTATTATTTTGAACACACAAAAACGAGTCTTTTTTGCATACGCAAAAATAGACTCGCTAAATAGCCCCTTATTTCTTTTCCAAAAGGAAAACAAAGGAAATGCCTCTTGCGATAATCCAACTTAAGCGTACACAAAACAAACCTATTCTCTACAGGCTCAATAACTATATGTGTCTTACTTAAATCAAATTATCTATTAATCATTTCCTCACCTTACACAAAATGTGCCTTTCTTTCTTCTAATGGCAATACTATCATACTGTATTTTTTGTGTCAATACATTTCACCTTATGGAAGTGCAAATTAAAATTTTCACTTCCTAATTATACATCCAACCATTACGAAATTCAATCTTTCACAACCTCTTTACAACCACAACCACAGCACTCCAGCAAACGCAGGAGCACCATACCGTAAAACGCTTATGTGTAAATCAACTCCGTTCCTACAACTTCCCTCACACAAGCCTGAATATTATTCATTCTTCCAATCCATTCGTAGGGATTATCTTTCTTTAATTGTTCCGTCACATCTTGTCTGTCGGCATATTCCTTTACCAGTCGAAGAAACATATCCTCTGCTTGCTTATCGACTTCTGCAAGATAACTATGCAGCTTTCCGCTTGTCAGCAGGTTCATATATAACACTTTATAGTGTTCCTTTAAATGCCTTGCATGTCGTTTCCCCCATAAACCAATCGGCTCTATTTCTTCTTCGGCTGGTACTGTGATGTTCGGCAATAAATAATCACCCACCTGTCTATAAGTTCCGCCCATTTCTTCAAAAATTGTCTTTGTCATTTTCCTTTTCCTCCTGTGATTTTTGTCTATCGTGATCGTGTATTATCACGCTTGCGACCTTTAACTGTTCTTGCCTGCTCCAACAAATCATCTATCTGTTTGCGACCAAAAACCTTACGGAGCAGGCTGTAATCTTTATTTTCTGCTTTTAGGATTTTGTTTTCTTCGGTCAATCTTTCATTGACTTTCTCCAAACGCTGATTGGTGCGGTATAACTGTGCATTCGCTGTATTCAGCCTATGATAGTTGTCCCACCCCTCAAAGCAGCGGGCAAGCACCGTTTTGACAAGTTGCTTCAATTTCCTTACAACCGGCTCTGCCATTTTGGTTTTATATGCCTTTGCAGTCATAAATTTCTCTGGTTCTGGCAACTGATATTTCGGTGCAGTATCAAGCTCTATTTCAAGATTTGACAGCTCGTCTTTTGCCTTATCATAGTTCAATACTCGTTCCGACAACACATCAAATTCAATCTGTTTCTGCTCGATTTTCGCACCTAATGCCGCCACTTCTTTTTCTCTTTCCTGCTTTTTATAATCCAAAACAGAAAGATGTTTTTCGTGTGTGCCTAAATGTTCCCACTCAATCCCATAACGTTCCATCACCGCCGCAAGCTGTTCTTTTTCGGACTGTATCCATTGCGACCACTCCGTATCGCCACGACTGCCGCCCTTAAAACCTTGCGTTGCAAGAGCCTGCTTTAGTGACACTCTTGTATCAAGTCCACGCTTGCTGCCTGTGGTAAAAGGTACAAAATCTATGTGCAGATGTGGTGTAGCTTCATCCATATGCAGATGAGCCGAGAACACCCGAAGCTGTGGATTTCGCTCCTGAAAACCCTGATAGTATTCATCTAAAATCTGCTTTGCCAGTTCTCCGTTTTCCGTATCGGCGTTCATATTTCCCTTACCGCCCACCTGTAAAATGATTTCGTGGAACGGTTTTTCCTGCTTGGAACTTCGGATTTTTTCATAATAATCTTTTATCTTTCGGTCTGACCTTATCTGCTTGGCATTGTATCTTTCCAATGCTTCATCAAACAATTCGTGATAAACTGTCTTTATATTTTCATTGCAGTAGTCGATATTGAGATGAGTACGAGTTCCGTCTACATTTTCTGCTCGGAACTTTCGGCTATTGTGATTGACCGAGCCTTTACCGACCATTGCACTTATCGTTCTCTGCATTTTTTCATCTCCCATCTGTAAATTTCAACATTCTCAGGTTTTGTTACTTTTGTCAAAAGTAACGCAAAAGCACTTTTGACGGGTACACCCATCAAAAATGCGACCTGTAAACAGGTTTTGCGTTCTCCGAAGGCTCTCCGAGGGGTGAGCGTGTGCCGGTGGCACACACGCCTGCGAACCGACCGAGCCAGCAGGCGAGACCAAAGAGCCGCCTTTGAAAAGGCACTCTCTGCACACTCCCCTAAACTTTATCCGGTGTCAAAGTGTGACGATGGTGACAATGTTTTTCACAGCGTGCTGCTCTCAAAAACATTGACACCTTTGACACCGTTTGTCACGCCGTCTGCTCGGTTTCTTTCCAAAGTGAAACCTTTCTTCCGTCGTGTGTGCGGCTGTTCTGATAACGGATACCGTAATCACGAAACAGCCTGCTTGCGTTGATACTGAGCCTTAAAGAAAGTACATTCGGCTTTATATCCACCGCAAGCCTTTCGCAAAGTTCCGAAGCAGTTCCTTCCCATCTGTCACTTTCCGAAAAGAGCGTATCCGCTATCTTCTCAAGCAGAGGTTCGGGCGGTTCTTTCCACATCTCCGTTTCCGATTTTGCAAAGTTCCACACCAATCGCTCGCTGTCCCTTACAAGATGGATTTTCATATCCTGCTGGTCTCTGCCAGCAACATCAAGTGTGGCATTGTTGGAAGTACGCTTGTCCTTACTGAGAACAAATGCACCGTCTGCCGCACCCATCAGACCATTCGTGCCTGAAATCATATCGAATATATCTTCCGATTTTTGTTTGCGTGTATGATGAACAATAAGCATTGAAACCTTGTAACTGTCTGCCAACGCTTTCAGCCTTGCCACAACATCATAATCACTTGCGTAGCTGTAATCTGCTCCGCCTGCTTCACGCACACGCTTTAAGGTGTCTATGATAATCAAGCCTGTGTCTGGGTGTTCCCTCATAAACCCTCTTATCTGTTCTTCCAGTCCGCCATTGACCGTTTTACATTCCGTTGCGAAATACAGATTGCCTGTCTCCTTTGCACCGAACATCTGAAACAATCGCTTCTGCAAACGTGGGTAATCATCTTCAAGGGCAAAATAAAGCACCGTTGCCTTACGCACCTTATACTCCCAAAGCGGTGTGCCTGTGCTGATATGATAGGCAAGCTGTGCCATCATAAAGCTCTTTCCCACTTTCGGGGAACCTACGAAAAGGTAAGTTCCCCTTTGGAGCAGACCGTCGATAAGTGGTGTCTGAACCTCAAACACCGTATCATACAGCGTTGTCATTGATACTGTTTTCAGATAGGAAGGGTCTAACTGTCTGAGTATTTCCCTTTGCATTTCTTCAAAAGATTGCTCGTACCCCTTGAAATCCGTATCCTGATTGACTATACTATTGTCAGTACATTTGGAAAGTGACTGTTCCGCATCTGTTGCCGCAGATACATTTGGAATAGTCATTTCTTTTTTATTCTCCATTCGCATCCTCTCCTTTCAAACCGCCGAGAATAATGGAAATCAGTTCTATTACACTCAGCAGTTCATCATCCACACCTTTTCCTGCTTCAATCCTTTTCAGTTCCGCAAGGACTGTGGCAAATTCCGTTTTCAACGCCTTATACACTCTCGGATTGCCCTGTACCACCACATCCTGATTTAAGCAACGGCGGTAACAATACTCCTGTTTTGGCAATCCTGATAGAGCTACAGCTCTGTTAATGAGTTCGTTTTCTTCGGGCGATACTCGAAACCCTACTGTGATATTCCTCCAACGATTTTTGTTATCTCTGTTCTTAGCTGACATTTTCAAAATCTCCTTTCCCTAAATCATCTAATTTTTCTGCCATCTCAATCTGCTTTGACGGAAAGAGGTGTGCGTACTGATAAGTAATATCAATACTTTCGTGACCAACTCGGTCAGCAATCGCCACCGCAGAAAAGCCCATATCAATCAAGAGTGAAATGTGGCTGTGACGGAGATCGTGAATGCGGATACGCTTCACGCCTGCCGCCTTTGCCCCTCTGTCCATCTCGTGATGAAGATAGCTTTTCGTCACCGTAAAGATACGGTCTTTCTTCTTCAATCCGTAAAGCATACCGAGATATTCTTTCATTTCCTCACACAGAAACTTCGGCATTTTAATCGTGCGGTTGCTCTTTTTCGTTTTCGGAGAAGTAATCACATCCTGCCCTTTCAAACGCTGATAGGATTTATTGATTGTGACTGTTTCCTTATCAAAGTTGAAATCTGCCGGAGTCAAAGCTAACAGCTCGCCCTCTCGGATACCGCACCAGTAAAGCATTTCAAACGCATAAAAGGAAACAGGCTTGTCCATCATCTCAAAAGAGAATTTCTTGTATTCTTCCTTTGTCCAGAACAGCATTTCCTTGTGTTCCTCACGTCCCATATTTCCCACCTTTGCCGCAGGATTGGAACGCAGTTCATAGTAGCGGACAGCGTGATTGAAAATGGCGGACAACTGATTGTGCAGCGTTTTCAGATACGTCTGTGAATAAGGCTTTTTCTTCTCATCACGATAGGCAAGCATTTCA
Source organism: Blautia schinkii (assembly GCF_013304825.1). Taxonomy (GTDB): domain Bacteria; phylum Bacillota; class Clostridia; order Lachnospirales; family Lachnospiraceae; genus Blautia_A; species Blautia_A schinkii_B. The sequence continues at coordinate 85,710 of NZ_JAAWUO010000008.1, read as the reverse complement.
TTCTGCCAAGTAATAATCTCCTTTGTGGAAATCTCGCTGATTTTCAGTTTCCCGAAATACGGAAGTATCTTTGTGCGTATGATATGCTCTTTGGTAAGCCACGTGTTTTCCTTCAAACGGTTCTTCACATCATTGATATAAAGCTCCGTAAAGGCTTCAAAACTCATATCAAGGTCTGAAGAAGTCTGCAATTTGAACATTCTTTCCCATTCCTGTGCTTCTCGTTTGGTAGCAAAGCCACGCTTGCATTTCTGCTTGCGTTCCCCTTTCCAGTTCACATACCTTGCCATCACATACCAAGTACCGTTATCTTCATTCTTAAATACCGGCATTTACATTTCCCCCTTTCCTGCTCCGTAGAGCCTTTCGTAAAAATACTGGCGATTTACACGCCCTGCAATCGTAATAAAGCCCTTTGCTTTCAATTCCTCATTTAATTGTCTGATGAGTTTATATGCATAAGGTTTTGATACGTTTAGTTCCTGAGCCACATCTTCGGCTCGGATAAATCTGTTTTCCATATCCTTTTTCTTCCTTTCTTAAAATAATTTTTTGCTTGCCGCTTTCTCCGTGTTAAAGTTCCAACAGGCACTCCTGCTTGTCGGCAGGCGCTGTGCTGTCCCAATGCACCGCAGTACATCAGGCGCTCGCTCGTATAGGGGTTCCCGAAAAGTCGGAGACTTTTGGGGAAGAGGAGGAGCAGTGCAGCGAATGAGCTTTTGTGCTTGCACACAAGCGAACGATACGGAACTTGCTCCGACGAGGTCTTGGCGGTTTGGCTTTTCGGACGGTCATTCAGTTGTCGCATTAAGCATATTTGTTTAATTCGTAATTTATTTTACTAAACATATTTGCTATTGTCAAGTGGTTGCAAAGAAAATATTAAACATTTTTGTTTCGGTTTTTCTTGACTTCCACTAAACATTTCTGCTATACTTATTTCACTAAATATAAAAGGAGCGTATCATTATGGCTATCAGCGAAAGAATACATTTTTTCAGACTAATGCGTGGTATGACACAAAAGTATCTCGGTACAGCAATCGGTTTTCCAGAAAAGAGTGCTGATGTGCGTTTGGCACAGTACGAAACTGGTACACGCAAACCGAAAGCAGACCTTACAAATGCATTGGCACAGGTGCTTGATGTTTCTCCACAGGCTCTTGATGTTCCTGACATAGACAGCTATATCGGTCTTATGCACACTCTGTTTACCCTTGAAGATATTTACGGTCTTACTGTCAGTGAAGCAGACGGAGAGGTATGCTTAAAGGTCAACAAGGACAAAGGCAGAGAAGCATATGAACTCCTCAAAATGCTGTATGCTTGGAAAGAACAGGCAGACAAGCTATCTTCCGAAGAAATCAACAGAGAAGAATACGATAACTGGCGTTACCATTATCCAGAGTTCGACACCACACAGCGTTGGGCAAAAGTTCCATCACAGGAATTAAGTGACGCTCTCGTGGAAGCATTCAAAGACCACTTGAAAGATAAATAAGCACCTACAGGACCTGCCACTGGCAGCTCCCTACAGATGCTTTGGCAACGACAAAAAAGCCCTTAACTATGGTTATTAACCACAGCTAAGGGCTTAGTTTATAATATGGAATTTGTTCAGAGCCAAGCTCCGAACTTTAGTCTGCAAGCCACCTGTTAATTGTTCCGTTACCCATAAACCACTGGATAACAAGAATAATGGCACTTGCTATGACTGTTATCAATTTGTTATCAAAAGACTAATCGAAATCGCTGAAACCCGCATAAACACTGGCTTTTTTAAGCAACTCGATTTATTCAAACTCAATCGTTCCAGGCGGCTTACTAGTAAGATCATAGAATACGCGGTTTACACCCTTAACCTCATTAATAATGCGGTTCATCACCTTATTAAGTACTGCATAAGGAATCTCAGCAGACTCCGCAGTCATGAAGTCAATGGTCTTAACGGCGCGAAGCGCCACTGCATAATCATATGTTCTGAAGTCTCCCATTACACCTACGCTTCGCATATTTGTAAGGGCTGCAAAGTACTGGTTCGGCATCCAGGACGGTTCTTCTCCGTGTTCTTTTTTGTAGTCGGCGGCTGCATTGTCGACTTCTTCACGGTAGATGTAGTCTGCATCCTGTACGATGCGTACTTTTTCCTCGGTGACTTCACCGATGATACGGATTCCAAGTCCCGGGCCCGGGAATGGCTGACGGAATACCAGTCTTTCCGGAATTCCAAGCTCAAGGCCGGCTTTACGGACCTCATCTTTAAACAGGTCACGAAGCGGCTCAATGATTTCTTTGAAATCAACGAAATCCGGAAGGCCTCCTACGTTGTGGTGGGATTTGATCACTGCGGATTCTCCACCGAGACCGCTCTCTACAACGTCCGGATAAATGGTTCCCTGTGCAAGGAAATCTACAGCACCGATCTTCTTGGCTTCCTCCTCGAAGATACGGATAAATTCCTCACCAATGATCTTACGCTTCGCTTCAGGCTCTGTAACACCGGCAAGCTTATCGTAATATCTCTGCTGTGCGTTCACGCGGATAAAGTTCAGATCAAACTGACCATTCGGTCCGAATACACCTTCAACCTCATCACCTTCATCCTTACGAAGAAGGCCATGATCTACAAATACGCAAGTAAGCTGCTTACCGATCGCTCTGGAAAGAAGTCCTGCTGCCACGGAGGAATCTACACCACCTGACAGGGCAAGGAGAACTTTTCCATCACCGACTTTCTCGCGGATCTCTTTGATCGTATGTTCAACAAAGGCATCCATCTTCCAGTCTCCGGCACATTCGCAGACACCAAGCACGAAGTTGGACAGCATTGTCTTTCCTTCTACTGTGTGCAGTACCTCCGGATGGAACTGGATCGCATACAGTTTCTTCTCTTCATTCTGTGCAGTTGCTACCGGACAGTCTGCAGTATGTGCAGCGATCTCAAATCCCGGTGCAGTCTGGGAAATATAGTCTGTATGGCTCATCCAGCAGATTGTTTTGTCGGATACATTTTTGAAGATCCTGGAATCTTTCTTATCGATGAGAAGCTCTGTCTTACCGTATTCGCTGACATCTGCCTTCTCAACTTTTCCGCCAAGGACATGCATCATAAGCTGTGCTCCATAGCAAAGTCCAAGTACCGGAATACCAAGCTCAAATAATTCCTTCTGGTAAGTCGGTGAATCTGCCTCATAGCAGCTGTTTGGTCCGCCGGTAAGGATGATTCCCTTAGGATTCATCGCTTTAATCTTCTCAAGATCTGTCTTGTAAGAATAAATTTCGCAATATACATTACATTCTCTGACACGTCTTGCAACCAGCTGATTGTACTGACCGCCAAAATCAATGACAATAACTAATTCTCTTTTCAAGGCTTTCCTCCTGTTATTTATAACATCTTTAGAATCTGTTACTCATTATAAATGAGTACATGCACTTTTACAATGCTAATTTTATCTCCCGCCGGACTTTTTATTTTCCGGAAAAATTTTTCACTGCTTTTTCTGCCTGCTCATCCCAGTAAGCGCAGTCATTTCTTCCAATTATCTCCGATGTAAACGGAGTACCGTCATTCTTCTTATAATGTCTGGTCGCCCGGAAAACATATTTCGCACCGACATAAACGATCGGTACGTTGAAAAATACGATCAGAATATTTCCAAGATCAGAAAATGCCCAGAGATTTCCAAGCTCCAGTCCTGCGATATTACAGAGAATACCAAATGCGGCAACAAAAAGACCGATACAGCGTACAAAATTAATACATATCTTATCCTTGCGGATACGGTTTGCTGCGATTTCCGAAAAGCTGATCATTCCAAGCAGACAGGTAAATGCAAACAGGCAGAAACATAAGGTTACAAGAAATGTAACGATCCCGTTCATTGCAGTTCCCGGAGTCAGCACAGCAATGGACTCCGTATATTTGGGAAGTTTGTCAAGAGCCTGCCAGGTTTCCGCATCTGCTCCCGTCCAGCAATGTGCCATAACTACCACAAATCCGGTAAGCGTACAGATCACAATAGTATCAAGAAAAACTCCCAGAGAAGCGATCACGCCCTGCTCGCATGGATGCTTTGCGTCAGCTGCTGCCGCTGACATGGTGATCGTTCCCTGACCAGCCTCATTGGACATCAAACCTCGTTTTACGCCCTGTGCAAGAACTGTTCCAAAAACACCTCCAAAAAATGCATCCGGCTTAAAGGATCCTGCAAACACGCTTCCGAAGAAATACGGAATACGGGTAAAATTCAATATGATAAGAAGTAACACTACTACCATATAGAGCACTGCCATCACCGGCACCATCATATCTGTCCATCTGGATACTTTTTTGATTCCGCCAAATGCGATAGCTGCTGTGAGAATTACGATCAGCGTACCTACTATATAATAGAAGGCTGATCCGCTTGGGATGGTTTTTCCGGTTACGATCTCTGCCATGCGTCCTACTGATGAAACAACGTTAAAGCCCTGTGCCGGCAGACAGCAAAGCGCATACAGAATATACAATACCGAAAGAAAAACACCGATCCATACCTTATTTCCAAGAAGCTTTCTCCCATAAAAAGGAAGACCTCCTACGAACTCATCGTCCTTCTTCTCCTTGAAAATCTGAGCAAGGACACCCTCCATGTATGCAACTGCCATCCCGAAAAACGCAGATATCCACATCCAGAACAGGGCCCCCGGTCCACCCACTGCAATAGCACCTGTTACGCCCAGGATATTTCCCGGTCCTACACGCATAGCTGAACTCAGGAAAAACGATGCAAGCGGCGAAATTCCTGTTTCCACAACACGTTTCTCCGTCATGGTCCTGATTCCTTTTTTAAAGTAAGTCACCTGCATAAAACCGATCCTGAAACTGAAAAAAATCCCGGACCCAAGAAGTAATATGATCGCAAAGGATATATTTCCCAGAATCGGGATACTGCTGTACCAATCAAAATTCGTGGGGAACTCCCACAGAAAATCAGACAGTGGACCGATAAAGCTGAACACTCCATTGATCGCCTCAAATACTCTCTCCATAGCCATCTCCTCCCTTTTCCTCTGAATACCTCAGAATTGAACCATCTTTCCGAATATTGCATTTTCCGCTGGACATAAAATATAGATATATTCATTTATATCCCTCCGAAAAATTTCCGCATCTGTTCATATGACGTTGTGTACCACATCCATCATCGTTCATTTCCCCTCCGGATTTTTATGCTATGATTTATTATACCGCATCGGCTTAGAAAAGTCTTATTTATTTTCACTATTTTTGTACAAATTTCAGAATTTTCCATCCTTACAAGCCCCCACCAACTGCTATTGCTTTTCGCACCCCCTCAGGTAACTTACTTGATTCGGTTAAATTACAGATTCGTCGCAACAAACACAGAGAGATTTTATAAGATTTTATAAGACTTTATAAGATATTTAGATTTTCCTCACAGATTTTTAAAACGCTTCTCACAGTTCCATCACATTTTGACGGTATATTATTAAACAAATAAAGCACATAGCTTTTTCATCTTATAGATCATTACTTATTTTTCTTTTCATACTCTGCCGGGTCCCTTCCAAGACCCGGCCCTCCTTTTTTTCTGAGGTACTTTTCCCAAACAAGAATCCATCAACTTTATAACATCTTTTAACATCTTTTTATCAACTCTCATATGTCTTTCTGATCTTATCCAAATACTCTGTCTGTCAGAATGGCGTTGTGACGTATTTTCTTCTCTTGGAACTCACTGACAAATTCACATAGAATTTTTATCAAGCGTTCTGCCTGCGGTTCAGACAGATATTTTGAAACATAGACACTTTCAACCAAAAGCTGAATGTATGTATAATCATAATGTCTCTGCTGCATACAGAATCCCTTTTGGTGCTTATCGAAAATGATATTTTTCAAGCTGTCATCTTCTTCAATCATTTCTTCTGCTTCTTCCATTAGAATTTCTTCCTCAAAAGCAAAGATCGCCTTATTTATTTCGTCAATGTCTCTGTAAATGCCTCTTCGTTCTGCTTCAATGCCGTAAATATCAGCCATTGCAGAACAAATATCTTCACCAGTAATTACGTGATTTTCGTCTGTGTGCCTCATAAGATATTGATACACAAGAAATGGCTTCATCTTTTGGTTTCTCTTTTTCCCACGTCCCGAACCTTCAAATTCTTTTGTCATAATCTAACCTCAAACATTTTTCTTTTATTTAACCATTCCAAAAGCAAAGAAAAAAGAGTGGGCGCCCACTCTCATTCAATTTTTATATTTTCAATTCCATGTCTTAAAATAATATTTATCAATTCATTCCTTGAATAATTGCTGTCTGCGGCAAGTTGGTCTAAAGATGCTAAAATATCTTCCTTCAATCTGACTGTGATAACCATGCTGCCATCTTCGCCACGCTTTTTTATTATTAAAGGTTCGTTTTTCATATCGTATCACTCCTCAATCTGTATTTGATTATAGAGGGTTCAATGACTGTTTTATATATTACGAATAAATATCTATTTACAACACGATCAATTGTAAAAAAATGGACAGCATGATACTATTAAAGAAAAAGATTTAGGGAGGAAAATGAGTATGAAGAGATTAAAAAAACATCAATAATATTATTGATGTGCATGTTACTAAGTGTGATTGTAATGCCAGTTTCAGCAAGTGCGGCAAAGCTGAACAAAAAGAGTATTTCCCTTAATGTTGGAAAAACTTATACTTTGAAAGCAACAGGAACAAAGGGAAAAATTACTTGGACGAGCAGCAAAAAGAGCGTAGCAACCGTATCTTCAAAAGGCGTTGTAAAAGCTAAGAAAAAGGGAACTGCGGTAATTACTGCGAAATATAGAAAAAACAAAAAACTTACCTGCAAAGTTACTGTTAAGCAGCCAGTAAAAAGCATAAAGCTGAATAAAACATCAGCTACACTTAAAAAGGGAAGTTCTCTTACTTTAAAGTCAGCAGTAGCACCAAGCAGCGCTAACAATAAAGCAGTTACTTGGAGTTCAAGCAATAAAAAAGTAGCAACAGTATCTTCTAAAGGTGTTGTGAAAACTGTTGGAAATGGAACTGCCACAATTACAGTGAAAGCGAAAGATGGAAGTGGGAAGAAAGCAACTTGTAAAATTACGGTAGGAACAACGAATACACCATCTAATAACACTCCAACTCATACGTCTATTATTGGAGTAAAGCTGAATTTAGGTATGATAAATGTTGTCTATGGAAATCATGAATTACATACCAAAATTGATCTGACAGGAGACGGAAATGCAGATCAGCTTGATATCCAAGCCACAGGAACTGGATGGTCTGATAATAAATTTAATGGCACGTTATCAATATCTGTAAATGGAAAAAATGCACAGAAGTTTGCATTATTGAGTGATAATGTTTGTATTTCCTATATAGCATTAAAAAATAATATTCAGATAATACGAGTTCAAAGTGGTTATTCATATTCCGAAGATGATTTCTTTATTCAATATAATAAGGCAACTAATAAATTTCAAACAGTATTAAATGAAAAATTGGGTGGTTTTTCACATGCTTACACCACACTTGATGATATTGCATTTAATGGAAATAATACGATCAAAATAAAATACTTAATTCAACCATATCTTACAGGCGCAGTTAATGTGGAATATACTTATGTATATTCAAATGGTATATTTAAAAGAGCGTCTGATACAGTCGCTGCAACTTCTTTATATTATAAAGACAAGAGTAAATTAACCTCAGAGTATTATCAGGATGGTTACCAAAATTATTTTTATGACAACAAATTTGTAGCAATGAAAAATCTTGTTTTTTATAGTTCTCCAAGTGGGAAAAATAACTTTACTCTAAAAAAAGGTGCTGTTGCTACTTTAGAGGGATTTTGTTCAAAAGACAATAATAACTATATGATTTTCAAATACAATGGACAGAGAGGATATATCAAGTTAGGTGGCAATCAGAAAGATTCTTTTTACGGAGTTTCCAAAAGGATGGTAGGTTAGTAAAATTTAAGATTGCAAACTATGGAGGGAGCTTTTCGGCTCCCTTTTATAGTTGTAAGAATAATGTTAGGTCACTCAGACGAAAAGACAATATTAAAATACTATTGTTTTGACACGTATACAGAAATTGAAAAGATGAATCTTATGGAAAATGCTTTAAAGATATCTTGAATACACTGTATTCAAGATATCTTTAAAAGATGTTAGAAAGTTATTTGGAGATATGCACAAGAGCCCGCAAACCCGCATAAACACTGAGTTTTTCTACACAAAAAACACCGTCCCCGCAGCTCCATATCTGCAAAAACAGTGCCTTTAGTGCGTCTTCAGGGGTTCGAACCCTGGACACCCTGATTAAGAGTCAGGTGCTCTACCAACTGAGCTAAAGACGCTTATTTAATTGTTTGTCTTTCGTTTTTTGTTTCGTTCGTTCCTCAAGACATGTTGTATTATACGTTATGATTTGAAGAAAGTCAACACCTTTTTTTAATTTTTTTTATTTTTTTCTTTTTTATTTTTTATATCTTCATTTGATGCAATTTTATCCAGCATTTTTTCCATTTCCGACAACGAATTTCTGATATGGGCAGCCTGGCTGTTAATGCTGCGGCTTACCGTATGGAGATTCTGCTGCATGGATCTGAATTTTCTTTTTTTCAAAACTTATGGCCTCCTGCTTTGCGCAAATACCTTTCCAACATCACGGATATTTTATTATATGAAAATATCCTGATCTGTTTCCTGATATTTGCGCAAAGTATTTAAAGCGGACTCTTAGAAATCCACTTTTTTCCACCAGCGCCATACCAGCACCACCGCCAGCACTGCCGTAAGGAAATCCGAGATTGCCTGAGAAGCCAGAACGCCATGATACCCTGCCACCTTAAGAGCGATCATCAGTACAACCGCAAAGACCACTCCCTGTCTGCTCACTGATAACAGAAAAGCTCCCATAGCCTGTCCTGCAGACTGAAATGTACAGGTGCTGATCAGCACGATTCCCATACACAACATTCCCGCCAGCTGCAGCCGAAGCATCAGCGCGCCATTTTCCACAACGGAAGGATCGCTCATAAAGATCTTTACCATCTGCGGGGCAAAAAATCCAAGTACCGCCATCAGTACAAGTGCCATTCCTCCCTCAAGAAGATATGCAAACTTCAAAGTTGCTTTCAACCTTGTGCGGTTTCTCGCGCCGTAATTGTATCCGGTCAGCGGCTGTCCACCAAAGGCAAAACCAACCAGGACCAACGCAGCGATCATATTAATTTTCATAACGATTCCCATAGCTGCAACCTTATCGTCACCAAATCCCAGCAACGCTCGGTTTGTCAGCGCAATTCCGATGCTCTGCATCAGATTAGTAACAGAAGCCGGAATACCAATGGCAAAAACCGCTCCGATCTCCGACCTGGAAATGTGAAATCCCTTGGGATCCACAGAAAGATTTTTGCTCTTTTTAATAAGAAACCATACAAAGAAAATATCGGTACAAACATTTCCGATCACGGTCGCTGTAGCTGCGCCGGCCGCACCCCAGCCCAGTACAAAGATCATGATCGGATCCAGAATAATGTTTACAACTGCGCCAAGTACAGAACCAATCATCGAAGCCGTCGCAAATCCTTCTGTTCGTAACTGATTGGACGGTGTCAGCGAAACAATGATAAACGGCGCACCCAGTGCAATACAGGTATAATACTGTGACGCATACTCCCAGGTGGCCTCGCTTGCACCCAGAAGTCCCAATACCAGACTTCTGAAGATCATCAGTACAGCCGCAACTGCAACACCGCTGACGATCGCGCCATAAAAGCTGAATACGCTGATCCGCTTTGCGTCCTCGTATCTTTTTTCTCCAAAAAGCCTGGAAATAAAAGAACTGCCGCCAAGTCCAAAAATATCTCCCAGCGCGATCATCAGCGTAAAGATCGGCGATCCAAGGGCAACTCCCGCCACCAGATCCGTATTGCCGGTTCCTGCAATAAAATACGTATCCACCATATTATAAACAAGCGAGATAACCATACTGAACACAACCGGAAGTGCCAGCTTAAAATATGCCTTTGGTATAGGATACTTTTCAAAAATTTCTTCCTGCATCTTATTCCCTCTATTTCTGTCTGATCACCATTTTACAGATCGGATTTCCCATAGAAGAAAACTTCTCCTCATATTCCGTCATGACATTTCCCTTCACCAATTCCTCATCATGATGAAGATCAAAGGTACACACCTCCAGATTCCAATCGGAATCCCTAACCTCTTCCAGGGAAAACTCAAACAGACCACGGTTATCCGTCTTAAACTCTACAGTTCCTTCTTTTTTCAAAATCTTCTCATATCTTGCCAGAAATTCCCTGGACGTAAGTCTTCTCTTTGCATGACGCGCCTTCGGCCACGGATCCGAAAAATTCAGATAGATCCCATTAACCTCATCCTTCTCAAAAATCTCCGGCAGCAATCTTGCATCCACCCGGATAAAAACAAGATTGGAAAACTCCTCTCCTGCCGATTCCAGTTCCTCTCTCTTCTGCAGCGCCCGAAGAAGCACACTGTCATACATCTCAATTCCCACAAAATTTCTCTCCGGATGAAGTCTTGCCATATCCATCAGAAAACGCCCCTTCCCCATACCAACTTCCAGAAAAAGCGGTCTCTTCACTCCAAAAACCTCATCCCACTTTCCTTTAAACCTCTCCGGCTCATCAATTACCCACTCACAATCCAAAATAGCATCCTTAGCACCCGGAATATTTCGTAATCTCATAAACAACCTCCAATAATCTTTCCATAATAATGTCTCAATGATTCTTATCAAATAAAATCACACCGAACAGCTGCTTGTTGCTTTTTACAATCAAAGCAGAATTCGATCAAACAACATTCCAATACTCAACTATACATGCAATCCCCCTCCCACCGCAAGAAAAACTTAAAAAAATCCCAAAATCACCCAACAACGTCAAGCCTCAGACATCCTCAAACAATACCAGGCGACAGCGAAGCGCCTCGCCGTCCGTCCGCCACCACCTCGGCACAGCCTTCCCCCATCCAAAATCGCAGCATACAGGCACAAGTCAATACCCTTTCACTCACCACAACCAGGCACTCCTAAAAAAAGCCCGAGGGGTGTGCAGAGGGGCCGTGGCTTTACGGCCCCTTTGCGGTTTTCATTTTTTCCCAAAACTCAATTATCGTCTAATAAACAAATTTCTTTTTTTCGTCTCTTTTTGAACATATTTATTCAATAATTGCAAAAAATTTAACAATTTTTTAGTTGTTTTTACCATAAAAAAGGTGTATCATATAAAAATCAATTATAGACAATAAACAAAACAAGGAGGGCGCAATGGAACAAATCCTAAACAAGCTTTCGGAAATCGAAGCTACAGCCAATGCTATCATGCAGGACGCTGCGCGACAGAAACAAGCTCTCTCAGAAGAAGCCGAAAAACAGATCAAAGATTTCGATGTCTCCCTGGAAACAAAGACCAGCGCTGAAATCCGGAAGATCCGTGAAGATCTGGCCCGCGAGAAAGACGCCCGGATCACCCAGCTTCGTGCAGAGACAGAAGACCAGCTATCCAGGTTGGATTCCTACTACGAAGCCAACCACGAGACTCTTTCCAAAGAGCTGTTTCAGAAAATAACAGGAATTACCGAAACCTGAAGGGAAAGGAAGTGATTCAATGGGCACTGTCCTCTCATACAGCGGACTCTCTACCAAGATCCGTGCCATGCAAAGCAGGCTTGTGACAGATGAGCAGCTGGAAGAAATCGTTCAGCTTCCCAATGTCCCCCAGGTAACAGCCTACCTGAAACGAACCCCGGAATATCAGAATATCTGGTCTGGTCTCGATGAGAATGATCTGCATCGAGGGCAGATAGAGAAACTTCTGAAGAAATCTATCTTCCGGAATTTTTCAAGACTTTACCACTTTGCAAACCAGGAACAGCGGACGTTCCTGACTCTTTACTCGAAACGCTATGAGATCCGTGTCCTGAAAGAGATTATGACGAATCTCTTCGACCACAGAGATACTGACCCCGTAGATATTTCCCCTTACCGCGATTTTTTCAAACTGCATTCCAGACTGGATATTGACAGACTTGCAGCCTGCGCCAATATGGATGAATTTATCGCCGCACTAAAGGGAAATGATTTCTTCATTCCTCTGTCTCAGGTCAACGAACGGGGAAATGCCACGCTTTTTGACTTCGGCATGGCACTTGATCTTTCATATTTTTCACAGATCTGGAATATGCGGAAGAAACTTTTCAAGGGCAATGATCTGGCTCAGATCACGAAAGCCTACGGCGAAAAATTTGATATGCTGAACCTGCAGTTCATCCAGCGATCCAAACGCTGTTTTCGCATGGAACCAGCCGAAATCTATGCATTGCTGATTCCCATGAACTACAAGCTTCGTAAAGAAGAGATCACCGCGCTTGTGGAAGCTCCCACATACGAAGAAGCCCAGCGTATTTTTGCCGGAACCTACTATGGTAAGAAATATGAGCAGCTGACTGCAACCAACCTGGAGGAATTTTATAACTACATCCTCAGGAATGTGCTGGAACGGGAAGCACGCAAGGACCCTTACTCCGTAGCAGTCATTTATTCCTATTTATATCATAAAGAACATGAAGTCAACCGTCTGACCATTGCCCTTGAGTGCGTGCGCTATGGCGTGGATCCAGAACAATCCCTGCGTTATATACGCAACGGTTAATAACCAGGAGGTAGCAACGTGATTGAAAAAATGAATTTTCTGAGCATCACCGGTCCCAAAGCAGATATTGACCGGGTTGTAAACACCTACCTGTGCAAGTACGAAATCCATCTGGAAAACGCGCTCTCTGAACTGACCACAGTAGAAAGCCTGACACCTTTCCTTGAGGTCAATCCGTATAGAGATGCTCTTAATTCCATCAATACCATTTACGAAGAACTGAAAAGTCCTCCTGCTGCTTCCAACCGAAGCACTGGTATTGAAAAAGCACTTTCCACAGTGAAGGAGATCCGTGGACAATCGGAGCAACTCCAGCAGGAACAAACTGAATTAGAAGAAAAATGTTCCTCCCTGGAAGAATCCCTGCGGATCATACGTCCGTTCCGAAATATTGATTACGATATTTCCTCTATTCTGCACCTGAAATACATTCATTTTCATTTCGGACGTATTGAGAAACAGTATTACGAAAAATTCAAGAAATACATTTACGACAACCTGAACACCATCTTCCTGAAATGTGATGAAGATGACCAGTATGTCTGGGGAGTCTATTTTGTACCGAAGCATGAGGCTCACAAGATTGATGCGGCCTACTCTTCCATGCACTTTGAGAAGATCTTTGTACCGGATAATTACACCGGTACAGCCCAGCAGGCTTTTTCCAGCGTAAGCAAACAGTACGAGGATGCCTTGAAGCATCTGGAAGCCCAGAAGCAGAAACGCCAGCGTTTCCTCTCTGACAGAGCCGGAGATATTGTTTCTGCCAGAGATACACTACGTCAGTTTTCCAGAAACTTTGATGTCCGTAAGGCTGCTGCCTGCACCGGAAATCATGAGAATTTCTATATTCTCTGTGGCTGGATGACAGAAGCTGACACACGGGCTTTTCAGGCTGATATCGCATCAGATGAACGGATCTTCTGCCTGGTAGACGGCGAGGATACCACATCACCGGAACATGATCCAAACCATCAGCCGCCAACAAAGCTGAAGAACCCGAAGCTTTTCAAACCATTTGAAATGTATGTCAAGATGTACGGTCTTCCCGCTTATGGCGAGATGGACCCAACCTGGTTCGTTGCCATCACCTACTCCTTCATTTTCGGAGCCATGTTCGGTGATGCAGGACAGGGACTTCTGCTTTTTATCGGAGGTTTCCTTCTGTACAGGCTGAAGCATATCGACCTTGCCGGAATCATCAGCTGTGCCGGTGTTTTCTCAACCTTCTTCGGCCTGATGTTCGGCAGTATCTTTGGATTTGAAGATGTCATACCTGCTCTGTGGCTAAGACCTGTAGACAGTATGACGACCATACCTTTTATCGGAAAACTGAATACCGTATTTATTGTTGCCATCGGCTTTGGCATGGGAATCATCCTCCTGTGCATGATTTTCAACATCATCAATTCCCTTAAGATGCATGATGTTGAAAAAACCTGGTTCGACACCAACGCTGTGGCAGGACTTGTATTCTACGGATCTGCAGTACTTTGCATCGGACTTTTTGTTTCCGGTCATGCAGTTCCCGGCGGAGCTGTTCTTGCCATCATGTTCGGTGTTCCGCTGCTTCTGATCTTCTTCAAGGAGCCGCTTACCAACCTGGTTAAGAAAAAAGCCGAAGTTATGCCAAAAGAAAAGGGCATGTTTATCGTACAGGGTATCTTCGAACTGTTCGAGGTTATCCTGAGCTACTTTTCCAATACACTCTCCTTCGTGCGTATCGGTGCTTTTGCAGTCAGCCACGCAGCTATGATGGAGGTTGTGCTTATGCTTGCAGGCGCAGAGAACGGCAGTCCGAACTGGATCGTCATTATCCTCGGAAACCTTTTCGTATGCGCTATGGAGGGCCTGATCGTAGGTATCCAGGTACTCCGTCTGGAATATTACGAAATGTTCAGCCGTTTCTACAAAGGCAGCGGACGTAAATTCGAGCCGTTCTGCTCCAGGAATAAATAATAAAACGATTACCATTTAAGTTTAAGGAGGTCATCATCATGACAGTCATTACACAGATTACAATCGCAGTTGCACTTGTACTCAGCATCATTCTTCCATTCGGTTATTATCTTCTCGGCGAAAAAAGCCGTGGCCGCTACAAAACAGCTCTTGGCGTAAACGCATTTTTCTTCTTCGGGATCATGCTTGTTGCCATCGCCGTAACATTCGCAGGCGGAGCTTCTGTACAGGCTGCAACAGGTGCTGACGCAGGCCTTGCAACAGGTATGGGCTACATCGCAGCAGCACTCGTTACCGGACTTTCCTGTATCGGTGGTGGTATTGCCGTTGCCAGTGCGGCAAGCGCAGCACTTGGAGCAATCAGTGAGGATCAGAGCATCCTTGGTAAATCCCTTATCTTCGTAGGTCTTGCCGAAGGTGTTGCTCTTTATGGACTGATCATCTCCTTCATGATCCTGGGTAAACTTTGATATGAAGATGTACCTGATCAGCGACAATATTGATACTCTGACAGGAATGAGACTGGCCGGTGTAGAAGGTGTTGTTGTCCATGAACACGATGAGCTGAAGGAAGCTCTGGAGCGTACTATCGCGGATAAAGAAATCGGTATCATTCTCCTGACCGAGAAATTCGGCCGGGAATTTCCTGAGATCATCGACGATGTAAAACTCCATCACAAAACACCTCTCATCATAGAAATTCCTGACAGACACGGTACCGGCCGCAGGCCTGATTTCATCACTTCATACGTGAATGAGGCCATCGGATTAAAATTATAGGCAGGTGATATTATGACAATCGAAGAAAAACTCACCCACTTCTATGATACCTCCGTGGAAGAAGCCCGCCACCAGGCGGAAAAAGAGGTCCAGGAGCATAAAGAATCACTGGATGCCGCAATGGAGGAACATAAAAAAATGGCTCTGGAAAACGCTGCCAGTTCCCGGAAAGCCGAGATTGCAAACGCCCGGCGTGAGATCAACAAGGCACTTTCAGCCGAACAGCTGAATATCCGCCGTGACTGGACTGCCAGACAGAGGCGTTTAAAAGAGAAACTTTTTTCAGAGGTCAGAGAACAGATCCTGAAATTTATGGAATCCTCCCGTTATGAGGAATATCTTTGCAGCAAGATCGAAGAAGCCGTATGTTTTGCAGAACACGATGAGATCCAGATCTATCTTTCCAGGGAGGATGAACCCCGGCTGAAGTCACTTACGATCAAGACAGGGTTTCCGCTGAAGCTTTCCGGAAATTCCTTTATCGGCGGAATCAAAGCTGTGATCCCGGAGAAAAACATCCTCATCGACAATTCTTTTGAGGAAGGATACAATGCAGCATACAGAGATTTCAAATTCAACGGAGGTCCAGCACATGAGTAAAACAGGTATTATCTACGGTGTCAACGGTCCTGTTATCTACCTCAAGGGCGACACCGGCTTCAAGATCTCCGAGATGGTCTATGTAGGCCCTGAGAAACTTGTAGGAGAGGTCATCGGACTTAAGAAACATATGACGACTGTACAGGTTTTTGAGGAAACTACAGGACTGAAACCCGGAGAAACCGTTACCGGAACAGGAGACGCAATTTCCGTTCTCCTTGGACCGGGAATCATCCACAATATTTTTGATGGTATCCAGAGGCCTCTTGCAGAAATTGCAGAGGCCTCCGGAAAATATATTTCCCGCGGTGTCAGCGTTGATTCCCTTGACACTGAGAAAAAATGGGAAACACACATCACAGTAAAAGAAGGAGACGTGATCGGCGCAGGTACTGTGATTGCAGAGACACAGGAGACCGCCTCCATCCTTCATAAATCCATGGTTCCGCCAAACATCCCGCACGGAACCGTTATCCATGCAGTTCCGGACGGTGCTTACACTGTTCTGGAGCCTATTATCACCATCCGTCTTGATGACGGCACTGAAAAAGAGCTGGCTCTTGCCCAGAAATGGCCGATCCGTGTTCCGAGACCGACCTACAAGCGTTTCCCGGCAAGCGTTCCGCTTCTTACGGGCCAGCGAATCCTTGATACCCTTTTCCCGATTGCCAAGGGCGGCACTGCTGCTGTTCCCGGTGGATTCGGAACAGGAAAAACCATGACACAGCACCAGATCGCCAAGTGGTCTGACGCAGATATCATCATCTATATCGGCTGCGGCGAGCGTGGAAACGAGATGACACAGGTTCTCGAGGACTTCAGCAAACTGATCGACCCAAAATCCGGAAACCTGATGATGGACCGTACCACTCTGATCGCCAACACTTCAAACATGCCGGTTGCAGCCCGTGAGGCTTCTATCTATACAGGTGTCACACTTGCGGAATATTACCGCGATATGGGCTATGACGTAGCCATCATGGCAGACTCCACATCCCGATGGGCTGAGGCTCTCCGTGAGCTTTCCGGACGTCTGGAGGAGATGCCTGCAGAGGAAGGTTTCCCGGCTTACCTGGCTTCCAAGCTTTCCGCATTTTATGAGCGTGCGGGAATGATGCAGAACCTGAACGGAACAGAAGGTTCCGTATCTATTATCGGTGCAGTTTCCCCTCAGGGTGGTGACTTCTCCGAACCGGTTACACAGAATACGAAACGATTTGTCCGCTGCTTCTGGGGACTGGACAAGGCACTTGCCTATGCCCGTCACTTCCCTGCGATCCAGTGGCTTACCAGCTACAGCGAATATCTGGAAGACCTGACTCCATGGTACAGAGAGCATGTTTCCCCGAAATTCGTTTATGACAGAAACCAGATCATGGCTATCCTCAACCAGGAAAGTTCTCTCATGGAGATCGTTAAGCTTATCGGAAGCGATGTTCTTCCGGATGACCAGAAACTGACACTTGAGATTGCCAGAGTGATCCGTCTCGGATTCCTTCAGCAGAACGCTTTTCATCAGGAAGACACCAGTGTTCCTATGGAAAAACAGTTCCTGATGATGGAAACTATCCTTTATCTTTATGAGAAATGCCGTGCTCTTGTAAACCGCGGCATGCCGGTTTCCGTGCTGAAAGAGGATAAAATTTTTGAGCGTATCATTGCTATCAAATACGAGGTTCCAAATAAAGAACTGGAGCGTTTTGATGAGTATCACAAAGATATCGACCGTTTCTACGATAATGTACTGGAAAGAAACGGTTAAAGGAGGGATCAGTTTATGGCAATCGAATATCTTGGCCTGAGTGAAATAAACGGCCCTCTTGTTGTCCTTGAGGGTGTTAAGAACGCATCTTACGAGGAGATCGTGGAATTCCACATGGAGGACGGCACGCAGAAAATCGGCCGTATCGTGGAAATCTACGAGGATAAGGCTGTTATCCAGGTTTTTGAGGGAACAGATAATATGTCCCTCGGCAATACACACACACGTCTTACCGGACATCCAATGGAGATCGGGCTTTCCCCTGAAATCCTAGGACGTACCTTTAACGGTATCGGCCAGCCTATTGACGGTCTTGGCGAGATCACACCGGAAGTCAGCCTGAACATCAACGGTCTTCCGCTGAACCCGGTAACACGTGAATATCCGCGAAACTATATCAACACCGGTATCTCCGCCATTGACGGACTGACCACCCTGATCCGCGGCCAGAAGCTGCCGATCTTTTCCGGTAACGGTCTTCCTCATGACAAGCTGGCTGCACAGATCGTTCAGCAGGCTTCCCTGGGCGGCGATTCTGATGAAAAATTTGCCATTGTTTTTGCAGCAATGGGCGTTAAATATGACGTAGCCGAATTCTTCCGCAGGACTTTCGAAGAAAGCGGTGCTTCCGATCACGTTGTTATGTTTTTGAACCTTGCAAATGACCCGGTTGTTGAGCGTCTTCTTACACCGAAGATCGCACTGACTGCCGCTGAGTATCTTGCTTTTGAAAAAGGCATGCACATCCTGGTTATCCTCACAGATATCACTTCTTTCTGCGAGGCCATGCGAGAAGTTTCCTCCTCCAAAGGTGAGATTCCTTCCCGAAAAGGTTATCCCGGATATCTGTACAGTGAGCTTGCTACTCTTTATGAGCGTGCAGGAATTGTCCGCGGCGGCACAGGCTCTGTAACCCAGATCCCGATCCTGACCATGCCTAATGACGATATCACGCATCCGATTCCTGACCTTACAGGATACATCACAGAGGGGCAGATCGTACTGGACCGCCAGCTTCACGGCCAGGCTATTTATCCGCCGATCAATGTTCTGCCGTCCCTCTCCCGTCTGATGAAAGATGGTATCGGTGAAGGCTTCACACGTGCTGATCATCAGGACGTTGCCAACCAGCTCTTTTCCTGCTACGCAAAGGTAGGCGACGCAAGAGCCCTGGCTTCCGTTATCGGTGAAGATGAGCTTTCTCCGCTGGATAAACAGTATCTTGTATTTGGTAAAGCATTCGAGGCTGAGTTCGTAGGACAGTCTGAGACTGAGAACCGAAGCATCATTGAGACTCTGGATAAGGGCTGGGAGCTTCTTGGACTTCTTCCAAGAGAAGAGCTCGACCGTATCGATACCAAAGTTCTGGATCAGTATTACAGAGAAACCGTCCGTTAGTGAGGTGATTTTATGGATCCGAATACCTTTCCCACCAAGGGAAATCTCATACTTGCAAAAAATTCTCTGGCTCTTTCCAGACAGGGCTATGAGCTTATGGACAAAAAGCGTAATATCCTGATCCGTGAAATGATGGAGCTTATTGACCAGGCAAAGGATATCCAGACTCAGATCGATGAAACCTTCCGCACTGCCTATGCAGCCCTGCAGAAAGCTAACATGGAGATCGGTATCGCTTTTGTAGACCAGATTTCCCATACCGTTCCTGTAGAAAATTCCATCCGGATCAAGACACGAAGCGTTATGGGTACTGAGATTCCTCTTGTGGAATATGACAAGCAGAGCAGCAATACGCCGACCTACGCCTACTACAGCACCAAGCTGTCCCTGGACGAGGCCAAGGCAGCTTTCGAGCGTGTGAAAGAACTGTCCATTCAGCTTTCCATGATTGAAAACGCAGCTATCCGTCTTGCCACCAATATCAAAAAAACCCAGAAGCGTGCCAACGCTCTGAAGAATATCACCATCCCAAGATATGAAACTCTCACCAGAGATATCACTAATGCCCTGGAGGAAAAAGAGCGAGAAGAGTTTACACGTCTGAAGGTGATCAAACGAATGAAACAAAACAGTTAAAAAAATCCTCCGCAGATCTTTCCGGTTCTGCGGAGGATTTTTGATGTTATCCACACTTATCCACACCTGAAAATAACTTTTCAACACATTGAGTGTCCGTTGTATCCGGTCACTGTCCTTTTTTTACGCACATTTCCATACTTCTGGTTTCTGGTTGGATAAATACAGTGGTTTCATTAGAATTTTGTTATTATTTTCAGATTATTTTCTTTTATTTCTTTGAATTACATCTTTTTCCCGAAATATTTTTTGATATTTAGAATTTAAAAATGTCAATAGTTTTACAGATTTTTTTCACAGTTTTTGCAGTTTTATCATTTTTACACAAAACATATGTTTAATTTATTTTATGTAAATCAGGTCTTCCACATTGTTATCCTTGTGGATAATGTGGATAATTTTGTGTATAACTTGATTATTAGCCTATTTGCGGATTTTCCCCATGTGGAAAACTTTTTGGATAATTTTTCACTTATCCACCATGGTTCGACCGGTTTTGTGCATATTGCCAGAAGGGTTTTTTTCACCTGGCACCCAGACAAATCTGGATAAGAAACTACAAATCCTCGTTATTCATATATTATTCCACAAAAGTTCCAACCGCAGCCGGTGCACGGTAATTGTAGTCGGATACTTTGATTCCTGTAGCTGCTGTGCTGGCGTGGACGATCTTGCCATCGCCGATATAGAGAGCTACGTGGTCGATTCCGCCGTCTCCGTAGAATACCAGGTCACCAACTTCGATATCTTCTACAGATTTCTTCTGGGATGCTGCACACTGGGCTGCTGCCACACGGGGAAGCTCATAACCAAACTGTGCAAACACAGACATCACGAACCCGGAACAGTCTGCACCATTTGTCAGGCTTGTGCCGCCGTAGACATACGGATTTCCTACAAACTGCAGTGCAAAATCCGCAATTTCCTGACGCTTGGCTACGCGGGCTTCTTCAGCCTTACGTGCTGCCTCTTCAGCTGCCTTACGCTCTTCTTCCGCTTTACGGGCAGCTTCCGCTGCTGCTTCTGCTTCCAGTCTCTTCTGTGCGATCTCCTCAGCCTCTGCTTTCGCTTCCTGATATTCTGCCACATCAGAAACAGTCTTGTCTGCCAGAGCGTTTGCAAGAGCGGAGATGGAATCCGTCCCGTCTGAGAAGTCTTCCTCAATGGAAAGTTCCTCCACCTCGCCATCTGTCACAGCACTTACATCTGTATCTGCAAAAACTGTACACGGAACAGATCCGGCGATCACAACACTCATGACAACAGCAGCAATTTTTTTATAAAACATAAAAACTCCTCTCAGAAAATTTATCTATCGTTGCTTTTATTTATTACAATTATGTTAAATTTTGTTACGTAAGTGTGTATACTACCATATAAGACACTATATGTCAAACCTTTTCACGAAAACTTCACATCATTTGCAGACTTGATCCAATAAAAAAAGAGCATCTCTACAACCATAACAGCTGTAGAAAATGCTCTCTATATAACAAAGCATATAGTCAAACGGATAGCATCATCTAACCAATCAGATATAACTCATAAATCCCTTACCAATAACCTCACTGCTCTTCGTTACCATCAGAAATGCCTGCGGATCTACCTCATCAATAAACCTCTGCAGCAACACTGCCTGCTTTACGTCAACTACCGTCAGGATAATCTTTTTATCCTTATGGGTATAAACACCCTCTCCATGATAGATTGTAGCACTTCTGTTCAGATCCTTCATGATGAAATCGGAGATTTCCTCCGGTTTGTTGGAAATGATAGTGAAATATTTGTTCAGCTTCATCCTCTCAATAGACTTATCGATCAGCAACGTCTTGGCCATAAGACCCAGCACAGAGCAGAGGCCTGTGGTAATATCAAATACCATAAAGGAAACAACAACGATGAAACAGTCTACAAGAAACAGTGCACCCGAAATATTCATCGTAGAATACTTTTTAATGATCATCGCAACAATATCCGTACCGCCGCCTGAGGCATTCTCAAAAAACAGGATCGCAGCAGCCAGTGCCGGAAGGATGATCGCGAAGCACAGCTCCAGCATAATGTTCCCTGTGAGTGCTTTTTCCATAGGAAAAACCTTCTCGAATACATTCAGGAGCAGCGAAGATACAACTGTAACATAAGCTGTCTTTATGCCAAAATCTTTTCCCAGGATCATAAACCCGATCACCAGCAAAATAAGATTGATCACCAGGTTGATCTGCGCAGATGTCATCGGAATAAAATGCGAGAATACGACTGCCATACCCGAAACTCCTCCGAAAGAAAAGTTGTTCGGGAATTTGAATACATAGATTCCCACATCCATCAGAATAACTGCAAATGTGATAACTATATATTCCATCACCCTCTTAGGTACTAAATTTTTCATATAAAAAATTCCCTCCTGATTCCCTCAAAAAATTTTCACCGGAAACTACCGATCAAAACCGGCACTCCCCTCATCTTCTCTGTTAATCATACCTTATATCACCGAAAATGAAAATAAAAAAAGACAGAGAAAATATATTTCCCTGTCCCGTATATCAGCGATCACGATCACCCACAGCTTACAGCCCGAAAAACCTCTCAAGAAATTCCGCCACACCATCATGATCATTATCTCCGGTCACCTCATTAGCGGCATCCTTTACATACTGTTTGGAATTACCCATAGCGACTCCGATGCCTGCGCCTTCCAGCATTTCCAGATCATTTTCATTATCACCAAAAGCGATCACATGCATCCGGTCAATGCCAAGCTTTGTGCGCAGCATGGCAAGACCAACTCCTTTGTCCACCCCTGCTGCGTTGAACTCTGCGTTACCGCTGATGGAAGTAGTGACAGCCACATCATCCAGATCCTTCCATTTTTCACGGAGAGCTCTGCTATCTTCGAGGTTTTCAAAATAGATGTTTATCTTTTCTGCCTGATCCAGAAGCTCCGTCTGCCTGTAAAAATCCTTTACAAATTCATGTCTGCTGAGGAAATAATCTACGAAGGTTTTTTCCAGAAAATCTTTATCTGCTACTGAGGCCACATAATCTCTGGCATCTGCATCGGAATATGCAACTCCGTTGGCATAAGCTTCCGCGATCCAGCCTTTTACTCCGCTGTCCTCCACATCCTTCAGGATTCCCCGTACCATTCCTTTGGACATTGTTTTGCGCCAGATCATCTCATTTTTATCGTAGTCCCAGACAACACAGCCATTTTCCACAATTCCCCATTTCACTCCACGGAGCACGGAAAACTCCTGGGGGATCAGCTCCCTTGTTCTTCCGGTTGCCGGTACCACATAATGTCCGTCATCGATCAGACGCTGCAAAACATTTCTGTTTCTCCCGGAAATCTTATTCTCGCTGTTCAGAAGTGTTCCGTCCATATCTACTGCAATGATGTATTTTTCCATAATTTCCTCCTGTTTGTCCGTCTGTGTTCCTATGAGCAAAAAGCGCATCTGCACTGCGCCCGGATAGCCTTCGGCAGTACAGATACGCACAAAAACTCATACCTGCAGTCTGTAAAGCGGATATTTTTTCCGCTTTGCTGCGTAAATAACAGTTCAGGAATTCAGCGGATTCTCATCATAAATGCCTCGTACGGTCTCAAGTTTTCTTTGATTCCTGTTCTGTCTTTGTAGTTTGCAATTTTAATATCCTCTTTATCGGATACATATTCTGTAAGGTCTTCTGTACTTACTGTATCCTCAGAAAGATTTGCCACAACGATCCACTGCTCTTTCTCTGAAGTTCTCAGGTAGGCAAATACCTTCTCATCTTCCGGAAGAAGAAGCTGATAATCGCCTTCTGTGAGAAGTTCCTCTTCATGACGCAGACGGATCAGATCCTTATAATAATAAAACACGGAGTCATTTTTTTCCAGAGCTTTTTTTACATTGATCTCATGATAGCGGTCGGAAATACGGAACCACGGTTTTCCGGTTGTGAATCCCGCGTTCTCGCTGTCATCCCACTGCATTGGTACTCTGGCATTGTCACGGCTCTTGTTCCATACAGCCTTGCGGAAATCGTCCTCGGTGATGGTTTTGTTCTTAATTACAAGATCCTGATATGCGTTGCGCACCTCAATATCCTCATACTCGTTCAGAGGGAAGTGTACGTTTGTCATACCGATCTCCTCGCCCTGATATATATACGGTGTTCCCTGCATGCCGTGAAGGACTGTTGCATAAGCTTTTGCACACTCCTCGCGATAAGTGGTATCATTTCCCCATCTGGAAATCACACGCGGCTGATCATGGTTCTCAAAGTACAGAGCATTCCATCCTTTATTATAAAGCTTGTTCTGCCACTCAGTCATAACCCGTTTCAGCTCACGGAGATCAAAAGGCTTCAGTGCCCATTTACGGTTTACAGATCCCGGGATACGGTCGATATTCATATGCTCAAATGTGAAGATCATATTCAGCTCCTCACGTTCCGGATCTGTAAAAAGTCTTGCAACCTCCGGTGTGGAGCCCGGCGCCTCACCTACTGTCATACAGTCATATTTTGAAAGCACTTCCCGGTTCATCTCGTGGATAAACTCATGAAGTCTTGGTCCGTTGCTGTGATATTTTCCTGTGTAATATTTACGGTCATCTGTCTTCGGATAATCCGGGAAGGACTGATCCTTGGAGATAGAAGCAATAACATCCATACGCCATCCATCTGCTCCTTTATCCATCCAGAATTTCATCAGATCATAAATCTCCTGGCGGACTTTTTCATTCTCCCAGTTAAGATCCGGCTGTTTTTTGCTGTAAAAATGAAGATAATACTGACCACGCTCCTCGTCATATTCCCAGGCGCTTCCGCAGAAGCTGGAACCCCAGTTGTTCGGTTCACTGCCGTCTGCTTTCGGATCTTTCCAGATGTAATAATCACTGTAGTCGTTGTCTTTGGATTTCCGGCTTTCCACAAACCAGGCATGCTCATCAGATGTATGGTTTACTACAAGATCCAGAACGATTTTGATGCCATGCTCGTGAGCTTTTCTGATCAGCTCATCCATGTCCTCATTGCTTCCGAAGCCTGCATAAATTTTCCGGTAATCACTGATATCGTAACCATTGTCGTCCTGTGGGGAGTCAAATACAGGACTGAGCCAGAGCACATCGATCCCAAGGTTCTGAAGGTAGGGGAGTTTTTCAATAATACCCTTAAGATCGCCGAAGCCGTCTCCATTGGAGTCCTTGAAGCTTCTTGGATAAATCTGATATACAACGGAATTCTTCCACCAATCTTTCATGTTCTGTGTCTCCTTTATTCAAAATATCTTATTTCAGGCTTTTTTATAGGCGGACCAACTGGGGTCCGCCTTTTCATAATTCTGGTCTTTATTCCTTCTCCTTAAGGTTTATGCAATTCCGAAAAGAGAGAGAAGGATACTCAGGATAATGACACCTATGATCAGAACTGTGATGCTGATGTTTTTCTTTTTCAGCAGATAGTAGCACAGAAGAGTCAGTCCAAGAGGAACGATGCCGACAAAGATCTGATCCAGCATACTCTGGAGGTTCAGAACAGACTCACCCTTCATGGTGAGTTCATAAGTGGATTTAAAGGTTACCATGCTGGCAGTCATACCACCAACCATGATAAGACCTACAATGCTGGCAGCCTTTGTCAGAATGTTCATAAGACCGCTTGCATAAACCTTCTGGATGTATTCGGAACCAAGCTTGTAACCCAGGAATGTACCGTAATATTTCACAAGAATAGACGGAATGTTAAAAAGAAGCAGGAACACGATAGGTGCCAGAACATTTCCGGATGCTCCAAGTCCTACTGCGATTCCTGCCGCAATTACACGAAGAACACCCCAGAAAATGGAATCACCGATACCGGCCAGAGGTCCCATCAGGGAAGATTTCACCGCATTGATGGAGCTTGCGTCAAAATCCTTCTGCTCGCTGTTTTTCTTCTCCATGGATGCCACAAGACCCATGATGAATGTAGAACAGGTGATGGTTGTATTGAAGTAAGACATACTTCTTGTGAGAGCCGCTTTTTTGCCTTCCTCATCATTTTTGTAAAATTTGTCGATAAATGGCATCAGGGAATAACAGAAGCCGGATGCTCCCTGTTTTGCCGGGCTTACTGCTGCATACAGAGTGAAGGAACGCCAGAAAGCTTTTCTCAGCATTTTTCTTTCATCTGCAGGAATAGATTTTGTTAAATTACTCATGAGAAAAATTCCTCCTCTTCTTCATCAAGATATTCTTCAGAGTCTCCAGCCGGTGAAACAGCTACTCTCTGTGCAGAAAGCTGATTAAGCTTATAATCGTTCATTCCAACAGAGATGGCAATAATTACTCCGATCACTGCAAGAGCGATAAGCGGAAGGTTTAAGTATGCTGCCAGGACAAATCCCAGGAAATAGAACATGCAGATTTTGTTGTCCCAGAGCATTTTCATCAGCATCGCCATACCTACTGCCGGAAGAAGTCCTCCGCAGACTGTCAGACCGTTCATAACAACATCCGGGATGGCATCCAGAAGTGCACTGACTGCATCAGATCCAAAGAGGATCCCGAAGAATGCGAACAGTGAATATAATACCCAGTTCACAGCCCAGAGTCCGTAATGGAGAGCGATGATCTGTTTCTCCTTGCCCTCTGCTGCCAGACGGTCGAAGGTTTTTGCAAACATACCTACAATGAAAATATAGAGAACTGTCTTAATCTGAAGACCAAGGATACCGATCGGAAGTGCCAGTGTCAGAGCAACCTCAGATCCTTTGCCAAGCATGATAGCAAAAGCGGTTCCTACTGCTGTGGCGATTCCGGGTTCTGCCGCGGAGGCACCGCCAATGTTTACAACTCCCATGAATACGGCTTCCAGTG
Source organism: Blautia schinkii (assembly GCF_013304825.1). Lineage (GTDB taxonomy): Bacteria > Bacillota > Clostridia > Lachnospirales > Lachnospiraceae > Blautia_A > Blautia_A schinkii_B. The sequence continues at coordinate 58,988 of NZ_JAAWUO010000008.1, read as the reverse complement.
AAGCTCCGATGATAACTCCTGTGTGAAGATCTCCAAGGAACAGACCTACCAGAGGTCCGATGACGATCGGACGGTTCAGCATGGTAAATCCGATCAGCTCTGCACCGCCGACACAGATGAATACGGCAAGTGCTACAAGAAATGCGTTTAACATTTTTCCTTCCTCCCTTTTTTGTTACGTTTTATTCATTCTGTGGACATTCACATTCCACAGTTTATATATGTCAGTTTAATTTATCCAGCACATCCTTCACAAGCTTCTGCTCGTCATTCGGTACCTGCTGCATACATGCCTTCGGATCAATAGCTACCAGCTCTTTCAGTGCCTGCTGCTCTGCGTCTGTCAGCATGATAGTTGGTGTAAGGACAAGCTTCTCGGAAACATCGATTCCATCAAAACGTCCCGTATTTCCTACGTTAAGAAATCCTATCTCGCCAACATTCTTTCTTATTTTCAGGGCATCTTTTACAGTTCTTGTAAGAACCAGGATACGCATTTGGGATGCCTTCGGATTGTTTAAGATACGAATGGCTTCGTCCACCGGTTTGATCAGAGATTTAATCCCTCCCGGTACTGCCATTTTCAGTGCCATCTTCTGGGTGTTATCGTTGGCAGCCTCATCGTTGGCAACTACGATTCCCTGTACTGCCAGCTGCTTGGTCCAGGTCATGGCAACCTGACCGTGAATCAGACGGTCATCTACACGAAGTGCTGTGATCTTCGCTGTGGAATTATCGTAGGACTGTGGATCTGGTGCTTTCTTTGCGCTCTCCTGTACGGCGTTTTCTGCAGTCGGTGCATTATTTTCTGCAATGCTGTCTTTAGATGCAGCTTTCTTTCCGCCGCCAAGGTTTACCACCTGAAGCTCTTCTCTGGCATCATCGATAAATTCCTGGATCTCTTCCTCTGTCACATCATCGTCAGCCATCATTATCTGCATCAGAACAGGAAGGTTGGTTCCTGTGATAAGTGTAACGTTCTCCTTCTGACTATATCCCAGAAGCTTCTGATTAACGCTTCCGCCCATCAGATCTGTGAAAACGAAAATTCTGTCATTTTCGTGCTGTGCGAAATATTCCTCAAACTTTTTCTCCACATTATCTTCCGGTGTTACATAAGCATCGATAGTTGTGATCTCAGCCATTTTTCCCACGATCAGCTCTGCTGTATAACGGATACCGGAGGCCATCTTTCCATGTGTGGCGATCAGAATCTGTTTCATCTGGTATTCACTCCTTCTATACTGTTTCCCTGTTAGTTATGTACATAACCTTTGTGCTCACACTATAGCATTAAAGGCTGCATATGTAAATAGGTTATGTACATAACCATTCATTGTGACAAGTTTAAAATTATGGTTTTGTGCAGAATTTACATAAATATATGCTGCAAAAAAGCCGAAATACTCTGGCTGCCATATGTTGACAGTTCCGTATATTTCGGCTTTTAACATCGTTATATCCCAGATTTTCCGTATTGAAAATCCCTTCCTGCTGTATTCTGCATCTCTGCAGTAACACTTTATTTTCTATTTTTTCTCATCCTGACGCTGCACTGACTTTCTTGAAATCAGTGTAACCGGAAGCCTGATCTCATTTTCCCGCTCTTTATCCTCACCATTGATTCTCTCCATCAGAATTTCTACAGCGAGAGATGCTTTCTGCTCCACATTCTGACTGACTGTAGTAAGTCGTGGCACAGAAAACTCTGCATAACTGATGTTATCATATCCTGCAATTCCAATCTCCTCCGGAATCTTCACACCTCTGCTGCTGAAAAAACTGATCGCTTCCAGAGCATAGAGATCTGAAAGGAAGAACAATGCAGTCTTCGGTTTTTTTCGCTGAATCAGCCATGCGTAGCTTTCTTTTCGCTTTGCGTAATTCATACCCAGTGCAGTAAACTGTACCTTCTGCTTCTTTCCTGCGAATTCCCTTGCTGCTCTCTGCGCTCCCATATAACGGAGATGGTCAACACCATTATCACGTCCTGCACAGACCTGGATATGTTCATAGCCGCATTCCAAAAGATATTTTGTCATAAGGTATCCGCCGCTCTCATCATCCAGTCCGATATTCAGGACATGACTCTCCTGACCGGCATCCAGTTCTCCGTAAGCATCAATGGAAACAATCGGCTTGTTGATCAGCTGATAGATTTTTTCACAATTGCTTTTGCTGAAGGAAATAGCAATGACTCCGTCCACATCCCAGCCCATAACCATCTGGAAGATCCTGTCCGTATCTTTTGCTGAATAAAGCATCAGATAGTAACCCAGCTCCTGCACATATTTTTCAATAAAACCGATAATTTTTCCATAAAAAGGATCTCCGATGATGGAATCCCTGAAGTCTTTATGATAGTTGATCACAACTGCAATCAACTGGGATTTCTCCTTATTCAGTACTCTCAGTCCCATTTTCTGTACATATCCCATTTCACGGATAAGATTCTCGATTTTCTGAATGTTGGCAGGAGATACTTTTTTGGTTTTTCCATGTATGACGTTGGAGACAGTCGTTGTACTTACGCCTGCTCTCTGCGCGATTTCTTTAATGGTTGCCATTGTCTTTCCTCCAGAGATATTTCTGTGCGGAAGCCACTGCATTGGCTCCGTCTGAAACAGCAGTTACCACCTGTCTGAGTGCCTTGGTACGGATATCCCCCGCTGCAAAAACGCCTGCTGCACTGGTAATTCCTTCCTCCCCTGCACAGATATACCCGTTCTCATCAAGCTCCAGCTGAGCTTCCAAAAGTGTCGTATTCGGAACAATTCCCACTGCAATAAAAACGCCGTCTGTATCCAGTTCGCGTTCTTCCCCTGTTTTTACATTTTGGATCTTAATGCCTGTCACTTCATCCTGCCCCAGGATTTCCAGAGGAATACTTTCCCATACCATTTCAATATTTTCACAGTCAAAAACCTTCTCCTGGATGGCCTTGTCTGCACGAAGTTCGTCCCGGCGGTGAACAAGATACACTTTTTTGCAAAGTCCGGAAAGAAATACCGCATCCTCTGCTGCCGCATTTCCGCCTCCAACTACCACGGCTGTTCTGTCTTTATAAAAAGCTCCGTCACAGGTTGCACAATAGGAAACTCCAAGTCCTCCCAGGTCATCTTCTCCCGGAATGTCCAGTTTCCGGTGCTCTGCGCCAAATGCAAGGATAATGGTTCTGGCCTGATATTCGTTCTTTTTTGTGTGTATCGTCTTGATATCTCCTGAAATATTTTCCAGGGAAAGGATCTTCTCACGCTTCGGCTCCAGTCCTAGTTTACGGGCATGTTCCCCAAAGGCCTCGCCCAGATCCATCCCTGAGATTCCCGGCATTCCGGGGTAATTATCTACTTCATAAGTAGCCGTGATCTGACCGCCTGGTGCAAAGTTTTTATCGATCCATATTGTATTTAATCTGGCACGGGACGCATAGATCGCCGCTGTGATCCCTGCAGGACCCCCGCCCAGAATTGCAAGATCATAGATATCGCTCATACTTTTTCTCCATTTATAATACATAATTTCCGTTCACATAATATCATAGATTCCGTATTTTTCCAATATGATAGTACAAAGCCAAATGCAGGAAGGACTTTCTATGCCTTTTAAGATCCTGAAGAAAAAATCTTCTTTTTTTATTGCCTGCGGTCTTATTTTTACTTTTATTATCGGCATAGCTGCCGGATATTTTTCTGCTCATGGAATTACAGAAAACGGAAAATTCGAGGCTTTTACCCAGGAGGTTTTCCGAAACGAAGTTTCCGGCAGTTCTCTTACTCTTCATTATTCCCTGGCTCATCCGGAAAAGCAGGGAATCCGGCGAAAAACAGCTTCTCTTGGCACGGTTCCCACAGATATGCAAAACACCTACAAGGTCTGTCAGCAGTACGAGGATAAGCTGAAAGCATTCCGCTACAGTCATCTTTCCACGGAAAATCAGATGACTCTCGATTCCATGCTTCTCTATTATCACACAGAAAAATCTCTTGGCGATAATTACCTTCTCCAGGAGCCTCTTGGACCAAGCCTGGGAATCCAGGCACAGCTACCGGTTCTTCTGGCTGAATATGCTTTTTATGAGGATCGGGATATCTCTGATTACCTGAATCTTCTGACCACCATACGTCCGTATTTTCAAAGTATTATAAAATTCGAGCAGAAGAAATCTCAGGCCGGTTTCTTTATGAGTGATGCCACGCTGGACCGGATTCTTGCACAGTGCAGTGCTTTTATCCGGAATCCGGATGAAAATTATATGCTGGATATTTTCCGCACAAAAATTTCAGACTACGGAAAACTTTCCGGTTCAGAACAGCAGACTCTGATTCTTACTCATCAGAATCTTATGAAAACGGAAGTGATTCCTGCCTATCAGGAGCTTATGACAGGTCTGGAAGCTCTGCGGGGCACTGGAAAAAATCCTCGCGGCCTGGCGTATTTTAAAGGTGGTAAAGCGTACTATCTTTATCTTCTGCAAAGCCAGACCGGTACTTATGTTCCTGTGAAAGAGATCGAAAAACGGCTTTCCAGGCAGCTTTCCAGTGAAATTGGTATTGTTGGAAATATGCTTCGCCAGAATCCGGAACTTCTTACTACACTTAATAAAGGAATTTCTTTTACAGAAATAAGACCAGCTCAGATGCTTTCTTCCCTGCAGAAAAAAATCAGCTCAGATTTTCCTCCACTGGAGGATGTTTCTTTTGAACTTAAAACTGTGCATGACTCCATGAAAGATTATCTGAGTCCTGCTTTTTATCTCACACCGCCTATGGATACGGGTACTCCTAATGTGATCTACATAAATCCGTCCGCAAATTATCAGGGTCTGGAGCTTTTTACCACTCTGGCTCATGAAGGATTCCCGGGTCATCTTTATCAGACAGTTAGTTTTGAACGCCAGAATCCGTCTGGAATCCGAAATCTTCTGGATACTTCCGGGTTTGCGGAAGGGTGGGCTACTTATGTGGAGCCCTTTGCCTATGAATATGCAGCTGATTATATCCTGGATTCTTCTGCCTCTGATCTTGCACGTCTTTCATGGCTGAACCGCAGTATTAACCTATGTATGTACTCTCTTCTGGATATTGAGATCCATTATAATGGATGGAATCAGGCTGAAGCTGCCAGTTTTCTGAAAGCCTTTGGCATTGAGGATAGCACGGTTATCTCGGAAATTTACCAGTACATTCTGGAGACTCCTGGAAATTATTTGAAATATTACTGGGGATATTTAAGTCTTCTGGATCTGCGCACAACCGAACAAAAACGACTTGGACAGGATTTCGATATGAAAGACTTTCACCGCAGAGTGCTGAAGATCGGAGGGATGCAGTTTCCGGTGCTGGAGAAGTATATTGATATGATTGAGTAAATAAAAATCCCTGTCTGAAAATACTCCTTACATTTTGTGTAGTAAATATTTTCAGACAGAGATAAACATCACAGCCCTGCAAAAAACAATTCATAAAAATCATCTTCACCTTCAAGCATCGGTGAATTCTCCCCGCCGCCATTTGTACTTCGTTTCATAGCTGCATAGAATTCTTCGCCTGCTGCAATAAGATCCATCTCATAAACCGGAACGCCCAGCTCCCGGCACTTTTTGCAGAAAGCTGCCAGAGGTTCTTTCTCCTCACGTGTTGCCAGCAGTTCTTCACGAAGTGCCGGATCTTTTCTGGCTTTTTCTTTCAGATTATCAAGCATTTCTACTACTTCCATCAGGCATTCTCTCCTTTCAGACTCTTCCTGAACAGTTCATCCAGTTCAGGGATTTCCCTCTTCAGTGATACCAGTTTTCCGTCTTTTGTAAAGCAATGCTTCGAGGAGGCTACCGTACAGCTCTCATTTCTCGTTGCATTATAAAATTCATACTCCAGCTCCAGAACTGCACCATTGTACTTTTTCACAGAAACTGTGATCTCCACTTCATCATCAAACAGAACCGGCTTCTTATAAGAAACTGAAACTCCGGCTACAGGAGAAACGATTCCCCGTTTCTCAACCTCACCATAGCCAAATCCCATCTCTCCCATAAACGCAATCCGGGCTTCCTCCATCCATTTAATATAATTGGAATGATGGATGATTCCCATCTGATCCGTTTCATGATACTGTGCTTTACGTTTATAAACACTCATTTTTATACTCCTCTTTAAAACAAAAAGTCTCAACACAAACCAACATCTCTCCCCTCTTCCCACCCCCTGAAAAATCTGCTATAATAAATTTTACAGCAAAAAATCGATATTTTAAAGAAAGTCAAGGTAAATCATAAATGAAATTTCCACCGAACTTCAACAATCCCTTTAAAAGGGAAAATCTTCCGGAGCGGCTTCAGAATTTCCGGGAGGCGCGTGAAAACAGGAAAGCTGTTAAGCGAAATTTTAAAGAAAACATTCCGCTGAACTTCCGTGAGCGCAGCAATGCCCGGACAAGTCTTCTGGCTTCTGTTGCTGTCCTGGCCATTCTGGTCATTTTGTTTAACCAGCTGGATTACCGTCTGATCCGAAAACCAGCTATAGATGCCCAGAAAAAGGCTGTCACAGCAAAAGAAAAACAGGAGACAGAAGCTGCTACCGGCGATGTAACAACAGCATCTGTCATTGCAGTTGGCGATAATCTTTATCACCAGAGTCTTATTGATGCAGGCGTTTCCGAAGACGGAACCTGGAATTATGACAAAATCTATACCCACATCACAGATGCCATCAAAGATGCCGACATCAGGATGATCGATCAGGAAACTGTATTTACAACCGATCACGACAATGTAAGCTCCTACCCGTCTTTTGCAACACCAACGGAAGTAGGCGATGCCATCATAAAGGCCGGATTTAACGTAGTCGAATCTGCCAACAATCATATTGATGACTTCGGTGAAGGATTTCTCACAGACACTCTGAATTTCTGGAAAACAAATTATCCGGATGTCACGCTTATTGGAATCCATGATTCCCAGGAGGATGCCGATACTGTCAAGATCCGCGAAGTAAACGGCATCAAGATCGCATTTTTGGATTACACCTACGGTACAAACGTAGGCGGTATCGAAGGAAAAGACTACATGATCGATATGATCCGCAAGGATAAGATCACCACCATGATCCAGAAAGCCAAACAGCAGGCAGACTGCATTATCTTCGTTGCACACTGGGGCACGGAAGATGAAACCATGCCAAATGAATATGAGAAACAGTGGGCTGCATACCTTATGGAACAGGGAGTAAACGTCATCATTGGCGGTCACCCTCATGTACTCCAGCCATACGGCCGCCTTACCGATGATAAAGGAAATGAGACTGTTGTCTTTTATTCCCTTGGAAACTTTGTATCTACACAGCAGAAGCTGGAAGAGCTTCTTGGCGGAATGGCAAAATTCACCATCCAGAAAACTGCGAAGGACGGCAAGACCTCTGTTAAGATCCTTACACCAACAGTAGAGCCTCTGGTAATGCACTATAACAGTGATTCCGGTGAATTCGGTCCTTACATGCTTTCTGATTACACAGAAGAACTTGCTTCCCAGAACGGTGTACAGAAATACATTGGTGATGGTGTATTCACACTGGATAACCTGAAAAAGAAATTCAATGAGATCATGTCCATGAACGTAACTCCATCCACAGGAACCAATCTTCTTGACGTAACCATTAATACAGATCTGAACATGATCGACTCATCAGGAAACGTGGTAGAAGATACTGCTTCCATCACTGCTGAACAATATTACGCAGACAAAGGCATTGACATCACTTCCGAATCCTTCAATACTGCAGACAATAGTTCTGGCAGTGCAGAAGGCTCCTCCGATGACAGTTCTGACGATGGTTCTGATGACGGATCATATGATGACAGTTCTTACGACGACGGTTCTTACGATGACAGCTATTATGATGATAGCGAAGAATAATCCTTTACCAGGTAAAAAACTAATCAATTCTTAATAAAAACGCCGGGAACCGGAGAAATCTGAATTTACTGCTTTCAGTTTTCTCTGTTCCCGGTATTTTATTATCATATTCAGCTCTGTTGATCCTATCGGCAAATTAACTCCATACTGAACACTGACGCACACGCAGTTCCCCTTTACAGGGTTTCACTGTATTGTCAGAAAGCATTTGTCAGCCAATAATTTATCAATATGTAAATACGCCAATTCCATACGGCTCCAGCGGATATGCAAAGGAGAATTCGCGGTTGTCGCAGTTTTTCTTCTCAGCCTTGAATGCCTTGCCTTTCTCCAGAAGTCCCTGCTCATTAAGGACCAGTTTGTACTGTTTTTTCTTCGGTACCCCTACACGGTAATCCGGGCGTGCCACCGGTGTGAAGTTACATACGACCAGAATATTATTGCGGCCTGTCGGAGATTTACGGATAAAGCTGAAAATGCTTCTGTCACCGTCATTGGCATTAATCCACTCAAATGCTGACGGATCATTATCTGATCCGTAAAGTGCCGGATACTTCTTATACAGATGGAGAAGATCACTGACATACTGCTGCAGCTTCTGATGATTCTCCTCTCCAAGAAGATACCAGTCAAGCTCTCTCGCTTCACTCCACTCGCGCAGCTGACCGAAATCCTGTCCCATAAAAAGAAGCTTCTTACCGGGGTGGCCAAACATGAATGTATAACCTGCTTTCAGGTTCTTGAATTTATCATCCAGTTCTCCCGGCATTTTCTCAAGCATAGAGCACTTCAGATGTACAACCTCATCGTGGGAAAGAACAAGAACATACTTCTCACTGTAGGCATATGTCATAGAAAAAGTCATTTTATTGTGGTTAAATTTACGGAAATACGGATCCAGCTTCATATATTCCAGGAAGTCGTTCATCCATCCCATATTCCATTTCAGGGAAAATCCAAGTCCGTCATCCTCAGCCTTGCCTGTTACCATTGGCCATGCTGTGGACTCCTCTGCGATCATCACAGTTCCATGGTTTCTTCCAAGCACAACTGTATTCAGGTGTTTAAAGAATTCAATAGCTTCAAGATTCTTGTTGCCGCCGAATTTATTGGCAACCCATTCTCCATCCTTCTTACCATAATCAAGATAAAGCATAGAAGCAACTGCATCCACACGAAGACCGTCAACATGGCACTCCTCCACCCAGTAAAGGGCATTGGCGATCAGGAAGTTCTTGACCTCAGGACGACCATAATTATAAATCTTGGTTCCCCAGTCCGGATGCTCACCCTGTCTCGGATCTGCATGTTCATATACAGCTGTACCGTCAAAATTGACAAGTCCATGGGCATCTTTCGGAAAATGGGCAGGTACCCAATCAAGAATAACGCCTATCTTCTGACGGTGAAGATAATCAACAAGATATTTGAAATCCTGCGGAGTTCCATAACGGGATGTCGGTGCATAATAGCCGGTTACCTGATATCCCCAGGAACCGTCAAAAGGATGTTCGGCAATACCCATAAGCTCAACATGTGTATACCCCATCTTCTTAACATATTGGGCAAGCTTCGGTGCCAGCTCTTTGTAGGAATAGAATCCGTCCTCATCCTGCTCTGACTGCGGATGTTTCATCCAGGAACCCGGATGTACCTCATAAATGGACATGGCACTTGTATCCGGATCAAAATTCTCACGGTTCTTCATCCAGGTAACATCTTTCCATTTATAGTTGGTAATATCTGTGATCCGGGATGCAGTTCCTGGACGCAGCTCAGCTTCATTGGCATACGGGTCTGCCTTGTAAAGCTCTTCACCATGAGCTCCCGTAATGTAAAATTTATACAGTTGTCCGATCTTGGCTCCAGGTATAAATGTCTCATAAACACCAATCGTTCCAACTTTCTTCATAGGATTCTTCTCATTATTCCATCCGTTGAATTCACCTATAACAGAAACCGCCTGCGCATTCGGCGCCCACACTGCGAAATAAACTCCTTTTTTCCGGTTCTGCGTATCCGGATGAGCCCCCAGTTTTCTGTAAATATCATAATGCGTGCCTTGACCAAAAAGATACTGGTCAAGCTCCGTAAACTGCAATTTCTTTCCCATTTTCAGGTACCTCCCTTTATAGTTCTGCCACCGTTCATTCCCCAATTATTAGTGGAGTTTTTTATTCTATAATTATACCAATCCCTATATTTTCAGTCAAGGAAAAACCCCCTCCATCCGATATGTGTCTATTATCCGACAGTGTCGGATAAAGTCAAAAAAGAGACCTGGATGACACGCATTTTGTCACCCGGATCTCTTTGGTTAATCTCACATATTATTTAGTATTCTTCACTTCCGTCATCATAGGAACCGTCTTCGGAACCATCAGAATAATCACTGCCATCACTGCTTCCATCGGAATATCCGTCAGATCCGTCGCCGCTTCCGTCAGAACTGCTGTCGGAAGATCCGTCAGATCCATCACTCACATCTGCTCCATCTGCCGCACTGCTGTCCTCAGAAGAATCACTGCCATCAGAGGAGGCATCGGAATTTCCGGCATATCCTGCAACACGACCGGCCTGAAGGGAGCTGTCCCAGAAATCAGAATAGGAAGCACTCTGTAAAGTAACATCCTTAGCCTCTGCAAGCTCACTGACTGTCACGAGTTTATATCCTTCATTGATCAACTCAGGGATCAGTTTCTCTGTGGCACATTTCACAGATGGCTCATGAATATCATGCATCAGGATAATGGAACCGTCTCCCAGTCCGCTGTCATTCATGATTTCATTATAGTCTGCATCTGCGTCCATCAGCTTCCAGTCAAGAGAATCTGTAGACCACATAAAGAACGGCTTGTCTACTGCTGTCATCTGCTCCTCTGTGATGGCACCATATGGTGCACGGCAGACAGTTGCAGCCTGTCCGCAGGCTTTCACAAGAGCATCATCTGTCTTCTGGAACTCCTGTAAAACAGAATCCAGATCCATGTTCGGAAGTGTCTGGGAAGGATGATCCCAGGTATGGTTTCCGATCTCGCATCCAAGCTTAAGCATTCTCTGTACTGTGGATTCACGACCTTCCACATTCTGTCCCAGCATAAAGAAAGTAACATGAATATTATATTTCTCAACAGTATCAAGAAGAGTCTCTGTGTACTCTCCCGGGCCATCATCAAAGGTCAGTGCGATCATCGGACGCTTTTTGGAAGGATCATAGGAACCATCCTCATTGAAATAGTAATCCTTCACACCTTTCTCAACCCAGCCTGTCTGCATGTATCCATTCTCATCAAAACTGTATGTAGTTCCGTCAATCTCTGCAAAGCCATTGATATAATATGTACCATCCGGATTCTGATACCATTTACCGTTGGAACCCTCATGCCAGCCTGGTGTCATAACAGAAAGCCTGTCTCCTGCTGCTGTACCTTTTACCGGCATTACTGTAGCATCTGTACTGCTGTTGTCCGATGATGATTCAGATGAATCAGCTGTATCTGCCGATGCAGTGTCATCCCCGGTGCTGTTATCTGATGAAGCTCCCGAAGCATTCGCCTGTACATTCACTGTCTCCGCCTCTTTATTACTTCCACCGCCTATGCGATTCGCAATTGGAAGAATTACGCCTCTGACAACAAAAATAAGCAGAAGAACTGCTGCAATCACACACGTCACACGTTTCATCATCCTGCGTCGTCTCAACTGCTGCTGTTTTCTGCGCATTCGTTCACGTAAAACTCTTTTGTCCATTTTTACATCCCCGTTTATATCCCTATAACTTTCTTTAATTTCTGCCTTTAATCATACCTCATTTGCCACTTAAATACAATGCCAATTCCCGAAAGAATCTCTTAATTTTCTATTCTGTCTTTTCCGTGCAAAAGGCGGTTCCCGAAAAGACTTCCAGGAACCGCACATCAGGTTCTGTTATTATTCTGCCGGTACCATATCAGCAGCTTCCGCTGTTTCCAGCTCCTCATCTACTTCACCTTCTGCACTGCTTCCGTCTGTAGAAGGATCATCTCCGTTCTCACCTTCTGTATCACCGGCTGTGACCTTCTCCTCAACAGTTGCATTATCCAGGATAAAATCTTCCACTCTCAGAAGCCCGATGGATTCATCTACAGCTGCCTGACCATATTTATCCACCAGTGCCGCCAGATCCTTAACACCATAAGCCTGGATCAGTTCATCCTGAACAGCAAGCGACTTCTCATCTTCAAGTGTCATATTCTCAGCATCCATGATTCCCTGTACGATCAGATTCTGTTTCACCTTGTACTCTGCATACTGGCTGCCCTGCTCCTCAAAATCATCCATGGAGATTCCCTGGGCTTTCACAAAATCTTCCAGTGTCATATCGCCCTGTTTTGCATAATTCTCATAAAGTGTCCTGAACTCTGTTTTTGCTGTGTCCAGATCATCCTGAGGATATTCCTTCACTTCAGATGCTGAGAGCACAGTGTTCCATGCTGTCTCACGCAGCGTATTCTGTGCGCTTGTCTTTGCTTCACTCTCAAGAGTTTTCCGGATTTCTTTTTTATAGTCCTCTGCAGTCTTACAGTCTGTGTTCTTGGCAGCCCACTCATCAGTAAGCTCCGGTGCCCTTTTAAAGCTCTGTAAAGTTACCTTAAATGTAACTTCCTGTCCTGCAAGATCTTCAGACGGATACTCATCCGGAAATGTAAGGTCAAGATCTTTTGTCTGGCCCTTCTTCATGCCAATGATCCCGTCCTCAAAACCGTCAATGAATGTTCCGGATCCGATAGTCAGCTCATAATTATTCGCTGTACCGCCGTCAAATGCCACTCCATCCTTGGTTCCTACATAGTTGATGGTGACAACATCTCCATCCTGAACGCTGCCTTCTGTTACTTCTTCTGCCTTGTTCTGAAGTTCTTCTTCTACTCTTCCGTCAACAGCATCGTCTGTCACAGCTTCCACAGTATTATCAAGGGAAAGCCCTTTATACTGTCCAATAGTAACGTACTTGCTGACATCGTCTGCAGAAACAAGTCTTGTATCTCCGGAAACTGCAGCTTTATCTGATGAATCTACACTGTCAGAGGCCTCTGATCCTGAATCTTCCTTATCGGTATTTGTTGTATCCTGTGCTTCTGCAGCAGATTTTGTATTCTCTTTTTTATCGGTTGTTGTGCCGCAGGCTGTAAATGCCAGTGCTGTACACAATGCCAGAACAACAAGATATGCTTTTTTCTTCATATCCTACTCCCTTCATCAAAATCATTTCGAAAAAATCACGTATGGTAAAATTATAATCTCTTTTTCCCGCTTATCTGTAAAATTTATTTACTTATAGCACTCCTGGAAATTACTTCATCAAGTTCAGCTGTGCAGAGCATAAATTACTGCGTCAGATGTTCCTGACGTACGTTAATTTACATCTCAGGAACCGGTGTCGGTCTGGATGAATCCCACACTTCAGATACATCAAAAAGATCGCTTAACATATCCGGATTGTAATACATTCTGTATCCGTCCAGGTTTCTTCTTCCCTGTCTGAAATATTGACTTGTGATCTGTACAAAGTACTGGCTGGAATCCACGTTGCAGAAATAGCGATATCCGCGGCTCTTATAATACTCATATTTAGCATTATCAGAAGTGTATCCTTCCCAGTCACCGATATCTGCGCCAAAGGCAAAAATGATCATATCTGTTTTTCCAAGAATAGGTGCTACATACTTTTCCCATTTCTTGTTATCTGTTTTCAGCTCGGCTGCTGTAGATGTTGTAGCATTTCTGTGCCCCCAGGTGTGGCTTGCAAATTCCCAGCCATCTTTCTTCATGGCTTTTGCCACTTTTTTGGCTGCTTTTACTTCTTTATCATAATCAAAATCCGGATTAGCCTTTAGAAAAGCCTTCTGATCGTCCTGCAGGTTCTTTCCGGTCTTATAGGCTCCGTCTGTACGATATCCCAGAACACCGTTATAGCCGGTCATAGCCAGGATTCCTTTTCTTCCGTGATAGGAAAAATCCGGATGCTCTTTGATAAAGGAATCCAGGATCGGCACAACATCATAATCACCGGTCACTGTCTTTCCGTCTGCCTTCGTATATTCACATTTGATATCTCCGTTATCATCGATCACAAGCTTTGATGCAAATCCGTCATCATCCATGTAATGATAGTAGCTGACATCATCTTCTGAGAGAACAAACGGGATCTTGCCCTCTGGAAGCATGATCTTGCCTTTACTCATAGTTCCGTCGTCATTCACAACTGCCATATCATGAGGACTTACCAGAACATACCCCTTATCATACATGATCTGGAGCATCTTTTTAAATTCACTGACTGTAGTCATCATCTGGTTATATCCGGCTTCATCGGAATCTCCGTCAAAAGCCCTGTTTGTATCCACGATCAGGGAATGAAAAAATATATGGGTGATCTTCTCCAGCGGATATTCCACGCAGGCATCTCTCTTCTTCATATAGGCTGCTGCTACTTCCTGCATCTTATCACTGGTTGCAAATTTCCAGTTGTTTTTCAGGGTTGAGATCGCACCTGTATAATCATACTGCTGCGCCAGTTTTTTGGCTTTTTTGAGAAGTGCTTTCTCATCTGAAAGTGTGCTGGAAGAGGTATCTTCGGATGCCTCGCGTTTCTGTGTTTCTTTCTCTGCTTTTGCCTCTTCTTCCGGTGTCTCGGCAGCTGCCGGCTGATCTTCCGGATCTGCTGCTACTTTCGCCTCTTCCTCATCCACCTCAGACTGTGTATCTTCGCCGCTTTCAGCTTCTGCCTCATCTGCCTGTGTATCTTCGTCTTCCTGTGATTCTGCTGCCATACTGCCAACCTGTGTGGTAACAGGTACATTTCCTCCCACAAAAAGCGATGCTGCAAGTACTGTTGTCAGTACACCTGCAATTTTTTTCTTCATAATAATAGTAGCCCCTTTCTTTAATGTCCCCTCGTTGCTGTACAGATAAAAAATTTATCAGCCCATTGGCGGTACCGGCGTAGGTCTTGCCGGATCAAAAACATCTTTTGCATTAAAAAGATCTTCCAGAAGTTCCGGATTATAATACATTCTGTATCCATCCAGGTTTCTTCTGCCCTGTCTGAAGTATCTGTCCCGAATCTGCACAAAATACTGACTGGAATCCACATTACAGTAATAATTGTATCCCTGACCTTTCAGATATTCGAATTTATCGCCGGAGTAATCTTCAGCATCAGTAATATCTGTCCCAAAAGCAAATATAATGATATCCGTTCCCCCGATCAGCGGATCTACATTTTTCTTGAATTTCTCGGTATCTGCCTGAAGTTTCTCCAGAGAGATCTGACCTACATTCTGGTGGCCCCAGGTATGGCTTGCAAATTCCCAGCCTTCAGCCTTCATGGCATCTGCCACTTTTTTTGCACCTTCGCGCTCTTTTTCCAGACTGAAATCCGGATGTTCATTAAGCCATTCCACTTTGTTGTCATCCAGGTCAGCCGGCCGGGTCTCATAACTCTCATCTGTTCTATATCCCAAAATTCCATTATATCCGGTAAGCGCAATGATTCCCTTGGCTCCTCTGTATGAGAAATCCGGATGCTCTTCCACAAAACGGTCGATCAGCGGTACCATGTCATAGTCGCCCACGGATATGCTTCCATCATCTTCCACATATTCATTGCGGATCTTCCCCTCATCATCCACAATTAATTTCGTGGCAAAACCGTCGCCATCCATGTAGTGATAATAACATACGTCATCCTGAGAAAGAACAAACGGGATTTTACCCGGCGGGAGAAGGATCTCACCTTCTGTCATATTGCCGTTTTCATCTGCCTTTGCCATATCCTTGATGCTTACCATAACGTAGCCTTCATCATACATGGTCCGGGTGATCTTGTTAAACTCATCAATAGTCGTCATTACCTGATTGTAATCTGCTTCTTTATAATCTCCATCAAAGGCTTTGGACGTGTCTTTGATCAGTATATGATAAAAAACATGGGTCACTTTTTCAAGTGGCCACGCAGTACAGGTTGCTTTGGTTTCTTCGTATTTCTTTACTGCTGACTGCAGCTTTTTACTGGAAGAATAAGATGAATCTTTTTTCAAAAGAGAAATCGCTTCATCGTAATTATACTGCTGTGCAAGGATATCTGCCTGCGCAAGGATATCTTTTGCTGCTGAATTTTCTTTGGAATCTGTCGTATCTTCTGCGGAGTCCTTCTTCGCTGAAGTTCCGTTTTCTGTTTTCGCACTGGCAGAAGTGTTATCCTGCCGGGATACGGAAGATTTTTTTCCATTACAGCTGTTGATTCCTGCGGAAATACCGCCTATCACAACTACAAGTGCCACCCCCATAGCAATCAGCCGTTTCCTTCGTTCTCTCTGCAAACGTTTTCGTCTTCGCGCGATCATACGTTTACGCCATTCTTCATACTCCGGGGTTCCCATTTCCGGGCGTGTTCCCCTGGGCTTTTCCTTCTCCATTTCGTTTTCCTCCATATCCGGTTTATCCAGATTGCTGATTTATATCTTGACTATAGTTATGTCCTGCAATTTTCACACCATACATTGTGAATCACATCACAGTCATTATAACTTGTAAACATTTAAATTTCCACCGTTCCCGGTGTCTTTTTAACTTTTTAATTGCCTTTTTCCTGAAACAATGCTAAAATGATGTTTACGTAATGTAACCGATTGCGAAACAAATATACATACAGGGGGATTCTCAAATGAGTACAGTTACCATTGTTCTTCTGGTCATCCTCGTTATTCTGATCGCAGCATTAGTCGCTCTCTATTTCTTCGGAAAAAAGGCTCAGAAAAAACAGGACGAACAGCAGGCTCAGATCCAGGCTAACAAGCAGACAGTTTCCATGCTGGTCATCGATAAAAAACGGATGCCTTTAAAAGATTCCGGACTTCCGCAGATGGTCATCGACCAGACACCTAAGCTTATGCGCCGTTCCAAACTTCCGATCGTTAAAGCCAAAGTTGGTCCGAAGATCAGCATTCTCATTGCAGATGAAAAAGTTTTCGATCTGATCCCGGTTAAAAAAGAGATCAAAGCAGAAGTCAGCGGTCTCTACATCGTTGGTGTTAAAGGAATCCGCGGTTCACTTGAAACTCCGCAGAAGAAGAAAAAAGGCTTTCTCGCCAGATTTCGTAAATAATGTAAAATCCGAAAAATTAACCGCTGTGCACTGCAGGATATATCATCCTCAGGTGACACAGCGGTTTTTTATTTCTTCGCCAGATGGATAAAATCACTCTTATCCGCTATTTTGGGGTTTTATAAGACAAAATCCTTACAGTCCCTCGGCTGTACCTGGATCGCCAGATAACAGTCTGCCACATGCTCCTCATTCATATCAAGTGCATAATCCGCCTTCATATGAATATCCTCCTCACTCTCTGTCAGCTCCAGATTAGTGGCTGCGATCCCCATCTGAAGTGTTCCATACGGAGTGGTGTAATATGTCATGTTTTTCTTGCCCTGCTCAAATACCATATGTACATTGACCAGACCTTTCTTGCTGACTTCCAGACCTTTCCCGGACATTTTTATGTAGTTGATAGTAGGCTCTGAACTCTCATCCAGAATCTCCTCATATCTGAGATAATGGAAACCATTGCGGAAATAATACTGTCCCGGAACAACGATCTCGATCGGCTCCTGATCGCTCTGGGCATCCATCATCTGAAGTCCTCTTACATGGATCAAAACTTCTTTCTGCATTTCTCTTTTCTCCTAATACTTATACTGCTTACTTCACTTCGTGAACAGTAACTTCAATACTTCTCAATATCAATCTTCTGCGTTTTTTCTACGTTGTAAGGCAGGATCGAATTGGCAAAATCTTTAAATTTCTCAGCCAGATCACTTACATAGAAGCGATACGGAAATTCCTCTTCCACCGTCTCATCGCTTGCAAGCCCCATATCTGCCAGAAGCTTGCGAAGCTCCAGTGCAGTCTCATAAGCCGGATTCACCAGACGCACTTCCTCTCCCATGATCTTACGGATCGTAGAACGAAGAAGAGGGTAATGAGTGCAGCCAAGGATCAATGTGTCGATCTCCTGATCCTGAAGCTCTTTGAGATATCTTCTGGCCACTTCCTCAGTGACCGGATCATGAAGCCAGCCCTCCTCAACAAGTGGGACAAACAGCGGACATGCCTTGCCGATCACTGTGATCTCCGGGTCCAGTTCTTTCAGATAGGAAGCGTGGATACCGCTGCCTACTGTTCCAACTGTACCGATAATTCCTACCCGCTTATTCTTCGTCTCCTGGGCAGCGATCCTTGCACCGGACTCGATCACTCCTATAATAGGAATATCCAGCTCATCACGAACTGCATCCAGGGCAAAAGCACTGGCTGTGTTGCAGGCTACCACAATAGCCTTGACCTTCTGCTCCTGAAGAAAATGGATGATCTGGCGTGAATAACGGATTACCGTCTCCCTGGATTTACTTCCATATGGAACTCTCGCCGTATCTCCAAAATATACTATTTTTTCGGAAGGGAGATTGCGCATGATCTCCCTGGCTACTGTCAGCCCTCCGATACCGGAATCAAACACACCTACCGGTGCATTTCTATCTATATTCATTGATCTTTTCTCCTGAATTGATTAATCGTTAGATTATTGTATCACCAATCAAGAGCTTTCGCAAGCCAGAAGGAAAGCTTCACAGGCTTAGTTTCATCGGTATCCTCGCCTTTTTCAAAACAGAATTCCGGGTAGATAGTTCCCCACCATGCGTAGAGCTGCGGATTATAAAACTCCGGTATATTATGTGTGTTATCTGCTGTATTTTTCGCTATACTTCCTGCATTGTTCTCTGAGCCGCCGGAGCCCCATGCTCCAATATAATCTGCACATCCAGCTGTAATAGTCAGGATCACTGCTACCACAGCCAAAGCCCTCAGTATTTTCCTGAATCTGCTGCTTATTTCAAGTCTCTCTCCGATCTTCCTCATCAGATCTTCCCCCTGCTTTTCTTTTTCCTTAAGGTATCTCAATTATTCACCAGATCCTCTGACTTTATTCACTATTTCCGTAATCTACCTCCAGAAGATCACCGTCCACCCACACAGAAGGAAGCCACGGCAAAGTCCCGTCTTTATAAAACTGATGATACACTTCCCGAAGAGTGATTCCCTTTTTCTGCTGCCCGGAAGTCCGGTTTTCCTGGATTCCCTGAAGGTATTCCCCTACAGAACTTTGCTGCGCACCTTTCCAGCGAAAAACTTCAGAAAGCATCTGCGTGCGGAACACATAAACATCCTCTCCCACATGCTCCTCCTGTTTCAGATAATGGACAAAAGCCACCCGATTCTCTTCTGTGAGCATATTTTCATCCAGGATCACAACCTGTAGATGACCAAGATCCGGATATTTTTCCTGGGAACGATTGTAAATCTTCTCGATCTCATTAAAATCCGCTCCTGCAATAGTCAGAACTGACACAGGATCTTCATCCGGCTTTTCCTGTCCTGTGGTGACATTCATGTCAGGCATTGCATATTTCAGCATAAATCCCTTCTCCAGAGCTCCTGCTCCCAGAGCAAGTGGATAGATTCTTTTTTCCGGTTCTACGGCAGCACATCCTGTTCCGGTCAGACATACTGCCAGAAACAAAGCTGCTGCTGCCACTTTTTTTCTTCTGTGTCCGTATTTTCCCATGCTCAGAAGTAGCTGTATCACAAGAAGTCCCGGCACAAAAACATATCCAAGATAACTGCCATAATAATCTCTGATCCCGTAACCATTCCAATTATATACGGAAAGAATCCAACCTGCCGCAGGGATCCAGTATCTCCCGGTTCCCAGCTTCGTTCCGGCCGCGATCTGGTTCCCATAATGAAACAGACTTCCCATAGAAAAAAACAGCCCAAATACAAGAAATCCCATCCAGATCACATCGAATCTGGCCAGTACATTTCCCGGAAGATCTGCCCCATCCAGAAGCGGCAGGATGGGATACACCTCCGTAAAAAGTCTCTCACGCCCAAACACTGCCGGAAGAAGAATCTGCATTCCAAGTACAACGCCGCACACTGTAAGCAGCCCTGAAATCAGCGGTTTCCTTGCACTTCCCTGTTTTTCTACTTTATCCAGGGCAAAAGGCAAAAGCCCCACCCCGGAAAAAGCACTTAAAAGCCTCCAGGTGCTGCCCATCCATTCTTCTCCTGAAAATCCACTGCTTTCCCCAGTCCAGACTTCAAGAAAATATTCCGTTTTTCCCTGACCTGCACTTAAGATCATCAGCAGGATTATTCCTGCCAGAAAAAATCCTCCTGACACTTCTGCGATCCTTCCACGACGCTGCATTCCCCGATGTGTGCCAATGCTGCAGGCTGCCACTGCCAGAAGAGAGAGATATTTTCCGGAGATACCGCTGATCAGGCTTGACGGAACCACCTGTGCCATGAGGTCTGCAAGAAAAGCAGCACTTAAGATCACATATACCAGGAAGAAAAGTCCAATAAACCGTACAGTAATGTTTCCAGCCGTTTTTTCCATCTCACTGTATGCAGGCCCTAACCTGATCAGCCAAATCACATAAAACAGAAGAATAACTGCCGCTGTCACAGTCCCCGCCACCGCACTTTTTCCGATCATGGAGCCACCCTGGAACAGACACAGCAAAAACGGTGCCGGAAATACCAGTATGATCTGTCTGAAAAGCTGCCTGTGAGAAATCCTGTTGTTTTCTGCGAACCTCATACACCTTTTCCTTTCTGCCGCCAGGCCAAAGTTCTAAGTCTTCTTTTCTGGTCACTGCGCGCATAAAGCGGACGGAATTTTCTTTTTCGGAAAGGGAGCCTCAAGATCCTTCCCCCGGTTTCCGACTCTCCGTTTTTTTCCACGAAAGGTACCAGGTATGGGACACCAAAACTTAAAAGTCCGGCTAAATGTGCAGCTGTGAGATACAGCCCCAGCACAATCCCAAAGATCCCCAGATATCCGCCCAGAAACAAAAACACATATTTTAAAAGCCGGAATGCAGAAGCAAATTCTTCATTTGGGATTGCCAGGGAACCAAGTGCAGTCAAAGCTACAATGATAACCACCACCGGGCTTACCAGGTTTGCCTCCACTGCTGCCTGTCCGATGATCAGGCCTCCGACAATACCGATGGCATTTCCAAGTTCCCCCGGAATCCGCACCCCAGCCTCCCGGATCAGCTCAAATGAAAGCTCCAGAAATACAAGCTCCACCACACTGGAAAAAGGCACACCTTCCCTTGCCTGGGCAAAAGAAAGGATCAGATTTGCAGGAAGCACCTGTGTATGAAAACGGATCACAGCCAGATAAAGTCCCGGAAGAAGCGTTGCAACAGCCATGGCCAGATACCGCAATACCCGCAGAAACGATGTCATCTCAAAACGATTGTACCAGTCTTCACTGCTTTCCATGAAGCTGTTGAAAGCTCCCGGAAGTACCAGTGCCACAGGCGAGTTGTCACAAAGCAGAACTGCTTTTCCATTAAGAAGTTCCTGTGCAGCACGGTCAGGCCGCTCCGTTGTCTGAAACTGCGGAAACGGTGAATACCAGGCTTCTTCGGTCAGCTGCTCCAGCATGCCGCTGTCCAGAATTCCGTCCACTGTAAAGAATTCCAGACGCTCTTTGATGGATTCCAGAAGTTCCTCATGTACAAGGTCATCCACATATAATAACTGGACTACTGTATGGGAACGCACACCTATATCCTGCTGTTCCACTTTCAGCCTGGTATCCCGAAGCCGCTTTCGTATGAGAGCCGCATTAATTTTTACTCTGTCGCAAAAGCCCTCTTTGGATCCTCTGAGGACTTTTTCCGTCTCTGCCTCGGATACATCAAGGCCAGGATATCCCCTGCTGGATATTTTCATGGCTTTGTCATAGCCATCCATAAAGAAAACAGCATTTCCCGCAAGCATTGCAGAAAATACTTCCTCCATGGTAGATAATTCTTCTGCATCAGCGATTCCAAGACTGTTTTTCCGGATAAATTCCCGGATCTTTTCTGCCGGTATTTCCCAGAAATGATTTACCATTTTTCCAATGGCAGAATCATCCAGCATCATATTGGAAACTGTAACCTCGATATAGACCATAAGACAGTTTACCTTGTGGCCTTCTCCAAGAACCATGGGCCGGATCAGAATGTCATCGCAGTTTTCACAGCGTTTTCGGATGTAAGTTTCGTTCTCGTGGAGCAATGCTGATATTTTTCTGTCTTCCACAAATACCCCCTCCTTTCCAGGCATCCATACACATATGATCAAATAAATTACCATATGAAAAAAGAGAGATGTCGTCCTGACATCTCTCTTAATATCTCCATGTATCTTATTTTTATTCTTTCTTCTTGTCCTCTTTCGCTTCGTTCTCTGCGCGGATGGTGCGAATGATGGCCTTCCTCTGGTTCTCCAGATGATTGAAGGAAATCTCCTGAGCTCTCTCCACATTTCCATCACGGATCGCCTTCACCAGTTCCTCATGCTCATTGACAAGAAGGTTTCTTGTCTGCTCTTCTTTCAGATATTCCACACGGTAGCGGTACATCTGCTCTCTTAAATTATTCAGCACCTGGTTCAGACGTTTGTTATCTGATGCCTGGTATATGATCTCATGAAAAGCAACGTCTGTCTCGGCAAGACGTACCAGATTTCCCTCTGCCTTGGTTTTCTCAAATTCCTTGGCTGCCACCCAGAGCCGTCCCAGCTCTTCCTCTGTGATCAGCTTGCAGGCTTTCTCTATGGCAACATTCTCAAGGGCAATACGCACCTCCAGAACATCGTTGAGATCTTTCTCCGTGATACTTGCAACCTGGGCTCCTCTTCTCGGGATCATCACCACCAGCCCTTCCTGTTCCAGCTTACGCATGGCTTCACGGACCGGAGTTCTGCTCACACCCAGCCTCTCCGCAAGGGCGATCTCCAGAAGTCTTTCTCCAGGTTTCAGCTCGCCCTTCAGGATTGCCTGCCGCAGAGTGTTAAAAACAACATCGCGAAGCGGCAGATACTCATTCATATCCACAGAAAAATCACTTGTCATCCGTAAATCCTCCATCCCTGTTGTAAATATCTGTAGCAAATACTGTCTTCGCAAGGCCGCTCCTTCGGAGGCTCTTTGCTGCAGCTGCCATCTTATCCCTGTTATCAAAAATTCCAAATACAGTAGGACCGCTTCCGCTCATCACTGCCTTCAGTGCACCCTTTTCTTCCATGAGAGTCTTGATATCTCCGATCACCGGATACTGTCTTATGATCCCCGGCTCAAAAACATTCTCCATTTTGGAGGCCATTGCATAGAGGTCTCCCTTCTCAATATCCCCGATCATTCCATCGATATCCGGATGTTTCCCGATCCCGGCAAGGTTCAGATTCTCATATGCTGTCTTCGTGGAAACATTGATCCCCGGCTTACCTATGAGAACATAGCACTTCGGAACTTTCGGAAGACGGGTCAGCTTCTCACCGATCCCTTCTGCCAGAGCTGTTCCACGCATGATACAGTACGGAACATCTGCTCCTACTTTCACTGCACGTTCCATCAGCTGTTCTTCGGTAAGTCCCAGACGGAACATCCGGTTTACCCCTACGAATGCAGCCGCTGCATCAGAACTTCCGCCTGCCATTCCGGCTGCCACCGGAATAAACTTGCGTAGCTTGATGGAAAGTCCTTCTTCAACACCAAACTCCTCCATCAGCATCTCTGCTGCTTTATATACAAGATTTCTTCTGTCTGCCGGAATAAAAGGAAGATTCGTTGTCAGCACGATTCCAGGCTTTTTTGTCTTTCGTATATCAAGGATATCATACATACGGATCGTCTGCATGATCATGCGCACTTCATGATAGCCGTCTTCTCTCTTTCCCAGAACATCAAGTCCGAGATTGATTTTTGCCATTGCTTTTAACCGCATATGCCCCTCCATTTGTACTTTGTATACAGTATTTATACTTATATTTTATATGATTTTTACATTCTTTTCAACAGCAAAATATTCCAGCTTTTTTTCGTTTCCGATAGTTTTTCTCATTTGATCTGACCTTCTACTTTTTTCACCACAAGGATCGGAGTTCCCGGTGAAAGCTCCTGATTTTCGTTCAGTCCGTTCAGTTCTCTGATTTCCTCAACAGATGTGTGGTATCTTCTTGCGATATCCCAGAGTTCATCTCCTGGTTTCACCATATAGATCAGGATTCCCGGCATTGCCTGGATCTTTTTCATATCCAGAGGTTTTTCTTCTACTTTATCTATAACAAAAACTTCTTCCTTACTGACAGCCAGAAGATTTAAGCCGACAGACGCACGGATCTCGATCTCATTTCCATCTGCCATTGCTGCGGAAAGCTGCTCCAGTTCCGCTTTTAACTGATACGTGCTGTCCTCACGGATTCCACGCGCCTCCACCACATAAGTAAACGGCAGCATGGCTTCCATGGAATAAAACGGCATGCTGTCATTTCCGATGATATACAAAATCTTCAGCATCACCACTCCCTGGGCTTCCACGCCATTTTCCACGATCCTGGTCTTATCGATCTTCACTTTTCCCCGGCTGTGACAAAGCTGGAGGATTTTTCCCTGTGTCTCCTTGACCTGGATCCGCTCACTGAGCCTGCATCTGGAAAAATTTCTCACAAGAAGCCGGTCCAGAATTTCCGTCTTTCCTTCCGGAATACATTCACGGACAGGTGTATAGATGTCTGTCACTAGTTCATATTCTTCCTCCCGGAAAAATTTCATATCCAGCTCCAGCACTACATCTGAAACAAAAATCCTCTCCTCGCCATCTGCATCCGGCTTTGCTTCCAGGCTCTGGTGCATCACAGATACTGTGATATCCGGGATCAGTTCTTCTGTGCAGCCAGTGCATTCCACCTCGCCGGAGAAAGGCATGGAATATTCCAGCCACTGCACAGGTGCCTCCGTATCCTCCGACTCATACAGCACAAAAACAGACAGCTCCCCCCTGGCTTTTACTGTATTTTCCCCGGATTTCAGCTCCAGTCCCCTTATATCCATGGTGTACCAGATCAGTCCTGAAATATCCGGCCGATTGGAAGCAATGGTGTATTCATCCTTGATCCGCAAGGTGTCTTTTTTATGTACGCCAAGTCCCAGAAAGCGGATCTGTTTTTTTCTGGCAGATACATCAGGTGTATCCAGTGCAACGGGTATCCTGATCTGATTCGTCTCATCCACAGCTGCGCAAAAAGTTACCAGTGCTTTGATATTCAGCTTCCTGGAATGGATCAGACGGATCGCAAGATCTTCAATCTCCCACTTCAGGCACATTTTATCTCCGTTTGTGATATTTTTCAGATTCAGAGTTTCCTCAAACGGAAGTTTTACAGTAAGACTGCTGACAATTCCGCTCTCTTCCCCCACATAAAGCACATCTGCTTCCAGATTTCCGGTGAGGATCCCTTTTCCATCTGTGAGACGTACGTCTTCCATTATAATGCGTCCTTTATGCTGGATCAGCCTGCCCACATCCGGCTTTGCATCCGGCACATTAAAATCCTCGTCAAAGGTGATCTGGCTTCTTGCATGGCTTTTTTTTCTTAACACCTGTATGCTTTCTTTTTTTAATTCCACTGCCTATTCCCCTTTCTCAGATCCGCTGTCTGCCTTTCCCTCCCGGAAAACCACCGGTTTCTTCTGGGGTTCTGTTTTTATGACAATACATGGATAAGAAGGAACTCCGGCCTCATTAAGATCTTTCGGGCCAATAAGTCTTGTAACAAAAAAAAGCCCGTTTGAGGAGGCTCCCAGTTCTTCCACCTGAATGCTGTATCCTCCGCTCATCTGTCGTCCGTAGCCTTTTGCCAGGTACAGGGTCTCTCCCATTTCATAGCTCAGCTGAAACTCTTTTTCTTTTTTTTCATTCATGATCTCATCCAGAGCCGCAGGAATATCCTGGCGTTCCACCACTGTATAATCAACCGGTTTGCGTTCTTCTTCCTCGATCCGGATAAGACCGCAGCCGGATAGTACAGCTGCCAGTACCAGGATTGCAAGCAGACAAACTGCTTTTTTCATAATGCGCTTCTCCGTTTTTTCGCATTACTCAGTATTTATTCTATGTAATCAGGAAAAGATTTATTGCAACTATCTGAAATTCTTCGTATAATAAAAAAATACCACGGCCATTTTTAAAAAGCCGTAATGTGTTCAAATACAGAAAGGACAAAAGATATGATTCGATTTATACTTGTATGTATCACAGTGATCGGATATCTGGTGCTGACGATCCCGGTTCTTCTTATAGAATGGATCATCGGGAAATTCGCCCCCATGAAAAAGGATATCAGCTCCCTGCGCATGGTACAGGCCATCTTTAAGTTTATCCTGTGGCTTACAGGAGCCAGGGTAACTGTGATCGGTGAGGAGAATGTCCCCAAAGATCAGGCCGTTCTCTATGTTGCCAACCACAGAAGCTATTTTGATATCCTGCTCACATACAGCCGCTGCCCGGGACGTACCGGCTATGTAGCAAAAAAAGAAATGGAGCGTTACCCGCTGCTCTCCAACTGGATGCACAATCTCTACTGTCTCTTCCTTGACAGGGAAGATATCAAGCAGGGACTTAAAACCATCCTCCAGGCTGCCGACTATGTGAAATCCGGCATTTCTGTCTGCATCTTCCCCGAGGGAACCAGAAACAAAAATTCCGATGAGCTGGATATGCTGCCATTCCATGACGGAAGCTTTAAGATCGCAACCAGGGCAAAAAGTCCTATTATCCCTATAGCGATCAGCAATTCCGCCAATATCTGGGAGGCCAATTTTCCCAAAATGACACCTGTACATGTTGTCATTGAATACGGCAAACCGATCATCCCGTCTGAGCTTGACCGTGATACACAACGTCATCTTGGTGCTTATACACAGAATATCATCAAAGAAATGCTTATAAAAAATAAAGAGCTGGTGTAATTCCAATGCACAGTCCCCTGTCTGACAGGGGCTGTGCCGGATCACACCGGCTCCTTTTTTATTTATGAATGGATTTTTTTATTCGGTTTTTTCAGGAACGTCTGTTCCCCCCCCCCGATCATAGGGACCTTATCTATGTATTCTTTTCGGAGATCTTCGGACATTGTCTTAAATAGCTGTTCTTTCGTTTTCTCGTAACCCTCAAATTCTGATGTTGCACTTCCTTTATCCTCAGTTTCCACACGTTCTTCTGCCATTGTAAGCATTTCTTCCTTCAGGCGGCCCTGAATATCTGTCAGGCATTCCAGAAGCAACGGATTAAAGGTTCCGCATTCTCCGTTCAGGATCATCTCAACAGCTTTCTCATGAGAATAGGCTTTTTTGTATACACGATCGCTGATCAGTGCATCATATACGTCAGCCAGAGCAACTACCTGTGCGGAAATCGGGATCTCCTCACCTTTCAGGCCGTCCGGATAACCTTTTCCATCATAACGCTCATGATGCCATCTGCAGATATCATGGGCAATCCGTACCAGTGGCTCATCTTTATAATATTCCAGACTCTCAAGCATGGAGGCTCCAATGACGCTATGGGTCTTGATGACCTCGAATTCTTCATTTGTCAGCCTTCCGGGTTTATTGAGGATCTTGTCATCAATACCGATCTTTCCAATATCGTGAAGTGCAGATGCTGTAACGATCATCCCGCGCACAGCTCCGGAAAGATCATATTTATCCGTCTTCTGGATCAGTCTCTCAAGAATCAGTTCTGTAATAATGTTAATATGCAGTACATGCGCGCCGCTCTCTCCATTACGGAACTCTACGATCTGGCTCAAAATACTGATCATCATTCGGTTGTTCTTCTCTTTCTCGTAAATCTGATCTGCTACAAGAAGAAGAAGTCTTCGCTGTTTCGCGTAAAGTGTGATGGTATTGTATACACGTCTGTATACGATCTGTGCATCAAACGGTTTCTTGATATAGTCTGCAACTCCCAGGTCAAACGCACGCCTCACATAGGATACGGAATCCTCTCCTGAGATCATAATTACCGGGATATCTTCGATCCAGTTACGCTCATTCATATAACTCAGCACACCGAATCCGTCCATTACAGGCATGACAAGATCAAGAAGCACAAGGGAAATTTCCGTCTCGTACTGTCTCAGAAGACTGATCGCTTCTTCTCCATTGGTAGCTTCCAGAATATCATAATCTTCGCCAAGCATCTCCGAAAGGATACAACGGTTCATTTCAGAATCATCTACAATAAGAATGGTCAGCCTGGTCTTATCCCGCATAAGGAATTCCTCAGAATTCCCTCCTCCCTTAATCTCATTATCGCTGATAACTACCATATTCTTACGTGTCTTGGCCTGATACATAAATTTATCCGCTTTTAAAACCGCTTCTCCAAGTGTCTCATTGCATGACAGCACGCCACCAATACTTACGGAAAGTTTCAGCTGGGAATAACCTGGAACTCTGGCTGCATGAACTTCCTCCTTAATCTCTCTCAGTTTCTTGGTGAAATTATCGATATTAATATCCGGGATCAGAAGCAGGAACTCATCTCCGCCAAAACGGATAACCTTATCATTCTTACGAACATGGCGGCGAATGACATCTACTACTGTTTTCAGTGCTTTATCTCCTGCATCATGACCATATGTATCATTATAAAGTTTAAAATCATCCAGATCCACCATGGCTACTCCGGCAGAACTCTCCAGATTTTTCACCTTTTCCTCATAGTATCTTCTGTTAAAAACTCCTGTCAGAACATCTTTGTACAGTGCATCTGCATATCCGCTGAGTTCAGCCAGAAGATTCTCCTTATCCTCAGCATCAATGATATCATCTCTTTCCAGGCTGTTGATCATTTCCATAACATATGGTACTTCATCGATCTCCAGGTATCTGGCAATAACCTGATAGACTTTTGAATCTACGATCTCTATTTTTGTTTTCTGACATTTCTGCTCAAATGCCTTCCTGGAAATGCAATTGTCGCATTGATTAGTTTTACCCCATATCGAATAACACTGACATGGTTCTTCCACACCCCGGCCTGTTTCCAGTGTTTCTCTGTCCAAAAAGCGCACAATAGAAAAAACCTGCTCCAGATGCTGCTTCATTGCCAATGCTTCCTGCATTGTCATTGTTTCTTTTATCCCCATTATTCTTCCTTTGCCTTGTTTACACATAGTATTCCATCATGTTTTTCAACACATCTATGATATCATTATTTTTTTTCAAAGTATAGTAAGAAATATAAAAAAACCATATCTCATGTCCATTTTACGACATGAAATATGGTTTTATCAAAATCTGATAGGTTTCTGCGGCTCATAAATATCCGCCCGAATATTTTCTATGATCAGTGAGTACCTGCACCCAGGATCTTCTCCGCATTTTCGATCCGATCTTTTGTCGGTGGATTGATGCCTTTCAACGGATAGTCAATGTGAAGATTTTCCCATTTGAAGATTCCCAGGGTGTGATATGGAAGAACTTCTACTCTTTCAACGGTCTTAAGTGTACCGATAAAATCAGCCAGGCGGTGAAGATAATCGTCACGGTCATTACGCTCCGGCACAAGCACATGACGGATCCACATTGCAATCCCCATATCAGAAAGCTTCTGTGCCATGGCAAGGATATTTTGATTGGTACATCCTGTGAGGATCTTATGCTGCTCCTCGTCAATGTGTTTAATATCCAGCATGACAAGATCTGTATATTTCATCAGCTCTTCCCATTTCTCATGCCATGGGCCTTCTTCTGTGTAAGGATTGCCGCTGGTATCAAGAGTTGTGTGGATTCCCTGTTTCTTGGCTTTCTTAAAAAGTTCAATAAGAAAATTGATCTGCAACAGTGGCTCGCCTCCACTCACAGTAATACCGCCCTTACTTCCCCAGTAAGAGCGGTATCGACAGGCTTTTTCAAGCAGCTCATCTGCTGTGTACTCCGTTCCTGTTTTCATTTGCCAGGTGTCCGGATTGTGGCAGAACTGGCAGCGCATGGCACAGCCGCTCAAAAAGATCACATACCGGACTCCTGGTCCGTCAACAGAGCCGAAGCTCTCCAGTGAGTGGACGTAGCCAGTGATTTTTTTCTGGTCGCCCATATTTTTTATTACATCCTTTCGTGGCAGGTTCTTGCGATAACGTCAAGCTGCTGCTCTCTTGTAAGGTCGATGAACTTAACAGCGTATCCGGAAACACGGATCGTGAAGTTTGCATACTCCTCTTTTTCCGGATGCTCCATAGCATCGATAAGTTTCTCTTTACCGAATACGTTTACATTGAGGTGATGTGCCCCACGGTCAAAATATCCGTCAAGTACATTTACAAGGTTCTCTGTACGCTCTTCCTCTGAATGGCCAAGTGCATCCGGGTTGATTGTCTGAGTATTGGAGATTCCGTCAAGTGCATCCTCATAGTCAAGCTTTGCAACAGAGTTCAGGGAAGCAAGAAGTCCGTTCTGCTCTGCGCCGTAAGACGGGTTAGCTCCCGGTGCCAGAGGCTCGCCGGCTTTTCTTCCGTCCGGAAGAGATCCTGTAGCTTTACCATAAACAACGTTGGATGTGATGGTAAGGATGGATGTGGTTGGCTTGGAATCACGATAGGTATGGATGTGTTTCAGCTTCTCAAGGAATGTGGAAAGCAGAGTGGTTGCGATCTCGTCTGCTCTGTCATCATCGTTACCATAACGTGGGAAGTCACCCTCAACCTGGAAGTCTGTTGTGATTCCGTCCTCATCACGGATTGCTTTTACTTTTGCATATTTGATAGCGGCAAGGGAATCTACTACATGTGAGAATCCGGCGATACCAGTTGCGAAAGAACGGTCAACCTTTGTATCGATAAGTGCCATCTCAGCTGCCTCATAGTAGTATTTATCATGCATGTAGTGGATCATGTTCAGTGTTCCGACATACAGATGTGCAAGCCAGTCCATCATCTGATCATATTTTGCGATTACTTCGTCATAGTCAAGATACTCGGAAGTGATCGGCTGGTACTGAGGTCCTACCTGCTGTTTTGTCTTCTCATCAACACCGCCGTTGATCGCGTAAAGAAGGCATTTTGCAAGGTTTGCACGAGCACCGAAGAACTGCATCTCTTTACCTGTCTCTGTAGCAGATACACAGCAGCAGATGCTGTAGTCATCGCCCCATACCGGGCGCATAACATCATCGTTCTCGTACTGGATGGAACTTGTTGTAACAGAGATGTCTGCTGCATATTTCTTGAAGTTCTCAGGCAGTCTTGAAGAATAGAGAACTGTAAGGTTCGGCTCCGGAGCCGGTCCCATATCCTCAAGTGTATGAAGGAAACGATAGTCGTTCTTTGTTACCATGGAACGTCCGTCCTGTCCCATACCTGCTACTTCCAGAGTTGCCCATACCGGGTCACCGGAGAAGAGCTGGTTGTAAGACGGGATACGAGCGAATTTAACCATACGGAATTTCATTACGATATGGTCAACAAGCTCCTGTGCCTCTTTCTCTGTAAGAGTTCCGTTCTCAAGATCTCTCTCAATATAGATATCAAGGAATGTGGAGATACGTCCAACACTCATTGCAGCTCCGTTCTGAGTCTTGATCGCTGCAAGATATCCGAAGTACAGCCACTGGAATGCTTCCTTTGCATTCTTAGCCGGCTGGGAAATATCAAAGCCATAGATCTGAGCCATTTCTTTCATCTTCTTCAGAGCGCGGATCTGATCTGCGATCTCCTCACGAAGCTGGAAGTCATAACGTCTCATACCCTGACGGTCGCATGCTGCGAAGTCTTTCTCTTTACCTGCGATCAGGTAATCGATTCCGTAAAGAGCTACTCGTCTGTAGTCACCTACGATACGTCCACGTCCGTAAGTATCCGGAAGTCCTGTAAGGATCTTGTTGTGACGTGCTCTCTTCATCTCTGGTGTGTAGATATCGAATACACCCTGGTTGTGTGTTTTGAACTCATAGTTGTTGAAAACATCTTTGATTTTGTCGCTTACATGGTATCCGTAAGTCTCACATGCCTGCTCTGCCATTTTAATTCCGCCGTATGGCATGAAAGCACGTTTCAGAGGTTTGTCTGTCTGAAGACCTACAACCTGCTCCAGGTCTTTGAGCTCCTCATCGATATATCCAGGACCGTATGCTGTAATTCCTGTTACTACCTCTGTCTCCATATCAAGAACGCCGCCTTTTGCACGCTCTTCTTTCTGAAGCTCCTGAAGTTTGCCCCAGAGTTTATCAGTTGCCTCTGTTGGCTCTTCCAGGAAGGAAGCATCTCCATCATATGGTGTATAGTTCATGCTGATGAAGTTACGAACGTCGATTTTCTCTTTCCAACGATCGCCTTTGAATCCGTTCCACTGCTCGAAATTAACTTTTGCCAATTTGTTGCACATCCTTTCTCTGTTCTGTCTTAATCATTATTCGTTCACTGCCCGCGCAGTTAGTAATATATAACATTTCTCATGACGACCATAAGATAACAGATTCAGATTTCAAAGTCAACAGATTAGATGTATGTTCTTTATAATATACAAGGGAATGTACTATTGATAAAATTAATGAGAAAATTGTACCAGATATTGTACAATGTCGGGCGTCTGACGTACGCTCCTGGGCGGAGAGCCTGTGTCTTCTGACGGATAGTTTCTTTCCAGGGGGACACTTGGGCAGTGGGGCTCTTTCCCTTTCGGAGGGGACACTTTGGCGTGCCCGGAGGGGTGGGGTGTGGGGAGGGGAAACGGGCTTCGCAACTCCGAGTGCCTCCCCTCCCCACGAATTTCCCCGTTTTTTCAAAACAGAACTTTTTTACCCCCAAAAAACCTACAATACTTTGGAAAGAAACTCCTTCGTCCTTTCCTCTCGAGGATTCCCAAACAGTTCTTTCGGATTTCTATCCTCAAGAATCACCCCATCATCCATAAAGAGCACTCTGTCGCTTACCTCCCTTGCAAATCCCATCTCGTGGGTAACCACCAGCATGGTCATGCCTTCTTTTGCAAGCTCTTTCATAACCTCAAGAACCTCCCCGACCATCTCAGGATCAAGAGCTGATGTTGGCTCGTCGAACAGAAGTACCTGGGGATTCATTGCCAGTGCTCTGGCGATAGCAACCCTCTGCTTCTGTCCGCCGGAAAGCTTTCCGGGATAAACATCCGCTTTCTCTTCAAGCCCGACTCTTTTCAAAAGAGCTCTTGCCTTCTGGTCAGCTTCCGCTGCATTCCATTTGCCAAGGCGTACCGGTGCAAGGGTGATATTTTTTAATACTGTCATATTGGGGAACAGATTAAAATGCTGAAAAACCATTCCCACATTTTCTCTGAATTTATCTACATCCAGCTTCGGATCCAGGAGCTGCTGTCCGTTTACGGTGATCTCACCTTCCTCCGGTTTTTCCAGAAGATTCAGGCAGCGCAGAAAAGTAGATTTTCCGGAGCCGGACGGACCGATGATGCAGATACACTCACCTTTGTTTACATGAGTTGTGATTCCCTTTAATACGTGTACATCCCCGAAGGATTTTTTCAGATTTTTAACATCAATCACTTTCTCTCAGTCTCCTTTCAAATCTCTTCAGCAGAAGGCTCAGGCACTTCACGATCAGATAGTACATGATACCTGCAACGATCAGCGGTATGAACATCTGATAAGTACGGGAAGAAACATAGCTTGCCGCCTTTGTCAGATCCATGATACCCACATAGCCCAAAATAGAAGTCTCTTTGATCAGCTGGATAAACTCGTTACCCATTGCCGGAAGGATGGTTTTTACAGCCTGCGGAATGATAATAAAACGCATGGTATCTTTATATCCAAGGCCCAGCGAACGTCCTGCCTCACTCTGACCTTTGTCAACAGACAAAATACCTCCGCGGATAACCTCGGAAACATACGCACCACTGTTGATACCGAAGCTGACCACTGCTGCCACATATCCAAGCCTACTGTGGAATACAGCAAAATAAATGATCATCAGCTGAAGAACCGACGGTGTTCCGCGGATCACATCAACATAAATATCCGCGATCGTGGAAAGAATGGTTCTTCTGCCTTTTTTCGCAGCTCCAAGACGTACCAGAGCCACCACAAGACCGATCAGGATACCTACGACCACTGACAAAAGGGAAACGATCAGCGTGATCCCAAGACCATTGATATAAAACTTCCAGCGGTTATCCTGAAGGAAAATAAAGCTTAAAAGTCCCAGAAAACCATCTGTTGCTGCTACATCTGTCACATCCTCACTGTTTTCAACTGTGTCTACAAAATACTTCTGATAAAGATCATCATATTCCCCTGATTTTTTTACTTTTGCAAGCCCGTCATTGATGATCTGGACAAGCTCTGTGTTTCCTTTTTCAATACAGAAAACAGTATCCTCTGCTGTGCTTGGCACAGACTCATACTGCAGATCTGAATTCTGTTTACAGTAAATTTCAGCCATGATATTGTCGATCAGAACTGCATCTGCTCCACCGTTTTTCAGCTCCATGACTGCACTGGAAGCGTTTTTAAATCTTTTTACTTTGGCATCCTTAACTTCACCGTAATCAGTAGTCTCGCCGGATGCGATCATATCACTCTGTGCACCCTCCAGAACTGCAACTGTTTTTCCGGACATCTCCTCAAAATTCTTGATTGGATTATCCTTACGGCTTATGATACACTGTGTACCGGTATAATAAACATCGGAAAAATCAACACTTTTTTTACGATCCTCAGTAGGTCCGATTCCGGCAGCGATCACCTGTACATCTCCGGCCTCCATAGAACCCATCAGGGAATCGAAGGGCATATCCTTCCATACCAGCTTCACGTTTTCTTCTTTGGCTATCGCCTCCAGAAGATCGTAATCAAAACCTGTAATATTTCCATCATCGTCCAGGTATTCAAACGGCGAATACTCTGCATTCGTTCCTATGATGATGGTCTGCTGTTCTGCCGCTTTTACTGCCACTGCACTGCTGAAATATACCGGCAGAGCCATGATCATGCACAGTACAAAGCAAATAAGAGCTCTGCTTTTTCCATTGCGTCCCATTATTTTCCCCTCCTGCTATTCATATTTTTTTCCGTAGCCAAAAGCACCTTCCATACCACAGATACCCGCCGCAAAAGCAGCTGCCTCTTCAAGACTTTCACAGATCGCGGTTTCCTTATCCATACCGGCTTTAGTTCTTCCAATAAAGCCTGTAAGGAAAGACGCGATCAGGGAATCTCCTGCACCGAGAGTATCCTTCACTTTTTCAAGCGGAGCTGCTTCCTGGGCAAAAAATTTCTCCCCATCATAGAGAATACAGCCTTTCGCACCTCTGGAAGCCATGGCAAGTTCCGGTCCCATGGAGGTGAGCTTTTTCAGATGTTCTTTTGCTTCCTCATCGGTTCCATCAAAAGAGCAAAAAGCATATGTAACATACGGTGCCGTTTTTTCATAATATTCTTCTGTGGAATCATCAGAAAAATCAAAGGAAACCGGGATTCCGGATTCTTTGATCTTGTGGAGCTCACTCTCTGTAAAAGAATAATTTCCACTATGTACCACATCGAATCCTTTCATGTATTCCAGATCAAAACGATCTAAGATATACGGTGTTTTTCCACGAATGCCACCCTCATTAAAATCCAGGAATTCACGATCTCCGTCTTTTAATGTGATCCTGGAATAGCCATTTTCACCGTGAAGCTGTTTGCATTTCACAGTTTCCACGCCGGTTTTTCCCAGCACATCTATGATCAGCTCTGCCCTGTCATCATTCCCGAAATATCCCATATATGCTGTTTTTTCACAGCCTGCCATTTTACCGTAGACACTGACATTTACACAATTGCCACCTGGATACATGGTTTTTAAGTGATCGTAGATATCCACAACATTGTCTCCGAACCCAAGGAGTTTTGTACTGTATCTGCTCATTTTTCCCCTTTCTCTGTGCACAGGCACAAGCAGCGTTTTTAGTATTCCACAACACCCATATATCTTCTCATATCCAGCGGATGACGGCGTTTATCCTGCAGTGCGGTGCGGTAAACAGTTGTCATGGTATAGAAAAGCATTGGTGTAAAATATTCCACGCAGCTGTCGTCAATAGCTGCCATGCCAAGTTTGTCCGCATCGATCACTTCGTATTTCTTTCCGTATTTTTCAAGGAAAGTCAGAACACGCTCATCCATCATACGGTTTCTTCCACGACTCATCATCAGAATGTAAAGGTGCTCCTCGTCTGTCACCTCAAATGGTCCATGGAAATATTCTGCACTGTTCAGGTATCCGCAGTCCATCCACTGCATTTCCTGAAGTGAACAGATAGCAAATCCGTAGGCCTGTGAATAGGAGGCTCCTGATGCCATGATATAAAGGTTCGGTTCCTCTGAATATTTTTCTGCAAAAAGCCATGCCGCATTCTGCTGATCCTTCACTGCTGCTGCAATAATCTCATCGATCTTATCAAATCCTTCTGCGATTTTGTCATAAAGAACATATCCCGGCTCCTGTACCTTCATCAGCTCATTAAGAATACGAAGTACGATTCCCTGCGGCTTCTCTGCTTCTTTCACTCCCGGTGCCCAGTCATATACAACAGATATCCACTCATCTGTATCGCAGGCAGATCCCGGTGCATGTGTCATGGTCACAACTGCTGCACCTGCATTCATTCCCACTTTCGCCGCTTCCAGGCATTCTTTGGTCTTTCCGCTGTGAGAGCAGATAATCAAAAGGCTGTCTTTTCCAAGCTTCTTAGGCGGTGTCAAAGCAAACTCTCTGGCCGGGATCCACTGTGCATCCATCACTGCTGACTCCGCACGCAGGAAATAATATCCCGGGTATAAATCTACAAGAGAACCTCCACATGCAAGAAAATACACATTTTTGATTGTTCCATGCTCTTCACTGATCTTATTTACGATTTTTACTGCGTCCATTTTTCATCCTCCGGTTTTGTGGAAATTCGTCTGACAATCCTCTAAATCCATTGAAAATACAGGTTTTTTCGGATTTTCAGATGATTTTCTTTCTCTTAATTTTTTGCATTTTACCTTTTTGAAGAATATAACATATTATAACGTTATAGTAAAGAGTATATTCATGATTTATGATTAATTATTCATCCTATACACACTCCTCCGCACTGCAAAGGCTTGTCTCTTACTGGACAAATACATCCGCACTATAGTAAAATATCGTTTATGAACAATCTCTAGAAAGGATATTTTCATGTTAAATAAAAATTCGATCCAGCCGCTTTACAAGCAGCTTATGGATATTATTACCAGTCAGATCAAAAACGGTACTTATAAGCCCGGGGAAAAAATCCCGACAGAGCCGGAGCTTGCCGATCTTTACCATGTCAGCCGGATCACTGTCAGACGTACCGTGGAAGAGCTTTGCACACAGGGATATCTTATCAAGCACCAGGGAAAAGGAACCTTTGTAAAATCCCCCATGATCTTCCGTAAATTTGAATCCCAGAAAAATATGAGTTTTTCCGAATCCTGCCGTCAGAATGACCGTATTCCGGAATCTCACGTACTGTCCTTCTGCAAAAAAAATGCGAACACCGTAACCTCTGATTTTCTGCAGCTTGCTCCCGATGAAGAAATTTTTTTCCTGGAACGTCTTCTTCTGGCTGACAGTATTCCGGTTATTGATGTTCACACCTGGCTCCCCACACGACTTTTCCCGGATTTTGATCCGAATGCTGTAGAAAACGGTTCTTTTTTTGAATATATCAAAGCCACCTACAGCTGTACGATCGCAGAGTCCAGCCGCAGCACAATTTCTGTTACTGCAGCCTCCCCTGATATGGCCAAAACTTTGCGTCTGTCTTCCGGTGATCCTGTGCTGATCCTGGATTCCTATATGGAAGCTCCTGATGGAAGTCCGCTTTATATCAGCCGCGAATACATTGCAGGTTCCCGCTATACGATTTCATTTTGAAGAATCAAAAAACGGCACAGAAGTGTTATACTGCCAATACAGCAGCATACACCTCTGTGCCGGTAAATTTTAGAATAAAAAATCACTTCTCCATCTGCGCCTCAATCGCACTGCCAAGCCGGTTATAAATCGTCACTGCATCCTGCACATGCAGTGCACTTCCCGTATTGCCTGCTGCGCCTGCCGTTACCAGAATGTATTCCCTGTCATAGATTTTTGCAAAGCTTGCCAGACACAATCCGGCTTCACTGGTATATCCTGTCTTGCCGCCCAGGATGTGACCACCAGTTACAGAAGTATCTGATAAATTCTTAAACATGGTACTGTAATATGTGATCCCGCTTGGATGGATATTGGTCACTCCTGTAGAATGCCGCGGACTCTCAATAATTTCCCGGAAGGTATCATTCTTAAGTGCATATCTCAGAAGCACCGCGATATCACGCACAGTACTGTAATGATCCGAATCATGGAGCCCTGTCGTATCACAGAAATGCGTCTTATTCATGCCAAGCTGCTGCGCTTTCTTGTTCATCATCTCCACAAAGCCATCCCTGGAACCGCCAACTGTATCTGCCAGTGCGATACAGCACTCTGCCCCTGATGGAAGCATGGCACCATAGAGAAGATCAATGGCACGCACTGTTTCCCCCGGCTGAAAGCCTGCCTGGGTTGCATCCTGCTCATAAAGCCCCGCAAACATCTCCTGTGTCAGAGTGATCTCCTGATCCAGATCATCCAGGTTCTCAATGGCTACGATCGCAGTCATGATCTTCGTCATAGAAGCCGGATAGATCTTCTCATCACCCTTCATATTTCCGATGATCTTACCGCCTTTTACCTGCATCAGCACTGCATAGGGACTGTTGATGCCACTCATCTCAAGCTTGCGTACGACCGGTTTCTGCAGAGACTCCATCCAGTCTCCTACACCTTTGTTCCAACCGATGATCACTACAAGTGTCAGGATTACGATAGCCTCCACCACCAGGCAGAGTATCATTTTTATTTTATTTACCTGTT
The DNA here is from genome assembly GCF_013304825.1 of Blautia schinkii. Lineage (GTDB taxonomy): Bacteria > Bacillota > Clostridia > Lachnospirales > Lachnospiraceae > Blautia_A > Blautia_A schinkii_B. Next base: position 20,181 of record NZ_JAAWUO010000008.1, on the reverse strand, counting down.
TCTTTATTTTCTTCGCTTTACGCTTTTTTGATCTCAATTTATACTCCCTGTCCAGACAAATTCATCTGTAAGTTTCCCCTACAGAAACGTTTTCCCCATCTTTTTTATATCCTAACATAATTTCAATTTTCATTTGTAAACTTTAGATGATAAATCTCTGACAAATCTCTAAATCTATCCATCTATTACTGGTTTGAGCCTTATTGTAAAAGCATTAAGCTAAAAAATCAAGACTCTCTCCCATCTCCCTGAGAATTTTTTCCAAATAAAAAATACCCTATGCAAAGATTCTCATCTCTGCACAGGGCATTTAAAATTTATTACTGAGCTAATTTAACCGGGTTAAGCTTAACACCAGGTCCCATTGTCGGAGCGATTGTAACGCTCTTCAGATACTGACCTTTCAGTGTGCTAGGTCTAGCCTTTGTGATAGCTCCCATAAGCGTCTGGAAGTTGTCGCTTAACTGCTCCTCGGTAAAGGAAGCCTTTCCGATCGGAACATGGATGATGTTGGATTTGTCAAGACGATACTCGATCTTACCTGCTTTAATGTCGTTAACAGCTTTTGTTACGTCCATTGTTACAGTACCAGCCTTCGGGTTCGGCATTAAGCCTTTCGGTCCAAGTACACGACCAAGACGACCTACAACGCCCATCATATCCGGTGTTGCAACTACAACGTCAAAGTCAAGCCATCCCTCGTTCTGGATCTTCGGAATAAGATCCTCAGCTCCTACGAAGTCTGCTCCTGCTGCCTTTGCCTCTTCTGCCTTAGCATCTTTAGCAAATACAAGTACACGAACTTTTTTACCTGTTCCGTGTGGCAGAACAACTGCTCCACGGATCTGCTGATCTGCATGACGTCCATCGCAGCCTGTACGGATGTGAACTTCGATGGTCTCGTCGAATTTAGCTACAGCAGCCTTTTTAACAAGGCTGATAGCCTCTGGTGCATCATATAATGTTGCGCGGTCTACTGCTTTCGCAGCTTCCACATATTTCTTTCCTCGTTTCATTTCTATAACCTCCTGTGGTATTTGCGGGGAAAAGCCCTCCCACTTGAAAATTTCACTTTTTCTACGGGAACCCCGAACTTAAGCTTCGGTATTTATTAGTCTACGACTTCGATTCCCATACTTCTTGCTGTACCGGCGATCATGCTCATAGCAGCCTCGATAGATGCTGCATTGAGGTCTTTCATCTTCAGCTCAGCGATCTCCTGAACCTGTGCCTTAGTAACCTTAGCTACTTTGGTCTTGTTCGGTGTACCGGAACCAGATTTGATGTTTGCAGCTTTCTTAAGAAGAACTGCTGCCGGCGGAGTCTTGGTTATGAAGCTGAAACTTCTGTCAGCATAAACAGTGATTACAACCGGGATGATAAGGTCTCCCTGATCAGCTGTTCTTGCGTTGAACTCCTTTGTAAACTGTACGATGTTTACACCGTGCTGTCCAAGAGCCGGACCTACAGGTGGTGCTGGAGTTGCTTTACCAGCCGGAATCTGTAATTTGATATATCCTGTTACTTTCTTTGCCATTTTCGGCACCTCCTATGTGGTATTGGCGGGGGTGTGTCCCTCCCACTTGCTGTTACCTTGTTTTTTTATTACTCAGCTTTTTTGATTTCTGCGAAACTTATTTCTACCGGTGTCTCGCGACCGAAAAGCTCAACATTGATTGTTACTGTCTGTTTCTGCATATTGATACCTGTGATCACACCTGCGGTATCCTTCCATGCACCACCAGTAACAACTACCATGTCGCCCTCTGCGAAGTCCACTTCGATATCCGGTTTCTGGATACCAAGCGGCAGCATTTCCTCTTCTGTAAGAGGCACAGGCTTTGATCCCGGTCCTACGAATCCGGTAACACCTCTGGTATTACGGACAACGTACCAGGTATCGTCGTTCATCACCATATTGAGAAGCACATAGCCTGGAAACATCTTCTTCTGAACCTGTCTTGAGGTTCCGTTCTTCATCTCCACTACATCCTGCAGCGGAACACGTACCTCCAGGATCTGGTCTTCCAGGTGTCTGTTCTCGATTGTCTTTTCAATGTTGGCTTTTACTTTGTTCTCATACCCTGAATAGGTATGGACAACGTACCATTTTGCTGCTTCTGACATACAATCACCTTTATCCTTACTTCATTAAGAAATTAATGCATTCCAGAATTCCGGAATCCATTACACTGATAACCACTGCCAGGATGATCGTGATGATCACGACCACAACAGTCTGTTTTGCCAGTGTGGCACGGTCTGTCCAGACAATCTTCTCAAATTCTGACTGAATTCCCTGAAACCAACTTTTTTTCTGCGGCTTGTCCGCAGATTTCTGTTTTTCCATAGCATAACCTCACAAATCTCTGTGATTACTTTGTTTCCTTGTGCAGAGTGTGTGTATGACAGAACTTACAATATTTCTTGGTCTCCATTCTCTCAGGATGGTTCTTTTTCTCCTTCGTCATATTGTAGTTACGCTGCTTGCACTCGGTACATGCTAATGTAATCTTAACGCGCACAACTTCCACCTCCAGTGTTTTCATTTGCATGGTCTTCCGTACTGCCCGGAACGTTTATCCGTCGTCATTTTCGGGCATAAAAAAAAGACCTAACTTCCATGTCGCTTGTCAATTTTAGCACAGAGCAAGCATGCAAGTCAAGCCTTTTTCACTTAAATATAAAGAAATTCACTGTTCCATACGAACGTCTCAAGTGCACAAACTCGATTCCGCTCCGCTTCATCTCGTTTTCGAAATGTCAAAAGAAGTCATAACCCCCGTGGATATCCACTACACTGCCATTCATATACCCGTTTCCAAGCACTGCAAATGCCATATCCGCCACTTCCTCCACTGTTCCGAATCTGTGGAGTGCGATTTTTTTATTGATGCGGTCATAGCTCTCCTGGGTGCGGGCGCTGTGCCATGGAGTTTCGATAAATCCAGGTGCAATGGCATTCACAGTAATGCCCTTCGGCTCAAACTCTTTTACAAGAGATTTGGTCAGGAAATGGATCGCCGCCTTGGTAACACCGTACACCAGAGAAGACGAATACGCCTGCTGTCCTGCATAAGATCCGGTAAACAAAATGCTTCCACCTTCACTCATCATTGGCCGCAGCTCCTTAACCATAAACACAGGCACAGAAAGATTGGTGTTCACGATCCTTGTCCACTCCTCAAAAGTATAATCCTCATACTTGGCATAGGTGCTCACTCCCGCATTGCTCACCAGCCAGTCAATATGATCTGCCTGGTCTTTCAGCTCCGCCACAAAAGCCATCATATCTTCATAGGAAGACATATCTGCTTTCACCAGGACCACCTGAGATCTTTTTTCCCGGGGAAGGTTCTCAAGAAACGCCTGTGCCTTGTCCTCATTATGCCCATATGTTACAAAAATCCTGTCCTCAGCTGCTGACTCAGCCAGAATTTTCTCAGCGATCCCTCTTCCAATGCCGGAGGTACCGCCTGTGATCACAGTTACTTTTCCCATATTATATCTCCATCAGTTCATCAAAAATCGGTTTCGGTATATAAGGCTGCTGATTGTGGATCGGCTCCCCAAGACAGGTCTTCGGGTACGCATAAGTTCCGTTCTCCAGCATGATCTCCAGAAGCTCCGGCCCGTTCTGCTCCAGAAACTCCCCGGAAGCATTCTCCACATCTTCACCCTGGATCCTTTTTGCCCGGATTCCATACGCCTTAGCCACATCTGAAAAATCACAGGACGAAAATCCGCTGCCATCGGAAGTATCCGCATATACGCAATCAAAATAATCTCTCTGAAGATGGCGTATCATACCCAGAGCCTCATTATTCATCACGACCATTTTCACCGGAATGTTCTCACGCTTCACCCACTGCAGCTCCTGGATATTCATCTGGAATGCACCGTCACCGCAGATACAGGCTACCGGCTTCCCGGTGGCATAATGGGCTCCGATCGCCGCCGGAAGTGCATAGCCCATGGCACCATGTCCACCGGAAAAAAGAATCTTCTGATCCTGTTTATTATGAAAGGACTGATAGCTCCATACCATATGCTGACCTACATCAACAGCCACAGCACCGGTATCTCCAAGCTGGTCACTTAAATATGCGATCATGCGGTTCGGATATCTCTCCGGAGTCTCATCATCCACCTGTGTAAGCTCTCTGCGGATTCTCCGGCACACCTCAAGCCAGTCCCCGTAAGAACTGATCCGGCTCTCAGCGGCAGCTAATCTCTCTGCCACGTCCTCTGCGCTTACGCAAAAACACTTCTCCCCTTCTCTGCCTTCATGGATTTCTCTCTGAAGATTATAAGGGTCAATGTCCACCCTCACGATCTGTGCGCCCCTGGCAAACTCATGAACTTTGGTTCCGATCTGACGTGTACACAGGGAAATTCCAAAGCACACAAGAAGATCACTCTTGGCATTGGCGATCATATTTGCATAACGATGTCCGTACGCGCCGCCAATACAGCCACAATTCAGCGGATCATCCCATGCAAGGACTGATCTTGCCAGAACGCTTGTGATCACAGGGATCTGATGCTTTCTTGCAATATCGACGAGGATTTTTTCCCCGGAACCAGCTGCTCCGTGGCCGATCATAAACACCGGTCGTTTCGCCTCTTTAAGTTTACATAAAATTTCTTCCACAGCTTCAGCTACATCAGCAGAATCAGCTTTATCCACAGCCTCCCTGTAAAAAGCAGCTCCGTTTCCACCATCTTTCCGATTGTATACAGCTGCCTCTGTCTCCTCATCGGAAAACTTCATATCATAAACCGGATCACTGACTTCCCCTCTCTGAATATTCATCGGAAGGTCAATAAGAACCGGTCCCTTACGTCCTGTATTGGCGATCTGCCATGCCAGATTAAGCTCTCTCACAATATCCTGTGCTTCCCGGATCTGCACTGCATACTTCGTCACAGGCTTCGCCATGGAAACAATATCGATCTCCTGGAATCCCTGCTGGCGAAGACCGTCGATTCCGGAATATTCATAAGTATTCAGCTGTCCGGTAATAAAGATCACGGGCAGCGAATCAAAATACGCATCAGCCACGCCGGAAAGCAGGTTCACAGCACCCGGACCACTGGTAGCATACGCGCAGGCACAGGAATCCTTGGCCTGTGCATAACCGCAGGCTGCAAAAGCCGCTCCCTGTTCATTATAGCTGGAATGGCTTTTTGTATTTGCATTGTGCTCAATAGAATCCACCAGATGAGCGATCATCGTTCCCTGGTATCCAAAAAAATCGTGAATTCCTTTTTTCTGAAGAAATTCTGTCACATAATCTGTAAGTTTCATTTTATCAGACATATTTTTTTACCTTTTCCAAAAGTGGAATCCGTCCCGTTTTTTCAAGATACTGCATATATAAATCCAGTATTTCCGGATCTGCCTCAAATATTTCATCATATTTCAGACATTTGTTCATTACATTCGTATACTCGGAGAATGCGTTCTCCAGCTGAACATAATCTGCATTTTTATACAGATTCCTGATATAATCCAGCTTCTGCCTGTATGCTCTTGCACAGGTATACTTCTTTCCGCAAAATTTCGCATAATCCCAGCACTTGTTAAAATATTTCTTATAACTCATACCAAAATCTGTACGGCGTGCTCTTTTCCTTCTGCTGGCAGCAAGTTTTTTAAGCTCCTTTGACTGCTGCATAAATTCTTCACATGGAATCAGGGCACTGCACATTACCACAGGACTTGGACGGTAATTCTCCGGACCCTTGTTCTGATATTTTTTACCAAAAGCCACTGTAAGATATTTATCTGTATCTCCCGGCACAAAAAATCTCTCCCCTTCCAGTTCCACTTCAAGGGACTCTTCAAAAACATAAGCCGGATAATACGTATTCTTATTCATGGTACGAACAACGTAAGTCTTTACTTCTTCCTGCGGCTGATGGATCAGATCCCGGAAGATTCTTTTTCCAAGCCATTCCCTGCCGCACAGTGACAGAAAACGTACTGTCCAGATACACACAAACTCTCTCTTCGTCTTCCACCTGCTGTTTTTTCCGTTGATCTTTTTCCAGCCTTCCTCAAGCATACGGTTCCAGAAATATTTCCATTTCGGACCATATTCACACTGTAACGGCAGAATATTCACCGCCATTCCGGGATGCTGATATTTTCCGTAATCATCCAGCCTGTAAAACAGGGTATCTTTATCCGTATACCGAAGGTGAAAATTCGGAAAATGCTTATTATTATCCATGGATTCCAGTGCTCTTCGAAGCCCCGGTTCTTCCTCAAAGGCATTCTTGAACCGCTCCATATCTGCCGGTTTCATATATACTGCACCTGTCATCGGATTCATTGGAAAAGGCCGTCCTGTCACAGCACAGAGGGTAAAATACGGAGAAAGAAAATATGTGATCTTGTTTTTTCTGCAAATGATATCGATTTCCTTAAGAAGTTCCAGTATTTTCTTCTGCTCTCTGGTCAACATACTCTGCCTCGTTTCTGTTGGTTTTTAGATTTACATAATTATATCCAGGATCGTTCTGATATTCTCCTGACTTTTATATTTATCCAGCCAGACATTCAGAAACTCCGCTGCATCTGCTTTTTTTGCAAAAAATGCTGCTCTTCTGCTTCCTTTATACATATCCTCAAGGATGATCCTGGAAAGCTCCATCTTTATATAAGAAGGCAGCGCACATTCCAGTGCCTTGAAATAATTTTCAAATGCGCTCCGGGTCTGTCCCTGTTTTCTGCGGACGTCTCCAAGCAGTTTGTATGTTACACCAAGATGCTGCTTATGGATCCGGGAGCTGCGAAGTTCCTCCGCCAGATATTCCATTTCACTCTCTTCATCTGTGCACAGCAGTCTGGTACGACACTGTGCCAGAGGTTTTGAATAACCGAATCTCTGCCATGCGCGGGTAAGTGCCTCCCGGTACAGCATCTCATTCGAAAGTTCAGCCTTCTCTATCTTATCATCAGATATACCGATCTTGCAGTAAAGTTCACTTATCACTTCCTCAAGCTCCGCTTTCGTGCGAACATAAGAAGTTTTTGTCAGATAAAAAGCTCCGTCGATTTCTGAATCCTCCGGCATCAGCCTCTTCCACAGTTCCATCAGTGAAAAAGCCTCATCCTTTTTTCTGTTCTCCAGAAGTTTCCGGCATTCCTTCACAGCCTGGCTCTTTTTGTCTTTCAGGAATTTATCCAATTCAAGATGCACAATTCCGTTGCTGGTACATTCCCTCGCTTCCGCAAAATGTTCCAGTGCCTCATCCTGGAGCCCTTTTTTCCACAGAAGATCCCCTTTATACTTGATAAAATATCCATCGTGAGGAAAGATCCTCAACGCATGTGCCAAAAATCCTTCTGCCTCAGAAGCGTTCCATGGATCCTGAACCCGAGCCATCACGAACCTGCACTTAAACTTCAGGAATCCCGGCGCGTCCGGATATTTACGCAGAAGATCATCCACGATCTCCTCCGCTTCTTTCATCTCACGAAATTCATAATGGCAGGCAGCTTTACGAAATCTGCGGATATCTTCCACTGTCTGTTCCATTTCCTGAGTGAGATGATCCAGTTTTTTTCTCACTTCATACAGTCGATACGCCTTGGAAACACGCTCTGTATAAATCAGTGTCAGCATGGCGATCTGAAAAACGGAATCCTCCACAGCTATCAGTGTGGGGTGATAAAACGGACGGATTCCCTTATAATCCTCACGGCCGATAAATTCCACACTGAGCTGTGTCTTGTAATAATCCTCAAAAAGTTCATTCAGAACATCATAGTGGCCTTCTGCCAGAAGAGTCTCCACATTCTTCTCTGACTTCATAACCCTTGCTTCCAGATCCTTCGCAATCACACCTGCCTTGATCCTGTTTCTTCGCATATCCAGCTTATGATCTTTTCTTGTCTGGATAAGGCAGTAGAATTTACGGAATGTCATCTGTCTGCGTATCCGGCCCTTATCGATCCTTGGCAGATACTCGTCACGGATCTCCTGATACGTAGCTCCTGGCACATAAACAGACTCATGGGACTCCCTTTCCCCATGAGGCGGTATATAAGACCATTCATCTCCGTAATGCCAGATCAGATAATCGCTGGTTCTGTTTGGAACCATAACTTTGGTTCCTTCAAAATCCATATATTTCACAGGAAACATCATGTCCTTGTCAAAAAGGAACGGACATCCGCCCCAGCGCATTGCATAGCGGCTGCATTCTTCCTCTTTGTAAGAAAACATAATCTTCTCCAGCTTCTTCAAGGTTCTGTCTTTTCCAAAAAATTTGTATCGTAATAACCAGTACAGATACTGAAAAGCAGAAATCTCCCATCTCGCTCCCACGACCATGCTGATATTGAGAAGATCTGTGTAGATCATCATGTGTGTTCTGTACTTCTCATATTCTCTGTCATCGTCCGGGATCGGATCCAGCGTCAGCACATCTATGATCTCCCCGGCCTTATCCTCTCCAATGATCTGATGCTTGTGGATAGAACAGCTGTCTGTGCTTGCATAACGTGGAAATCCATTCGTATACGTCCTGTCCACATCAGAACAGTGGATCGCTCTGTTAGGTGGCATCTCTGTCTTACAGATTTCCACGAATTTATCCCAGTCACTTTTCGGCATATAAATATCTACATCATCATCCCATGGGATAAAGCCTTCGTTTCGAAGGACACCGATCAGCGTTCCTCCGGCCATCACATATCTAAGATTATGCTTTTTGCAGATTTCATCGATCTCTCGGAAGAGCTGCAAAAGAAGCTCCTGTTTTTCTGTCATCTGTCAACCTCTTTGATCAATAATTTTCAAAAGCTCCGCCAGTGTCTCCGACTCCTCATAAAAAAGTCTGGTACACTCTGTCCGTTTGTCACGGATCATAATGGTCAGCTCCTGAAGAAGATAGCGAAGACCATTTCCCTCAAAATTAAAGCTGTAACGCTTCAGAAATTCCTGGCCTTCCACCTTCGCCTCAAAATAGCCGGTATTCCACCAGTCATTGGGAACTGTGATCCTCCCCTTACTTCCAATGATCACAAGCTCATTCTCCACATCTACAGTTGTTCCGATCTCTATCGTAGCCAGTGTCTTCGGATATTTCACTGTAATCACATCATAGACGAAGCCACCGTCGCTGCCCCTTACAGCGTTGGTGTTCACATCCAGATAATCTTTTCCAAGCAGCTTGATACATGCGCAAAGTGCCTGGCTCACAGTCTCGTTGAATGATTTTCCTCCCTGAAAATCATCCTGTGAAACTGCACATTTCACAGCTACCACATCACCGACCAGTTCATTGTGTGTCAGCCATACAAGCTGGTTAAAAGCACGTAGATAAACAAGGGTGAGTTTCTCAACGAGAACAACACCCTGTTCCTTGGCCAGTTGGAATAACGCTTTCTGCTCCCCTGTATCCAGCGTCATCGGTGTATCGCTAACCACATGTCTGCCATGCTGCAGCGCATATCTTATATACTCTGCCCTTTTCTTAATTCCGGCTTTAATGTAGACGATCTCCAGCCCCTCCAGAAACCGTCTGTAATCTGTTCCGTAAGAATCCAGTTCATACTTGTCACAGAATTCTTCCGCTACAGAAATATCCTCAGAATATACACTCTCTACATGAAGTCCGCTTACGAATTTCGATTCCTGAACCATCTCGTTATCTTCTGTATCATCGGTCACGATTCCGATCCTGTATATCTTGCCCTCACTTCTCAGCTTCGTACTGGAAATATTCTTGGTACGTTCCAGATATACAACCTCACAGTAATTTTTGAGATAGTCGAATTTACCCTTCCAGTCGGATCCCAGAACAAGAAGGTCTATGTTATATTTAATAATATCACTGACCTTCTGCCCCTGATACTCCTCTATGATTATCTCATCAGCAAAACCTGTTTTCCGTACATTCTCAATTCGTTTCAGCAGACTGTCTTTGACATTCAGTTTGCCTCTCTCAATGTCATAGCTCTCGCTGGTGACTCCAACGATCAGATAATCCCCCAGCTCTCTTGCTCTTTTCAGGATATTATAGTGACCCTGATGAAACAGATCGAAAGTGCCGTAAGTAATAACTCTTTTCATTATCATCCTGCTCTTTCTGCTATTCCTTTTCCGTCAGCGTTGTCTCTTCCTGTGGCTTTATAATATCCATTAATTCATCCAGCTCCTGCAGTTCTTCAAAAGTCTGTGGTGACTCAGCATCCTCACCCTCTGTTTCCATAGCAAAATCCTTATCTGCATAAAGCTCCTCTGCACTTACTTCCACCTGAGCCGCTTCAGCATCCTCAGTTTCCAGCACAGCCGCCACATCATTTTTCACCTTCATGGCATCCTCCTCTTCCAGAGTTGCCGCCAGTTCTTCAATTGCTTTTTTTCTTTTTCGTATAACTTTGTAGTGTTCCTCTTCATCATACTCATCTTCCAGTCCTTCATCCTGGACCGGTTTTTCCCTCTTAAAGAAAATCAAAATGATAAGATTAAGAACACCATTATATATAAAGGATACCGGCTTGCTTCCAAGAAGCAGTACAAATATCCATGATACACCGAACAGTACCCATACATTCAGCATCTGCGGAATGCTCAGAAGAAACAGTCCGTTCATCACGATCATAATCGGATAATGGAAGAAATATATCCCCATTGTATTCCTTCCAACAAAAGTAATCGGCAGCTTCACATCCGGCATCAGTGCAAGAAATGTAAGTACCAGCACAAAGGATACCAGATACATCAGAAGACGGATCAGCATTCCTGTAATATCATCCATTCCGGATAACTGATATGTGTGATTTCCCCTGAAAATATCGATCGGGATCTGATTGGCGATCATAAAATTAGGGATTGCGTAAAGAAGCAGTCCTGAAATTGGCACCAGAACCAATTTTCCCTTAAATTTACGTACGATCTTCGTATAATCACTTTTCCACAGATAGCCTGCCACAAAAAACGGAAAAAATACAACAATCCTGGAACTGGAAAGATATGTTGTAAATTCCGGTCTCGTTCCTGCCCATAACGCAAAAATAATGCTCAACGGCACAATAAAACGCACCTTGCCGAGAGCCTCGATAGTCAGTCTGTAGATAAAAAGCGCAAGCACATACCACATAACTGTTCCGGATGGACGAAGAAGCTCATAATCCATGCTCTTGCCAAGCCATATATAGGCATACCATGTGAGACTGTATCCAAGAATGTAAGGAATCAGCAGATTCTTCACATTCTTCAGCACATCCTGAGGCTTCTTGGACAGATATCCGGACATAAAAACAAAAGCAGGCATATGGAAGATCGTGATCGCGTACCATACATAACGTACGATCATGTCAACCTTAACCAGCTGAAATGCAATAATATGATTAAATACAACCAGGAAAATCAGTAATACCTTAATGTTATCAACCAGATAGGAATACGGAACCCCCTGGCTGTCTGTTCTCTGTTTCATCTGTTCCCACCTTATTCATACGGATATCCATAACCCGCTTCGCTACTTGCTAAAAAAATATGAATAAATAATAACATATATTTATGAATTTGGAAATAGAAAATTAACATTTACCAGGATTATTCTGGTTTACCAGCATTTTCAACGGTACTTCCATACTCCATGAAATGCGTAAGATACAAAGAATATCAAACTTTTCAGTTTTCCATAGCCCATATATTTATAGACCTGATAGGTCATGGCTGCTGACCTCAGTTTATTGCGGGATTTGCCGCCTTCACTGAGCCTGCACTTCAGATACGGTTTATTGATTCCTGCCGCAAAACCACCTTTTCGAAGAATTTTCAGCCAGGTGATATAGTCCTCATGGCTGTCATCATGCTCCATTGGAAAAGCGATCGCATCTTCCCTTCTGAGGAGCACAGAGGAACAGTTGATACTGTTATGCTTCAGAAGATCCCGGTAGGTGATCCGCTCATTAACCGGGATATATTTCCCTGTTGTACGGCCATCCGGCTGCATCAGCTCTCTTCCTGTGGAGCAGATCACACATCCGGTAAGCTCCATCACTTCGATCTGCTCTCTAAGCTTACCCTTTTCCCACCAGTCATCCGCATCCAGGAAGGCGATATATTTTCCCCGTGATTCCTTCACACCTCTGTTTCTGGAACGGGCTGCTCCCACATTGTTCTCGTTGCGGATATAACGGATACTTCCGCTTTCCATATATTTCATCACAGTAAGTTCTGTTCCGTCTGTGGAGCAGTCATCGATCACCAGGATCTCGACAGGAACATTCTGCTCCAGAACTGACCGGATTGCTTTTCCAATATATTTCTCACCATTATAAACAGGCATGATCACTGAAACCAGTGGTTTTTCCATAAAAAACGCCTCCTTTATGTCTCATATGTCTCCATTTGCAAAGTGCGCATCAGAGCCAGCCTGACACGCACTTAAAAAATCTTATTTCTCTTCCTGTGAATCCTTCAAAGCATTCTTCTGATCGTCATCCACACCTTCAGATACTTCTTTCTGGAAAAAGATCTTCACAGTCATAAACAACAGCTTGATATCCAGAAGAAATGAATAGTTCTCAATATAAAACAGGTCAAGCTTCAGCTTGTCATACGGAGTCGTATTGTACTTGCCATATACCTGAGCATAGCCGGTAAGTCCGGCTTTTACCTTAAGTCTGTAATGGAATTCCGGGATCTCTTTCTCATATTCCTGCATGATCACATCACGCTCCGGACGAGGTCCTACCAGTGACATATCTCCCATAAATACATTGAAAAGCTGCGGTAGCTCATCCAGATGCAGATTTCTAAGAATATGTCCTACCGGTGTGATACGGGAATCATGCTTGGATGCAAGACGTGCTCCGTTCTTCTCAGAATCCACGCACATGCTGCGGAACTTCCGGATACGGAATTCTTTTCCTTTATATGTGAGACGATCCTGAAGATAAAATACCGGGCCACCGTCATAAGCCTTCACTGCAATGGCAATGATCAGCATGATCGGAGAAGATACAATGATTCCAAGTCCTGATATAATAATATCCAGAACTCTCTTAAATGCTCTCTGTTCCATGGAAAGTCCCTGATTCCTGCACATCAGAAGCGGTGTGTCAAACAGGTGTATCCTGTCTGTTCCAAGCAGGATAATATCCGAGATCTTCGGACTCATATAACAGCGGATGGAATGGGAAAAGCAGTATTTCAGATATCTGTTTCGAATCTGGGACGGAAGATCCCAGATGATCACGCCCTCATACTTCTCCATCATAGCGTGGATCTTCTCCTCACCTTCACAGATATGAACCTTTCCACTGATATCGTATTTATCCTTTCGGGTATTCATCTTGTGGATCACATCTCCTGGATCACGGTCTCCGTAGATCACCAGAAGTCTTCTGGCCCCATAAAGCTTCGAATAAATGTACCGCGTACCCCAGATCCAGATGATCGTCACTGCGATCTGCACCAGTGTCATCTCAAAAAGCGGTTTCGCTGAGAGGAACCAGCGGTTGATCAGTGTAATCTGAAAATATGTCACAACATTGGCACAAATAAGAGCCAGAGTCAGTGAATAAAATACATCGATCCGCTTAAGATATCCTACTTTCAGGCCGCCATACAGCTTGGCAAACATCAGGTAGATCAGCGCATAAATCAGAATCAGTACCCAGTTACCTTTTCGCCAGAAGGGCTGCTCGATCATTCCTCTGTAGAAATCATACCACACATAGGCAAAAATAGCCGCCTGTGCAATCACGATCAGACTTGCCAGACAAAATACCACGAATCTTTTATAATCTTCTCTTTTACTTCTGTTCACAGATTTATCTTCCTTCCTGAGGAGTAAATATTAGCTTTATCATTATAGCTAATATATACTATTCCGTCCAGTAATTCCAACGTTTTTATCCCGTTATTTTCTGGCAATAGCCGATTTTTGCACAATATAATAGGAAAAACCCCGGATTCTAACCGGATAACTGTTCTGCAATTATCCGATTATATACAGGTAGTAACTGTCTACCTGATTCCAGGGCTTTTCTGCTGCTTCTTTTTATTTTTCTTTTTATTTTTCTTTTTCGATTTTCGCGCTTTTTCTGATTATTCGTTCACAAGATTGTATTCTTCAATGGATTTGTTGATGGAATCAGCCATGTTTTTCACCGCTGTATCTACATCCTCTTTTCCGTTGAGCATACTCTCGATCTCAGACTCTACTGTTGCTCTTGCCCCAGGGAATACGCTTAACAGTGCACCTACATAATCTGCGGAAGAATCATGGAGCTGGTCAATTGCTGTCTGGAACTGAGGATATTTCTCAACATTATCCTTGAATACCTGCTCGTCCTGAGCTTTTACAGTTACAGGGAAGTATCCTGTCTGTGCGTTCCAGTAAGCCTGAGACTCCGGAGAAATGAGGAATTTTACGAATTCCCATGTTGCACGGAGCTTTTTCGGATCATTGTTATTCAGTGCCCAGAGAGATGCACCACCGATGGAAACACCGCCCTCGTCGCTGGATTTGATCTTCGGGAAGTATGCTGTACCAACCTCAAATTTTCCGTTTACATCCTGAAGGATCTGTTTCAGGGACGCTGTGGAACCGAGAGTGATCGCTGACTTTCCTGCGGAGAAATCTGCAAGTCCTGCATCACCGCCTTTACCTACGATCGGTGCAAAGCCTTTGTCGTTAAGGTCTTTCCATGCTGTAAGGATATTCTTTGCAGCACCGTTCTCGTCAAAAGCAACAGCTGTAGCAGCCTCTTTACGTCCGTTTCCGTTGTTTGCGTACTCAAGACCCTGTTTTCCGATAAACTGCTCAAAGAACCAGCCATAGATACCAAGAGACATTACCTCGCCTGCGCCGCCTTTGTCCAGAAGCTCCTGTCCGATCTCACCGATTCCTTCCAGACTGTCAGGAACCTCTGTGATACCTGCTTTATTAAACATGTCCTTGTTATAATACATGATCGGTGTGGAAGAGTTGAACGGCATGGAGTACAGCTCATTGTCAATGGTGTAGTATGCAGCCAGGTTCGGCTCGATCTCAGATACATCGTAGCTGTCTGCATCGACCATCTGCTGCATAGGCACGATCCAGCCGGAATCGATCATAAATCTTGAACCGATCTCATATACCTGTACAAGATCTGCACCCATATTTCCGATCTGAGCACTTTTCAGTTTGTTCAGGGAATCATCATACTCGCCCTGATACTGCGCATCTACCGTGATTCCGTACTCGTTCTCATCGTTAAATTTTTTTACCAGAGTGTCAATGGCCTCGCCGTTAACACCACCCATGGAATGCCAGAATGTAATCGTAGTTCCGTCTACATCGGAAGCATCTGCCATCTCTGCTTTCTCATCTGTGCCGGCATCTGCTGCAAATACAGTCACTCCGTAAACAGAGCCAACAGCCATTGCTGCAGTAAGTAAAGCTGCGATCATTTTTTTCTTCATAACTTTTTTCTCCTCTTTTTGAAAAATTTTCTCTTTTTCTTCCTATATATAAGATGAACTGCCAGGTCTTACGACTGTGACAATATCTTTTCCCCTGTGATAAAACACTCTGAGGCTGCGGTCTGCTCCGGTATCAGCCCTTGACTGCCCCGGAAAACATTCCGCGGATAAGCTGTTTCTGTCCGATGATAAAGATGGAAATGGACGGAATAATGATCATAACAACTCCTGCGATCATCAGTGTGATGGACTGTGAATCCACACTGTCCAGCATACTGATACCGATCTGAACGGTTCGCATATTGTTGGAGCCTGTTACAAGCAGCGGCCACATATACATATTCCATGCATTGATAAAGGTATACACTGCCATGGCACCGATAGCGGATTTCGTCAGCGGAAGCAGGATCTTTACAATAAATTTCAGATTGCCGCAGCCGTCAAGCTTTGCCGACTCATACAGTGAGATCGGGAAGGTCATATAAAACTGGCGAAACAGAAAAATTCCCATTGCGGATGTAAGATAAGGCACGATCAGTACCTGATAGGTATCCAGCATTCCCCAGCCTGATACAGTCAGATAGTTGGAAATGATCGTTGCCTCTCCCGGAACCATCATGGTTGCCATCACAACCATGAAGAGAATACCTTTTCCTTTGAATTCCAGGAAAGAAAACGCAAAAGCAGCAAGAGAACAGGTAATGATCTGTCCGATGGTAATACATCCCGCCATGATAAAGGAATTCAATATGAATCGGAGAAGCGGAACCGTGCGGAATGCATTGATAAAGTTGGAAAAGGTCGGATTCTTAGGAAAGAGATTCAACTCTGTAGTAAACAGTTCACTGGAAGGCATCAGCGCAATACTGATGGCATAAAGCAATGGAAGCAGGATCAGAACCGCAAATACCACATTTGCCGTAACACGGAGCGCTGTTTTTGTTCTTCTCCTTGCAAGAGCTTTTGCATTCATGGCTTTTTTCAGCTCCAGGAGCTCCTCTTTTGACATATTTCCCACTGTGGGAACTGCCATATTTTCTATCTGGCTCATCAGTAATTCACTCCCTTCTTCTCAATACGGAACATGATCAGTGTAATGATCATGATGATCACAAACAGGATAACGGACTGGGCTGCCGCACTTCCGAAGCGGTAGTTGAAGAATGCGTCCCTGTAAATGGAATAGACAATTACGTTGGTGGATTCATTAGGTCCGCCTTCTGTCAGGATCTTGATCTGTCCAAAGGACTGAAAGGCCTGAATGATATTTACTACCAGTGTGTAAAACATGATCGGGGAAAGTCCTGGAAGCGTCAGGCTGAAAAACTGCTGCACACTGCTGGCTCCATCCACAGAAGCTCTCTCATAAATGGTCTCATCAATATTTCCGAGTCCTGCGGAAAAATACAGAAAATTAATTCCGCTGTTAAGCCATGCGGTAAGAATGGCTACGCAGATCAGAGCCGTGTTCGGATCGTTCAGCCAGTTGATATCCAGGCCGGTAAGCTTGTTCACAATACCCACTGCCGGGTGGAGCATGATCTGGAAGATCATCGCTGCAGAGCTGGATGCGATAGCCATTGGCAGCGCATAGGAAGTACTGAACACCCGGATTCCCGGAAATGCCTTGTTACAAAGCACTGCTGCGATCAGACCAAAAAGCATGCCGCCAACTACAACGATCAGTACAAAGATCAGCGTCACCTTCAGGCTGTTGATAAAGGATGCTGACTGAAGCAGCTCTTTATAATTGCCCAAACCAACGTACAGCTTTGCCTGTCCCATTTTGTTGGTTTTGTAAAGACTTAAATATATTGTTTTCAAAAACGGATAAAACAGGAATATTCCAAAAATCAACATACAGGGTACCAGATATAAGTACGGTGTAATCTTGCTTTTGCTGTTATTTCCCATAACTATTTCTCCTCCTTGCATAATCAGATTCTATCTACAGGCTGATCTGCCTGTACTCAAGCTCTTCCGTGACATAAATTCATGGCACAAAAATATTTTCTTCTGTCTCCGGATCAAACACATGCGCCTTCTCCATATCAAAATACAGAGAAACCTTCTCCCCTACCTGTGTCTGATTTTCCGGACTTAAACGAACTGCCAGGGTTTTGCCCTGCTCATCAAAATAGAGGATCACTTCCGCTCCCAGCATCTCGCGGTTTACTACAGGCTCGTCTACATCTACGCTGTCATTTTCAATACCAAGCTTTTTCGCTTCATCCAGCTCGTAGATATCCTCCGGACGGATTCCCAGGATTACGTGTCTGCCGTTATATCTGTCTGCGATCTGTTTTCCTCTGGTTCCGTCCAGATAAACCTTTTTTACAGTTTTGGCATCGTCCAGAAGAAGAGCCGTGCGGTTATTTTCTTCTGCTTTCACCGTGCATCGGAAAAAGTTCATAGACGGAGAGCCGAGGAAGCCTGCTACAAAAAGATTTACCGGATTATCGTAAATGCTCTGCGGTGCGCCCACCTGCTGAATCAATCCATCTTTCATGACTACAATCTTTGTTCCAAGTGTCATGGCCTCTGTCTGATCGTGAGTTACATAAATAATGGTGGTGTCCAGCTGTTTATGTAATTTCACAAGCTCCACACGCATCTGAGCACGAAGCTTTGCATCCAGGTTGGAAAGGGGCTCATCCATAAGAAAGACTTTCGGTTTCCGGATAATTGCACTTCCGATGGCAACTCGCTGTTTCTGACCGCCGGAAAGAGCTGCCGGCCTCCGGTCAAGAAGCTGCTCGATCTCCAGGATCTTTGCCACCTCATGGACCTTTCTGTCGATCTCATCCTTCGGAAGCTTACGGATCTTCAGGGCGTATGCCATATTTCCGTAAACCGTCATATTCGGATATAAAGCATAGTTCTGGAACACCATGGACATTCCCCTCTCCTTCGGTTCCAGATAATTGGAAAGCTCACCGTCGATCCACAGCTCACCGTCTGTAATCTCCTCCAAACCTGCGATGATACGCAAAGTTGTGGATTTTCCACATCCGGACGGACCTACAAAGATCACAAACTCTTTATCATGTATATCAAGATTAAAATCCTTCACACCGTAATGCTCCGAATCAAATTGCTTACATACATTTCTAAGTGCAATTTCTGACATTACTTATCTCCTTTCTCTTCTCTCGCTCACATGTTATTTAGTATAGAAGTTTTCCGGATATTCAGATATCGTAGTTGGGATAAGGCTTTGTGAAGTGTATGTAAAATTGTTTCAGAAATTATATGCAATTCCGTTAAATTCTTTCTCCAGAGTAAAATTCCGGCTGCGTTATGTTGCCACCTCCTTTCGCCGTCATCTCTGTCCTGTATCATATCTTCCAATTTTTATTACATTGATCACAACAGCTCTCTCCAATATGTCAGCAATATAGATATTTCCCGTCTCCTCGCATATCTGAATCAAATAAAAATAGAATATTCACATTTAATACTTGCCTCTGTGCCAGATAAATGGCGACTTTCAAGCTTTTATGGCTACTTGATTTGTGCAATTTTTCATGTTGTTTTATTTTTTTCTGTAAAATCTAAAATATACACTTCGTTTTTGTCTAATTTTACTCTTGAAGTTTTGCATATAAGTCAAACAATACAAAATATTGCTTTTAAATTTTCTAACTTTTTGTTAGCCACCTTTCCCGAGAAGTGCTATAATAATCCCAATCAGAAAAGAAATGCAGAATTCGTGTTACTGCGAACAGCGCGAACAGCAACATTACCGGAATCCATGCATCAGGAGGAGGAATTTGACATGATCACATTGAAAGCAGAGAAAAGAAACCCGAATGTAAAAGCTAAAAAATTAAGACGTGAGGGTTACGTCACAGGAATTCTTAGTGGAAAAGAAATGAAAGAGCCTGTAGCACTCCAGTTTGACGGTGCCGAGGCAGCGAAATTCATTAAAGCAAATAAAGAAGGTACACAGATTTATCTGGACATCGAAGGCGAGAAAGTTGATGCCCTGGTAAAGAACATTGATTATAATCCAATTGAAAAACAGCTGATGGCTCTGGACTTCCAGGCACTGGTAGCCGGTGAGAAGGTTTCCACAACAGTTGCTGTCAAACTGGAACATACAGATATGGTTCAGGGTATCGTTGAGCAGGAGATGGAAGAGATCCACTACAAAGCAGATCCGGCCAACCTTCTGGATACTATCGTTATCGACTTCAACGGCTATCCGGCAGATGTCCGTGACATCCACGTAAAAGACCTCCCGATCCCGGAAGGCAAACAGGTTCACTTTATCACACCTGAGGATGCAGTTGTTGTTCACATCGGTGAGTACGCAGCAGCTCCGGAAGAGGATGAGGATGCTGACGCTGACGCAGAAGCATAATATATATATATTAATGATTCAGGGGATTGCCAATTGGCAATCCCCTGGTTTTGTTTGTGTGACAGTAAAAATAAAGAAAAAGTCAGAAAACCTTGATTTTTCAAGATTTTCCGACTTTTAAATAGCAGGGGATGAGAGAATCGAACTCCCACCAAAGGTTTTGGAGACCCCTATCATACCATTTGACCAATCCCCTATATACAAGAAAAAGTGGCTGTTGGCCACAAATTCTTTTACATTGTACTCTCAAAACTACATACATGCTTTGTTGATGGTCAATCAAACTCTTTGAATCAATTCTTAACCTGCGTTTCTTGGTCAAGCCCTCACCCGATTAGTAACAGTCAGCTCCATGTGTTACCACACTTC
>NZ_JAAWUO010000007.1 GCF_013304825.1 Blautia schinkii | reverse complement strand
GAAGTGTGGTAACACATGGAGCTGACTGTTACTAATCGGGTGAGGGCTTGACCAAGAAACGCAGGTTAAAATTGATTCGAAATACGATTAACAATCATCACCAAACCATGTATGTAGTTTTGAATATACAATCGTGAAAAGTGGCTTAAACAGCCACTTTTTTTGTGCTATAATAAAAAAATGATTTATCATCAATTTCCCTGTCGACTGAAAAAAGTTTCTTTGTCTACAGTAAAACGAAAGGATTTATTTATGAAAACATTATACGTATCAGATCTTGACGGAACTCTTTTACGAAAAAATGAAACTTTATCTCCATATACAATAAAAACAATCAATGCTTTAACTTCTTCAGGCCTGTTTTTTTCCTATGCAACAGCCCGATCATTAAATACATCGAAAAAAGTAACAGAAGGTCTTAACACACATTTTCCGCTAATTATATACAACGGGGCATTTGTGAAAGATAATGTAACAGAAGAAATCCTCATTGCCAATTATTTTGAAGATGATATATATGAGGTATTGAAAGATCTTTTTGCACACAAAATATATCCGATTATATATTCATATCAGAATGATATTGAAAAATTTTCTTACATACCGGCAAAGGCTACAAGTGGAATGAAGGCATTTTTGAACAGCCGGAAGGGCGACAAACGTACGAATATTGTAACTACAGAATCTGAACTGATGTATGGAAATCTTTTTTATATCACCTGCATTGATAAGTCGGAAAAGCTTGAACCATTTTATCATAAATACAAAAATAAATATCACGTTGTTTATCAGCAAGATATCTATACAGGCGAGCAGTGGCTGGAAATCATGCCGCAAAAAGCATCCAAAGCGCAGGCTGCTTTGCAGCTAAAACAAAAACTGGAATGTGACAGATTAGTTGTTTTTGGTGATGGAAAAAATGATATTGATATGTTTGAAATAGCGGATGAAGCCTATGCAGTGGAAAATGCAGTAAAAGAACTGAAAGATATGGCAACCGGAATCATAGAATCCAATGAAAACGACGGAGTAGCGAAATATCTCCAAAAAATATCTATTTCCAAACCAACTGTTTTATGATATCATATAGCTTAACCTGCGGAAAATGGAAGTTATAAGACATGAATCATATTGAAGAAAAAATCATTCAGATTATAGATGAACACAGAGAAGAAATCATAGCCCTTGCGAAGGATATCCAGAGTCATCCGGAGCCGGGGTTTTATGAAGAGAGAACAGCCGCACACGTAGCGGCTTTTTTGCGTGGTCTGGGACTTCGCGTACATGGAGGACTTGCACGCACAGGGGTTCGTGCAGAGTGGATGGAACAGGACGGACCAAACATTACTATTATCGGAGAACTTGACGCAATTGGATGCAAGTCGCATCCGATGGCTGATCCCGTAAACGGGACAGCACATGCATGCGGACACCACGCACAGATTGCAGCCATGATCGGCGCAGCATTGGCACTGACCAATGAGGAGGTTCAAGCCTCTCTGTCTGGGTCCGTATCTTTTTTTGCCGTTCCGGCGGAAGAATATATAGATGCAGACAAACGTGTACGCCTTCGAAAAGAAGGAATCGGCTTTCCGGCATCTGGAAAAAGCGAGCTGATCCGTCTGGGAGAATTTGATCATTCAGACATTATTATGACAACTCATGTGCATATGATGCCGGTGGAAGAAGATTTTTATCTGGGAAATGCAGCCTGCAATGGATTTTCAGCAGAGCGCGTTACAGTAAGAGGAAAAGCAGCGCATGCAGCCATTGATCCCTGGGATGGAGTCAATGCATTAAGTATTACTTCAAGTGCGATTCAGATGATGGGCTTGATGCGTGAAACTTTCCGGGAGGAAGATCATGTGCGTCTTCATAATGTGATACGCAAAGCCGGTGATGTGATCAATGCAGTTCCGGACGAGGCCGTGATCGAGACAAAAGTCCGTGCAGCATCCCTGGAAGCGATCCGCGCCACTCAGGAAAAAATGGACCGGGCTTATGATGGTGCAGCCTACGCTTTCGGCGGTAAGATTAAAAGAGAGCCTTTGCAGGGATATATGCCGGTCATTCACAGGGGTGCAGATGAAGTTATGAAAGAATCTGTGGAACTTCTGGATGCTACATACCGATGCTCCAGGCCTTCGGATTTCAACAATGCTTGCACAGATGTAGGAGACCTGACTCATCTATTCCCTGTACTGAATTTTACATTCGGAGGATTTGAAGGAAAACTTCACGGAGCAGATTTCCAGATCACAGATGAAGAACTGGCATATATTAAACCAGCTAAGCTTCTGGCTCTGACAATATATCACCTTCTCCGTGATCAGGCAAAAGAAGCAAAGAAAATCTGTCGGGAATTTAAACCTGTATTTAATAAAGAAAGCTATTGCCAGTATATACGGGATAATTTTTCTGAGAATGAGTAATTAAGCGGATATTCGTAAGTCATGAAGGCTATCATAAGTTCGTTTAAAAAAAGACAAGGAGAATTAAATGTCCGAAATTTCATTAGAACTCAAAAACATAAAAAAGAGCTTCCAGGATGGGGAGGACGTCCTGGATGGCATCTGCCTTACGGCAAAAAAAGGCGAATTTGTTACACTGCTGGGATCTTCCGGTTGTGGTAAAACCACTACATTGCGCATTATCGCGGGGCTGGAACAGCCGGATTCCGGGCAGGTTTTTCTGAATGGGAAAGATGTGACAGGACTGGAACCTAACCGCAGAAACGTGAACACAGTGTTCCAGAATTACGCACTTTTTCCACATATGAATGTGGCGGACAATATCGGTTATGGGTTGAAATTAAAGAAAACGCCAAAAGCTGAGATCAGCCGCAGAGTAAAGGAAATGCTGGAACTTGTGCAGCTTACAGGATTTGAAAAAAGAAAGCCATCGGAACTTTCCGGCGGCCAGCGGCAGCGAGTAGCGATTGCCAGGGCATTGGTGAATAACCCGGAAGTCCTTCTTCTGGACGAGCCGCTGGGGGCACTGGATTTGCAGCTGAGGCGAGCCATGCAGCATGAGCTGAAGCACCTGCAGAAGAAGCTTGGAATTACATTTATTTACATTACCCACGATCAGGAAGAAGCCATCAATATGTCGGACACGATCGCAGTGATGAACCACGGACGTTTTGAGCAGATCGGAACACCGGATGAAATATATAATCATCCGAAAACCAGCTATGTTGCGACTTTTGTAGGTAATGCAAATATTCTGAAAGGTGTTGTAAAAGAGCCGGCAGATAATAAAGACCATCAGATCACAATAATAACAGAAAGTGGAGAAGTGCAGGTTTTGCCAGTATTAGAAGAAAATATGCCGCAGCCAGGTGAAACCGTCAGGATCGCGGTACGAAGTGAAAATATCCGCTTTGAAGAAACCGTAAAAAACATACAGGGTAATCTACAGGAAAAAGAAAACGAATGTGCAGAGAAAAATGCACATGAAGGCACACAGAAGCACATGGATAATACAAACTCAACTGGTAATATTTATGGTCTCACCGCCATAGTAACAGAAAAAACGTTCGCAGGCGGTCAGCTTCGTGTAGTATTGAAAACAACCGAAGGCCAGGAGATCATAGCAAGCCGCTACGGTATCGACACAAACGTAAATGTAGGTGAAACAGTACGCTGCTGTTTTAAGCCTTCCGATGCGGTTCTTGTAGACAGACCCGAAGCAAACGCAGAAACAAACACGCAGAAAGCTCAGAGAGATAACCAAAGCACAACAGGAGGCACCCATGCGTAAGCGTGGCGCAGGCTCCGTATGGATGATCCTGCCATTGTACATTTTTACCCTGATCTTCGTAGCCCTGCCACTCCTGTATGTGATCGCCTTAAGCTTTTCCACAGCAGACGGCGGATACGGCGTAAACTGGAAATTTACTCTGGATAATTACAAACAGATCCTGGAGCCTGTATACCTGCAGACTTTTACAGGATCTTTTCGCCTTGCCATCACCAGTACACTGATCATCTGTCTGATCGGTTACCCTTTCGGCTATTTTATGGCGAAACTTTCCGAGGGAAAAAAGAAGCTTGCCATGCTGTTTCTGATGCTGCCTTTCTGGGTGAACTCCCTGATCCGGCTTTATGGCTGGATCATCATTCTCCAGAAAAAAGGTCTTCTGAACTATATTTTAATGAAACTGGGGCTGATACAGGAACCACTGAAGATTCTGTACAGTTATCCTGCTATTGTTATCGGCATGGTTTATGTTTTGCTGCCGTTTATGGCTTTATCTGTATATTCCAGTGCGGAGAAGCTGGACTGGTCATTGATCGAAGCCGCCAGAGATCTTGGAGCCGGCAGATGGCAGGCATTCTGGAGTGTTACCTTTAAGCTGACACTGCCAGGACTTCTTTCCGGAGTGATCCTCACGTTTATCCCATCCATGGGCCTGTTCTTTATTGCAGATATCCTTGGCGGAAACAAGATCGTACTGGTTGGAAGTCTGATACAGGAGCAGATGACAAGAGGAAACAACTGGCCGTTTGCAGCGGCACTTGCTGTTGTATTGATGGTACTTACCACACTTATGATCGTGGTGTATCGTAAGATCACTAATGTAAAGGAACTGGAGGGAATCGGATGAAAAAGAATTCAAAGCTTTCGGGTTTATATCTGGGAATCCTGTTTTTTCTCATGTATCTGCCTATTGGAGTGGTAGTTGTATTTTCTTTTAATGAAGCAAGACTTCCGGTTCGGTTCACCGGATTTTCAATGAAATGGTATCAGGAACTTTTTCAGGACAGAGACATGATCCAGGCATTGAAAAACAGTCTGATCCTTGCGGTATCCAGCTGTGGGGTATCTGCGGTGATCGGAACACTGGGGGCTGTAGGACTTTCCAGGATCCACTGGAAAACAAAAGGAGTGATGGAGTATATTTCCATTCTGCCGCTGATGATCCCTGAGATAATCCTTGGAATGGTGCTGATGGCGTTTTTTTACATGCTGCATCTGCCATTTGGAATGCTGACACTTCTCATCGGACACACGGTTTTCTGTGTACCCTATATATTAATGGAAGTAAAAGCAAGGCTTGTGGGAATGGACCCATCTCTTGAGGAGGCAGCCAGAGATCTTGGTGCAGGTTCTTTCAGGGCATTTTGGGACATTACCCTGCCGCTGATCATGCCGGCTGTCATATCCGGCTCTCTGCTGGCCTTTGCCATGTCCATGGATGATGTGGTGATCAGCATTTTTGTTACAGGTCCGCGTGTATCCACGCTGCCGATAAAAGTTTACACACAGATGAAAACAGGCGTTACGCCGGAGATTAATGCACTTTGCACGATCATGCTGGGAGCGATCCTTCTTGTGCTGGCTGTGTATCTGATCCTTGGAAAACGCGGGAAGGGGAATAAGAGATGAGCAATAAACTGATCGAGTTAAAGAATCTCACAAAAAACTTTGATGACCAGCAGGTGCTTCGTGGTATCAACCTGGACATCCACGAAAACGAATTCCTTACGCTTCTGGGACCCAGCGGCTGTGGAAAAACAACAACCTTAAGAATTATCGCAGGCTTTGAGGAGCCAAGCGGCGGAGAGGTGCTTTTTAACGGTATTGAGATATCCAAGCTTCCTCCATATAAGAGAGAAATCAACACTGTATTCCAGAAATACGCACTGTTTCCGCATCTCAATGTTATGGACAACATCGGTTTCGGCCTGAACCTGAAAAAAGTGGATAAATCCGTGATCGAGCAGAAAGTAAAAAGAATGCTGAAGATGGTAGGTCTGGAGGGCTTCGAAAAAAGAGATGTCACCCTTCTTTCCGGCGGCCAGCAGCAGCGAGTTGCCATTGCGAGAGCACTTGTCAATGAGCCGAAAGTCCTTCTTCTGGATGAGCCGCTTGGTGCTCTGGATGCAAAAATCCGCAAGCAGATGCAGATCGAGCTGAAAAAAATCCAAAGAGAAGTAGGAATCACATTTATCTATGTCACCCATGACCAGGAAGAGGCACTTTCCATGTCTGATACCGTAGTTGTCATGAACAATGGTGAAATTCAGCAGATCGGGAGCCCGACAGATATCTACAATGAGCCGGAGAACCGTTTTGTGGCAGGCTTTATCGGAGAGTCCAATATTATAGAAGGAACTATGATCAAAGATTTCCTGGTGGAATTTGATGGCTTCCGGTTTGAATGTGTAGATAAAGGATTCGAGGACAACGAAGCCATTGAGGTGGTTCTTCGTCCGGAGGATCTGGATATCGTGGAGCCGGATCAGGCCAAGATCAGAGGTACCGTACGGAACATTACGTTCAAGGGCGTTCATTATGAGATACTGATCGAGACGGAGCTTCGCACATACATGGTACACACTACGGATTACGCAGCAGTAGGACGTGAGGTTGGACTGAAATTCGGTCCTGAGGACATCCATGTTATGTGCAGAATGGGAGGATACTAATGAAACAGTTTAAGCATCTCATTAAGCCGTACATCATCTGGGCAGCGATTCTGATCGTTGTACCGCTGATCCTGATCGTGCTTTATGCCTTTACATCCGATGGAAACGAGGTACTTACCCTGCATTTCACATGGGCGAATTTTGGGAAATTTCTGGAAACTACCTATTTAAGTGTGATCCTGAAATCTTTTCGCCTGGGCATCCTGACAACATTGATCTGTCTTGTATGCGGATATCCCCTAGCATACATTATTTCAAAATATTCCGAAAAGGTGCAGAGCTTTCTCATACTGATGGTTACGATCCCCATGTGGATCAACATGCTTCTGCGTACTTATGCATGGATGAACATTCTTTCTGATAATGGTCTGGTGAACAATCTTCTGAAAATGCTGGGAATCTCACCGATCACCATGATGTATACAGATTTTTCCGTTATCGTAGGTCTTGTCTGTAACTTTATGCCGTTTATGATCATTCCGATCCATACATCTTTAAGTAAAATGGACAAGTCACTGATCGAGGCGGCGAATGACCTTGGGGCAAATCCGTTCCAGACTTTCTGGAAAGTAACTTGGAAGCTTTCCATGCCGGGTGTTGTCAATGGTGTTATGATGGTATTCCTTTTGTCCATCTCAACTTTCGTAATTCCGAAACTTCTCGGCGGCGGCCAGTACATGCTCATCGGTAACCTGATCGAGTCGCAGTTTATCTCCGTCGGCGACTGGAACTTCGGAAGTGCCATCTCTCTGATCCTGGCTGTGATCATCCTGATCTTTATGAGCCTGATGAAGAAGATGGACAAACAGGACGATTAAAGGAGGCAGGAGATGAAAAGAAAAAATACCATATTTTCAAAATTATACGTAGTGCTGTGCCTGGCGTTTTTTTACCTGCCCATCCTTGTGACGATGATCTTTTCCTTTAACTCATCCAAGTCGCTGACAAGATTTACAGGATTTTCCCTGCGCTGGTATGGTGAGCTGATAAATAATATGGAAATCAGCAAGGCAGTATATGTTTCCGTGTCTATTGCGATCCTGGCAACGATCATTTCCACAGTACTGGGAACCATCACGGCTATCGGCCTTTCGAAATCCAGAAAAGTGCTCAAGGAGCTGGTTCTCACAATTAATAATTTTCCAATACTGAATCCCGAGATAGTAACAGCTATCGGCCTGATGCTTCTGTTTTCTTCTCTGGGAATGACGAAAGGTTATCTGACCATGCTTCTGGCGCATATCGCGTTCTGTACGCCGTATGTTATCACGAGTGTATATCCGAAAGTGCGAAGCCTGGACCCGAATCTTGCCAACGCTGCAATGGATCTTGGAGCAACTCCATATCAGGCTCTGACGAAAGTTATCGTGCCAATGATCAAAGAGGGGATTTTTGCGGGGGCGCTGCTGGCATTTACCATGTCCTTTGACGATTTCGTAATTTCCTACTTTGTTTCAGGAAACGGAGTAAAAAATATCTCCATTGTTGTATATAATATGACGAAGCGTATCAATCCGACCATCAATGCTCTGTCTACCATCGTTATCGTAGTCATTGTGGTGGTGCTGCTTTTGGGAAATCTGGTGCTTCCAAAGCTCCAGGCTTCCGCTGCAAAAAAGATGAAGCCACGTACAAGAAGGATCGTGGCAGCAGTGACAGCAGTGATTTTTGTGATCGTTATGGGAAAGTGGACGATCGTAAGCCAGGGAAGCCATATACTGCGAGTTTACAATGCCGGTGAATATATGGACCTGAGCCTGCTGGATAAGTTCGAAAAAGAATATAACTGCACTGTTGTGTATGAAACCTTCGAATCCAACGAGATGATGTATACCAAGCTTGCCAGCGGTGAGACCTATGATGTTCTGGTTCCGTCCGATTATATGATCGAGCGTCTGATCAAAGAAGAATATCTGCAGGCTATTGACTGGAAAAAGATCCCAAATAAGAAAAATCTTCTTCCGGAAGTGAAGAACAAGGACTATGATCCGGGAAACCGTTATTCCTGCCCGTATTTCTGGGGAACTGTAGGAATCCTTTATAATAAGAATGTAGTATCTCAGGAAGACCTGGATAAGGAAGGCTGGAATATTCTTAAGGATGAAAAATACAAAGGAAATCTTTACATGTATGATTCTGAGAGGGATTCCTTTATGATCGCTCTGAAAGCACTGGGATATTCCATGAATACCAAGGATCTGGATGAGATCCAGGAAGCTTATGACTGGTTGATCGATCAGAGAGATACCATGGATCCGATCTATGCAGGAGATGATGTGATCGACAATATGATTTCAGGAAACAAGGCGATGGCAGTTGTATATTCCGGAGATGCCTCTTATATTATCAGCGAAAATCAGGATCTTGACTATTATACTCCGCAGCAGGGAACAAACACCTGGTATGATGCAATGGTCATCACAAAGGACTGCAGCGAGGTAGATCTGGCACACGAGTTCATTAATTTTATGCTGGATGACGAAAATGCACTTTCAAATACTGAAGAAGTAGGATATACTTCTACTGTGAAGAGTGCATTCGAGGAGATGAAGAACGGAACTTACGAGGGAATCGATTCCTATATTCCGAAGATCGACAATCCGAAGAATGAGATCTTCGGATACCAGAAGCCAAAGATCAAGCAGAAATTTGCAGAGCTTTGGACGAAGGTAAAAGCAAAATAAGACAACGTCAGTGTGACAGAATTAAGGAGGTTCTATGAGAGCGAAAAAAGCAGCAGCAGTTATGTTATGTGCAGCACTTACGGCAGCTATGGCAACAGGTGTCAGCGTCAGTGCGAAAGATAAAGATGAACTGGTACTTTATACCTGGGACGGAATGGTTCCGCAGGAAGTGCTGGATGACTTCGAAAAAGAAACAGGCACTAAGGTTGTTTACTCTAACTTTGATACAGATGAGACTATGCTTGAGAAGCTTTCCCAGGCAAAGGGGGGTGATTATGATGTGGTAATTGCGGATGACTACATTATTGAAAGTGCAGTGAAGGAAGGCCTTGTTCAGAAGCTTGACAAAGATGCAATTACCAACTGGGGAAACATCAATCCGCTTTTCCAGGGACAGTTCTATGACCCGGACGATGAGTATACGGTACCGTACGGTGCAGGAATCCCGCTGATCGTTTATGATCCGGACCAGGTAGATATTGATATCAAGGGATACAAGGATCTCTGGGATCCGTCTCTTGAGGACAGTGTTGCCATTATTGGAGCTTATCGCGTTATTTGTGGAATTACACAGCTTTCCATGGGTGAGAGCATGAATGAAGATGATGTTGACGTGATCGCCAGGACAGGAGAGAAGCTTCAGGAGCTGGCACCGAATATCCGCCTGATTCAGGATGACAATACACAGAATGCACTGCTCAACGGAGAGGCAAGTGTGGCATTCCTTTACACTTCACAGGTTACACAGGCATTGAAGGATAACCCGGATCTCAAGGTTGTTTATCCGGAAGAGGGACTTGGATTCGGAATCCTTGGAACCTTTATCCCAAGCGAGGCACCGAATGCTGAGGCAGCCAATGAGTTTATCAACTATCTTCTTCAGCCGGAAGTAACAGCCAAATGCATCAATTCTGTTGGATACTATAATACAAATAAGGCGGCAGATGATCTTGTAGATGAGAATCTGGTTGTTCCGGATGATGTGACAAAAGGTGAAAGCATTGAGAATGTAAGCCAGGAAGCAGAGCAGGAATACAACAAGATCTGGACAGAATTCAAAGCTGCCTGCGATTAAAGCATAAAGAGCAGTAAGGGGGTTTTTAAGGTGGAAATATATAAGGGCACATCCGCCTTTGCCGGAATCGCCATAGGAAAAATACTGTATTATCACAGAGGCGAATATCAGATCCGCCAGTCCATGGTGGACAATGTAAAAAAAGAGCTGGATCGTCTGGATCACGCAAGAACAGCGGTAAGAGAGCAGATCCAGCACATGTATAAAAATGGCTACCCGCTTCCAAAGGAGCAGGAGCTGACACTGAAACGTCAGCTCAGGCTTCTTGGCGCAGGCAGTTTTCAGCGGGCAGTGGAGAGCATGATCACAACAGAGAAGGTCAGTGCAGCTTATGCTGTCCAGACTACAAGGGATGAGCTTGCCAATGTATTCCGTAATTTGGAAGATGAGGCAGTTAAGGAACAGATTGAGAACATCCGTGAGGTATCTGAACTTCTGATCGGTGCAATGGGAGGTTCCCATGCGCGGATCAATCTGGGAGACGAACCGGTGATCCTTGCATCAGAGCAGCTTTCTCCGAATGAACTTCTGGAGATGAACAAATCAAGCCTCCTGGCAGTAGCCATGCACCAGGGCTCCATTATTTCCCATGTTTCCATTATGGCGAAATCCATGGCGATTCCCACACTGGTGGAAGTGGAGATCCGGAAGGAATGGGACGGACATCAGGCCATTGTGGATGGCTATACAGGAACACTGTATATTGATCCGGAGCCGGAACTCCTGAAGGAATATGAGATCCGTCATCAGGCAGATACAGAAGAGCGGGAAGAATTGCTGAGACTTCGAAATCAGAAAGATGTCACAGCAGATGGAAAAGAGATCAGGCTTCTGGCTAATATCGGAAATCTGGATGACCTGAACACAGTGCTCTATTACGGAGCAGCAGGAATCGGACTTCTCCGCAGTGAGTTCCAGTATCTTGGAAGAGAGAATTATCCGAGAGAGAATGAGCTTTTCCGCGCCTACAAGAAAGTTGCAGAAGATATGGAAGGCCGTCCGGCAGTAATCCGTACCGTAGATCTGGGAGCAGACCGCCAGGCAGACTATATGGCTATTCCGGATGAAGTAAATCCTATGATGGGAAATCGAGGAATCCGTCTCTGCCTTGACCGGAAAAAAATGTTCAAAGCACAGCTTCGTGCTATTTACCGCGCCAGTGCTTATGGAAATATCAGTCTGATGTATCCGATGATCACATCAGAGGAAGAGCTTGACGAGATCGAAGAACTAATCCGGGAGGTTAAGAAAGGCCTTGATGAAAAAAATATCCCGTATAAAAATATCCGAACAGGTATCATGATCGAGACACCGGCAGCTGTAATGATCAGCGAAGAACTTGGAAAACGTGTGGATTTCCTGAGCCTTGGAACCAATGACCTGACTCAGTACACACTGGCTATGGACAGACAGAATCTTCTTCTGAAACATAAATATAACGACCATCACCCTGCACTGGTAAAAATGATCCGTATGGTAACAGAGGCAGGGCACAGATCCGGCTGCAATGTGTACATATGCGGAGAACTGGCAGCAGATTCCAATCTTACAGAGGAGTTTATCCAGATGGGAATAGATGGACTTTCTGTTGTGCCCGCATGTGTCCTGCCTGTAAGGAAGGCGATACGTTCTGCATATGCAGATGAGGTGAACAGGACGGAAGAAAGCAGAGAAGATAAATAAGTATTTTTCCGGTGAGCAGAAATATGGAAAGCAGACCAGGAATTGCGAATATCCGCCTGACTTATGAATAAAATAAAGAATCCTGAGAAATCTATTTATATATAGATGATCTCAGGATTTTTTGTTTTTATATCATATGTATTCTTTATTTAAGTCCAAGCACATGTGCAGTCTCTGCGATAAACTCAGGAGTGGTACCGCAGCATCCGCCAACAACAGAAGCACCGTTATCCACAAGTACCTTCATATAACCTGCAAAATCAGCAGGTGTCATACTGTAAACAGCATTGCCCTGATCATCGATCTGCG
This sequence comes from Blautia schinkii, assembly GCF_013304825.1. Lineage (GTDB taxonomy): Bacteria > Bacillota > Clostridia > Lachnospirales > Lachnospiraceae > Blautia_A > Blautia_A schinkii_B. Next base: position 142,297 of record NZ_JAAWUO010000007.1, on the reverse strand, counting down.
GCATTCCGGCATTCGGTTTGGCGATAACCGGAATGGAAACATTTTCTTTAATATTGCGTACAACAGATACCAGCTGGTCAGGTCCGACAGAGCAGTTGATACCAACAGCAGAAGCACCTGCAGCCTCAAGAGACATGGCAGCCTCCACTGCATTGCCGCCGCTGAAAATACTTCCGTCAGCTTCCACAGTTACTGTGCAGATGATCGGAAGGTCGCAGACACTCTGGCAGGCATCTACAGCAGCCAGTGTCTCCTCAATATTGATCATAGTCTCAGCAACGATCAGGTCAACACCGGCATCGCGGAGAAAACCGATCTGTTCCTGATAAGTCTCAAAAGCTTTCTCATAGGTCATATCACCGGCCGGTGCCATCATCTTGCCGGTAGTGGTGATATCACCTGCAACATAAACACCCGCAGGTGCGATCTCTCTGGTATAGCCGGCCAGAGTGTGGTTGATCTCTTCAATCTGACCCTCAAGTCCATGCATGGTAAGATTCACACGGTTTCCGCCGAAAGTCGGCGCATAGATAATATTGCTTCCTGCTTCAATGTAGCCCTTCTGGAGAGCCTGGATCACATCCTTGTGCTCAATAACCCAGCTCTCAGTGCAGACCCCTCTTGGCATTCCTGCTTTCATCAGGTTGGAGCCTGTGGCACCATCCAACAGCAGGATATGGTTCTCTGCCAGCTTCTGAAAATCCTGTTTCGTCATGTCTTATATCCTCCTTATGGCAGCCAATCACGGTTGGCAAAATGGGGTGCTGGACCGCGATGCGGCCAGCAGCAAATATGGCTCCTCCTGTAACAGCTGCACTCATTGCCGTGGGTTTATTTTAACACAGGAAAGCGGAATAATCTATCCTGTTTTGATCTATCAGGGATAAAATAGCAAAGAAATTGGGTAAAATGTACATATTTGACGTGTTTTACGTCGAATAAAGAACTTGCACAATAGGATGGTGGATTGTATAATAATGATTAGACATGCCTGGAGGGCAGGGCTGTCATCAGATAGAAGATAAAGGTAAAGGTGAAGAAAAATTATGATTAAAGTTAAACTGAGTGATTGGAAGTTTGATCATCAGATGGATGAGGCTTATAAGGCACTTCGTACCAATATCCAGTTTTGCGGAGCCGATAAGAAGGTCATTGCACTTACCAGCTGTACTCCGAATGAAGGTAAGAGTAGTGTGGCATTCAATCTGGCTGCATCTCTTGCTGAGAGCGGCAAGTCCGTTCTGCTTATTGATGCGGATCTCCGTAAATCTGTTATGATGGGGCGGGTATCTGTTGATCAGGAAGTCATGGGACTTGCACATTATCTGTCCAAGCAGGCCAAGCTTTCTGACGTGATCTGTGCTACCACCCTCCCTAAGTTTCACATTATTTTTTCCGGTATTGTTCCGCCTAACCCGGCAGAGCTTCTGGGAAACAGATTATTTAAGGACATGATCCGTGTGGTAAGAGACGTATATGATTATGTTATCGTAGATACACCGCCGCTTGGAATCATTATCGACAGTGCCATTATAGCAGATTCCTGTGACGGATCTGTGATCGTTATTGAGGCAGGCACCATCAGTTATCGTTTTGTACAGGAAGTAAAGGATCAGCTTGCCAAGAGTAACTGTCCGATCCTCGGAACGATCCTTAACAAGGTAGACTACAGCAAGGCAGGTACTTACGGCCATTACGGAAAGTACGGCAAATATGGCAAATATGGTAAATATGGCAAGTACGGTTCCTATGGAGACTATGGCGAGAGCAGCAAGTAAACAGAGCATCAGAACAGAAATGAGCAGGTTATTTTAATGAAGGGACTTTATGATATTCATTGTCATATTCTCCCCGGGGTAGATGACGGCGCAAGAAACACGGAGGAATCCCTGTGGATGCTGAACAAGGAATATAATGAGGGAGTGCGGCATGTAATCCTGACACCGCATTTTCGGTATGATATGTTCGAACCGCATCTGAATATTGTAACCCGGCAGTTTATGCAGCTGAGAAGAGCAGCCATGAATATTGGAGAAGAAGGCATGCGTCTTTATCTGGGGTGTGAGCTTCATTCCAGCATGGACATGGTAGAATGTCTTAAAAAAGGGCGAAGGCTTACGATGGCTGGGTCCAGATATGTGCTTGTGGAATTCAGTAACGGAGATGAGAAGAAATATATCGAAGAACGGGTCAGAAGTCTTCTGATGAATGGATATATTCCGATCATCGCTCATGTGGAACGTTACAAGGCGACACGTAATGATATTGGCTTTCTTACGGAACTGAAGCAGATGGGAGCATACATCCAGGTCAATGCGGACACCATCAGCGGACAGGATGGCTTTGGTGCCAGAACATTTGCGAAGAAAGTCATGAAACAGGGCCTTTTGGATTTTGTAGGATCAGATGGCCACAGAAAGACAGAACGAATTCCAGAAATCGGCAAATGTGTCGCAAAAATGGAAAAGACAATGGGGAGCGAATATGTAAAGAAGATCTTTATCAGAAATCCCCGGAAAATCACAGGGTAATGGAGAGTAGAAATGGAAAATCAGACTGTAAACAACAATGACGAAGTAGAGATCGATCTTGGAGAAGTATTTCATCTACTGCTGAGCAAACTGGGTATCATCATTTTATCCGGTATTGTTTTCTGCCTGGTAGCTGTTATGGGAACCATGCTTCTGATCACACCGAAGTATGAATCCACAACCAAGATCGTTGTCCTGTCCAAGCAGGACAGCAGCACACTGACCAATCAGGATATCCAGACCAGTACATCACTGACCAAGGATTATGCAGAGCTTATCAAAAGCCGTACAGTTACAGAGGGCGTGATCGCGCAGCTTGGCCTGGATATGACACATGAGCAGCTTCTCAGTAAGCTGTCTGTAGACACACCGACAGATACACGAGTAGTATCTATTACGATTACAGATACGGATCCGTATACTGCGGCAGAGATTGCCAATGCAGTCAGAGATATCGCATCCAAGCATATCCAGCAGGTTATGGATATCAAAGCTGTAAACGTAGTAGAGACTGCAAATATTCCGGATTCTCCGTCAAGTCCAAGTGCTGCAAAGAACGGCATGCTGGGCGGAATGTTTGGAATTCTTCTGGCAGCAGCTATTGTCATTATCGTATATCTTACCAATGACACAGTGAAGACACCGGAAGATGTAGAGAAATATCTTGGATTAAGTGTACTGGGAACAATTCCCTATGTATCCAAATTAGGAAAGAAATCCAAGAAGAAAAAGAAACGTCACGCATAAAAATAACAACAACTGAAACAGGCGTTGGGAAAGGTGCGGGAGAAGCAGAACTATGAAAAAAATTTTAATTGTTTTACTTGTGATCGTTTGTATAGGTCTTGGAGCAGGCGTGATATATATCAAAGGTTCAGAGGACAATGAGGGACCGAAGATCACATTTTCAGAAGATAAAGATACCAAATATACATCAGGTATGACGACAGAAGATCTTCTTAAAGATGTAAGAGCTCAGGATAATAAAGATGGTGATGTTACAGACTCTCTCACTGTAGAGACCATGTATCCGAAGAATGATGGCAAGCAGATCACAGTCATTTTTGTTGCCAAGGACAAGAGCAACAACGTAACCAAGAAAGAATTCACAATGGAAGCTGAGGACGGAAGTGCAGAGAATCCTGATCTTGGACTTGTGGATAATGAAGATCTTACTGATAATGCAGATCAGGCAGAGAAGCCGGATGCAGATTCCGATACAGAGGATACTTCAGAGGAAGACAGCACAGATTCTTCAGATGATGCTACAGACTCCACAGAAGGAGATCTTACTCCTGAGGAACAGGCTCAGAAAACAGAGGAAGACAAAATTGCACAGCTTTCCCCTCAGGCTCCCAAGCTGTATCTGACCACATATTATGTGGAAGTACCGGTAGGTACAGCTCTGGATAAATTAAGCTATGTCAAGGATATTCAGGATGATACAGAGACAAGAAGTGATCTTTTCAAAAAGATCCAGATCACCGGAGATGTAAATACCGCAACACCGGGAACCTATGAGCTTACATATTATGTAGTAGACAACCAGGGAAACAGCTCAAACGGAGCAATTCTCACGGTTGTAGTGAAATAAAAATCCAGATACCCTCTCCGACAGATACAGAAAATATCGGAGAGGGAAATCAATAAAGGCAAAAGATAAATGTAAGTGAGGGAAGGCGTAGAAAAGAATATGTACCAAAAAGAAAACAGCAGTTGGGTAAAACATGCGGACTTTACCATATGTGATATGCTGTGTCTGCAGCTGGCGTTTATTCTGGCCTACTGGGTTCGGAACGGGATAAACCAGCCATATCACACAGAGCTTTACAGAAATGTAGCAATCGTAATGATCTTCATACAGCTGATGGTCACATTTTTTAATGAGAGCTTCAGCGGTGTACTGAGAAGAGGAACTCTGGTAGAGCTGAAGAAGACATTTGAGCAGTGTACGCTTGTATGTCTTCTGGTTTTGGCATATATGTTTCTCTCCAGGATCGGCAGTGACTATTCAAGAATGATCCTGCTGATTACATATGTACTTTATATTGGATTCAGCTATTGCTGCAGACAGATTCTTAAGAAATTTCTGAAAGACAGAAGATATGAAGAAGGTGAGAAGAGATCCCTTCTGATTGTCACTGTCAGCAGCAATGCGAAGAGTGTTGTAGAGAATATCCGTAAGAATAACTACGGAAATTATCATCTGGCAGGAATCGCACTTATGGACTGTGACAAGAAATCAAATTCCATAAACGGAATACCGGTAGTTGCAGGACAGGATGATATTATCGAATATATCCATAAGAACTGGGTAGACGAAGTATTTTTTGCAGTACCGAAAGCAATCGACATCCCGGAACAGATCGTTAAGGACTGTTCTGCAATGGGTGTAGTAATTCATATGCAGCTTGCAACAATGAAATCACTTGGCAAGAATCAGATCGTGGAAGAACTGGCCGGATATCCTGTACTTTCAAGCAGCATCCGTATCGTAACACCACGTCAGATGTTTGTAAAAAGAGCGATGGATATCGCAGGCGGCCTTGTAGGCTGTCTGTTCACAGGAATCGCAGCAATCTTCCTGGTTCCGGCCATCAAGATCAAATCCCCCGGTCCTGCATTTTTCTCACAGGTCCGCATGGGAAAGAACGGACGCCCGTTCAAGATCTATAAATTCCGTTCCATGTACATGGATGCCGAAGAGCGAAAGAAAGAGCTCATGAAGCAGAACAATGTAAAAGACGGAATGATGTTCAAAATGGACGATGATCCACGAATCATCAAAGGAGTAGGGCACTTTATCAGAAAGACATCCCTGGATGAATTTCCGCAGTTCTGGAACATTCTGAAAGGAGACATGAGTCTTGTAGGAACAAGACCACCGACAATGGACGAGTGGGAGAAATACGAACTCCACCACCGCAAACGTCTCGCCATCAAGCCAGGCCTCACCGGTATGTGGCAGGTAAGCGGACGAAGTGACATCACAGATTTCGAGGAAGTAGTAGAACTCGACACCAGATACATTTCCGATTGGAGCCTCAAGCTCGACGTGGAAATTCTGTTTAAAACAGTAATGGTTGTATTCCGCGGAAGCGGCGCGAAGTAGGAATAATTTTAAGACTGAATATAATGACCCGAACTGCGGATGGAGCAGTTCGGGGATATAAATAAATTAGATAAGTTATAAATATAAAAGAGGAAATAAAGAAATGCACATTATTCTATTCATTTCGATCGTGCTCATTATTTCATTTCTGATTCTTCTTTTTGCCTTGGCGAAACGAAACCCGGACGAGAAGCAGACAGAAGATAAAGAGCAGGAAGAATACATAAGAGATTATGCAGAAACAGTACGAGAAACCGTAGGAACTATGAAGAAATTAGAACACTGGAAAGTAATTGCAATCTATCTTGTTATTTATGATATTGTTGCAGTTAATTTTTCTTATTTTATGGCACTGCTGATAAGATTTGATTTTCGATATTCATCAATCCCGGACGGATATTTTTCGGCGTGGAGAAGTTTTGCCCCAATATATACCATCATTATGCTGGTTACATTTGGATGCCTGCGTCTTTATAACAGCGTCTGGAGATTTGCAAGTTTTAATGAGCTAATCAAGATCACTTTTGCAACGGTCATTACCGGTGTTTTACATATTGCAGGAATTACAGCTATTTATGGAAGAATGCCGGCATCCTATTATCTCATTGGAATTATGCTGCAGTTTTTCCTGACTGTAGGAGTGCGATTTTCTTACCGCTTTATTCTTCTGGAAAGAAACAGAAGAGAGAAGAGTGAAAAAGAAGAACGCAGTAAAAATGTCATGATCATCGGAGCAGGAGAAGCAGGAAGAACAATTGTAAGAGAGCTTCAGAATGCGAAGGAAACCAATGCGAGAGTAAGATGCATCATCGATGATAACCCGAATAAATGGGGACGATATATGGAAGGTGTACCTGTTGTTGGAGGAAGAGATGATATTTTTCTGAATGTAGATAAATATCATATCAATCAGATCCTTCTTGCGATTCCAACAGCAACGCCACATCAGAAAAGAGATATTTTGAACATCTGTAAAGAGACAGGCTGTGAGCTGAAACAGCTTCCGGGTGTATACCAGCTGGTAAACGGAGAAGTATCTTTAAGTAAGATGAAAAAAGTTGCAGTTGAAGATCTTCTTGGACGAGACACTATCAAAGTAAATATGTCTGAGATCTTTCAGTATCTGAAGGGAAAAAGAATCCTGGTAACCGGAGGAGGCGGTTCCATCGGAAGCGAACTTTGCAGGCAGATTGCAGGACATGAGCCGGAGCTTCTGGTAATCTTTGATATTTATGAAAACAACGCCTATGACATTGAACAGGAGCTGAAAGCAAATTATCCGAATCTGAATCTGAAAGTTCTGATCGGTTCGGTTCGTGACAGCAAGCGAATCAACTGGGTATTCGAGAAATATAAACCTGAGATTGTATACCATGCAGCAGCCCATAAGCATGTACCTCTGATGGAGAACAGCCCATGTGAGGCAATCAAAAACAATGTAATCGGTACCTATAAAACAGCCTATGCAGCAATGCTGAACGGCTGCCAGAGATTTGTACTGATCAGTACAGACAAAGCAGTTAATCCGACCAATATTATGGGAGCAAGCAAACGTCTCTGTGAGATGGTTGTACAGAGCATGAATACCATCAGCCACAGTGGACACGCAGACTGGCTGCCACACCTTGGAGAACACATCAGCGGGACAAAAGAAGCTTTGCGTGATAACGAAGGAAGAGCTTATGTAAATGATATTTCCACATCTGACAGGAAACAGGGAACCGAGTTTGTTGCGGTACGATTCGGAAACGTTCTGGGAAGTAACGGAAGTGTTATTCCGCTGTTCAAACGTCAGATTGAAAAAGGCGGCCCTGTGACAGTGACCCATCCGGATATTATCCGTTACTTTATGACAATCCCAGAGGCAGTAAGCCTTGTACTTCAGGCAGGAACCTATGCAAAAGGCGGTGAGATCTTTGTCCTGGATATGGGAGCTCCTGTAAAGATCGATACCCTGGCCAGAAACCTGATCAAGCTTTCCGGCTACACACCAGACGTAGACATCCAGATTACATACACAGGCCTTCGCCCAGGCGAAAAGCTCTACGAAGAAAAACTCATGGCAGAAGAAGGAATGGCCAAAACACCGAACGATCTGATACACATTGGCAAGCCAATCGAAATGGACGTACAGGAATTCTTTAAACAGCTGGAAATTCTGGCAGCCTATGGTTACGCAAACAGCGACAAGATAAGAGAAATTGTGGCTGCGATAGTACCGACTTACCATTCCGCAGATTCTGATCTGAAGATACATCAGAAGGTTTATGAGGAACTGATGAGTGAGGCGGCTGTGGCTGCGGAGAAGAATTGAGAAGTAATAAAAATACATAATTAAAAGCACATATAAAGGGGTAATGAACCATGTTCAAAGAAAATAACAAATTTCAGAAATTTGAATCAAAAGTCTGGTTAAGCAGTCCAACAATGCACGGACCGGAAATTAAATATGTGAAAGAAGCATACGAGACAAACTGGATGTCTACAGTAGGAAAAAATATCAATGAAGTAGAAAGAATGGTATGTGAGACTATTGGTTGTAAATATGCTGTAGCTTTATCAGCAGGAACTGCATCTCTTCATCTGGCTATGAAACTGGCCGGCATGGAAGCTTATGGCATGCCGAAAGTTGGACATGGTGCATTGGAAGGAAAAAAGGTATTCTGTTCTGATATGACTTTTGATGCAACAGTTAATCCGGTTGTATATGAAGGAGGAGAACCGGTATTTATTGATACAGAATATGATACCTGGAATATGGATCCGGCAGCTCTTGAAAAAGCCTTTGAAATTTATCCGGATACAAAAGTTGTAGTTATAGCACATCTTTATGGAACACCAGGAAAAGTAGATGAATTAAATGCAATTATTAAGAAGCATAATGCCATTCTGGTAGAAGATGCAGCAGAGTCAATGGGAGCTACATATAAGGGCATTCAGACAGGAGCATTTGGAAAATATAATACGATTTCATTTAATGGAAATAAGATCATCACAGGAAGTGCAGGAGGCTGTTTCCTGACAGATGATGAAGAATCAGCTAATAAAGTACGTAAATGGTCTACCCAGGCCAGAGAAAATGCTGCATGGTATCAGCATGAAGAATTAGGATACAACTACCGAATGAGTAATGTAATTGCGGGAGTTGTACGCGGACAGCTTCCATATCTGAATGAACATATTGCACAGAAAAAAGCAATCTACGAAAGATATAAAGAAGGATTCAAGGGATTGCCAGTATCTATGAATCCAATGGATCTGGAAAATTCTGAACCAAATTACTGGCTTTCATGCCTGATCATTGATAAAGATGCGATGTGCAAGCAGGTACGAGGCGAACAGGATGTTTGCTATGTAAAAGAACCAGGAAAAACCTGTCCAACAGAAATTCTGGAAGCAATTTCTTCAATCAATGCAGAAGGGCGTCCAATCTGGAAGCCAATGCATATGCAGCCGATTTATCGTTTGAATCCATTTGTTGTCAGAGACGGAAATGGTCGGGCAAGATCGAATGCTTATATTGCAGGTGAAGCTGCTGATGCAGGAATGGATATTTTTACAAGAGGATTATGTTTGCCAAGCGATAACAAGATGACCGTGGAGCAGCAGGATAGGATTATTGAAGTGATTCGGGCTTGTTTTGAGTAAAAATATTGGGGAGTGTAAATTGTGTCAAAGAAAAAGATAATTGGAATAACTGCTGCAACTATAACGGCAGGCGTTACAGTTACATCACATATTATGAAAAATCATGCAAAAAAAGAAACATACAAAGCAGAAATGATAAAGCCAGTACCGGCTCGTAAAATGAATTTTTACGAAAAGTATGTTAAAAGGGCATTAGATATAATCTGTGCATCAGCAGCTATTGTATGTTTTAGCCCAATTTATTTGGGAGTTGCGGCTATCGTCAGAATAAAGCTTGGAAGTCCTGTTTTATTTACACAGGATCGTCCGGGCTTAATCGGAAAAGATGGAAAAGAGACAATTTTTAAAATGTACAAATTCCGTACTATGACAGATGAAAGAGATGAAAATGGAGAATTACTTCCTGATGAGGTAAGACTTACCAAATTCGGAAAATGGCTTAGAAGTACAAGTTTGGATGAGTTACCGGAGGCTTTCAATATTTTGAATGGAGATAGCGGTATAATAGGGACAACCAAGAAAAACCTTGATTTTACAAGGGTTTCGCTGGCTTAGTCGAATCTGGTTATGATGATTTTTCTGCATGGTTGTGTCGGGTGAGTAGCGGAACTATGAAAATTGAATGGTTTCTTGGATGCTTATTTTGACCCACATTATAAGCTGAAAAATTATGATAAGGAGGTTTGACCTAGCCTGCGGATGCTCTTCAAAAAGAACATTCACAGGCTAGTTGTCGTGTTAGAGAAGCCTTTAAGACTGTTAAAAACAAGTAACTATTTCATTCTGTTATGAAGGAGGATGCATTATGCCACATTCAAACAAAAAAATGATTTCGTTCTTTTTGACAACAAAATGTAACCTGTGCTGTCGGTATTGTTACAACGCAAAGGAAAGAAACTGTATTGTTGAACAGACTTTAAATTTTGAAATCGCAAAAAATGGGATTGATTGGTATTTCAATAATAACCCAAGTCGCCATATAAGATTTTATGGTCCAGGAGAACCTACACAAGAATTCGAAATGCTAAAGAGAATTACAGAGTATGCTAAAAATCATCCTAATAGGGGATCAGATGTTACTGTAGAAATTCAGACAAATGGTGTATTCACTGAAGCAATTCGTAACTGGGCATTAGAAAATTTTAACATCATGTGGATGTCCTTTGATGGAATGAAAGAGATTCAGGATTATAACAGACCTTTAAATCCACAATATGCTCATCTATACAATGGACGTACATCAGCAGAAGTTCTTGAAGATAATGTAAGATGGCTTATTGAAAATAAGAATGACCGTAATCTTATGGTAGGAGCAAGGGTCACTATTACGGATAAGAACATCAGTAAACAGATGGAAATGATTGATTATTTCTATGAATTGGGAATCAGGTATGTGTGGACTAATCCTCTTTTCTATACTGTTGGGCGAGTTCCTGTATGTCAGGATATTAAGAAAAAAGAAGCGTACCATTTTGATATGGATTTGTATTTATCAGAATATATAAAAGCTTTTTACTATGCAAAGGGCAAAGGAATGTTTTGGGGAAGCTTTTTGTCAATCAATTTTGATGGAGAATCTCCTTATCATTGTAGATGTTGCACACCATTAGAAGCTCCGCATTTAACTCCTGACGGATACATATCAGCGTGCGATATGGTTGTATTGGGAGCAGAGGCATATCATATGTCCCCATTTATTGCAGGAAAATGGAATGAAAGTTCTAATGAATTTGAGTTGGATTATGAGAAAATACAACGCTTAAACATGCGTAAATCAACAGAAATGTTACATTGCAAGTCATGTCCGGCCCAACTACATTGTGGTGGGTATTGCCTTGGAGAAACTGTAAATGAATCTGGAAAACTTGATGGTCAAAATGTTGTAAAGTGCAATGCTGTTCGTAAGTTGTTAAAGGAAATTGGAACAAGTGAACCATATAAATATTTACACCCATAGGAGGAAAATTTAATGAAAAAAAGTGCATTAGTAATGGGATTTGATAACAGTGTAATTGCTAGAGAAAGTATTCTTTTATTAATTAATGAAGGATACTATGTTGTTGCAGGATATGAAGGAGATTCTATTAATAGAGAAAAATTCGTTGAGGACAATGGTATATCTTCCGAATTAGAATTTGTTCAGATTAATTACTCATCTGGCGAAACTGTAAATACTTTTATTTCACAGGTTTCAAATAGGGAATATACAGCCATTGTAAATTGTTATGCGACGTTAGCGGAAACTGCGGACAAAGGATTAAGACATGAATTTTTTGATTTTGACTATATGGAATTTTCAAGAGTCATGAATGCAAATGTAACGGCCATTGCGGCAATTGTAATTGGTTTAAAAGACAACATTGTTGAAAATGGTTGCATAGTTAATGTTACCAGCAGTGCGGCTTTTGAAGGAGCTTTTGCAACTATTTCGTACAATGCTAGTAAAGCTGCTATTGAAAATTTAAGTAAATCCCTTGCAAATAATCTGGGACCATACCGGAATATTAGAGTTAATTGTGTTGCGCCTGGATGGATTCCGCAAAGTGAATCAGTGGTAGAGGGAAATATTGTGGAATTAGCGAATAAATGTACGCCAGTCAGTCAATATGGAAAAGCTAAAGATGTTGCAAAGGCTGTGCTTTCACTGATTGATAATGAATATGCGAATGAGACTACCTTAAAAATTGATGGCGGCATAACCAGTAGCTATATGATGTATTTGCTGGAATCAGCAGATTTATCAGGACATGAAACAAAAGAAGTTATGAATCAACTTACAAAACTTGTGGATTCAGTGAAGTCAAGTGTTAAAAAGGAAATTAACTAATTATGAGCGCACAAAAAGATAAGCAAAGTAAAGCCCAGACTATACAGACAGTTGTATTTGTATGTCAGATTATTAGTACGCTTATTATTCCACTTATTTTGACAAAGTGGAATAGTATGACGATTGATCAGGGCATTGCTATTTTAGTTGCAGATGTTTCTGTTTTATTTTTGACAAGTGAGTTTTCCAATAAGTTTATTTTAGATGAATATGAGGAAAAAACGGATGGAGAATATGCGGACTTAAAAGATGAATATGCAAATCTGAAAAATGAACTGTTAATTATTGAAGAAAGCCTAAAACTAGATGATTTGTATAAACGGATTTACATGCTGGAAAATTCAGAACAAAAAGAAATATATCTCAATTCTATGAGATTATACATTAATACTATGAATGACAGGATAATGGGGGCACGTTCTGGTGCATTGTCAAGACACGATTATTATGGTGAGCTTACAAAGGCTGGGGATTCAATTATTAACGATCACAGTATTAATGGGACGAATTTTTCAGGTGAAATCTGGGCGATGACATTTTGGCAGGACGATGAATTGGATTTCAGCGATGCATATGAAAACGCATGGGTCAAAAAAATGGAATCAATGGACAACGAGGGAATTAAGACACGTAGACTGTGTGTTATGAAAAACAAGAAAGATATATTGCGTCGTGAAGTTGTGGATGAGTCTGTTAAAGATTTTTTAATTCGTTTGAAATATTACTGTCAAGAGAACGCTATATGTAAAAATACTACAGTTTTTGCGATTGATTCTATAGACACTTTGACAGTTGAACAGCAGGAGTGGATTGGAAAAGGTTTTTTTGCTACTAAACTTTCCAATGGAGAATTACGTCTGATCAGAGGTGTTAGTCTGGATAACAGAAATGCAACTACATTAGGTGGGGAAATTGATTTTGATGAAAGACGAGTAAAAGAGATTAGACATCTATGGGAGCGTTTAATTGAAGAAAGCGGAAGCCAAAGTATAAATGAATACCTTTTGAGAGTATCTTCTATGGCTGTAAAAGATGAAATGAAAAAAATGAATTTTGAAGGATGTAGTGCAAGCGGTGCAGAAGGAAAATAGTAAATTACAGTTTAATAGTAACAATGATTCTGATGAAATATCTATAAAGAAAATGGGAATTTCAGATTTTGATAATATTAAAGATTTTGTTGTTGAACAGCATAATAATCTTGAACGAGAGGATTTCTTCATAATTGAGGATATTGACACTGAATTACCAGTAATTCTTAGCAATGGTATTGTGGTTGCGATAATGCAGAATGATAAAATATTGGGGTTGCAGGCTATTGATTTGAGCTTGAAAAATAGCTTGGCTTTACAAGAAATTCTACAATCAGTTTATACAACCAATGGAGAATTATATGAGCTTGGGTGGACGATGGTACGGAAGGAATGCAGAGGAAAAAACTATGCCAAAAAGTTGATAGAACATGTGTGTAGTTATTTAGGAGATATATCTGAATATACATTAGTTGCCACAGTACACCCAGCGAATACCATTGCGCTAAAAGTCTACATGGCTTATGGTATGAAACCGATTTTTCAAACTCAATATTATGGTTATGATAGAACCTTTCTGATTAAAAAAGTAACACAAATAAAGTAAGTGGCTTTATAGAAAAATATGGGTAATAACAAGTGAATATATAGGGAGTGATGCATATGGAAAAGAAATTATTGATTGTTGCCTCAGAAAGATATGGAGATTATGTAAAGGAAATAGCAGAGTCAATGGGTTGCTTTGAGGAAATCTCCTTTGTAGATAATGACAGAGAAGAAGCTATTGGAAAACTGGAGGATGTGGAAAGTTTTTATCCGGAATATAACTGTGCAATAGCTGCATGTGACGATGGAACAGAAAGACTTGAGTGGAATAAAAAGTTGGAGGCACTTTACAATATTCCAGTTTTATTTCATATGGATTCTACTATTTCCCCATCAGCTAATTTAATGCCTGGCTGTATTGTTGAGCCAAGGGCTGTTGTCGGCTGTGGAAGTACTATTGGGCAGGCAACGGTCATTGGTGCCAATGTGGTGGTAGAACCATATTGTTTTATTGGAGATAGTTGCACATTAAAATCAGGAACAATTGTGAAATCAACAAGTATGGTTGCAATGAACACAAGCACAGAACAAGGAAGTGTTCTGTTTACGTCATTAACAAAGGAATGATAAGGTTCAATAATTATAGGAAGGATGAAACCGCCCTGATTTTCGTGGGGGGGGTACACGATGAATAGTACAAATGAAACAAAGATGGATATGAAACAGGCAAAACAAAATAACACGCCAAACATACGCTGGACGCTTGTCGGGTATGATTTGATTGTATATGCATTAGTAGCAGTTATACTCCTGGTGTTATATGGAGGAATGGATAAATTATCAACTGTTGGGATCTTTCAACAAGTAGGTCTTTCTGTTTTGTGTATTTTCACAGCACGTCTAATAGGTAAAATTTACGGGCAAGTATGGAGATATGGTGGGATTCAGTGTTATATCCGCTTGCTGTTTACTGACTCTATCGCTTTTGTGGCGTATCTATGTCTGGAACTCCTACTTCCAGTTCAAAAAATTACATTTGCAAGATTACTTTCATTGGTTAGCTTGAATTTATTAGGAGCATTGGCGCTTCGCATGATGTATCGCTATGCATACAAATGTGGAAACCAGGAGACAACAAGAGGAAAAATTCTTTCTATATTATTGCATGTATTTTCTGGTATTGAAGCTGGAAATGAAAAAGAAGTGCAGAAGATCAAAGTTGCAATTATTGGTGCTGGACGAGTTGGTGTGAGTTTGGCAGAAGAACTTTTGAACAATTCAGAAGCAGCGTATGTACCAAGATGTTTTATTGATATTAATAAGGAAAAAGTTGGACGAGATATACATGGCATTCCGGTTTGGTCTGAAACGGAAGCAACTTTTAAGAAGTTAGGCGAATTTGAAGTACAGGAAATCATTTTTGCAATCCCATCAATGGATGCAGCAAAGAAGAAAACTCTTTATGAGTATTACAAGAATGCGGGATACAAATTAAAAGTATATGATTATCCGACTATGTATGCGGCAGGAGGAAAACGTCATCTTCGAGAATTTGATATTGAGGAGCTTTTATTTAGAAAACCTTTAGTTGTTTCGGATGAGCGTACCAATGCATATTACAAAGATAAAGTAGTACTGATCACAGGTGGTGGCGGTTCTATTGGGTCAGAACTGTGCAGACAGTTGGCCAAGATGAATCCGAAGAAGATCATTATCTTAGATATTTATGAAAATGGTGCATATGATGTTCAGCAGGAATTGAAGATCGCATATGGAAATAAGCTGGATTTGCAGATTGAAATTTGTTCCATCACTCATAGAAAAGCTCTTGAAAGAGTATTTGAAAAATATCATCCACAGATCATTATCAATGCAGCCGCTCACAAGCATGTCCCATTGATGGAGCATAACTGTGTAGAAGCCATTTACAACAATGTATTTGGCACACAGAATCTGGTGGAGCTTTGTGAGGAGTATGGTGCGGAACGCTTTATGATGGTATCCACGGATAAAGCGGTTAATCCGACAAACGTAATGGGTGCAACTAAGAGAATGTGCGAGATGATCGTTCAAAGCGCAAGTACTCATGGAAAAGTAAGATACAGTGCGACTCGTTTTGGAAATGTACTTGGCAGTGCCGGATCGGTTATTCCATTATTTAAACGCCAGATTACTAATGGGGGACCGGTTACAGTTACAGATAAACGAATCATCAGATATTTTATGACAATTCCAGAAGCATCACAGCTTGTTCTTCAGAGTGGTGCGATTGCCAATAATGGAGAGCTGTTTGTTCTTGACATGGGACAGCCAGTAAAGATTATGGATCTGGCAGAGAATATGATTCGTCTGTCTGGTGTACAGGGAATTGAAATTATTGAAACGGGATTAAGACCGGGCGAGAAGCTGTATGAGGAGCTTTTGGTTAAGACAGAGGAACTGGATAAAACGGATAATAGTATGATTTTTATTGAAAGAGATACAGCTTTAAATAAAGAAGAGATTTATAAAAAAATCAAAGTTCTTAGAGATGCCTGTGATACAGGTGATGATTTGATTGCAAAAGAAGCTCTCCGAAGTGTTGTACCAACATTTAAGACACCAGAAGAGGTAAACAAAGAGATTGCATAAAGAATAACCACAACATGGAGCGATATAAAAGAGGTAATTACATATGTTTAAAGAGAACAATAATTTTGAAAAATTTGAATCAAAGGTTTGGTTGAGCAGTCCGACTATGCATGGTCCGGAAATTGAATATGTGAAAGAAGCGTATGAAACAAACTGGATGTCCACAGTTGGAAAAAATATCAACGAAGTTGAAAGAATGGCATGTGAATATATTGGATGCAAACATGCAGTTGCATTATCTGCCGGAACAGCATCATTGCATCTTGCTATGAAATTAGCTGGTATTGAAGCATATGGTATGCCAAAAGTTGGACATGGTGCATTGGAAGGAAAGAAAGTTTTTTGTTCAGATATGACTTTTGATGCCACTGTAAATCCTGTTGTTTACGAGGGCGGTGAACCGGTATTCATTGACACGGAATATGACACATGGAATATGGACCCGGTGGCACTTGAAAAAGCATTTGAAATTTATCCGGATACGAAGGTAGTAGTAGTTGCTCACCTTTATGGAACACCAGGAAAAGTAGACGAATTAAATGCCGTTATCAAGAAACATAATGCAATTCTGGTAGAAGATGCTGCAGAATCTATGGGAGCTACATATAAGGGAGTACAGACTGGCACATTTGGAAAGTATAATACGATTTCCTTTAATGGAAACAAGATTATTACTGGTAGTGCTGGTGGATGCTTCCTGACAGATGATGAAGAAGCAGCAAATAAGGTTCGTAAGTGGTCAACT
Organism: Blautia schinkii; assembly: GCF_013304825.1. Lineage (GTDB taxonomy): Bacteria > Bacillota > Clostridia > Lachnospirales > Lachnospiraceae > Blautia_A > Blautia_A schinkii_B. Next base: position 125,226 of record NZ_JAAWUO010000007.1, on the reverse strand, counting down.
CAGGCGAGAGAAAATGCTGCATGGTATCAGCATGAAGAACTGGGATACAACTATCGGATGAGTAATGTGGTTGCTGGTGTTGTTCGTGGACAGTTTCCTTATCTGAAAGAGCATATTGCACAGAAGAAAGCAATTTATGAGAGATATAAAGAGGGCTTAAAAGGACTGCCAGTATCTATGAATCCAATGGATCTGGAAAACTCTGAACCAAACTATTGGCTGTCTTGCATGATTATTGATATGGATGCAATGTGTAAACAGGTTCGTGGCGAGCAGGATGTATGTTATGTGAAAGAAACAGGAAAGTCTTGCCCGACAGAGATTTTGGAAGCAATTGCGTCTATCAATGCAGAAGGACGTCCAATTTGGAAACCGATGCATATGCAGCCAATTTATCGCTTAAATCCATTTGTCGTCAGAGATGGAAATGGACGTGCCAGATCAAATGCTTATATTGCAGGTGGAGTTGTTGATGTGGGAATGGACATTTTTACAAGAGGATTATGCTTGCCAAGTGATAATAAAATGACAGCAGAGCAGCAGGATAGAATTATTGAAGTGATTAAGTGTTGCTTCGAGTAAAATAGAGGAATTTGTAATGGAAAAAATAAAGCATAAGCCATATGGTCCATATGAAAAATATATAAAAAGACCATTAGATTTGATATGTAGTTTAATAGCAATAATAGTTTTTTCATGGTTGTATCTGATAATTGCAATATTGGTTAGAGTGAAATTGGGTTCTCCAGTGATTTTTACACAGGATAGACCAGGAAAAGATGAAAAAATATTTAAATTATATAAGTTTAGAACAATGACAGATGCAAAGGACGAAAATGGAAAGTTATTGCCAGATAGTGAGAGACTTACCAAATTTGGAAAAATGCTTAGAGCAACTAGTTTAGACGAACTGCCAGAAGCGTTTAATATAGCCAAAGGCGATATGAGCATCTTAGGACCAAGGCCGTTGCTGCCATCTTATCTTCCTTGGTATACAGAACGAGAACGACATAGACATGATGTTCGACCTGGCTTATCTGGATTAGCACAAGTTAATGGAAGAAATTATTTAGACTGGGATAAACGATTTGAGTTGGATGTTCAATACACTGAAAAAATCACGTTTTTAGGAGATGTAAAAATTATATTTCAAACGGTAAAAAAATTCTTATCACATAGCAATATTGCAACTGATACGAATAAAACAGAAGGTAATATGGCAGAAATACGTGCGGAAAAGTTAAAGAATGAAAATAGTAATAAGTAATTAAAGGAGTAACACATTATGAATATATTGATTTTAAGTGCAGGAACTAGAAATAAAATAGTTGAATACTTTGTAAAAACGCTTGCAGGAAATGGGAAGGTTGTTGCAACTGATATGAGTAAACTGGCACCTGCAATATATGAAGCAGATAAGTACTATATTGTTCCTAAAATGACAGATCCGGAATATATGGACATTATTTTTGATATATGTAAAAAAGAAAACATCAGTGGTGTTTTATCATTAATAGATCCAGAATTATCGTTGCTTGCTCAGAATGAAAAAAAATTTGAAGATATCGGTGTAAAAGTAATTGGTTCTTCATATGAACTGTGCGAAATGTCGTTAGACAAATATCAGATGTTTTTGTGGCTTAACAAAAATGGATATAATTGTGCAAAATCTTATATGGATAAGGAAGAGTTCTATAAAGATATTGATAATAAAACAATAACATATCCAGTATTTGTGAAACCGGCGAGAGGAAGCGCAAGTATTGCTATTTCAAAAGTTTATGATAAGGAAACAGTAGAATTGTTATTTGCACATGATGAGGGACTTATGATTCAAGAATTTCTTAATGGACAAGAAATAGGTGCAGATGTATATATTGATATGATTTCTGGAGAAATTGTTTCCATTTTTACAAAGAAGAAATTAAAAATGAGAGCTGGAGAAACCGATAAAGCTGTTTCTTTTAAGGATGATAAGTTATTTGACCTTATTAAGAAATTTGTTTCAAAAGCTGGATATAGAGGCCAGATTGATATTGATATTTTTGATATTGATGGAGAGTATTATATATCAGAAGTTAATCCACGTTTTGGCGGGGGATATCCTCATGCGTATGAGAGTGGATGTGACCATATGAAACTGATAGAAAACAATCTTGAAGGAAATATTAATAAGTCAGCTATTGGAACATATAAATCAGACATTTATATGATGAAGTACAATGAAATTTGTATAAAGAATTTTGAGGTGTAATATATATGAATGTTTTATTTATGACAATAGGAAAAATGGATGATATTGAAGAACATACAATATATTGCGATTTATTACGCTATTTTCGTGATGCCGGACATTCTGTATATACAATTAGTCCATATGAAAAAAGAACAGGACTTCAGACTGCGCATGAAGAAAAAAATGGAATTCACATGCTTCATGTGAGAACTGGAAATGTAACAGGAATGGTAAGTTTAATAGAAAAAGGTCTTGCCCAGTTGTCAATAGAGCCAATTTTTATTAAAGCAATAAAAAAATATTATTCAAATGTTAAATTTGATCTTGTTATGTACTCGACGCCTCCGATTACGTTTTGCAATGCAATAGAATATGTAAAGCGTAGAGATAATGCAAAAACATATCTTTTGCTTAAAGACATTTTTCCTCAGAATGCTGTAGATATAGGTATGATGAGTAAATCTGGTATTAAGGGAATTTTGTATAAATTTTTCCGTAACAAAGAAAAAAAGCTTTATGGCTTATCAGACTATATTGGCTGTATGAGTCCGGCAAATGTAGAATATGTAAAACAAAACAACCCAGAGATTGATGATTATAAAGTGGAAGTGTGTCCAAATTGTATTGAAGTAGTGGATAAATCTATAAACGAAGAAGAACGCAGAAGCATTAGAAAAAAATATGATATTCCTTTAGAAAAAAAGGTGTTTGTTTATGGTGGTAACTTGGGAAAACCACAAGGAATAGATTTTTTGATAGAGTGTTTACATAGCCAAGAAAACAGTAAGGATAATTATTTCCTTATTGTAGGAGATGGCACTGAATATGGAAAAATTGAGGAATTTGTAAAAAGTAGCAATCAGAATAATATAAGATTGATGAAAAGATTGCCTCAAGAAGATTACGATACTATGGTAGGAGCATGCGATGTAGGAATGATTTTTTTGGATCATCGCTTTACTATACCTAATTTTCCCAGCCGATTATTGAGTTATATGCAAGCGAAAATTCCGGTGTTGGCTTGCACAGATTTAAATACGGATATAGGTCGTATTGTAGAAAATGCTGGATTTGGAAATTGGTGTGAAAGTAATAATGTTGAAGCATTTGGGAAATGTACAGAAAAAATAATGCAAATTGGAAATGTTGCAGATGTGGAATGGAATTACTTAAATGAATATTATTCAACGAAAACAGGATATAACATAATAATGAAGCATTTTAAGAAATAATTAGACTAGGTATTATAGGTCAACAGTGGAGTGGGAAAATGAAAATATTAGTTTTAACAAGTGTATATCCGGAACCGGATGATGGATCTGAGATAGTGACACCAACAGTAAAGTATTTTTGCGATAAGTGGGCTGAACAAGGACATGATATTATTGTAGTACATAATAATAGTTGCTTTCCTTTACCGTTTTATTGGATTCCTGAATTTGTAAGGAAAAAAATGGAATCTAAATTAGGACACAATTTTCCAGTAAAATCTGCAAGAAAAACATTGATAACTAGGACGAATGGGGTAAAAATTTTTAGGCTACCGTTAAAGAAAGCTTTACCACATGGAAAATTTAGTAAAATAAGAATAAATGGCCAAATAAAAAAAATAGAAAATATTTTAGATAGAGAAAAATTTATACCAGAAGTTATTATTTCACATTGGGTTAATCCTCAAATTGATTTAATCGTGAAATTAGGAGAAAAATACAATGCGAAAATTTCAATGGTTTTTCATGGCGATTGTTCGGAAAAAAATATTGAAAAATTCAATTTAATTGAGAATATAAAGAAGTTAGATGCAGTTGGTTGTAGAAATGAAACATATGCAAATTATGTAATGAAAAAACTAAATTTAATGAAAAAACCATTTATTTGCTATTCAGGAATTCCAGATGATTTAGCAGAGCAACAAATGGAAAATATTAATTCGTTAGAGTTGGAAGATAGTTTAAATTTTATATATGTTGGACGCTTGGTCAAATATAAGAATGTCGATGTCATTATTCGAGCCTTGCATAAAAAATATCAAGACAAAGCAATTCTCCATATTGTTGGAGAGGGAGCTGAAGAAGCTAAGTTAAAACAGTTATCAAAAGATCTTAAAATTGAAAAAAATATTATTTTTCATGGACAACTACCAAGAGATGAAGTATATAAAATGATGAAAAAATCATATTGTTTTATCATGGTTAGTGATAATGAAACTTTTGGTATGGTTTATATTGAAGCTATGTTAGCTGGTTGTGTCACAATTGCCTCAAAAGCGGGAGGAGTAGATGGAGTAATTATTGATGGAAAAAATGGATTTTTATCAAAACAGGGAGATACGGATGAGTTGGTAGAAACATTGAATAGAATTGAAAAAGAGTCAAAACAAAAAGTGGAAGAAATTAGGAAGCAGGCGGTATTAACCGCTTACGGTTATAGGGATTCTGAAATCGCAAAAAAGTACTTGAATGATGTACTTGTATGGAAAAATGGTTAAAGAAAATGGAGTATGAAAATGCTTAAATTGTTAATTTTTATTATGGCATGTCTGATAATTTTATATAATTATAAAAATAACAGATTAGTGTCATCTTCCTCACTGTGGGTATTTTGCTATATATTGATATTTGTAGTATATCCGCTGTATGAGAAAAATATTAATTTTGAAAAAAAAGTATTAATTGATGTAGTGGCATTAGTTGGAATCGTTTGCTATTTTATAGGACTTACTTTTGGAAGTAGACTCGTGTGGGGAAAGGGTAGAACTAATACTATTGGAATTTTATTATTCCCCAAATATAGAATAGCCAATATATGCTTTTGGGCTTTTTTTGCATTATCGATAGTGGTATTAATAAGTAAATTGGGGACATCAGGAATAACATCTATACTAGCTGGAAATATGACTGCAAAACAATTTGCACTGGAAAACGATTCAAGTAGCAGCTCGTATGTTTTTTCCGTACATTTGCTTGTCCCTTGTATACTTTGTTTATGGATGACTGCAGAATCATCCAAACAGAAAATAAATAGTGTTATATGTTTATGTATATATATTTTAGAAACAGTATTATTTGGATTTACTAGAATTTTTTTGATTTCAATTGTAGCGATGATTCTAATTTATGAAATACGAAATAAACCACAACGTAAACAGCTATTTTTGGTAGTTGCTGGTATTGTCGGTATAGGAACAGTGTTGGTTGCAATGAACTTTGTGAGAACTTTCGGATTAAATACAGGCAGAAGCTTTTCAGATATGTTAGATCTTGAATATGTGTTTGAGAGTACAGACTTTAGTTCTAGTTATTATTGGTTTGATGAATTACTTAAAAAAAATCCCCCATATATTAACCCAATAGTTTATCTCAAACCTATTTTTGCATTTGTTCCAAGAGAAATATGGACAAATAAACCAGAGCCACTTAGTATGCAAGTTTTGAAATATATTAATCCTATGAAAGCTGCATCGGGTTATTCTACTGCTGGTAATAGTGTTTTAGGAGAAGGATATGCTATATTAGGATATTTTGGTATAGTGCTGTTTCCTTTTTTGTGGGGAACGGTATGTGGTAAATTAGACAAAAGATATTATCGAAGATTAGAATCAGGTGCAGATCATTGTTTGCAAAATATATGTTATTACATATTTGCGGTATTTATTGTTATTAGTGGACAACGAGGTGATTGGTGTCAATATATGACGATTGTGATATGGTTTTATATGCTTCCTATGTATATTATGTCAAAAGTTAGTCTGAAGATTTGAGGTGGATTTATATGGAAGAGGGATATAACGAGAGTTATATAATGTATGTATTTAATATACTACGATTTTATTTATAGAAGTTTAGAGATAATAAATTTGTATATATAGATTTTATAATGATTAGTTTAATAAAACAGATTGTAGATATTTTGAATCGTACATATTTTCCATAAAAGATATTTAAAGAAATTTTTGAGGATAAAAAATGAGTAAACTTAAAAAGAATTTAGGTTATCAAACGATATATCAAATATTAAACACATGTATTCCATTAATTACATCACCATATTTAGCTAGAGTATTGGGAGCTGAAAAGCAAGGGGTTTTTTCATATACACAATCTATCGTTAATTATTTTACATTATTTGCAATGCTTGGCGTAGTTAATTATGGAACGAGAACCATTGCAGATTGTGGGAAAGATAGAGGAAAAAGAAGTAGGACGTTTTGGAATATTTATATACTTCAATTATGTTGTACAGTAATTTCAATAAGCGTGTATGCGTTTTATTTGACCCAGATATGTTCTCAAAATACATACATAGCTTTTTTACAAATTTTTTACTTATTAGGATCATTGGTCGATATTAACTGGCTATTTTTTGGAGTAGAGAAATTTAAGATAACTGTGTCAAGAAATATGGTTATTCGAATTTGCTCTGTAATATTAATTTTAATGTTGGTTAGAAAGCCGAGTGATCTTTGGATATACACAGTAATTATGTCTGGTAGTACGTTTCTTAGTAATGCAATACTTTGGTTTTTTGCATCAAAAGAGATAGACTTAAAAGCTATTAAAGAGATTTCATGGTTTGAAATTGTTAGCCACATAAAACCTAATTTAGTTTTGTTTGTTCCATTGATGGCAATGTCAGTTTATCACATTATGGATAAAACGATGTTGGGCTTATTAAGTACTTATAAACAAGTAGGTTATTACTATAACGCTGATAAAATTATTAACATTCCAATAGGCATATTAACGGGTGTTGGGACTGTTATGTTACCGAGGATGACTTCTTTAAATAAAGAAGGAAAATTAGAGGAAGCAAGAAAACTTTTTTTACTTTCTATTGAATTAATCATTGTAGTTGCTGTAGCAATGGCATGTGGAATTTCTGCAATTTCAAAAGAGTTTACACCGTTCTTTTTTGGGAAGGGTTATGATGAATGTATCAGATTAATTATTGCTCTATCCCCGGTTCTTGTAATAAAAGGTCTTTCAGAAATTGCTCGAATGCAATATTTAATACCAAATCATAAAGAAAAAATATTTATAGAGTCTGTATTTTGCGGTGCAGGTGTTAATTTTGTGGTGAATTGGTTTTTAATATCAAGGTTAGGAGCATTAGGAGCAGTTATTGGTACATTAGTGGCAGAATTGGTGAGTTGTGTTTGGCAATATATAAAAATGAATAAATATATTTCATGTTTAACTACATTTTTTAAGTCCATGATATATGTGGTGTTCGGAGTTATTATGTTTACAATTGTAAGAGTAGTGGCTCTGTGCTTTAATGGAGGAATTGTTGCTCTTTTCTTTGAAGTTTTGACAGGAATAATTACATATGCAGTAATTTGTTTAATTTATTGGAAAGTAACAAAAAATAAAATTGTGGGTTTGGTTATTAAGAAAAAATAAAATATAAAATAAAAGGAGAAAAAAATGAGTTTATTTAAAGGAAAAACATTAATGATAACTGGTGGAACTGGTTCATTTGGGAATGCAGTTTTGAATCGTTTTCTTAAAACAGATATTGGAGAGATTCGTATTTTTTCAAGAGATGAAAAGAAGCAGGATGACATGCGACACGATTTTCAGGCGAGAATGCCAGAAGTAGCAGATAAAATTAAGTTTTATATTGGAGATGTTCGTGATTTGCAGTCTGTAAGAGGCGCAATGCCAGGAGTAGATTACATCTTTCATGCAGCAGCTTTAAAGCAGGTTCCATCATGCGAATTTTTCCCTATGGAGGCAGTTCGTACAAATGTCATTGGAACAGAAAATGTACTTACAGCAGCAATTGAGGAAGGTGTAGAGTCTGTTATTTGCTTATCAACAGATAAGGCAGCGTATCCGATTAATGCAATGGGAATTACAAAAGCAATCGAGGAAAAAGTTGCGGTTGCAAAATCTAGAATGTCTGGAAAAACAAAGATTTGCTGTACTCGTTATGGAAATGTTATGTGCAGTCGTGGCTCAGTTATTCCACTTTGGATTGATCAGATCAAGCAGGGAAATCCGATTACTTTGACAGAACCATCTATGACACGTTTTATTATGAGCTTGGAGGAAGCTGTTGATCTTGTATTATTTGCATTCGAGCATGGCGAGAATGGAGATCTTCTGATTCAGAAAGCGCCAGCTTGTACAATTCAGACACAGGCTGAAGCAGTGTGCGAGCTGTTTGGTGGCAAGAAAGAGGATATTAAGGTAATTGGTATTCGTCATGGAGAGAAGATGTATGAAACACTTCTTACAAATGAAGAATGTGCGAAAGCTGTTGATATGGGGAATTTCTATCGTGTTCCGGCAGATAACAGAGGCTTGAATTATGATAAATATTTCAAAGACGGTGATGAAAAGAGAAATACTCTGACAGAGTTTAATTCTAATAATACAAAGAGATTAAATTTGGAAGAAACAAAAGAAAAGATTGCTTCTTTGGCATATATTCAGGCTGAACTTGCAAAGATGGAATAGTAATAAATACATATAACGGAAGGGGGAGTGCATGATGAGCGAAAATTCAAATTTTGATGTTAATGTAGAACGCATATATGATAATCTGGAACTGTTGGAGAAGGGACATGTTTATGAACTGCAAAAAACTCCGGGAATACCGAAATGTGCAACATTAGCAAGTCGAATAAGAGATGATGTAGATGTAATTGTTAAAGCACTTGATGAAAAGGAAGATATGGAAGCTACAGACGAGGAACAGTTTAATTTACTTGCAAAATTATTGGGTGGTTTATATGCGGAATTTTCATCACTGGCAAAAAAACAACCAGATGCCTTAACGAATGCATTTAAGACGAGTCGAGTCAATCGTGTGCTTTCTCCTCTGAAACAGATAATGGCATCAGAAGATTCTACACAGTATTTGGATTTGTTACAGGAAGCTGATGATGGACAGGCGAATGGAAAAGGAAGAAGCACATATAGTGATGCGGTAATTATAATGAGCCAGTACAAAACTGCCTGTGATGAGTTTAGATTAAAATACTTTAACAAAGGCTGGGACATGCTGTGGCAGAGATGAGGTGCTTTGAAAAATGCTGTTATCAGATTATTTGAAAATAGGAGAAGCATTGGAGAACATAGGTGTATTTGATCCTGTTCTGGATAAGGATAATGCTTTTTTTATTAATATCCAGAGATTGAAAGAAACAACTACTCCAGAATTTGAAGGCTCTTATGATAGAATCAATGATTTTTTTCGGAAAATCATAAAATTGTTGGATCGTGCAGAACAGAAAAACGTAAAAGATACATATTTTCGGGCTGCACTTGACATATTCAAGTTCTCAGAAGTAAATGGCATTTGTCTGGGCTTTGGAGAGAAAGCACCCGGATCAGGATTTGGAACTAAAATATCAAAAATGGTGCTGGAAACAGCATATGATATAGTTAAGGCAGGAATTGAAGATCCGGAATTTTTTCAACTGTTGCCATTGTTTCAGGATAATGTTGGACCCGATCGTTTAAGCGATATGATTGCAACATTGATTTTACCAGACATACAGGCATATACGGAGAGAGTGAATCAACAACTTGGAATTACAATAGATAATTATCCGGATAAGTTGTTTAATAATGGATTATTATGCAACCCGGCAAAAGGATATGAGGTACTCTTGCTTCCGACAGAAATATTGCATAAATTGCCGGTAGCAAAATCATGGGAAGAAATAGATTCAGTCATTGTAGAGAATAATACAATTCGTGCTATGATGAATAATGAGGTAGCAGAACACTGGACACAATGGGCTGCAACTGATCGCAAATATTATTTGCGGGAGAAAATATTTAAGGATTCAGAAAAGTGTAAGCAGGTTATCGAAGCGTATCGAGAGGAAAAACTGGATGCATACAATCCGGAAGAACAGATTGATTATTTTCTTGCTAAATTATGGCAGAGAATAGAGAAAAGTGGAATATCATGGTTGTCAAAACATAAAAGCAGGGAAATTGACAGCAAAGCTGCTTCACTTGAGATTTTAAATTTTTTCAAAAATTGGGTAGAATATAATAGAGGCTGGGAAGTCATATTAAGTGCCGGAACTCAGAAGCGTGAAAAAATTGTGCAGCGAGTGATTCACTTATCTGGTATAGCCTATATTCAGGCAAATAATTTAAGCCTAAGTTGTGAAGCTGATGAGGGTAGAGGACCGGTGGACTTCAAAATTAGCCGAGGACAGGATATAACGGTTATAGAAGTAAAATTATCTTCTAATGGTCAGTATATGCATGGATATGACACGCAGGTGGAGGAATATGCAAAAGCTGAACAGACGGATAATATGATTTATGTATTAGTTGATGTTGGAAATCCAGTAAAGGTAAAAAAACTTCTTGATCGCTATAATAGAGATATAGATGAAGGTAAAAAAGTTCCAGAAGTAATTATGATAGATTCAACAAGTAAAGAATCTGCAAGTATCACATGATTACTATAATGAAGTGAATAACGTATATTGATAGAATATTCAAAGAAAGAGAGTGCAAATGGCAATGGGAACATATGATAATGTGAAATGGAAAGAAAATGGAAAATTAAAATTGTTAATTATTGTAGGAACCAGACCGGAAATTATCCGCTTGGCTGCTGTGATTAATAAAACTCGTAAGTATTTTGATGTGATTCTTGCGCATACCGGACAGAATTATGATTATAATTTAAATGGTGTATTTTTTAAGGACTTAAAGTTGGAAAATCCGGAAGTATATCTGAACGCTGTCGGAGCAGATCTTGGAGAAACCTGTGGAAATATTATTGCACAGAGTTATAAGCTGATGGTGGAGATTAAACCGGATGCGGTGCTGGTTCTTGGAGATACGAATAGCTGTCTGTCAGTAATTGGTGCGAAGAGATTGCATATTCCGATTTTTCATATGGAGGCAGGTAATCGTTGTAAAGATGAGTGTTTGCCTGAAGAGACAAACAGACGTATTGTAGATATTATTTCTGATGTGAACATGGCATATTCTGAACACGCACGCAGATATTTAGCGGATTGTGGTTTGCCAAAAGAGCGTACTTATGTAACTGGTTCGCCTATGGCAGAGGTATTGCATAATAATCTGGCAGAGATTGAAGCATCAGACATTCATAGCAGACTTGGCTTGGAAAAAGGGAAATATATTTTGCTGTCAGCACATCGTGAGGAAAATATTGATACAGAAAAGAATTTCTTATCTTTATTTAATGCAATCAACAAGATGGCTGAGAAGTATGATATGCCAATTTTATATTCATGCCATCCAAGAAGCAAAAAGAGAATTGAATCCACTGGATTTAAACTTGATTCGAGAGTAATTCAGCATGAACCACTTGGGTTCCACGATTATAACTGTCTGCAGATGAATGCGTTTGCAGTAGTGTCAGATTCGGGAACATTACCGGAAGAGAGTAGCTTTTTTACATCAGTTGGACATCCATTCCCGGCTGTATGTATCCGCACATCAACAGAACGTCCGGAAGCATTAGATAAAGCATGTTTTATTCTTTCAGGAATTGACGAAAAAGGATTGTTACAGTCTGTTGATACTGCAGTTGAAATGAACAGAGCAGGAGATTATGGTGTTCCAGTTCCAGATTATATTGAAGAAAATGTTAGTTCAAAAGTTGTAAAAATTATTCAGAGCTATACTGGTGTTGTTAATAAAATGGTTTGGAGAAAAGAAGTGTAAGTGGAATGTTGCGCTGATTCTATAACAAATGGAATAAGGATGTGAGTTGTATGAATATTTTGATAACAGGTGCGAAAGGCATGGTAGGGACTGCCTTAGTAAATAATTTAAAAAATATCCGGGATAACAAAAATAGGACAAGACCGAATATCTCAGTAGAAAATATTTATGAGTATGATCTTGATTCAACGCCAGAAGAATTAGATCAGTATTGTCAGAAGGCTGATTTTGTATTTAATCTGGCGGGAGTAAATCGTCCTGAAAATCCGGAAGATTTTATGAAAGGGAATTTTGGATTTGCTTCTGATTTACTGAATACATTAAAGAAGTACAATAATAAAGCAACAATTATGCTTTCTTCATCAATACAGGCTACACTTGCAGGACGTTTTGGAAACTCAGAGTATGGACGTTCAAAAAAAGCAGGCGAGGAATTGTTTTTTGATTATGCAAATGAAACAGGAGCTAAGGTTGCCGTATACCGTTTCCCTAATTTGATGGGACATTCCAGACCGAAATATAATTCTGCAGTATCAACTTTCTGTTGGGCGGTAGCAAATGATGAAGAATTTACTGTAAATGATAGTAGCACAGAATTGGAATTGCTGTATATTGATGATTTAGTAGAAGGTATGTTTGATCTGATAGAAGGCAAGGAGAAGCACTGCGAATTTGATGGTGTGGAAACGGTTATAAAAGCTGATGGAAAATATTGTTGCGTTCCAGTAACACATAAAGTTACATTGGGAGAAATCGTGGACTTATTGCAGCAGTTTAAAGAACAGCCAACGACACTTATGATGCCTAAGATGCCAGAAGGCTCTTTTGCAAAGAAATTGTACAGTTTGTATTTAACATATCTTCCAACAGAAAAATTTAAATATGTATTAAAAATGAATGTGGATGATCGTGGTAGTTTTACAGAATTAGTGCATACTCAGGATTGCGGTCAGGTGTCAATTAATATCAGCAGGCCGGGAATTACAAAAGGACAGCATTGGCATAATTCTAAATGGGAACTTTTCATTGTTGTGGCAGGACATGGCTTAATTCAGGAACGCAATATTAATACAGGAGAAAAGGTGGAATTTGAAGTAAGCGGAGATAAAATTGAGGCTATACATATGATTCCAGGCTGGACACATAATATTATCAACTTGAGTGAAACGGAAAATCTTGTGACTGTTATGACATGTAATGAGATTTTTAATCCAGAAAGACCGGATACATTTTTTGAAGAAGTATAGTATTTGGGGAGGTAGAAGTAAAATGAAAATAGCAGTAGCAGGAACTGGATATGTGGGACTTTCTATTGCCACATTATTATCTCAAAATCATGAGGTAATAGCAGTTGATATTGTTCCAGAAAAGGTGGAGAAAATCAATAAAAGGATCAGTCCGATACAGGATGAATACATCGAAAAATACTTAAAGGAAAAAGAGTTAAATCTGACAGCTACATTAGATGCGGAATCTGCATATAAAGATGCGGATTTTGTAGTTATTGCTGCACCTACGAACTATGACAGTAAGAAAAATTTTTTTGATACATCAGCGGTAGAAGCTGTGATTAAGCTGGTTATTGAATATAACCCAGATGCAATTATGGTAATTAAATCTACAATTCCGGTAGGGTATACCGCAAGTATTAGAGAAAAATTCCACTGTGATAATATTATCTTCAGTCCGGAATTTTTACGAGAGTCAAAAGCATTATATGATAATCTGTACCCATCCAGAATTATTGTGGGAACAGATGTTGAAAATGCTAGACTTGTAAAAGCTGCGAACACGTTTGCTGGATTGTTACAGGAGGGTGCGATTAAAGAAAATATTGATACTTTGATAATGGGATTTACAGAAGCAGAAGCGGTAAAACTATTTGCTAATACATACTTGGCTCTCAGAGTTTCATATTTTAATGAGCTTGATACTTATGCAGAAATGAAGGGACTGAACACACAGCAGATTATTAATGGGGTGTGCCTTGATCCTAGAATCGGTTCTCATTATAACAATCCGTCATTTGGTTATGGTGGATATTGCTTACCGAAAGACACAAAGCAGCTTCTGGCAAATTATGCAGATGTTCCACAGAATATGATGTCTGCAATCGTTGAGTCTAATAGAACAAGGAAAGATTTCATAGCAGATCGTGTGTTACAGAAAGCTGGATATTATGCTTATGGAGATGAGAATACATATGATGCTTCTATGGAAAAAGAGGTTGTAATTGGTGTATATCGTCTTACTATGAAATCAAATTCAGATAATTTCCGGCAGTCTTCTATACAGGGAGTTATGAAGCGTGTTAAAGCCAAAGGTGCGTCAGTTATTATTTATGAGCCAACATTGGAAGATGGAAGTACTTTTTTTGGCAGCCGGGTTGTAAACGATTTGGAAGAATTTAAAAAGCAAAGTCATGCAATTATTGCAAACAGGTATGATGTTTGTTTGAATGATGTAAAAGACAAAGTGTATACACGAGACATTTTTTACAGAGATTAAAAGATAAGTTATAAATTTAAATGAGAATATACAGGATAATCGTCACACAGAATTCAAATTGGGGAGTAAAAGGTTTCTTTTGGTTTTTTATATTATTAATTTTACTTGCGGGAAATTTGTTTCGATTATACAAAAAAGACAGAATTCGTTTTTCTCAAGGTCTTGCAGGAATTTCTCTATTTATGTATTTATGGACAGTGCTGGAATCCACGGTTTTTACGCGGATTCCATATGCACAGCCACAATATGAACTGCATCTTTTCTGGTCCTGGAAAGCGGTTTTTCTGCATCATGACAGAGAGATGCTTAAGGAAAATATTTTGAATTGCTTGTTGCTATTGCCTTATGGATGTTTGGTTCCGGTGACATTGGGACGAAAAATCGGATGGAAAGAAGGCTTGCTGATCGGTTTTGGAACATCGTCTGTGATTGAGACATTGCAACTGATTACCTGCCGGGGATTATTTGAATTTGATGATATTGTTCATAATGGATTAGGATGTATGTTAGGTGTTTTACTGATTTCATGGTTTTGCCAGAAAAATATTAATATACACGAAGGAGAGAACTAAAATGGGAAAATACTTCGGAACAGATGGCTTCCGCGGGGAAGCAGGTGTTTCTTTAACGGCTGATCATGCGTTTAAGATCGGGCGTTTTCTGGGATGGTACTATAATGAGCTTCGAAGAAGAGCCGGGGAGACGGCAGCTGCACGGATCGTGATCGGTAAGGATACCCGCCGTTCCAGCTATATGTTTGAATATTCGCTGGTTGGCGGCCTGGTGGCTTCTGGTGCTGATGCGTATCTTCTTCATGTTACAACTACGCCATCTGTAGCTTATGTGGCCCGTACAGATGGTTTTGACTGTGGCATTATGATTTCAGCCAGTCATAATCCTTACTATGATAATGGAATCAAGCTGATCAATGGTCAGGGTGAAAAAATGGAAGAAGAGACCATTGCACTGGTTGAGGATTATCTGGATGACAGACTGCAGCTTTTTGGTCAGAAATGGCACGAGATTCCGGCTGTAAAAGGGAAAGAGATTGGCAGAACCGTAGATTATGCAGCAGGGCGAAACCGTTACATTGGTTATCTGATTTCTCTTGGAGTGTATTCTTTTAAGGGAATGAAGGTTGGTCTGGATTGTGCAAATGGAAGTGCCTGGAATATAGCAAAAGCTGTTTTTGACGCATTGGGTGCAGAGACATATGTGATCAATGCCCAGCCAGATGGAACAAATATTAATAACAATGCAGGTTCTACTCATATTGAAGGACTGCAGAAACTTGTAGCTGATAATGGCCTGGATGTTGGTTTTGCCTATGATGGAGATGCAGATCGCTGTCTTTGTGTGGACGAGAAGGGAAATGTTGTCAGCGGTGATGCCATCCTTTATGTTTATGGCCGGTACATGAAGGAGAGGGGAAAACTTCTGACAAATACAGTTGTTACTACTGTGATGTCCAATTTTGGGCTGTACAGAGCTTTTGATGAAGCTGATATCGGGTATGCGAAAACTGCTGTTGGCGACAAATATGTTTATGAATATATGATGCAGAACGGGTGCCGTCTTGGAGGGGAGCAGTCCGGACATATTATTTTTTCCAAGTATGCATCGACGGGTGATGGTATTCTTACAAGCCTGAAGATGATGGAAGTTATAATGGCAAAGAAGAAAAAACTCAGCGAGCTTACTGCGGAACTGAAGATTTATCCGCAGGTGCTGGAGAATGTACGAGTTCTTGATAAGGTGGCTGCCCAGGCTGATGAAGATGTGCAGGCAGCAGTGCAGCGGGTCGCAGATGAATTGGGTGATGCAGGCAGGATCCTGGTGAGGGAGTCCGGTACAGAGCCGCTGCTCCGTGTGATGGTTGAAGCTGAGAGTGAGGAACTTTGCAGAAAATATGTGGATCAGGTTGTGGATGTTGTCCGTAGAAAGGGACATGCAGCCGAATAAAAATATGATTTATTTCTGAAGAGAAATGAATTTAGAGTACATGGGTGATAAGAGGAGTATAAAGTTATGTGTGGAATTGTTGGATTTACAGGAAAGCAGCAGGCAGCACCAATTCTTCTGGATGGTCTTTCTAAACTGGAATATAGAGGCTATGATTCGGCGGGTATTGCAGTTCGTGACGGGGAAAAGGATACTGAGGTGATCAAGGCGAAGGGGCGTCTTAGGATTCTTGCGGAAAAAACAAACGGAGGGGAATCTGTTCCGGGTATGTGTGGAATCGGACATACCAGATGGGCAACTCATGGGGAGCCTTCTGAGCGGAATGCGCATCCTCATATTAGTAATGATGGAAATGTGATTGCTGTACATAACGGGATCATTGAGAACTATCAGGAGCTGAAAGAGAAGCTTTTGCGTAAGGGATATTCTTTTTATTCTTCTACGGATACAGAAGTTGCAGTGAATCTTGTAGCTTACTATTACAAAAAATATGGGGAATCTCCGGTTGAAGCAGTTCGTCATGCTATGGTACGCATCAGAGGCTCTTATGCGCTGGCATTGATGTTCCGTGATTATCCGGAAGAGATTTTTGCAGCGCGAAAAGACAGCCCGATGATTCTTGGTGTGGAAGATGGAGAGTCTTATATTGCTTCGGATGTTCCTGCAATTTTGAAATATACAAGAAATGTTTACTATATTGGTAATCAGGAACTGGCTTGCGTGAAGAAAGGAGAAATCACATTTTATAATCTGGACGGCGAGGAGATCGAGAAGGAGCCGAAAGTTATTGAGTGGGATGCAGAGGCTGCGGAGAAGGCAGGATTTGAACATTTCATGATGAAAGAAATCCATGAACAGCCGAAGGCAGTTGCAGATACATTGAATTCCGTTATCCGTGATGGCAAGCTGGATCTTTCTGAAATCGGACTGGAAGAAGAGGTGATCCGAAGTATCAGCCAGATTTATATTGTGGCCTGCGGCTCTGCTTATCATGTGGGAATGGCTGCGCAGTATGTGATTGAAGATCTGGCCGGTCTTCCGGTTCGTGTGGAACTGGCATCAGAGTTCCGTTACCGTAAGCCGCTTCTGGATCCGAATGGACTTGCAGTGATCATCAGTCAGTCCGGTGAGACTGCTGACAGTCTTGCTGCGCTTCGAGAATGCAGGGAAAAAGGAATCCGTACACTGGCGATCGTAAATGTTGTGGGTTCTTCTATTGCCAGAGAAGCGGACAATGTATTTTATACTCTTGCAGGTCCGGAGATTTCTGTTGCTACGACTAAGGCATACAGTACTCAGCTGATCGCAGCATATGTGCTGGCTTTGCAGTTTGCAAAGGTCAGGGGAGAGATTACAGTGGAACAGTGTGATTCTTATGTAAAAGAGCTCCAGACAATTCCGGATAAGATTCAGAAGATCATAGAGGATAAGGAGCGTATTCAGTGGTTTGCAGCCAAGCAGGCTAATGCGAAGGATGTTTTCTTCATTGGGCGTGGTATTGATTATGCCATCAGTCTTGAGGGCAGTCTGAAGATGAAGGAGATCAGTTATATTCATTCAGAGGCTTATGCTGCAGGTGAGCTGAAGCATGGCACGATTTCCCTGATCGAAGATGGTACACTTATGATCGGTGTTCTGACACAGCCGGAGCTTTATGAGAAGACAGTGAGCAATATGGTAGAGTGCAAGAGCCGTGGTGCTTATCTTATGGGTCTGACAACTTTTGGAAATTATAATATTGAAGATACCGCTGATTTTACTGTTTATATTCCAAAAACAGATCCGCATTTTGCAACCTCTCTGGCTGTGATTCCGTTACAGCTGCTGGGATATTATGTGAGTGTGAATAAAGGTCTGGATGTGGATAAGCCTAGGAATCTGGCTAAGAGTGTTACGGTGGAGTAAGAGGACGGGGATGTCTTGTCCAAGCTTGTCGAAATAAATCCATAGACAAAGAGATCGTGTTGTGCTAATCTGAAATAAATCTGTTATTTGGGAGAGGAGTGGAGCACGGGCTATGAGAAGATGGAAGCTGCCGGTAGGAATTGAGAACTTCCAGGAGATCCGGCAGGCTGGATTTTATTATGTTGATAAGACAAGGCTGATGAACAGCTTCTTGAGCAGTGGGGGAAGGTTCCTGTGTTATTTCTCTCATTGCAGAATGTAGACGGGTTTACATTTGAGGATGCGAGATATCATCTGACAGAGCTGGTGGGCAGAGAAGCATTCTTGGGAAGACGATCAGTATTTTTGATAAAAAAGCACGAGATGGTGAGAAAGAGATTTTTTACCATGGAATTCTTCTGGGACTTTTACGAAGTGATCCAAACTGGCTGGTTCAGTCCAATGTGGAGTTTGGAGATGGTTTTGCAGATATTTTGATGGAACCGGAGGTATACGGATGCAGGGATCATTATTGAACTGAAGTATGTACAGACATTTGCCGGTTTGGAGAAGGCATGTGAGAGGGCTATGAATCAGATAAAAGAACGAAGATATGATGAGCATCTGCGTAATGATAGCCGAAATAAGATTCTGGCATATGGAATTGCTTTCTGTAAAAATAGATGTAGAGTGGTTGTTGAGAATATTTCTAAATATACCAGATTATAATTAAAAATGTGTAAGTGCCTCAAAATTGTTTGGGGCACTTACATATATTACTGTCTATTATTTATATTCCGCTGAATAATATTAGTATATACAGCGAGAAGGACGATTTTATCTTTTTTATCCTCGATAGAAGATATTATTTCATATATTTGCGAGGCTTCTTCTGTCCGGGTTGCAAATCTTCGGTTTAAAATATTTATGATTTTTTCGATTTGAGGATTTAAACGTTGGATAGTTGCTTTGTATTCCTCCGCAGGCATTTTTAATAGGTTGGTTGCCTGAAAATATGGAATTTCAGGGATTTTTTCAGCCAAAAAATATAATAAAATGGACTGAGATTTTATGTCCTGTGGAAATATATCAGATTTAAATACCACATTATAAATTTTAGAATAAAAATCTTGTTCATTTAAATTATCTAGTGTGAGGCTATGGATATATGCACTTAATAAAGAAAAATAGTGGTTCTGAGTTTCTTCGATATCTGTCTCAGCGATATATTTGTAATTTTTATCATCTTCAAATTTATACCGAGATACCTCTTCTAATAATTCCTGCAAAATAGAAGCAGGGTTATCAAGCTGTGATTCTGATAAAAAATCCATATATAAAGCATAATATATATCATAGATATTACCAGTTGCGTTACTGCATTTAATTTGAATCATTTCTCTTACATTTTTCATTATGCTAAATCCTTTTCTTCATAAATAATATTTTTTATATCGTCCAGTGCATCAAAATCATATTTTATTTTTCGAGCCATTAAGGTCACATCACCACCGTTGTCTTCTTTACTGTTTATCGGGATACCAGTTATTTCGTAGCGCTCTTTTTGTATTGTTTTATCAGGAGTATGAAGAACGGTAATGGTGTTGCCAGGAGCAATTTTTATGTTTGTAATTTCATTTTTGATATTGGGGTCATTGTATTCCAATAGTTTTTTTATAGTATCTTTAAAGGAATTTTCAGATGCTGATGCTTTTAGGTGGAATTTCAGTTGTTTTAATAATTCATCTCTATTTGTAGATACTGTTGTTTTGGCTCGTAATTGTCGGCTTAAATATCTGCCATTATCGCTTAATCTATATAATTTATATTTGCCAGCTTTACTGGATATTATAAGATTAGTAGAAGCTGCTTTTTTCATTATTTCCGATAAGGTAGATTCTTTTAAATCTAAATTTTTGCATATTTCTGAATGACTCATAATTCCATGGGCTTCTAATAGCAAAATAATATCTTTTAAATGCTTAACAGATAAAACCTGTTTTTGGTAAATTTGGGCTGTCAGATTTTCTTGCTGTTTTTCATGTAGAAAATCTTTGAATGTTTTTATGACGCCCATTAAAGTTCCTAATTGAAAAATAGCATCCTCTTTTGATGCCGTTGGTAAGTGATGTTCAAAATAATTCAATTGTGAGTTTCCGTAACGAAGGATTTGGCTAAGTGAAGAATTATCGGAATTATACCATTCGTTTATAACATATTCCTTATTATCAGAGGCATATTGGATTAGAGTAGTGTATTCTTGTTTCTCCAAAGATTCTGATAGATTTGTTTGGGTATGCATCCAGATTTCTTTGCGCATAAAATTTTCCTCCTTTTTAAGTGATTGATGATATAAATTTATTCGAATCTTTCATTGGATATTATGAGTTATATTTTCTTTTGTAAAAGATTCGGTTGTTTTTGAAAGTTCGAAATCCAGAGGGATTTTAACTTTAAAAACACAAGCCTTTATATTTTGGCATGAGAAGTTACAGCTACATTTACTGCCAAAAGTGATGGTTTGTGTTGTACCTGCAATTCCACATCCACCAATAGCTTTTTCGTTGGAAGCAACTGCTCCACAGCAGTTACCCCATATAATGGTAGTTCCGTAACATTTTAAAGCAGGTAAAGCATTGATAAAATCCTGTTCACCTCTGGAATAAGAAGGTACGATCAGTAGCGTTGCACCCAAACTTCCACATAGAAATTTTTGGATTCGATCCTGATCAGATAAAAATTCTGCGCATATTACAATAGCGATTCTATGGACATTCGGAATATGGATCAGTACAGTAGACCATTCTTGGATTTCCGCGAGAGCTTCCATTTTGTGGTTTTTTTTATCAACGAAAGGAATATGCTTTTCCTGATGACCGATAATCTGCCCGTCTAAACTGACAATAGTGGAACGATTATAATTATCTGACCAGTAGCTGGGGAGGATAGTTAACAATGGAACATTTTTGCCAGATGCTAATCTCAAATTGGAACATTCCCATAGAAAGGAATTATATTCGCCATCATTTTTCTCGGAAAGAGAAGTTCCTAACAGTTCTGGTGTGAAAAAAATATCGACATTCATATCTCCGGCTAAATTCCAGTCATTTTTAAGCCGTTCTAGTAGTTCTTCAGCGTGGTTCAGTGGCTTGACGAGTTCTCCATTATATTTTATACCGTTGCGTTCTATTGGCTGATCTTCAAGTTGTAATAGATCTTTACGATCAGATATTGGAGAAAACCCAATGGAAAAGGAACAGTCGTCTTTTTCAGTTAAAAAAGTATCAGATATAATTATGTTTTTTATAATGTTTTTATTGTCATATGAGACATAGCTGCAATGTTTAAGCAAGCCATTTATACCTTCAAAAATGTCTCTATTGGAAATATTTTTTTCAAAAAGTTCTTCATTACGAATGATATGCGGTGTTGCAATTGGAAATTTGGGATTGATCCAGATTCCAGTTTCATTGTAATTGGTGTTTAGGGAATCTATAACTGCATAATTATTCTCAGATACTGATACAAGACTAGTAAGTGAAAAATATATACGGTTTCCGGCTGTATTATTCTCGTTTCTGGTATAGGTTATCCGGAAATCTAACCACAGGCAAAAGGCAATAGCCATGATTTGCTGGCGATTTAAGTCTTTTTCTTTCTGGATAGTTTGTAAAAAATCTTCAAGATTATGCAGGAAGGAGTTATTATCATCACTCCAATAAGCATCTAAGGATGTTGTTACAAAACTTGAAACTTCTTCATAATCCTGAGCTGCAAATAGTTGGTTGAACATTTGGGGGATATTATTGACTATCTGTAGTGCTATTGCCATAATGTTCATATATTTCTGGGCGGATTGAGTAGATGTCATTTCTTTCACCTCCAAATTTACTTCATTATAGCATAATAAATTGAGATTGACAACAAACACTTCAATTTCAGTTCAATTTAATAAGATGTTAATTGATAAAAGGGGAATATTGTGCTATCATATCAGTATATGTCAGTTTGAAATATGGGTTTTTTAAATATAAATGAAGAAGGAAAAATATGGCAAATGTTAATGGAAATAAATGTATAGATGAAAAAGAATATAAAACTCCATGTGCAGATTGTCATGATACCAAAATAGAACAAAATGATCCAAAATTAGAGATGCTTAAAACTGCAAAAATCGACGCGATTAACAAAAAAACAAACGTGCTTAGAAAAAAAGCCAAAAAAAATGAAAAATCAGATGAGGAAGATTGGAAATCTAAATATTTGGAGTGGATTGCTGTTCTGCCGGCAGGAGGATTACAGCTGCTGGCGGGGGTATTGGTAAAGAATATTTGGAAGAGTTTAGCTATATTGTTGTTGGGGATATTTATACTAAAAGAGATTGAGCATATAATAGAAAAAATTTCTAAAAAAAGTATTGGTAAATGGAAAAACAGAATATTAAACTGTGAAATAATTATCCATTTTAAAAATGAGAAAATTAGGAAAGGAATTTTTCAGGAGGATATAGGTTTCACACAATATGAAATAGAATGTCAAAAAGAAAGAAAAGCAGCATCTTGGGAATGTATCCAGGATTTATTTGCATTTCAAAATAGGGTAAAAAGAATTGTGCGCAGGGCGATAGGACTAGCTGTTTTTGTAGTTGGTCTAAATGTGGCAATAGTAGGATTTAATAATTTAGATGCATCTGAAACAATAGAACAAGGCGATAATATGGCGAATAAAGATAATGCCGATAGTTACAAAGCTGAACAGAAACAAAAGGGAAAAACTGAAGAGAGAACAGAAGTAATAGCTGAAGAGGAAACAAATGAAGAAGAGGAGGTTGATGAAACAGAAGAGGCATTTAATCTGTTATGGAATTTATATCTGAGTGATCTGCAAATGGATGAAATTGTTAGTCTAGAAAATGCATTATCTGAAGCAAAGAATTTTTGTGTACAATGGATTGATAATGAACATTTTAAAGAGATAGATCGATGGCTATATACTGATATGGAAGTATATGATCTGGAAAGTTTTAGAAATGTGACTTTAAAAGAAAGAAATCTTTCGATAAATGATAACGCAAATGGAAGTATTCTTTTGAAATTGGGTAAGACTTACAGTAGTTCTATAGATGAATTTTTGGAGTCTTGCGGAGGTGTTAATATAACAGAAAGAACGATAGGAATTGCCTGCCTTAGAGGCACAGATATTTATATGAGTGCATTACGGCATGGAGTAAGCAGAAAGTCAGTGAAGGAAGAATGCTATAAGGGCGCAGCTTTGCTTCTGAGAGAGTTTGCAGATGAAGTATACGAGAAACAAAAATACAGGGAACTTGATAAATTGCAGAAGGAAGAACAGTCTGCAAAAGAATTTGTCCTTTATACATATTCAGCAGTATGTTATGAAAATGCAGCAGAGTATGGAGATGCTTTATGTAAGAAAGAAGCAGAAAAGATGAAAGCAGCTGCGAAAGACAACTGGGCATCATTTAAAAACTGGGTACCGTAGTCAAAGATTTGCAGCGAATAATTACAATATTAATATTCCTTGCTTTTACCTCAAAAAAAGCGTAAAATAATGAAGATGTTTAACTTAAACACTAAGACAAAAATGGAGGTTTGCATATGAGAAAAATGGGTAAGCATATCCCGGGGATGATCGTGACGCTGTTGGTTTTGATCGCTGCGATCGTGTTTGCAGTTATGCTCCTGAATATGAAAGTAGTCCCGACCAAGTTCCTGGCTGGTATTGGTTTGTTTATGCTGGTGCTGATTTTGATCGTTGGGGCTCTTGTCTGGAGTACTGATGGTAAGATAAGGTTTGTTGTAGGTGTGATGCTGGCAGCTGTTTTTGCGGCTGTGTTCATTCTTGGAAGTATGTATATTTATAAGACACATTCCGCACTTGCAGGGATTTCCGGTGTAAATACTGAGGTGACTGAGGTTGGTATTTATGTCCGTGCAGATGATGCCGCGGATTCTGTTGCCGCTACAGCAGATTATGTGTATGGTGTGCTGACAGATCTTGACAGAGAGAACTCTGATAAGGCGATTCAGGAAGTTGATTCTGAGGTTGGCAAGAGTGTTCAGGTTCAGGAGTATACAGGACTTACAGAGCTTGTAGACGGGCTTCTGAATGGCCAGACAGGTGCGATCGTACTGAACAGTGCATATTTAAGCGTTATTGAAGAGATGGATGGATATTCCGATGTTTCTTCAAGAATCAAAGAGCTGACAGTGAAGAAGGTAGAGACAACTATCGAACCGCAGGAGACTGAGAATGAGACAGCACAGAATACCAATGATGGTTCTGTATATACGATCTTTATCAGTGGTATTGACAGCCGAAGTGGTCTTGTGGCGAAGAGCCGAAGCGATTCCAATATTATTGCAACTGTGAATACAAATACAAGACAGGTACTGCTTGTTTCTACACCTCGTGATTATTTTGTTCCGCTTTCTATTTCAGGAGGACAGAAGGATAAGCTGACACATGCTGGTATCTATGGCATCAATGTATGTATGGATACTCTTGGAATGCTTTATAATGAGGATATCAATTATTATTTCAGGATCAACTTTGCAGGTTTTGAGCAGCTGATCGATGCACTGGGCGGTGTTACTGTTTATTCTGATTATGATTTTGATTCCAAGAATGAGACAGGATATCATTTTAACCAGGGGGAGAACTTACTGAATGGTGAGCAGGCACTGGTGTTCAGCCGTGAGCGTTATGCTTTTACTGAGGGAGACCGTCAGCGAGGTAAGAACCAGATGGCTGTTATCAAGGGTGTGATCAACAAGGCTCTTTCACCGGAGCTTCTGAAAAATTATTCATCTGTTCTTTCCAGCATTCAGGGATGCTTTGAGACAAATATCTCTTATGAGGAGATCGCGAGACTGCTTCAGCAGCAGCTGAATAATGGTGGTTCCTGGAATATTGTAAGCTACAGTGTAGATGGCAGCGGTGATACACAGAAGCCGTACTCCATGAGTCAGAAAGCTTATGTTATGATTCCGGATGAGTCTACAGTTCAGAAGGCTGAAGAGATGATGAAGAAGGTTCGTAATGGAGAGTCTGTTTCTCAGGAAGAGGCTGATGCAGCTACATCTGCAGCCGCTGCAGCAGATAATGATGTGCAGGCAACAGCAGAAGGCAGCACAGCTGCTGCTCAGGGAGAAACAGCCAATGCCACACAGGACGGCAGTGCAGAGACACAGCCGGCAGATGGTACTGTGCAGCAGTAATATAAATGTAGCGTGGATGGTAATAGCGTAAGGCTGCATTAAAGAAATCATAAAATTAGATAAATTAGATAACAATAATACAACAGCCCGGGAAGCACAAATAATTTCCCGGGCTGTATTTATATTATTGTATACGTATTACAGAATTTCTTTCAGATATCTCTCCAGTGCGTCCTGCCATGTAGGAAGGGGCTGGAAGCCGTTTTTCATAAGTTTGGACTTATCCAGGCGGCTGTTAAATGGTCTGACTGCTTTGGATACGCCGTATTCTGCAGTTGTGACAGGAGAAACTTCTACTTTCTCGTATTCTTTGTGGCCGAGGGCAGCAGCCTGGCGGAAGATTTCTTTTGTGAAATCATACCAGCTGATGTAGCCGCCTTCGTTGGTTGCGTGATAGTAGCCATATTTTTCTGTTTCCAGCATGTCTACCAGAAGGCGGGCAAGGTCGAAGGTATAGGTTGGTGTACCGATCTGGTCGCTGACAACAGTAAGTTTGTCATGAGTTTTTCCGAGGTTTACCATGGTACGGATGAAGTTCTTGCCATTTTTGCCGAATACCCAGGCAATACGCACGATAAAGAATTTATCTACAGTGCCGGATACAGCAAGCTCGCCGTCCAGTTTAGTCTGGCCGTATACGTTCTGTGGGGCGTAGTCCTTGCAGTCAGGATCCCATGGAGCAGTTCCCTGACCATCGAAAACATAGTCAGTGGAAATGTACATCATCTTAATGCCAAGCTCTTTGCAGATATCTGCAATGTTCTGGGTTCCCACAACATTGACAAGACGTACTTTTTCGCGGTTCTCCTCATCCTCGGCAGCGTCTACAGCTGTCCATGCGGCACAGTGTACCACAGCGTCCGGCCTCACTTCGCGGATCACTTTTGCGACAGCATCTTTATCTGTGATATCAAGCTGTACATACGGCATGGCAGTAACTGGTGTACCGTCAGCAATGCCGCTGTAGGAAGGAGCGATGTCACTTCCTACACCTTCATGGCCACGTCCGGAGAGTTCATTCATTACGTCATGGCCAAGCTGGCCGCCAACGCCTGTTACGAAAAATTTCATGCTTTAACCTCCTCACGGTTTCCATACATTTTTTCGTAGTAGTTCTGGTACTCGCCGGAGATGATAGTTTCCCACCACTCTTTATTATCAAGGTACCATTTGATCGTCTTTTTGATACCGTCTGCGAATTTTGTTTCAGGGAGCCATCCAAGTTCGTTGTGGATCTTGGTCGGATCGATAGCGTAACGCATATCATGACCTTTACGGTCAGCTACATGTGTGATCAGGCTCTCAGGTTTGCCGAGCTCTTTGCAGATCAGTTTAACGATGTCGATATTTTTCATCTCATTATGTCCACCTACGTTGTAAACCTCACCTACGCGTCCTTTGTGGATGATCAGGTCAATAGCGCGGCAGTGGTCTTCAACATAGAGCCAGTCACGGACGTTCTCACCTTTTCCGTAAACAGGAAGAGGCTTGTCATTCAGTGCATTGGCAATCATAAGAGGAATCAGCTTTTCCGGGAAGTGATACGGACCATAGTTGTTGGAGCAGCGACTGATGGTTACAGGCAGGCCGTATGTTCTGTGGTAAGCAAGAACAAGAAGGTCAGCACCGGCTTTGGAAGAGCTGTACGGGCTGCTTGTGTGGATCGGAGTTTCCTCTGTAAAGAAAAGGTCCGGTCTGTCAAGCGGAAGATCTCCGTAAACCTCATCAGTGGAAACCTGATGATAACGCTGGATACCGTATTTACGGCAGGCATCCATAAGAACAGCAGTACCTTTGATGTTTGTGTCAAGGAATACTTCCGGGTTCTCGATGGAACGGTCTACGTGGCTCTCAGCTGCGAAGTTTACTACGATGTCCGGATGCTCTTCTTCGAAGAGTTTGTAAACCGCATCACGGTCTGTGATGCTTTCCTTTACGAAGCGGAAATTCGGTTTGTCCATAACCGGTGCAAGAGTGGAAAGATTTCCTGCATAAGTCAGGCAGTCCAGGCATACGATGCGATAGTCAGGATGAGCCTCCATCATATGAAAAATAAAATTGCTTCCGATAAATCCGGCACCGCCGGTAACGATAATTGTCATGTGAAAAAATCTCCTTTTATAATATTATTCAGTGAAGTGCGTCCAGATATTTGCCATCCAGAACATCCTTCAGATACTGTCCATACTGGTTTTTCTTGAGGATTTCATAAACCTTGAGAACATCATCCTTTGTGATCCAGCCATTTAAGTATGCGATCTCCTCAAGGCACGCGATCTTACGGTGCTGATGCTGCTCCATGGTTTTTACGAAGTTAGTTGCCTCAACAAGGCTTTCATGTGTACCGGTATCCAGCCATGTAAATCCCTGTCCCAGAAGCTCAACATTCAGCTGACCTTTCTCAAGATAAATGCGGTTCAGGTCTGTGATCTCAAGCTCGCCTCTTGCACTTGGTTTCAGATTCTTTGCATACTCAACAACTTTGTTGTCGTAGAAGTAAAGACCTGTTACGCAGTAGTTGCTTTTCGGCTGTGCCGGTTTCTCTTCAATGGAAACAGCTTTTCCGTTCCGGTCAAATTCTACGATTCCGAAACGCTCCGGATCATCTACATAGTATCCGAAAACAGTAGCACCCTTGCCTGATTCAGCATTGTCAACAGCTGCTTTCAGGCGTTTTTTAAGGCCGTGTCCTGCAAAAATGTTGTCGCCAAGAACCATGCATACTGTGTCATTGCCGATGAATTCCTCACCGATGATGAAAGCCTGAGCCAGTCCGTCCGGGCTTGGCTGTACAGCATAAGTAAGGTTTACGCCGAACTGATGTCCATCTCCAAGAAGCTCCTCAAATCTTGGTGTATCCTGAGGTGTGGAAATGATCAGGATATCACGGATGCCTGCGTTCATAAGAACGGACATCGGATAGTAGATCATCGGTTTGTCGAAGATCGGCAGAAGCTGTTTGGATGTTACCATGGTAAGCGGGTAAAGACGTGTTCCAGAGCCGCCTGCTAAAATAATTCCTTTCATATCGTTTCTCCTTTACATTGTGATGTGCAGCATTGACGTACCTGCACTTTTTACTGTGACCTCATTATAAAAGATGACGTAAGGTCACTTTCAAGAGACTTTTTTCATATTTTTTATTTTTGTCTATTTTTCACAAAGAAATACGCCGGCATCCTTGGTAATGCGGAAACCTTTGGCAGTTTTTTTTGTGGCAAAGGCTCGGAATTCTTTGTAGTGGTCAAGAATATATTGATTCTGATTGCCATGACAGGAGAGAACATAGGAAATCAGTGGCTCTGCATCCTGGACCAGGAGAAAATCTTCGTAGGAGTGCCATTTTGCATCCGGGAAAAAAGGATCCAGGATTTTCCTGCCGTTTTCTCTTCCGAAACGTTCATAAAGTTTATCAGCGGAGAGAACGATTCGATCGTCAAAATCTTCTACAAGCTGGCTGACTTCCTGCATATGGGCTTTCCCGTAGGCACTGCAGAGAAAATGTCCTCCAGGGGAAAGCACGCGGCAGACCTCTTTCAGCACAGCAGGGATATCATCACAGTAAAAAAGTACATGATTGGCAATCACCAGATCAAAGCTTTCATCTTTGTAAGGAATCTTTTTGCAGTCAAAAGCCCGGAAAGCAAAGCGGGTATCAGAAGAACCGATGGCTCGTCTGGCATCTCGGAGCATCCCGCTGGAAATATCGGAAAGTGTAATGGAAATATCTTCCGGGATCAGCGAAAGATTCTCAGTCCATAAGGTTCCGTCACCGCAGCCAAGTTCCAGGATACGAAGTCCCGGTCTGATATGACATTGCTGGAAGATCCATGGGAACCAGCCCTGTTTGTTCTGAGAGTACAGATTGTGGAGGTTGATCCTGGAGGAAATATTGGTGGCATTCTGATACTGGTTTTTGAGACTTTTTTCCATGCCTGTAAGGTGGATCAGGTTCAGCATCTGGCTCCAGTCGATGGTGTGCTGCTCCTGAATCACCTGCGCTGTATCCTGGATGGCTTTTTCCACCAGCTGCATCTGTTCAATCCGGTCACGGACAAGACGAAGCTGGATATTAAGGGAATTGAGCATAAAATGGTAGTCAGAATCGCCGATCGTCATTTCGCGGATATCATCCAGGGAAAAGCCAAGGTATTTCAGCAGCAGGATCTGCTGAAGCCTTGCAAAATCCTCGTCTGTATAAAAACGTGCGCCGGATTCGGTGACGAGAGAGGGTTTCAGGATATCCTGTTTATCATAATAGCGGACAGTACGCAGAGTTACGTGTGCCATGCGGGCAAATTCGCCGGAAGAATAGTAGCCGTCTTTTTTCATAAAAAATAGAATCCTTTCTGAGGAAATAACAAACATCCTGTCATAGAAGTCATAAAAGAATTATAATTCAGATCCGGAAGCCGTACAAGAGTAAAACGTATAAGAGCAAACCGTACAGGAGAAAAACAGCATTGACAAAATTCTGCTGGTTTGTTAGTATATCGTTTCGAAAAAAAGGGAACCCCGGAATCATATTTCCGGGATAAGCGTTCGATATAAAAAGGAGTAATTTTTATGCGAAACCGTACTCTGGATATGGTAAAGGCGATCTGTGCTTATGCAGTTGTGCTTCTTCACGTCCATTTTCCGGGAAATGCCGGAATCATAGCCAATGTACTTGCCAGATTTGCAGTACCTGTGTTTTTTATGGTATCCGGATATTTTTGTTTCCGTGGCGATGATACGGAATTTATAAGAACCGGAAAAAAGATCCGGCATGTTCTGAAGCTGATGCTTGTGGCATTTCCGGTCTGCTGTCTGTGGGAGCTGATCCAGAATTACATCGACGGAGCAAGCCAGAAGGAATGGCTGGAAGCCCTGGTTTCGGGGGAACATATCCGCCAGTTTCTTCTATATAATAACAGCTCTCAGGTGAAATGGCATCTGTGGTTTCTCCCGGCACTGCTCTATTGTTATCTTCTTTTTGCCCTGGCAGCAAGATTCCGGATTTGTAAGCAGGCATATGTTCTGATACCGGTGCTTCTTCT
Source organism: Blautia schinkii (assembly GCF_013304825.1). Lineage (GTDB taxonomy): Bacteria > Bacillota > Clostridia > Lachnospirales > Lachnospiraceae > Blautia_A > Blautia_A schinkii_B. The sequence continues at coordinate 94,679 of NZ_JAAWUO010000007.1, read as the reverse complement.
GATCCATTTTGGAATGGAGGAATTTTCGACCTTCCTGTTCCCGGAAAAGCATTTCCGTGTTATGCAGTTTCGAAACTATCTGTTTACCGGATTTCCGTTTTTTATGTTGGGACATCTGATACACAGACATCAGGAAAAGCTGGAAGCCTGGTTTGCCGGAAAAAAAGTGTTTCTTTTGTATGGCATGGTAGCTGGCGGCGGGATCGCAAGTCTGCTGGAATACCGGTATTTTGGCAAACTGGAATTGTTTCTGGGTTCAGTATTTATGGCTGTTGGCCTTTTTCTCATTGCAATCATGGGAAAGAATCGGAAAGTGCCCGAGCTTCCGGCAGCCATCGGACAGAAATATGCGTTTTTTATTTATCTGTTTCATCTCTGCGTGGCTGATATCCTGAAGGATGTGGCTGTGGCAGCTGGAATTGAGAAAAATCTTTTATATCTGTGGATGAGACCGGTGATGGTCTGTATTCTTGTGACTGCTGTGGCGGTAATGTATGGATATGGAATGAGGATCTGTCGGAAATAGAAGAGTTTATGGTATTTTCATATTTATGCGCTGTGATTTTGTACCAAAATATGCTAAAATATCCTTTATTGATAAGTCGCAGCATCCACCCGGAGGATGCGGGGAAAGCGACTGGAATATCCCGCTTCAGGATAAAAAATACTGAGACATGAAAGACAAAGGAGATTTTTATGGATTTACAAAACAGAGCGGAGGCCGGCAGTGACGGACACGATGAGAGTGTACTGAATCCGGAGATGCCCAACGAAACTGATCTGACGAAGAAGGAACGCCGCCGGATCGAAAAAGAGAAACTGAAGGGAATGGGAACAGGTAAGAAGATTCAGTATATCTGGATGTATTATAAGATACATATGCTGTGCGTGCTTCTTGCCATTGGCGGAGTCTGTCTGGGAGTGAATATTTATCGTCACGCACAGATGAAGACGGTGCTTTCCATTGCAGTGGTGAATGCAGGGAATTTTGACTCTGAGAAGGTGGAAGAGGATGCTCTGAAGACACTGGGAACAGAGGATAAATATGCAGAAGTCAGTGTGGCGCAGAATCTGATGACGGACGAGACAGGAGAGGATTTTGATTACTATGCCAGGATCGCATATGTGACGGAAATCCAGAGTGCTACCGTTGATGTCCTGATCATGCCGAAGGAACTCTATGAACATGAGAAAGACAGCGGAATGTATGCAGATCTCAGGGAAACATTTGGAGATGAGGTGTTTGAGTCTCTGGGCGCTGTGGATGATCAGCATCTGGAGCTTGACGGCAACAGTAGTGTTGCAGAGGAATTTGGCCTGAGATATGATCCGGTGTGCATCTGCCTTCCGGGTAATGTGAAGAATAAGGATAATGCGTTGAAATGGATCCAGTCTGTTCTGAAATGACGGATCCATATGCTTAGCTGAGTACAGAGATAAATAAGGCCTCCGGTTCGTAACACAGGAACCGGAGGCCTTATTATATATGAATATTACAGTGTATCGTTACGTTTGATGTAGCCAGGCTCATCAGCAGGACTGATGATCTCCTTGGCATGTGTGATCTTGGCATGCTTGTCTACGACCAGATTTTCGATATGGACATTCTCACCGATGGTGCAGTCCGCAAGAACGACACAGTTCTTGATAACAGCGCCCTTTTTGATGGTACAGCCACGTCCGACAATGGAATTCTCTACAGTTCCCTCGATCATGGAGCCGTTGGAGATAACGGAGTTGGAAACATTAGCTGTGTCAAAATAATGGGTCGGACAGGAGTTGTTGGTGCGTGTATAGATCGGCCAGTTATCATGGAAAAGATCCGTTGCAGTTTTGTAGTCGATCAGATCCATATTTGCATCGTGATAGCTCTTGAAATCAGTGATCGATGCAAAATATCCGCGATGAGATATACCACGCACATCCAGCTCACCGTCTCTGCAACCGGCATTGATCACGTCTGCAAGGGTATAAAGAGAGGAAATCTCTTTTGCCTTATGGATGAGGCTGATGAAAAGCTCCTTGCTCATTACGTAGGTATCCATGAAAATGTTGCGGTTCTTTGCATTGCCGTGGTTGTGCTCAATGGAGAGAACACCCTTCTGACGGTTCAGGTTCAGGATGTGGCAGTTCAGATGGTTCTCCTTGGCATTATCAACGGAATGATAAAGCATGGTCACATCCGCGCCGGATTCGATATGGGCATCGATCAGCTTGGAGTAGTCGGTGGTGTAGATCATGTAATTCGGAGCGATAACAACATACGGATAATGAACTGCTTCGATGCACTCCAGATTGGAGTAGTAGTTGTCGATATCGGTGTTATAGATATCGTTGACTCCGGAATGCTCTGAAAAGAGGATCTGGAGATTACCGCTCTTGGAGTTGATGTTGTAGTGACGTCCGGTTCCGAGATGTTCCACAAGAGAACGGGGTTTGTTCTTTACATAGACCTGAATGTACTCGATCCCGCTGTTGGTCATATTTGAGATCGGGAAGTCGATGACACGATATCTTCCGAGAAATGAAAAGGCGCCGATCGCACGGTAGTCCTGAAGCCCCTCCACATGGATATTTCTTTCTGAGGAATTCACGATTCCAAATGCTTTAAACATATTACTCAGCCCCCTTTACACGTTTTGATACAAGTTCGATGTGCTCACTGTCCTTGGAACCGACACGAGCGTTGGCACCGATCACGACTCCGCCTGCAACGAGAGCACGCTGGACAACGGCACCTGCCTCGACAACAACACCCGGCATCAGGACACTGTCGATGATCTTGGCACCAGGACCGACCTTGACGCCTGTGAAAAGTACAGAGTTGGTGATCTCACCCTCCACAACACAGCCCTGAGTGATGAAAGCAGTGTTGATCACAGCGGTATCACAGATATACTGTGGAAGAGATGTAGCATCCTCAGTGTAGATCTTCCAGGTAGGATCGTTAAGATCCAGTTCACTGTTTGGACTGAGAAGATCCATGTTTGCTTCCCAGAGGGAATCAATGGTTCCTACATCCTTCCAGTAGCCTTTGAACTTGTAGGCGTAGAGTGCCTTATCCTGTGCTAGGAGTGTAGGGATGATGTCTTTACCGAAATCGTGATTGGAATCTGGATTTTTGATATCTGCCAGCAGGAGCTTGCGCAGAAGCTTCCAGTTGAATATGTAGATACCCATGGAGGCAAGATTGCTCTTCGGGTGTTCCGGTTTCTCTTCAAATTCCACGATGCGGTCATCTTCACCGGTGTTCATGATACCGAAACGGCTGGCTTCCTTCATGGGAACCTCGATAACTGCAATAGTCGCATCTGCCTTATGTTGGATATGGTCATCAAGCATCTTTGCATAATTCATCTTATAGATGTGGTCACCGGAAAGGATCAGAAGGTATTCCGGGTTCTGTGAGTCGATGAAATCAATATTCTGAGAGATCGCATCAGCTGTTCCACGGTATACATCCAGACCGGCATCAGCCTTCTCACGTGGAGGAAGTACATAAACTCCGCTGTCCTTGGCATCAAGGCCCCAGCGGCCACCGGCTGCTACATAGCTGTTCAGTAAAACTGATTCATACTGTGTCAGTACACCTACGACATCAATGCCACTGTTGGCACAGTTACTGAGCGGAAAATCTACGATACGGTATTTACCGCCATAACCAACGGCTGGCTTGGCAACTTTATTCGTCAACTCGTGAAGACGACTTCCTCTTCCACCGGCCAGGATCATTGCTAACATACTGTTTTGTTTCATGGCGAATCCTCACTTTCATTTCTTGTTTACCGCCAGGAAAAAATTAACCATTAAAACGATAAACTTTGTTCATATTATACACCTTTTTGAAATGGAAATCTAGTTTTTTGTGCAAAAAAACGTTATTTTTGTGTTAAAATTTTTAGCAGATAAGTAAAATTCATGGCATGATTTGTCGGATAAGAACGAAACATACAAAGTCAGTCCACAATGCCGGAGAAAAATCAGAAACATTCAGGTCCGGATATGCTTGTGCATAAGAGGGAAAAAGTGTATTCTGAAAAAAACAACGTAAAATATAACAAAATACTTCGGGAGGAAATGTGATGCAGGAAGAAAAAATTTCCAACTATGTGAAGCTCTGCATGGAATGGGCGGATAAATTTATGCAGATGGATCGGAAGGATCTGTTAAGACGGGTTCCTGAGCTGAAAGAAGAAAAAGGATATCTGACGATAGAGCATTTTGGACGAAAATATGGGATCAGTGAAAAGGATGGAAGTATCTGCAGCCTGGATGGGGATCAGGAGCCGGGCACAACGGAGATGCTAAATATTTATACACTCCTTGGCTACGCAAAAGAAGGCGCTTTTTTTATGGACAGGTGGGTTCCTTTTGCAGATCTTCGCAATGCCAGGCCTTTTGCACCAGCATACAAGATCGGTGAGACGGATGTGTTCAGTGCAACATTTTCCGGCCATGCGAAGGAGCTGCGGGAAGCTTTTATAAAACTTGGAGGAAAAGGACTTCCTCAGGGAGATGTGGGCTATGAGATCAAAGCGTTCCAGTGCATTCCACTGCGGTTCTTTTTCTGGGATCGTGATGAGGAGTTTGAAGCAGAAGGAAACATTCTCTTTGATTACAGTGCAACGGATTTCAATCACGTGGAAAGTGCAGTATCCATTGCTGACGTAGGAATCAAACGTCTGGCAGAGATTGCAGGCTTGCCTCTCCGGGGAAAAAATTTCCACATGCATTAAGATAACAGCCAAAAGCGAGGCAAAGCTGCTTTTGGCTGTTTTAACCAGTGACAATAAGAGGTTCATTATTTCTTTTGAACACTCTTTTCTACAAGGTTCAGCACTGCGTACAGACCCATAGCAATGATGCACAGGATCACAATGGACATCAGCACCCAGGTGAGCTTAAAGGTCTGGCTGCCGTAGATAATAAGATATCCAAGGCCTCTTCTGGCACCGATGAATTCGCCGATGATCACGCCAACCAGACAAAGGCCGATATTTACCTTCATAACACTTAAGATCAGAGGAACAGAAGCTGGCAGAACGATTTTTGTCAGCTTCTCTTTTTTATGTCCGCCAAGAGTTTCGATCAGTTTCAGTTTATCCGGATCAGCCTGGCAGAAACCGGAATACAGATTGATGATGGAGCCAAAGATGGCAACGGATATACCGGCTACAACGATGGTACGTTCATTGGCACCGAGCCATACAATAAGAAGCGGCGCAAGAGCTGATTTCGGCAGACTGTTGAGAACCACAAGATAAGGTTCCAGAACCAGGGAAGTCCGTGGAGAGCACCAGAGAAGGACTGCGGTTCCCACACCCAGGAGCACAACAAAAAAGAAACTGACAAGAGTCTCTGTCAGCGTAACTGCAATATGGAAAAAAAGCGACTGATCCCTGCACATGGTGAGGAAGGTTTTTGCAATCAGGGATGGACTGCTGAAAATAAAAGAGTCGATCCATCCGCGTGCGGCGGACACTTCCCAGAGTCCCATAAACAGGACAAAGATAAGGATGCGCGCTGCAAAAATCAGGTGTTTTTCTTTTTTCTTCTGGGATAGATATTGTTTCTGTCGGGTGGAAATTTCAGGCATTTTTGTTCAGCTCCTTCCATATAAGATTGAAATATTTTTTGAAATCAGGAGCATTCCGGGAAGTCAGAGGGGTACGTTTTTCCACAGAAAGATGGATATCCACTACTTTTTGAACTGTGGCAGGACGGGCGGAAAGAACCAGCACCTGGTCAGCCATGCTGATAGCCTCAGAGATATCATGCGTCACCAGAATGGCAGGCTTGCCTGAGCTTTTGAGGATTTTTCCGATGTCGTCACTGACATTCAGCCGTGTCTGGTAATCCAGCGCAGAAAAGGGCTCATCCAAAAGTAAAAGTTCAGGCTCCAGCACAAGGGTGCGGATCAGTGCTGCGCGCTGGCGCATACCGCCGGAAAGCTGGGAAGGCCTGGCATCCCGAAAGCGGTCAAGACCGTAGGTGTGAAGAAGCTCTTCTGCGTGTGCAAGCTTTTCAGGGGTGAGTTCTCCACGGATCTCAAGGCCAAGGAGGATGTTTTTATAGATGCTGCGCCATTCCAGAAGATGGTCCTTCTGGAGCATGTATCCAACAGACGTACTGCCGGAAGAAACTGTTTTTCCCTTTAGAGTGATGGAGCCGCATTCAGGTTCGATCAGGCCGGCGATAAGGTTAAGAAGGGTGGATTTTCCGCAGCCGGAAGGTCCTACAATGGACAGGAATTCACCAGGCATCAGGTCAAAGGATATATGGGAAAGGGCGGGTGTCTCGCCGGATAAGGTGTGATAGGAAAGACACACATCCCGTACTTTTAAGACAGGATCCATGAATATTTGCCTCCGTTTCATATTTGATGGTATAATATTATCATATGTCTGAATCATAAGAAGGCGCACGGATAAGAGAATGTTCCGTGGTGCCGGGGATAGATTCGGCAATATAGAAAATGATGATTACAGTTTACAGGTAATATATTCAGAGTATTGCTGGTCATGCAGCAAACAGTAATGAATACGATGGACGGAAAGGAGATCCGATTTTGAATAAAAGAAATTATCAGAAAGAGCTGGATAAGCTGATCGAAAATGTTCGGAAAGAAGGCAGAACCCCCAGACTTTTTCTTCACGCCTGCTGTGCGCCGTGCAGCAGTTATGTGATGGAATACCTGTCACAGTATTTTGAGATCACCATATTTTTTTATAATCCCAATATTGCGCCTGAAGAAGAATATGCTCACAGGGTGGCAGAGATCCGCCGGCTGATCGGAGAGATGGAGTTTACCCATCCGGTGTCTCTGGTGGAAGGACATTATGATCCGAAGGAATTCTATGATATGGCAAAAGGTCTGGAGGATGTGCCAGAGGGAGGGGAACGCTGCTTTAAGTGCTATCGTCTGCGTATGGAAGAGGCGGCGAAAATTGCCAGGGACGGCGGTTATGATTATTTTACCACCACTCTTAGTATCAGTCCTTTGAAAAATGCAGAAAAGATCAACGAGATCGGTGAGGAGCTGTCAGGGATTTATAAAGTCACTCACCTGCCGTCTGATTTCAAGAAGAAGAACGGCTATAAGCGTTCCATTGAATTATCCCATGAGCACGAATTATACAGGCAGAACTACTGCGGATGTGTTTTTTCAAAAAGAGAAGCCCAGGAGCGGGACAGGCAGAGAAACGCAGAAAATGTATAAGTATGAAAATCTTTGCATTTTTATGAAAGTATGGTACACTAACACAGAGAAGTGCAGAAGAATTTTTGCCCGACAAAATATTTTCTGCAGCAAAAAAGAAAAGTGAGGAAGAATAATATGGCACAGTTATGGGGAGGCCGTTTTACAAAAGAAACGGACAAGCTGGTTTATAATTTTAACGCATCGATTTCCTTTGACCGGAAATTTTACAGACAGGATATCCGCGGAAGCAAGGCACATGTAGCCATGCTTGCGAAACAGGGGATTCTGACAGAAGAAGAAAAGAATCAGATCACAGAGGGACTGGACGGAATCCTGGCAGATGTGGAGGCAGGCAAGCTTGAGATCACATCTGAATATGAGGATATCCACAGCTTTGTGGAGGCAAACCTTATCGATCGTATCGGGGATGCAGGAAAGAAGCTTCACACAGGAAGAAGCCGTAATGACCAGGTAGCTCTTGATATGAAGCTTTATGTCAGGGATGAGATCGATGAGACAGATAAAGAGCTGAAAGACCTTCTTCTTGCCCTGCAGAAGATCATGGAAGAGAACGTACACACCTATATGCCCGGATTTACTCATCTTCAGAAGGCACAGCCGGTAACTCTGGCTCACCACGTGGGTGCTTATTTTGAGATGTTCCGAAGAGACAGAGACAGACTGTTCGATATCCGTAAGAGAATGAATACCTGTCCTCTTGGAGCAGGAGCACTGGCAGGAACTACTTATCCGCTGGACCGTGCCTATACTGCAGAGCTTCTTGGCTTTGATGCACCGACCAGAAACAGCATGGATTCCGTATCTGATCGAGATTACGTGATCGAGCTTCTCAGTGCGTTTTCTACCATTATGATGCACCTGAGCCGTTTTTCCGAGGAGATCATTCTGTGGAACTCCAATGAGTACCGTTTCGTTGAAATCGATGATGCATACAGCACTGGCAGCAGTATCATGCCGCAGAAAAAGAACCCGGATATCGCAGAGCTTGTCCGCGGGAAAACAGGCCGTGTCTACGGTGCGCTGACATCTATCCTTACAACCATGAAGGGAATTCCGCTTGCATACAACAAAGACATGCAGGAAGACAAAGAGCTTACTTTTGATGCTATTGACACTGTAAAGGGCTGTATCGCTCTGTTTACAGGCATGGTTTCTACTATGCAGTTTAACAAGGCGAACATGGAGGCAAGTGCAAAGAGAGGCTTTACAAACGCTACAGACGCAGCAGATTATCTGGTAAATCACGGAGTTCCGTTCCGTGATGCTCATGGTATCGTAGGAAGATTGGTTCTCCTTTGCCTGGACAGAGGAATCTCCCTGGATGAGCTTCCGCTCTCTGAGTACAAGGAGATCAGCCCTGTGTTTGAAGAGGATATCTACGAAGCTATCAGCATGAAGACCTGTGTGGAGAAACGTGTAACATTAGGTGCACCTGGACCGGATGTGATGAAACAGGTGATCGCTCAGAATAAAGATTATCTTAAAAAAAATTAAGATAATGCTTGCATTTTTGGAAAAATTGGTATAGTATTTACGGAAAAGACAAATGTGTGCCATAGAGGGACACAAGATGAGGAGAGTTTTATTATGAGTGAAAAGCTTAAAGTCGGTATTTTAGGTGCAACTGGAATGGTTGGTCAGAGATTTATTTCTCTTCTGGAGAATCATCCGTGGTTTGAGGTGGTTACTGTGGCAGCAAGCCCCAGAAGTGCAGGCAAGACCTACGAGGAGGCTGTAGGCGGCAGATGGAAAATGGATACTCCGATGCCGGAGGCAGTGAAGAAGCTGGTAGTTATGGATATCCACGAGGTAGAGAAGGTTGCAGCTACTGTTGACTTTGTATTTTCCGCAGTTGATATGACGAAAGATGAGATCAAGGCTATCGAGGAAGAGTATGCCAAGACAGAGACACCGGTTGTTTCCAACAACAGTGCACACCGCTGGACACCGGATGTTCCGATGGTAGTTCCGGAAATCAACCCGGAGCATTTCGATGTTATCGAGTTCCAGAAGAAACGTCTTGGAACAACTCGCGGATTCGTAGCTGTTAAGCCGAACTGCTCTATCCAGAGCTACGCACCGGTACTTACCGCATGGAAAGAATTCGAGCCATATGAAGTAGTAGCTACTACATACCAGGCTATTTCCGGAGCAGGAAAAACATTCAAAGACTGGCCGGAGATGGAGCACAATATTATCCCGTATATCGGTGGTGAGGAAGAGAAGAGTGAGAAAGAGCCGTTAAGACTCTGGGGTAAGATCGAGGACGGCGTGATCGTTCCGGCTACCACACCTGTTATTACATGTCAGTGTGTACGTGTTCCGGTTCTCAATGGACATACAGCAGCTGTTTTTGTTAAATTCCGCAAGAAACCAACAAAAGAGCAGCTGATCCAGAAACTTGTTGAGTTTAAGGGAGCTCCGCAGGAGCTTAACCTTCCAAGTGCTCCGAAGCAGTTTATCCAGTATCTTGAGGAGGATAACCGTCCGCAGGTACAGATGGATGTAAACTATGAGAACGGAATGGGAGTATCTGTAGGACGTCTTCGTGAAGATACTGTTTACGATTACAAGTTCATCGGACTTTCCCATAACACAGTAAGAGGAGCTGCAGGCGGAGCTGTTCTCTGTGCAGAGACTCTGAAAGCTAAGGGATATATCCAGGCTAAATAATCAGGTAAATCTTCATATGAAATAAAAAGTATCAGCAGAACGGGATATCGGAGCTTTTCGGTGTCCTGTTTTTGCGTCTCAGAGGAAACTTCTGAAGGGGTCTGCAAAGAGAATGCCTGTGAAGTGTCCGTGCGACAGGAGCGTATATTAAGGAGCAGAAGTAAATGCGTAAGAAAGAAATTCGAACGGTAATTACCTTTTCTACCACAACAGCAGCTATGAAGATGGAAAAAACGTCTAAGGAGTCGGGATTTTCGGGAAGGCTGATTCCGATCCCGTCTGAGATCAGTGCCGAATGCGGGCTTGCCTGGAAATGCGAGAAGCAGTCTGAGGAAGAGACAGAGATTTTTTTGCAGGAAAAAGAGCTTGCATGGGACGGAATCTACCGGGTTCTGACTTAACTGAATGCAGAGTGAGAATATCCGCCTGACGGAGATAGTGTTTGTTGTGTGTAACAATACATGATTTTTCGGAAATTTTCTCATTTTTGTTGTGAACTATTTGATAAAGTGTTACAATATGAAAAGCAGATTTCCGTAAAGCGTGCTGCTGTGAACAAAGAAGCAGCAGCAAAGTGCCACGCTTGCTAAAAAAATGTGGAGGTGCTATTTATGAACAGGGAGGATGTAGAGAAACTGTCAACCGCTGCGAAAGGTAAGATCAATCTCCTGAACAGCAACTTTGGAAAATACTTTATGCGGGCGATCATGGCCGGATTTTTTATTGATGTGGCGATGATCTACAGTAATGTTGTGGGAAATGTATTTTCCAAGACATTCCCGGAATGGGGGAAATTCCTTGGAGCCATCGTGTTCTCCATCGCGGTACTTCTGATCGTGATGGTAGGCGGAGAGCTTTTTACAGGTAACAATCTGGTAATGGCGTTTGGTGCGTATGACAAGAGCGTATCATGGAAAGACGTTGGCAAGGTATGGGGAATCAGTTATATCGGCAATTTTGTGGGATGCCTGATTCTGGCATGGATTTTTGTAGGTGCCGGAGCGTCCGGTACTGCAGATTATTTTGCCGGCTTTATAAACGGAAAACTCAGTATTCCGGCAGGACAGATGTTTTTCCGTGCAGTGCTTTGTAATTTCTTTGTCTGTCTTGCAGTGCTTTGCGGCATTAAGCTTAAGAGTGAGTCAGGCAAGTTTCTGATGATCGTGATCTGTATTTCAGGTTTCGTTGTCAGCGGATTTGAGCACTGTATTGCAAATATGGGCATCTTTACAGTTGCGTATTGTATGGTTCCCGGATTGTCTGTCGGTGCCATGCTTAAGAGTATGGTGATCGTAACATTAGGAAATATAGTTGGCGGAGCTGTGCTTCTTGCATGGCCGCTTAGAAAGATGAGTGCAGATAAATAGTATGGCAAAGGCTTTATACATAGCAGAGAAGCCCAGCGTGGCACAGGAATTTGCGAAGGCTTTGAAGATTAACGGTCAGAGAAAAGACGGATATCTGGAATCCAGCGATTCTGTAGTGACCTGGTGTGTTGGACACCTGGTTACCATGAGCTATCCCGAAAAATATGATATCAAGTATAAAAGGTGGAGTTTTGATACCCTGCCTTTTTTGCCGCGCGAATTTAAATATGAAGTGATTCCCGGGGTCAGAAAACAGTTCGAAATCGTAAAAGGACTGCTGAACCGAACTGATATAGAGACCATTTATGTGTGTACTGATTCAGGGCGTGAGGGAGAATATATCTACCGGCTGGTGGCGCAGATGGCAGGTGTAAGTGGGAAAGTCCAGAAAAGAGTGTGGATCGATTCCCAGACAGAAGAGGAAATCCTTCGAGGAATCCGGGAAGCAAAAGATATCTCAGAGTATGATAATCTGGCAGCGTCTGCCTATCTCCGCGCAAAAGAAGATTACCTTATGGGGATTAATTTTTCCAGAGTGCTGACTCTGCGCTATGGAAACAGTGTAACGAATTATCTCCATTCCAAATATCAGGCGATCGCAGTTGGCCGTGTAATGACCTGTGTTCTTGGAATGGTGGTGCGAAGAGAACGGGAGATCCGTGTCTTTGTGAAGACACCGTTTTACCGTGTCTTAAGCAGCATTGCTCTTGCGGGAGAGAATTTTGACGGAGAGTGGAGAGCTGTGGAAGGTAGCCGGTATTTTCAGTCCCCGTATCTTTATAAAGAGAACGGCTTCAGGAAAAAAGAGCATGCACAGATGCTGATCGATCAGCTGATGGTGAACCAGCCCCTTTCCTGTATTGTGGAAAAGGTGGAACGAAAAAAAGAAAACAAAAATCCGCCGCTTCTTTTTAACCTGGCGGAGCTTCAGAATGTGTGCTCAAAGCTGTTTAAGATCAGTCCGGACGAGACACTCCGGATCGTACAGGAGCTTTATGAGAAAAAGCTGGTGACTTATCCTAGAACGGATGCCAGAGTTCTTTCCACGGCAGTGGCCAAGGAGATATACAAGAATATTTCCGGTCTTCGAAATTATCAGCAGGCCGGTGCTGCAGCAGCAGAGGTTTTTGGGATGGAATCCTGGAAAAGCATTGCAAAGACCAGGTATGTGAATGACAAGCAGATCACAGACCATTATGCCATCATTCCTACCGGTCAGGGGCTGAATTCATTGGAAAAGGTGTCTCTTACAGCACAGAGGGTGTATGAGACTATTGTACGGAGATTCCTGTGTATCTTTTATCCTCCGGCAGTTTATCAGAAGGTCAGCCTTGTGACGAAGCTTGACGGTGAGGCATTCTTCTCATCCTTTAAGGTTCTGAAGGAAGAGGGGTATTTAAGAGTTGCCGCGAATTCTTTTGCCCGGAAAAAAGTTTCTGACGGTGAGAAAGACGGTAATGGAGAGGAAGAAGAGGTTTCCTGTGATACCGTGCTTCTGGATGCGTTGCAGAAGCTGAAAAAGGGTGATATACTTCCTGTGAACGGCTTAAGTATCAAAGAGGGTGAGACTTCACCGCCCAAGAGATACAATTCCGGTTCCATGATCCTTGCCATGGAAAATGCAGGTCAGCTGATCGAGGATGAAGAGCTTCGTGCTCAGATCAAGGGCAGCGGGATCGGCACCAGTGCTACCCGTGCTGAGATTCTGAAGAAGCTTTTTAACATCAAATATCTGGCACTGAATAAAAAGACTCAGGTGATCACTCCAACGCTTCTTGGGGAAATGATTTTTGATGTGGTAAACTGCTCTATCCGGCAGCTTCTGAATCCGGAGCTTACTGCAAGCTGGGAAAAGGGGCTCACCTATGTGGCAGAGGGGAGTATTACGGAACAGGAATATATGGATAAGCTGGAACATTTTGTGCGGGTAAGGACCCGGCAGGTTGAGGCCAGCAATTATCAGTATAACCTGCGGCAGTTTTTTGATGCGGCCGCTGTAAATTACAGGAAGCAGGAGCGGGCTTCCGGACAGGGAGGAAAAAAATCATGATGAAAGATTTTACCATCAGCAATATGCTGGATCTGGGCGAGACCATCGCTGCAGAGCTTTTTGAGGGAAAGACCTATCCGTGGGAAGTTCTTCCGGAGATCGGAGATTTTATCATTAAACTGGGAAAAACTCTTGACCCGGCTGAGTATGAGGAAAAAGGCGAGAATATCTGGATCGCAAAATCAGCTGCTGTTGCACCGACAGCAAGCATCACAGGTCCGGCGATCATCGGTAAAGACGCTGAGGTGCGCCACTGTGCGTTTATCCGCGGCAAGGCCATTGTTGGCGAGGGCGCAGTAGTTGGTAATTCCACTGAGCTTAAGAATGTAGTACTGTTTAATAAGGTACAGGTTCCGCATTACAACTATGTTGGAGATGCAGTACTTGGATACAAATCCCATATGGGAGCCGGATCAATTTGTTCTAACGTAAAATCCGACAAGAAACTTGTTGTTGTGAAAGACGGAGATGAGAAGATCGAGACCGGACTTAAAAAGTTCGGAGCAATGCTTGGAGATCATGTTGAGGTTGGCTGCGGTTCTGTACTCAATCCGGGAACTGTGATCGGAAGAAATTCCAATATCTATCCCCTGTCACCGGTAAGAGGATGCGTTCCGGCAGATTCTATTTATAAGAATGCCAAAGAGATTATTAAGAAAAAGTAAGTAAAAGAAGATTTCTTTTTTACTGAAGTGATTCGTAAACAGAGAACAGGCCCGCAAAGCGGGCCGTTTTTTTGTTCAGTTTAAATTCTATCGGCATAGTGTCTCCCTGGAAAAAGGCCCCATTCCCATTCTGTCAAGAACAAAAATTCCCCGAAAAGAAATTAACACTATGACAAAAACAAAATCCGCCTGATCACCACCAGTCCTATAATATGGACCGGATAAAACCAGTAGAAGAAGTATTTCGCCGCTTTTCCGCGGATAAATCCTCTTTCTCCATTGTACATGTTAATGGACAGAAAAGCGAAACAGGCCCTCCATTCATAATAGAGCCAGCAGCTTCCCAGGATCGCCTGTCCCGGTTTATCGTTTCTCATATAATACATGATCAGCAGAAAAATATATCCCCGCCATCCGTAATCTGCTTTCAGAAAAACAGAAACAGCAAGCAGTCCCAGGATACAGAAGAGCTGCATTGTTTGTTTAGCCTGAAAATGTTCGATTGCACAAAATGCCAGATACCCAAGGAAAAGAGTGAAAAACACATTCTGTTTTTCATAACGCAGAGTGTTGGTGAACATCAGGTTCCACGGGATTTCAGAAATCAGTGAAAAAATAAAAAGATTCATGCCATACCGGAAACGGTCATGGGTATGCAGAAATCCCTCCAGAAGGAGAAAACAGAAGATTGGAAATGCCACCCGGCCGATATCACGAAAAATCAGATACACACTGTATTCTCTTCCGAAAAGTGTAAAAAGAGTTTTAAGAGCAGGTTGATACATACTTAAAAGAACTGCGCCAATATGATCGATCAGCATAGTAACAACAGCAATCACTTTCAGCGTGCTTCCGCTGAGAATCCGGTATTTTTCTGGAAAAACAGATTCTGCTGATACGTTCATAAAAAATACACCTCCAAGGTCAGACTTGCTAATATATTATCACAGATATTGAGCAGTTGCCAGAAATATTTGACAGTTAGGCATATAATACCCGAAGAGATAACTTCCAATAATATACCTTTTATGGCAAAAAATTATCAAATATGACTGGACGAAACAAAGGTTTTGTGAGAAAATACCCATAGGGTGTTATCGAACTTTTTTTCTCAATAACATCGGTCAATCTATACTTGAAAGGAGTTTTAAAATGATTTATTCACGCGAAGTAGAAGAAATGTGTCCAGTGGCACAGGGCGTACATCATGGTGCCGCTCCGATCCCGGAAGAAGCAAAATGGGTTCAGGCAAAAGAAGTAAAGGATATCTCCGGATTTACACACGGTGTAGGCTGGTGTGCTCCACAGCAGGGTGCCTGTAAGCTGTCCCTTAACGTAAAAGAGGGAATCATTCAGGAGGCACTTGTTGAGACAATCGGATGTTCAGGAATGACTCATTCTGCAGCTATGGCAGCAGAGATCCTTCCGGGCCTTACAGTAATGGAGGCACTGAACACAGACCTTGTATGTGATGCAATCAATACAGCTATGAGAGAGCTTTTCCTTCAGATCGTATACGGACGTTCCCAGTCTGCATTCTCTGAGGACGGACTTGCAGTAGGTGCTGGTCTTGAGGATCTTGGAAAAGGACTTCGTTCTCAGGTTGGTACAATGTATGGAACTCTGAAAAAAGGACCTCGTTACCTTGAGATGGCTGAGGGTTATGTTACAGGTATCGCTCTTGATGAGGACGATGAGATCATCGGATATCAGTTCGTAAGCCTTGGAAAAATGACTGACTTCATTAAGAAAGGTGATGACCCGAACACAGCATGGGAGAAAGCAAAAGGTCAGTACGGCCGTGTTGCAGATGCTGTTAAGATCATCGACCCAAGAAAAGAGTAATTACATTCGTAAGGTGAAAAAATCAGGAGGTTACAGGAAATGGCTTTATTTGAATCATATGAGAGACGAATTGACAAGATCAATTCTGTTTTAAACAGCTATGGAATCGCTTCTATCGAAGAAGCTGAGAAAATCACTAAAGACGCAGGTCTGAACGTTTACGATCAGATCAAAGGCATTCAGCCGATCTGCTTTGAGAACGCTTGCTGGGCTTATACAGTAGGTGCAGCAATCGCAATCAAAAAAGGCTGCAGAAGAGCAGCTGATGCAGCAGCAGCTATCGGAGAGGGACTTCAGGCATTCTGTATTCCGGGATCCGTTGCAGACACACGTAAAGTAGGTCTTGGACATGGAAACCTTGGAAAAATGCTTCTTGAGGAAGAGACAGACTGCTTCTGCTTCCTTGCAGGACATGAGTCTTTTGCAGCAGCTGAGGGTGCTATCGGTATCGCTGAGAAAGCAAACAAAGTTCGTAAAAAACCTCTTCGTGTTATCCTGAACGGTCTTGGTAAAGATGCTGCTCAGATCATCTCCCGTATCAACGGCTTTACATATGTAGAGACAGAGTATGATCCATATAAGAACGAGGTTAAAGAAGTATTCCGTAAATCCTATTCAGAGGGACTTCGTGCAAAAGTAAACTGCTACGGCGCAAACAGCGTTCCAGAGGGTGTTGCTATCATGTGGAAAGAGGGCGTTGACGTTTCCATCACTGGAAACTCCACAAACCCGACTCGTTTCCAGCATCCGGTAGCAGGAACATACAAAAAAGAGTGCAACGAGAAAGGTAAAAAATACTTCTCAGTTGCTTCCGGCGGTGGTACAGGACGTACACTTCACCCGGACAACATGGCAGCAGGTCCTGCTTCCTACGGTATGACTGATACACTTGGACGTATGCATTCTGACGCTCAGTTCGCAGGATCTTCTTCCGTACCGGCTCACGTAGAGATGATGGGTCTCATCGGCGCTGGAAACAACCCGATGGTTGGTATGACAGTTGCTGTAGCTGTTTCCGTACAGGAAGCTGCTGACGCTGGAAAGTTCTAATTTCGGATAACGAAAAATAGTGGGAAAGGCTGTAAACTCTAGGGTTTGCAGCCTTTTTTATGCAAAGCGTGATGCGATTTTGAAGAATTTGTGAAACAAATTTCAGAAGAGTTCATAAAATAAAACAAAGCTGCAGTGGCAGGTTATTTATGGAAGCACTTGTGAATTATATTAAACCGGAATTGCTGATTACAGCAGTTGCTTTGTATTTTATGGGAATTGCACTGAAGGAAGCCCAGGCTGTGAAGGACAAATATATTCCGTTGATACTGGGAGGTGTGGGGATTCTTATATGTGGGATCTATGTATTTGCCACCTGCTCCTGCGTTGGTGGCCAGGACATTGCCATGGCGGTATTTACATCTGTAACACAGGGAATCCTGGTAGCAGGACTTTCTACATATGTAAATCAGCTGATCAAACAGTTGGAAAAAGATGAATAACTGTATATGATAAAGAGAAAGCTGAAAAAAGGAAAAATAAACAGAGTCTATATCAGAAACACCAGGGAAGTATCCGCAATTCCGGACACTTCCCTGAATATGTTTTATCAGGCATTCTCAAGTGCCTGATCCAGATCTTTGATAATATCCTCCGCGTTTTCAATACCAATGGAAAGACGGATCATTCCAGGAGAAACCCCTGCCTCAACCA
Organism: Blautia schinkii; assembly: GCF_013304825.1. Taxonomy (GTDB): domain Bacteria; phylum Bacillota; class Clostridia; order Lachnospirales; family Lachnospiraceae; genus Blautia_A; species Blautia_A schinkii_B. The sequence continues at coordinate 77,153 of NZ_JAAWUO010000007.1, read as the reverse complement.
GCTGTTCGTCGTTCATCTGGCGGTGAGTATGGCTGGCCGGATGAAGGACCATGGTAATAGAAGCGGCAACATGGGTAGCAATTGTGGCAAGCTTCAGGCTGTCCATAAAACGGACTGCTGCATCACGGCCGCCGGTCAGCTCAAAGGAGATAACACCGCAGGTTTGACCGTTTTTCATATATTTCTGTGCCAGTGCATGATATTTGTCATCTGGAAGACCGGCATAGTTTACGTGAGAAACTTTTTTGTGGGCATTCAGGTACTCGGCGATCTTCTGTGCATTGGAACAGTGGCGTTCCATACGGAGCGGAAGTGTCTCCAGTCCAAGATTTAGAAGAAAACAGTTCATTGGAGACGGAATAGAGCCGAGATCACGCATCAGCTGAGATGTAGCCTTGGTGATATAGGCTTTTTTACCAAACTGTTTGGTGTATATTACACCGTGGTAGGATTCATCCGGCTCTGTCAGACCATGATACTTATGTCCGTAAGCATCCCAGTCAAAGTTTCCGCTGTCAACAATGGCACCGCCAACCTGAACAGCATGTCCGTCCATATATTTGGTAGTAGAGTGAGTAACGATATCAGCACCCCACTCGAACGGGCGGCAGTTTACCGGCGTAGCAAAAGTGTTGTCCACAATAAGCGGCACGCCGTTCTGATGTGCAACGCGTGCAAATTTCTCAATATCAAGAACAACAAGGGCAGGGTTGGCAATAGTCTCTGCAAAAAGAACCTTTGTATTCGGCTTAAATGCAGCTGCGATCTCTTCCTCGCTGGCATCTGTATCAACGAATGTGCAGTCAATTCCCAGCTTCTTAAAGGTAACAGCAAGAAGATTGAACGTTCCACCGTAAATTGTGGAAGCTGCAACAACATGGTCGCCTGCTTCACAGATGTTAAATACTGCATAGAAGTTAGCTGCCTGTCCGGAAGAAGTAAGGATCGCAGCAACACCGCCTTCCAGATCGGCAATCTTCGCAGCGACTGCATCATTGGTTGGATTCTGGAGACGGGTGTAGAAATATCCATCTGCTTTCAGATCAAATAACTGTCCCATCTCATCTGTTGTATCATACTTATAGGTAGTGCTCTGGTAAACTGGAAGTGCACACGGCTCACCTTTGGAAGGAGTGTAGCCGGAATGGATACATTTGGTTTCTAAATTATAATCGCTCATAGGGGTAATTCCTTTCTGAAACATCTTATTTCCGTAGAAAATGAAATGCTCTTGTTCATTTTTTATAAATCTATCTACGATTATAACTCTTTATGTGTGAAAACACAACAATATTCTCCGTAAACTATAGTGGGGTATAAGGGAAAAGAAAGAAGCGCGTTCTGGTGCACACATCAAAACGTTACATAATTAACACAAAGAACAGGGAAGATAGCACTTGCTGTTAGCTGTATAATTAAAAAACATCTAAAAACTCTTGAAAAATCAACAGAAAATTGTAAATCAAGTAACGAATTGTGAAAACGCATAAAATTGAATCAGAAAATTTGTACAAAAAGGATATTGCGTTCACGTGCACAAAATGATAATATAGCATCATCAAGAACGGAACAGAAACGAAAAACAAACAAAATAATAAAATGAACGGAGGAATTTAAAATGTTAAGAGTTGGAGTTATCGGATGCGGCGGAATGGGAAGAGATCATATCAGAAGACTGACAGAGAAGATCCAGGGAGCGGAAGTGGTAGCTGTCTCAGATGTATTTGAGGAAAGCGCAAGGAAAGCAGCCCAGATCTGCGGAGCAAAAGTTTATGCAGACAGTAAGGAGCTTATCAATGCAGAGAGCGTAGATGCAGTATTTATCGTATCTCCGGGCTTTGCACATGTAGATTCCCTTCTTCAGGCAATCGAGGCCGGCAAGAGAATTTTCTGTGAGAAACCATTATGTACAACTGCTGAGGACTGTCTGAAAGTGGTAAAGGCAGAGGAGGCAGCCGGTAAACACCTTATCCAGCTCGGATTTATGAGACGTTATGATAAGGGATATCAGCAGATCAAGGAGGCACTTGCAACCGGTGAATACGGCGAGCCGCTGATCCTTCACTGTACACACAGAAATCCGGAGGTAGGAACCAATTATAATACACCGATGGCTGTGCACGATACCGCAATACATGAGATCGATGTTCTTCACTGGCTTGTAGATGACGAGTATGAATCCGCACAGGTAGTAATGCCAAGAGTGACAAAATATTCTCACTCCGAGCTGAAAGATCCGCAGATCATGATGCTCCGTACAAAAAAAGGCGTGTGCATTGATGTGGAAGTATTTGTAAACTGCAAGTTCGGATATGACATCAACTGTGAAGTTGTATGTGAGGATGGCGCGCTGAAAATGGCACAGCCGGCTTATCCGTCTATCCGTAAAAATGCAGCAGTATCCAGTGCCATTGACACAGACTGCTTCGTAAGATTTAAAGACGCTTATGATAAAGAAGTTCAGGACTGGGTTGACAACGCAGAGGCAGGAGTAATCACAGGACCGAATGCATGGGATGGATACCTGGCAGCGATCACTGCAGATGCTCTTGTAAAAGCGCAGGAAACCGGTCAGATCGAGAAGATCGTCACAGCAGTTGAGAAGCCGGAATTTTATAAATAAATATATATTACGAACTCCACCTCATCAAGTGTGAGTTATCATACCAGCTTATTGTCGCAGGCTTTCCCAATGCGCCTGCGGCGGCAGTCACCGGCAGAGTCCGATTCCGCTACAGTTTTACAGAAGCTGCAGCGGAAATCCTCCGGTGAGATCGATCAGAATAATCGACTGAAAAGTAAAAATATATGGAGGGTATTGAAGATGAAATTAGGATTTAATGAAGCAACTGCACTGGAATGTAAAGGACAGTCTCTTATGGCAGACCTGGAGATGTGTGAGAAATATGGCTTTGATTATATTGAGATCCGCTTTGACTGTGTAAAGGATTATCTTAAAGAGCATACACTGGAGGAACTGGCAGACTGGTTTAAGAACCATCATCTGAAACCATGGGCATATAACACTCTGATCTTCTTTAACCAGAGAGATGAGGCAGGGGAAAAAGAGATTGACGACGAAGTTGATTTTATCCTGAAGGTTTCCGAAGCTATCGGAATGAAAATGCTGATCACAGTTCCGAGTTTTGATGTAAAAGATAAATCTGTAAGTGAGATTAAAGAAGAAGCAGTTGCGCGTCTTCGATACCTTTCTGACAAAGTGGGCTCTGATATGAAGATCTCCCTGGAGTTCTGTGGTGCACCGAACTGCTCCATCAACCAGTTTGGGACAGCTTATGATGTAGTAAAAGCAGTGGACAGAGATAATGTAGGCGTTACTGTGGACACTTTCCATTTCCATGAGATGTGTTCACGCCTGGAAGATTTAAAAGCAGCAGATGGCAGGAAGATTTTTGCATACCATTTAAATGACTGTGAGGATCTTCCTCTTGGCTCCTGCGGAGACGATAAGAGACTGTGGCCGGGTGAAGGCGTTGTAGATCATGCGGGAATCGCAGCAGCACTGAAGGAGATTGGTTTTGACGGTGTATGCACTATCGAAGAGTTCCGTCCGGAGTACTACGCAATGAGCCATGAGGATAATGTGAAAAAAGCTGCAGAAGTCACCAGAGATTTTGTACAGAAATATTTCGGATAATTCATTCAGAAAGGTCCGACCTTAAACCGATAGGAGGTAGATACTATGGCTGGTAAGGGAATCCCTGAATTGTTGAATTATAAGCAGAAAGGGAAAGACTTGAATGAATTCATCAAGGTTCCGTTGTCGGAAAAACTGGCATATTGCTTTGGCGATCCGGCACTGACCTTGATGTATACCATGACTACAACTCTGCTGATTTATTTTTATACCAATGTTGTTGGAATATCAGCAGGTGCAGTAGGAATGATCATGCTTTTGTCCCGTATTTTTGACGGATTTTCCGATGTGCTGATGGGAACTGTTATCGACCGGACCCATTCCAGGTATGGAAAGGCAAGGATCTGGATTTTAAGACTTGCAGTTCCCTATGCGCTGGCAGCGGTGCTTCTGTTCACTATGCCGCCGATAGGAAATATGGGAAAGATCATTTATGCTTTTGTTACTTATAATATCATGAATACGGTTGTATACACTGCTATCAGCCAGCCGTTCCATGCACTGGGCTCTCTGATGAGCCGTGACCGCCGTGAGCGTGATGTGATCTGTAACATCCGCATGGTATTGTCTATCACGGCAAGTATGATCATTACTGCGTTTACGCTGCCGCTGATCAATATCGTGGCAAATATTACAGGTAATCAGCAGATGGCCTGGATTCTGGTAACTGCTGGCTATGCGATCATTTCTGTCGGTGTGCTTGTGAACACTTATATGATTTGTACAGAGCGCGTTTCAGCAGCAAAACAGGAAAAGGAAGATATTCCTTTTGCGGAAGCATTTAAAGCAACTGTTACCAACCGGTATTTTCTCATTGCTCTGGGGCTGATGATCTTTTATACCGCATATCAGATCATTATCGGAACGGACCTTACCTATTACTGCCAGTATGTACTTGGAAATGTAGACCTCGTCATGCCTCTTTCCGCAGCTGAGAAACTGGCAACTGTGGCAGGAATTGCCCTTCTGCCGAAGGTGCTTCCGCGCTATGGAAAAAGAAATCTCATCTGTGCCGGCTGTATCCTGGGGGTTGCAGGACAGCTTCTGTTTCTGATGAACATTACCAGCGTTTCTCTTGGCGTTGTAACCTGTATTATGAGAGGAATCGGAATCGCACCGTTTTATGGCGTGCAGTATTCTCTTCCAAGTGATGCCATTGAGTATGGCCAGTGGAAAACCGGCAAGCGTGTGGAGGGTCTGATGTTCTCGTCTATGAGCATGGGCCAGAAAGCAGGTTCAGGACTGACTTCTGCTATTATGGGAGGAATTCTTTCGGCAGCATATTTTGATGGAACAAAGGCAACAGCAGCGGAGCAGTCGGCAGAAGCCATCCGTGTGATCAAGGAATTTTATCTGTATGTTCCGATAGCAATCTGGGTGGTGATGTTTGTGATCGCAGCCTGCTATCAGTTGGATAAAGTTTATGACAGGATGATGAGAGAGCTGATCCAGAGAGAAGCCGGAGAAAAAACTGCATCTGTACAGGGCGAGATCCAGTCCATGCCATTACCGGAAGCTTCCGGAAACCGGATCAACGTGGCAATCGGAAGACTGTATGGCAGCAGTGGAAGAAAGATTGCCGAGGATGTTGCAAAAGCACTGGACTGCAAGGTTTATGACCGCCAGATCATCTGTCTTATGGCAGAAAAGTTCGGTATGGAGAAAGCAGATCTGGAAAGCGTAAAGCAGTATCTGGATTCTTATAATTATGAGGACTCTGAGCTTACGTTTTCCCCGTATGGACATTCATCGGCAGGTGCGGCAGCAGATTACACAGGTGTTCAGATGTTTGAAGTGCAGAGTCAGATCATCCGAGAACTCTCTGAGAGAAGACCAGGTGTATTCCTGGGAAGATGTGCCAACTATGTACTTCGCGGAGAGCCGCATACATACAGCTTTTTCGTTTATGCAGATGATGATTACCGGGAAAAAGAGGGACAGGAATATTATAAAGGTCAGTCTCTTGGAGAGCTGAAAAAACGTGATCAGATCCGAAATGAATACTATGAGAAGTTTACCGGAATCCGCAGAGACGATCCCCATTATTACGATATGGTGATCAATGTATCCAAAACAGGAGCGGCCGGAGCTGCCGGTCTGATCCTGGATTATATCCGGAATAAAGAAGAGGAAAAAGGAGGGAATGCATCATGAAGATCGCATTTGACGTAGATGTTCTTGCAAAGCAGATGGATATCAACCGTATGGTTCATCAGGTTGCAGATTGGGGGTACAAATATATTGAACAGTCTCCTCATCCGAGAATCAATCCATTCTATAAGCATCCGCTGTTTTCGAAAGAGTGTGAGCAGGAATACAGACAGGCTTTGAGGGAAACCGGTGTAGAGATTTCTTCTTTTATCGTAGTATACCGTTGGTCCGGTCCGACAGAGGAACAGAGGCAGTTTGCGGTTGCAAACTGGAAGCGTATGATACAAATTGCAGGAGATATGGGCGTAAAAGTTATCAATACAGAGCTTTCCGGTGATCCGAACCAGCAGGAGATCTGCAATGGTATGTGGTTTAAATCCATGGAAGAGCTGCTTCCTCTGATTGAGCGTGAGGGCATCCGCGTGGAAATCCAGTCCCATCCGTATGATTTTTGCGAGCTGAATAATGAGACCTGTGATATGGTGAAATCGTTCCGTTCTCCAAACCTTGGATACGTATATTCTTCTCCGCATGGATTCTTCTATGATGAAGGAAAAGGTGATGTGCGTTCCATGCTGAAATATGCAGGCGATGAGCTGACACATGTGCTCTTTGCAGATACTTTTAACCAGACTATGGACTGCAGATATATTCTGAATCCACCGTGGCTTAATGGACGTGGAAAAGCAGATGTGACTGTACATCAGCATTTGGCTATGGGCGAAGGAGATGTGGATTTTGACGGGATTTTTGAGACATTGAGAGAAATGGATTTCGCCAACAAGCAGCTGAAACCAGATGCGCCGAAAGCTGGCGGCGATAATATTGCCTGCGTTTCCATGTTTGGATTCCCTGAGAAGATGGATAAACAGGCACCGGAAGCAAGAGAGCGGATTGAAAGAGAGCTGCTGGGTAAATAATGAATGCGTGCAGAAACACGGTTTCCAGAATGAAAGTTTCATTGTGGAAACCGTGTTTTTTTGCTGCCTTTTTTACAAAAACTTTACATATATCAAACAACTGTCTTGTCACATGTAAAGGACTGTGGTATTATGTGTAAGATGTTTTGAAAAAGCTACATGATAATAAAAAAGCAGATCAGAAGTATCTGCATAATAAAGACCAGAAAGCAAAAGCAGGAATTCAAAAAAATCCTGCAGGAAAGGTGAAAGATAATGACAGTTGCAGAAGAAATCCAGAAATTAAAAAAAGAAAAAGATGCCATCATCCTTGCACACTACTACGTGCGTCCGGAAGTACAGGATGTAGCAGATTATATAGGAGATTCTTTTTATCTGAGCAAGATCGCAGCCAGCGCGAAAGAGAAGACCATCGTGTTCTGTGGCGTAGGATTTATGGGAGAAAGCGCAAAGATATTAAGTCCGGACAAAACCGTTCTGATGCCTGCAATGGATGCAGACTGTCCGATGGCCCATATGGCAACAGAGGAAGGCATCCGTAAAGTGCGTGAAGAATATGACGATGTAGCAGTTGTCTGTTACATCAATTCCACAGCAGCACTGAAAGAGCTTTCAGATGTATGTGTTACTTCCGCAAATGCAGTAAAGATCGTGAAGGCACTTCCGAACAAAAATATCTTTTTTATTCCGGACAGAAATCTTGCACACTTTATTGCAGAGCAGGTTCCTGAGAAGAATTTTATTTATAATGAAGGATTCTGCATTGTCCACGAATTTCTGGATCCGGAAGAAGTAAAAAAAGCGAAAGAGGACCATCCGGATGCACTGGTTCTGGCTCATCCGGAATGTCCGCAGACAGTTTTAAAACAGGCTGATTATATCGGAAGCACATCCGGGATCATTAAATATGCGCAGGAAAGCGATAACAAAGAATTTATCATCTGCACAGAATGCGGCGTTCAGTACAAGCTGGAAACCATCTGCCCGGATAAAAAATTCTACTTCACAGAAACGGTTCCGGTCTGCAAAAACATGAAAAAAGTACTTCTGGAAAAAGTTCTCCATGTTCTGAAAACAGGAGAGAATGAAGTGTATGTAACAGATGAGACTCGTGAAAAAGCAAAGAAACCGCTGGAACGGATGCTGGAACTGGCAAAATAAACAGAGACAGAGAGGCGAAATGCAATGAAAATTAAAACAGATGTAGTGATCGTCGGAACAGGTGTTGCAGGAATGTTCAGTGCGCTGAAGCTTCCGCGGGATAAAAAGATCGTGATCATCACAAAAGAGGATATGAGAAGCAGCGATTCTTTCCTGGCGCAGGGTGGAATCTGCGTGCTCCGTGATGAAAATGATTACGACAGTTATTTTGAAGATACCATGAAGGCAGGACATTACGAAAACAGAAAAGAATCCGTTGACATTATGATCCGAGGCTCCAGGGACATCATTAATGACCTTGTTGGATATGGTGTGGATTTCAAGATGGATGGAGATGATTTTGCCTATACAAGAGAAGGCGCACATTCCAGACCGAGGATACTTTATCATGAAGATATCACAGGAAAAGAAATTTCCGAAAAGCTTCTCCAGCAGGTGTTAAAGCTTGATAATGTAACAATTCTGGAATATACTACCATGCAGGATATTCTTGTGGAAAACGACAAATGTGCGGGCTTAAAGGCTGTTTCCGCGGAAGGTAACAGAGATCGTCTGAAAGAAATGGAAGCTGGAAATGCTGTGAAGATCCAGGAGGAAATCCAGCCAGGTGGAGAAATCCAGGTAGAAATCTATGCACAGGATACGATCCTGGCAAGCGGTGGAATCGGAGGAAGATATGAGCATTCCACCAACTATCCACATCTCACAGGTGACGCCCTTGATATTGCGAAAAAACATAATGTGCGTCTGGAACATCTGGATTATGTGCAGATCCATCCGACAACGCTGTATTCCAAGAGACCAGGCCGAAGATTTCTGATCTCAGAATCAGTCCGCGGAGAAGGTGCAGTACTTTATAACAGCAAAAAAGAGCGGTTTGTCAATGAACTTCTTCCAAGAGATGTAGTAACAAATGCGATCCGGGAAGAAATGAAAAAAGAAGGAACAGATCACGTATGGCTTTCCATGGAGAATATTGATAAAGATACGATCCTGAATCATTTTCCGAATATTTATCAGAGATGTCTGGAAGAAGGCTATGATGTGACAAAGGAATGTATCCCTGTTGTTCCTGCTCAGCATTATTTCATGGGAGGAATCTGGGTGGATTCTGACAGCAAGACCAGTATGGACCGGCTTTATGCAGTGGGAGAGACCAGCTGCAACGGTGTACATGGAGCTAACAGGCTGGCAAGTAATTCCCTGCTGGAAAGCCTTGTGTTTGCAAAGCGCGCGGCGAAAGCAATCTCCACAGAAAAGAAAAGTGCTGCAGGTGCGGCGTGAATGCAGCCTGCAATATAATATCCGTATTATGAAAGAAGAGAGCAGCCTTGCTTCGGAGAACAGGGCTGCTATGATAATTAGGAAAGAGAAGGTATTGTAAAATGAATAAAATTACAATGACACTCCAGGTAGATCATCTGATCCTGGAGGCTTTAAAAGAAGATATTTCAAGCGAAGACGTTACCACAAACTCTGTTATGAAAGAAGCAGTTCCGGGAGAGGTAGACCTGATCTGTAAAGAGGATGGAATCATTGCGGGACTGGAAATCTTCAGCCGTGTATTTACGCTTCTGGATGCTGATACAAAAGTAGAGCTGTTCTGTAAAGACGGTGATGAAGTAAAAAAAGGTCAGAAAATGGGAAAAGTTACCGGAGATATCCGCGTGCTTCTTTCCGGCGAGCGTGTAGCACTGAATTATCTGCAGAGAATGAGCGGAATCGCAACTTACACACATTCGGTTGCGTCTCTTCTTGAGGGAACAGGGATCACTTTACTGGATACCAGAAAAACAACGCCGAATATGCGTATTTTTGAGAAATATGCAGTTCGCGTAGGCGGCGGACAGAACCACAGATATAATCTTTCTGATGGAGTTCTGCTGAAAGACAATCACATCGGAGCGGCAGGAAGCGTTGCAAATGCTGTAAAAATGGCACAGGAGTACGCTCCTTTTGTCCGCAAGATCGAAGTTGAGGTGGAAACTCTTGCTCAGGTAAAAGAAGCTGTTGAAGCTGGAGCAGATATCATCATGCTTGACAACATGACTCCGGAAATGATGAAAGAAGCAGTAAAACTCATTGACGGAAGAGCGAAAACAGAATGTTCCGGAAATGTTACAAAAGAAAATATTGCAAAGATCAGGGATGTTGGTGTAGACTATGTATCAAGTGGTGCATTAACACATTCCGCACCGATTCTTGATATTTCACTTAAGAATCTTCATCCGCTTTCCTGAAGATCACGGAATTTTGCAAAATACCGAGTGCTGTGACAGGAAATATCCGGAATATCAGAAAAAAAGAAGCGAGAATTGTCGGAAGCAGAGGCATAACAGGTAATATCTGAACCGGGTGGGAGATATCGCGAGAATGAAGGAGATAGATATCGGAATAAAAAGTACAGGTACAGCCAGGAAAGGGGAACTTAAATGACTGGTTCAGAACGCAGGACAGCGATCATGGATCAAATTAAAAACAGTGACCGGCCGGTCTCGGGAAGTGCTCTGGCCAGAACATTTCAGGTCAGCAGACAGGTGATCGTGCAGGATATTGCGCTGATACGCGCAGAAGGGAACGACGTGATATCCACCAACAGGGGATATATTTTCAATGCTCCTCATACTGTGAGCCGGATATTCAAAGTGCATCATACAGATGCAGATCTGGAGAATGAGCTCTGCGGGATTGTGGATCTTGGCGGAAAAGTGATCAATGTAATGGTGAATCACAGAGTTTACGGACATATTGAGGCAGAACTGAATATCAGATCCAGACGCCAGGTTGAGAACTTTATGGAGGATATCCGAAGCGGCAAGTCCAGTCCTCTGAAGAATATCACATCGGATTATCATTATCATAAAGTAGAAGCAGAATCCGAGGAAATCCTGGATATGATCCAGGATATGCTGAAACGGCGAGGATTTCTGATCGAAGCAGAATAACAGAAGTCAGATACAAAAAGAAAAGATATACAGAATGAGAAAATTCTGTTAATATGAAAATATAGTGATCACGAAAATAGGAGAAGGAATCCTGCATGGCAGGGTTCCTTCTTGCACCCTGCGGAAATGTGCACCTTGTGGAAATGTACAGACAGGGAAAACAGGATGCAGATATGAGGGTGAGAAAAAATACGGTTTGATATGCATGGAGGGGGAAATGGATTATCAGAGCATGTTTACATTTATGCTGGAGATGGCAGGAACTATTGCGTTTGCTGCTTCCGGAGCTATGGTGGGAGCGCAGCGGGGAATGGATATTTTCGGGGTCTGCGTTCTAGGAGTGGTGACTGCAGTGGGAGGAGGAGCTACCAGGGATATTATCCTGGGAATCGTGCCGCCGGGAATGTTTCAGGATCCGCTGTATACCATTGTGGCAACAGTGACGTCCTGTATTGTTTTTGCAGTGATGTACTGGAAACAGGAGCTTCTGGAAGGCGGGAACCGGCTGGTCTATGATAAGGTGATGCTGGTGATGGATACGGTTGGACTTGGCGTGTTTACTGTTATGGGTGTTGATAAGGGGATTTCACAGGGATATATGGGAAGAACTTTTTTTCTTGTGTTTCTTGGGACTGTCACAGGAGTTGGCGGCGGTCTGATCCGTGATATGATGGCAGGAGTACCGCCATATATTTTTGTGCGCCATATTTATGCCTGTGCATCTATTGTAGGTGCCATTGCCTGTGTTTGGATATACAGGCTGTGGGGTGGAGTGCCGGCTATGGTGATCGGAACGGTAGTGGTGATCCTGATCCGGTATCTGGCAGCGCATTATCGGTGGAATCTGCCGAGACTGAGAAGAGAATAATATATGAAAAGATCCGGAACATTTAAGGAATTGTTCCGGATCTTTTCTGGCTTTTATTTGGTTTATATTGCGTAGAAAGATTTTATCTGTTTTGATTATAAGAGGATCATGCGTCTGTATCCTGCAGAGCCAGGAAGCCTTCCTCGCCGGTACGGATCTTTACTACGTTTTCGATGTCGTAAACGAAGACTTTACCATCACCGATCTGGCCGGTATGAAGAACTGCCTTTGCAGTATCAATAACCTTCTGAATAGGTACGAGACTTACAACGATCTCGATCTTAACCTTCGGACGGAGGTTCATGTCAACCTCAACACCACGATAGTAGGTTGGAGCACCCTTCTGAACACCACATCCCATAACGTTTGTGATAGTGATACCGGTTACGCCAATCTCGTTCATGGCCTGCATAAATTCATCCAGCTTGTTCTGACGTGTGATGATAACAACTTTTGTCAGTTTGTGTACGCCGTCTGCCGGAATCTCAGGAACAGATTCAGCAGGAGCAGAAGGAGCGTGTTTTACAACAGGGGCTTTTACGGAAGTTCCCATTGGAGCCGGAGCCTTTGTCATGGTATCCTGTACAAAGAATCCATCGTATGCACTTGCAAGGCCATGCTCTTTCACATCCAGACCTGCAATCTCTTCCTCAGCGGAAACGCGAAGACCGATGGTGTGTTTGATCGCCTGGAAGATAATTGTCATAGTAACAGCAACCCATGCGATAGTAATAGCCATACCAATAAACTGAACACCAAAGCCGTGGAAACCACCGCCTGTGAGGAGACCTTTCCACTCGGTACCTGCACCGTCAGAGAAAAGACCTACAGCAAGAGTTCCGAAAACACCGTTGAGACCGTGAACACCAACAGCACCAACAGGGTCATCAATTTTGAGAACTTTGTCAATGAATTCAATACCAAATACTACAATGAATCCGGAAATGATTCCGATGATAGCTGCAGATGTAGGAGATACAGTATCGCAGCCTGCTGTGATGGCTACCAGTCCTGCAAGAGAACCGTTGAGTGACATGGAAACATCCGGTTTTTTGTAGCGGATCCATGTGATCAGCATAACTGTTACAGTTGCAACGGCAGCTGCAAGGTTTGTTGTTACGAAGATTTTTCCGGCACTTACAATGGCATCGCCTTCCATGCTGACAGTGGATGCACCGTTGAAACCGAACCAGCAGAACCAGAGGATAAATACACCAAGTGCACCAACAGTAAGGTTATGTCCGGGGATTGCTCGGGATTTACCGGATTTGGAATATTTTCCGATACGAGGTCCGAGGATAATGGCACCGATCAGTGCTGCAACACCACCAACCATATGAACGGCACAGGAACCTGCGAAATCATGAAATCCCATCTGGCTAATAAAGCCACCGCCCCAGATCCAGTGGCCGGATACAGGGTATACAACGAGACTGATCAGTAAACTGTAGATACAGTAGGAGATGAATTTAGTACGCTCTGCCATGGCACCGGATACGATAGTTGCAGAGGTAGCACAGAATACTGTCTGGAAGATGAGAAATGCCCAGAAAGGAACTCCATCCGGAAGCATTGCGTTTCCGTAGTTTGCCTCTGAGGCGATTCCTCCGATCTTACCGAAGAAACCGTTTCCTGCACCGAACATGATGCCGAATCCAACCAGCCAGAAGACCGGAGTTCCGATACAGAAATCCATCAGGTTTTTCATGATGATATTACCTGCGTTTTTTGCTCTTGTGAATCCTGTTTCAACCATTGCAAAGCCAGCCTGCATGAAGAAGACCAGTGCGGCACCGACGAGGACCCATAATGTGTTTACTGAAGAATACATAGTAACACTCCCTTTCCCAATTTTTTCTTTCCTATTATATAAGATATATACAGAAAGGATTTTTATAATACCGGACAGGAGAAAAACAGACAGAATTTATCCAGTATCAGTATAACGAAAAAGCGCAGGAGAGAGGAAATTCTCTTCCGCGCCTTTACGAAATCAAAATAAGTATATGTAAAACAGGGGATATCTGTATCGTGTGATTAATGGATGAGGAAATCGATAATGAATTATGAAGTAGAGTTCATAAGGGATATCCCCTGTATTTACCGTATGAAATTGTTATCTGATATCAGTTGTCAGATAGAGAATAACAGCTCGTCATAAGTCGGATATGGAAGTAACTCATCCGGGATCAGAGCCTCTGCCTCATCAGCGGATTTTCTTAAAGCTTCCATGTCTTCCAGAACAGTTCCCTGATAAGCCTTAGAGCATGCAAGTACATCGTCAGAAGAAGCAAGAGCTTTTGCTGTATCTGCTTTCAGAGTTTCCAGATCCGTTGCCATGGTGTCTGCAAGTGTACTCAGTTTGGAGATCAGAGCAACTTCGCTTGCTACAGAAACGTCAGCTACTACAGATTTCTTTGCAGCTGCAGTATCTGCAAGCTTTTCAACATATGTATATACAGAAGGAATTACCTGTTTCTGGATCATCTCAGCAAGAGTGTTGGACTCGATGTTGATGGTCTTATAATAGTTCTCAAGCCAGATCTCGTAACGGGAGAAGAGTTCTTCCTTTGTAAAGATGCCATGCTTTGTAAACAGCTCAATGTTCTTCTCGGCAATGAAATGAGGAAGAGCATCAGGAGTTGTTTTCAGGTTGTAGAGACCGCGTTTCTCAGCCTCTTCAACCCACTCGTCTGTATAGCCGTTTCCGTTAAAGATGATGCGTTTATGCTCTTCAATGGTTTTCTTAAGAAGTGCATGTACTGCGCTTTCCATTTCTTCTTCCGGAACATCCTTAAGAGCTGCGCTGAATTCAGCAAGAACCTCTGCAACAGCAGTGTTTAGTACGATGTTCGGGTTTGCAACAGATGCCGCGGAACCAAGCATACGGAACTCAAATTTATTTCCTGTAAATGCAAACGGTGAAGTACGGTTTCTGTCTGTGGTATCCTTTGTGAAGTGAGGAAGTACCTTTGCTCCGATATCCATCTGTACTGCATGCTTGTTGTTGAAGAAGGTGTCATTTTCAATGGATTTCAGTATGTCTGTCAGCTCGTCTCCGAGGAAGATGGATACGATCGCAGGCGGTGCCTCGTTTGCTCCGAGACGATGATCGTTTCCGGCACTTGCAACGGATACACGGAGAAGATCAGCGTAATCGTCAACGGCTTTAATAACAGCTACCAAAAATACCAGGAACTGTGTATTCTCTGCCGGTGTTTTTCCAGGATCAAGAAGGTTTACACCTGTGTCTGTGCTCATGGACCAGTTGTTGTGTTTACCGCTTCCGTTGATTCCCTCAAATGGTTTCTCGTGAAGGAGGCAGACCATGTTGTGCTTGTCAGCAACTTTTTTCATAATTTCCATGGTCAGCTGGTTGTGGTCGACAGCAACATTTGTGGTATCAAATACAGGAGCCAGCTCGTGCTGTGCAGGAGCAACCTCGTTATGCTTTGTTTTGGCCGGAATGCCAAGCTTCCAGAGCTCTTCGTCAAGATCATGCATGTAAGCAGCAACACGAGGTTTCAGAGCTCCGAAGTAATGATCCTCCATCTCCTGTCCTTTTGGTGCGGAAGCTCCCAGAAGTGTACGTCCGCAGAAAATCAGGTCTTTTCTCTTTTTATAGAGATCCTTGTCAACCAGGAAGTACTCCTGCTCAGGTCCTACTGTTGTGTTGATATGACGAACCTCTTTGTTTCCAAGGATGTGAAGAATACGAACTGCTTCTTTGTTAAGTTCATCCATGGAACGGAGAAGAGGAGTTTTCTTATCAAGTGCCTCTCCGCTGTAGGAACAGAATGCTGTAGGAATGTAAAGTGTCTTATCTTTGATGAATGCTGGTGAAGTAGGATCCCATGCTGTATATCCTCTTGCTTCGAAAGTAGCACGAAGACCACCTGACGGGAAACTGGATGCATCCGGCTCACCTTTTACCAGCTCTTTACCGGAGAAATCCATGATCACCTGTCCATCACCTGTAGGGGAGATGAAGCTGTCATGTTTTTCTGCTGTTACGTTTGTCATCGGCTGAAACCAGTGTGTGTAATGTGTTGCACCGTTTTCGGTAGCCCATTCTTTCATTGCAACTGCTACGGAATTTGCAACATCCAGCTCCAGATGAGTTCCGTTTTCAATTGTTTTCTTTAATGCTTTGTACATGTCCTTTGGCAGTTTGCTTCGCATCACTTTGTCATTGAATACAAGACTGCCATACATTTCAGGGATACTCTGTGCCATATAGGTACACTCCTTTCGATTTCACTCATTCATTATAATTTTTAATTATCTTATAAGGACCGCTGCCGGAATGACCGGTATTACGGGCCGAAAAAAACAAAAAAAGCGCTTCAGATACTTGTCGTATCCAAAGCGCCTTTGCTTTATGTGTTGCAGTATACACCAAAATTAAAGATTGTCAAGAGCTTTTTTAAAAAAAATCTAAAAAATCGATCAGGGCGATCGGACTGTCGGAAAATAGGCAGGGTTGACAAATCTTGTCCTTTTATTATAATCTGATATCGTAGTTATACATTCGAAAAGTCAGTGATCGCCATAAGTGATCATGGAAAAAGAAGCTTTTTGACCAGTTACAAAGATACACAATACGGAAAAACAGATGGAGGAAAATATGTCAGGAGTAAAGGAAGAATGTGGCGTATTCGGGATTTATGATCTGGATGGAGGGAATATTGCACCATCTATTTATTATGGTCTTACTTCGCTGCAGCACAGGGGACAGGAGTCCTGCGGAATGGCCGTTTCAAGGACGGACGGAGAAAGAGGAAACGTACAGTTTCATAAAGATCTCGGACTGGTAAGCGAAGTTTTACGAAAAGATGTTGTACATAATATGAATGGTGACATCGGAATCGGACATGTTCGTTATTCCACCACCGGAGAGTCTGTTGCGGAGAATGCACAGCCGCTGGTACTTTCTTATATTAAGGGAAGTCTGGCATTGGCGCATAACGGAAATCTGGTTAATACAGAAGCTCTGAAATGGGAACTGATCCAGACAGGAGCGATCTTCCATACAACGACAGATTCAGAGGTTATTGCTTTCCATATTGCAAGAGAGCGTGTTCATTCTGCAACAGTAGAGGAAGCAGTACATAAAACAGTAGAGAAGATCAGGGGCGGATATGCGCTTGTGATCATGAGCCCGAGGAAGCTGATCGGTGCCCGTGACCCGTACGGACTGAAACCACTTTGTCTTGGAAAGAGAGACAATGCTTATGTTCTGGCATCTGAGAGCTGTGCACTGACATCTGTAGGAGCGGAATTTATCCGTGATATTGAACCGGGTGAGATTGTCACGATCACCAGGGACGGACTGAAATCTAGCAAACTGGCTGAACAGAAAAAGCATGCTCATTGTGTTTTTGAATATATTTATTTTGCAAGACTGGACAGCACCATGGATGGCGTAAAAATCTATGATGCAAGGATTCGTGGAGGAAAATCTCTTGCAAAGTCCTATCCGGTAGAAGCGGATCTGGTAACCGGTGTACCGGAATCCGGACTTCCGGCAGCAAAAGGCTATTCGGAGGAATCCGGGATTCCGTTTGGCTTTGCATTCTATAAAAACAGTTACATTGGAAGAACTTTCATTAAGCCTACACAGCAGGAGAGAGAGTCAAGCGTTCATCTGAAGCTGAGCGTTCTGGAATCAGTGGTGAAGGGTAAGAGAATCGTTCTGGTGGATGATTCCATTGTCCGTGGAACTACCATTGCCAATCTGATCCACATGCTGAAAGAAGCCGGAGCCAAAGAAGTACATGTACGTATCAGCTCCCCGCCATTTTTACATCCCTGTTATTTCGGTACGGATGTGCCGTCCAATGATCAGCTGATCGCGGCACAGCATAGCACGGAAGAGATTCGCAAGATGATCGGTGCGGATTCTCTTGGCTACATGCAGATTGATTATCTGGAAGGCATGGCGGGTGGACTTCCGCTGTGCAAAGCATGCTTTGATGGTAATTATCCGATGGAGATACCAGAAGAAATCAAACAGGATTAATGAACTATATGGAATTAATCTCACAGTTAAAAATGATGGATTGAAAAATGAAAATATGAAAACTGCACAATAAATATCTAAGAAACCCGGATTTTATCATATAAAATTCGGGTTTCTATAGGAAAAACGTCCAAAACGATAAAAAATATCAACTTGACAAATCTGACAATATGAGACATAATGTGGGACAACCAGATGAGAAAAGGCCGCTGGTCTGGAAAATACAGGAAAACAGCGAGGCCGGAACAATGCCGGTTTTTACCGAGATAAAAGAGAGGATGATATTTATGTCTAAAAAAATTAGATTGAATGCGACAGAGGATGTTAAAGAATTTGTTAAGGCTGCAAGTAAATGTGATTTTGATGTAGATATTTCATATAATAGAATTTTAATTGATGCAAAATCTATTCTTGGGATACTCAGCATGGATCTGACCAAGGTTCTTACAGTAACCTGTCATGGTGAGGATCATGAGTTTAATTGTTTCCTTCAGAAATATGCAGTTGCCTGACAGACAGTGCAGAGACAGATAAGATATAAAAGACATAAAAAGAAAAGACAGACGTGGCTGCAGAGACAGGAAATCAGATGGAAATCCTCGGCAGGCGTCTGTTTTTTATTTGTAACCATTTTATAGGAAGAAATTCCGCAGATTATATGAAAAATCAGTTATTGACAAATAAAAAAAAATAGTTTATAGTAAACCATATTTTATATGAAAGATAACTGACAAAGGCGTCAGGAACGGATACCACAGGGGAATTCTCGCCCCTTGGAACCTGTTCCGGACGCCTTTTTGTTGTGGAACACAAAATGGAGGAGGAAATCGAAGATGGCAGTAAAGTATGTTTTTGTAACGGGTGGAGTTGTTTCTGGTCTGGGAAAAGGAATTACCGCAGCGTCTCTTGGGCGCCTTCTGAAAGCCAGAGGGTATCAGGTGACCATGCAGAAATTTGATCCCTACATTAATATTGACCCGGGAACTATGAACCCCATTCAGCATGGAGAGGTTTTTGTAACCGATGACGGTACAGAGACTGATCTTGACCTTGGACATTATGAACGTTTCATTGATGAAAGCCTTGACAAGAATTCCAATGTGACAACCGGTAAGATTTACTGGTCTGTTCTTCAGAAAGAGCGTCACGGTGATTTTGGCGGAGGTACCGTTCAGGTGATCCCGCACATTACCAATGAGATCAAGAGTCGTTTTTACAGAGCAAAATCCGCAGACGAAGACAGAATTGCCATCATCGAGGTTGGCGGTACAGTCGGTGATATTGAGAGTCAGCCGTTCCTGGAATCCATCCGTCAGTTCCAGCATGATGTGGGGCATGACAATGCAATCCTTATCCATGTAACTCTGATCCCATATCTCCGTGCTTCCGGAGAGATGAAGACCAAACCGACCCAGGCCAGTGTAAAAGAGCTTCAGGGAATGGGAATCCAGCCGGATGTCCTGGTATGCAGAAGCGAGTATCCTCTTACCGAGGATATCCGTGGAAAGATCGCCCTGTTCTGTAATGTGCCTGTAAGCAATGTGCTTCAGAATCTGGATGTGGAATATTTATATGAAGCGCCTCTTGCAATGGAGAGAGAAAAGCTTGCAGACGTGGTACTGCAGAGCTTAAGACTTGAGAACCGCAAACCGGATCTTACAGACTGGGAGAATATGGTGGAAAATCTCCGTCACCCTGATAAAACGGTGAAGATTGCCATGGTTGGTAAATATACACAGCTTCATGATGCATACTTAAGTGTTGTGGAAGCACTGAAGCATGGAGGAATCTCCTGCCGTGCAAAGGTTGATATCGTGTGGGTAGATTCTGAAGAACTCAATGAGAAGAACCTGGATCAGACCCTTCATTCCGTAGATGGTATTCTGGTTCCGGGAGGATTCGGAAACCGTGGTACAGAAGGAATGATCCTTGCGGCGCAGTATGCAAGAGTTCATAAGATCCCGTACCTTGGAATCTGCCTGGGAATGCAGATGGCTATTGTGGAATTTGCCCGCCACGTACTTGGATATGAAGATGCCAACAGCATTGAGCTGGCACCGGAGACCACGCATCCGGTCATTGCCCTGATGCCGGATCAGGAGGATGTGGAAGATCTTGGAGGAACCCTTCGTCTTGGAAGCTATCCGTGTGTGCTTGCCGAAGGCTCCAGATCCTATGAGCTTTTTGGAAAGAAAGAGATCCAGGAACGCCACAGACATCGTTATGAGGTAAACAACGCATTCCGTAAGGAACTGGACGAAAAGGGAATGTCCATTGTGGGAACATCCCCGGATGCTCATATTGTTGAGATGATCGAAATTGCCGGACATCCGTTCTTTGTGGGAACACAGGGACATCCGGAATTTAAATCCAGACCAAACCATGCACATCCTCTGTTCCGTGGATTTGTGCAGGCGGCAGTTGATAAAAAGACGGCAGAAGAAGCTGCAATGAAAGGATGAGAAAAATGAGAGAAGTAGCAAATCAGCAGCAGGGCCTCTACCGCCCTGAATTCGAACATGACAACTGCGGTATCGGAGCCGTTGTTAATATAAAAGGAAAGAAAACACATGATACAGTTGCCAATGCTCTTAAGATCGTAGAGAATCTTGAGCATCGTGCTGGTAAGGATGCAGAAGGAAAAACCGGTGATGGTGTCGGTATCCTTCTTCAGATTTCCCATAAATTTTTTAAGAGGGTCTGTAAAAAAGAGGGCTTTGACATTGGTGGTGAGAGAGAATACGGTGTAGCCCAGCTCTTTTTCCCGCAGCAGGAGATCAAACGTGCCCAGGCAAAGAAGATGTTCGAGATCATCGTGGAAAAAGAGGGATTGGAGCTTCTGGGATGGCGTACAGTGCCGGTTTTCCCGGAGGTACTCGGCCATAAAGCGAAAGAGTGCATGCCGTGCATCATGCAGGCATTCGTTAAGAAGCCGGAGGATGTGGAAAAGGGCCTTGCCTTTGACCGTATGCTTTACATCGCACGCCGTGAATTTGAACAGAGTAATGACAATACCTACGTGGTTTCCATGAACAGCCGTACCATCGTATACAAAGGTATGTTCCTGGTAGGACAGCTCCGCACCTTCTTTGGTGATCTTCAGAGCCAGGATTACGAGTCTGCCATTGCAGTGGTACATTCCCGTTTCAGTACCAACACGAACCCGAGCTGGGAGAGAGCACATCCGAACCGTTTCATTGTACATAACGGTGAGATCAACACGATCCGTGGCAATGCCGATAAGATGCTTGCCCGTGAGGAAAACATGGAGTCTCCGTATCTGAAGGATGAGCTGCACAAGGTTCTTCCTGTAGTTAACCGCAATGGCTCTGACTCCGCAATGCTTGACAATACCCTGGAATTCCTGGTTATGAGTGGAATGGATCTTCCACTTGCAGTGATGATTACAATTCCGGAGCCATGGGCAAACAACGATACGATCTCTCAGGAGAAGAGAGATTTTTATCAGTACTATGCGACCATGATGGAGCCATGGGACGGTCCTGCGTCCATTCTGTTCTCAGATGGTGATGTGATGGGAGCAGTTCTTGACAGAAACGGTCTTCGTCCATCCAGATACTATATCACCTCTGATGGTTATATGATTCTTTCCTCAGAGGTTGGTGTTCTTCCTGTAGATGAGGAGAAGATCGTATTAAAAGAACGTCTTCATCCGGGAAAAATGCTTCTGGTTGATACCGTTCAGGGTCGTGTCATTGACGACAATGAGCTCAAAGAAAAATATGCGAAAAAACAGCCTTATGGTGAGTGGCTGGACAGCAATCTGGTACAGCTTCATGATATCAAGATCCCGAACCAGAGAGTTGTCGAGTACACACCGGAGGAGAGAGCACGCCTTCAGAAAGCATTCGGATATACTTATGAGCAGTACCGTACTTCCATCCGCAACATGGCATTAAACGGCTCAGAAAGCATCGGAGCCATGGGACATGATACTCCGCTTGCAGTATTTTCCAAGGAACATTATCCGCTGTTCGACTACTTTAAACAGCTTTTCGCACAGGTAACAAACCCGCCGATCGATGCGATCCGTGAGGAAATCGTTACTTCCACAAGTGTATATGTAGGAAAAGACGGAAATCTTCTGATCCAGAAGCCGGAGAACTGTCAGGTGCTGAAGATCAACAATCCGATCCTGACCAACACCGATATGCTGAAGATCAAGAATATGAAAAAGGACGGCTTCAAGGTTGTAACAATTTCTACATTATATTATAAGAGCACAAAGCTTGAACGTGCCATTGACCGTCTGTTCGTAGAGGTTGACAAAGCCTTCCGTGAGGGAGCAAACATCCTGGTCCTTTCTGACCGCGGTGTTGATGAGAACCATATGCCGATCCCGTCCCTGCTGGCGGTTTCCGCAGTACATCAGCATCTTGTAAAAACAAAGAAGAGCACGTCCCTTGCCCTGATCCTGGAATCCGGTGAGCCAAGAGAAGTTCATCATTTCGCAACACTTCTCGGATATGGAGCAAGCGCAGTCAATCCGTATCTGGCACTGGATACCATCCATGAGCTGATCGACACACATATGCTGGATAAGGACTATTATGCAGCCGTTGATGATTACAATCATGCGGTGATCAGCGGTATCGTAAAGATCGCTTCCAAGATGGGTATTTCCACTATCCAGTCCTATCAGGGATCTCAGATCTTTGAGGCAATCGGAATTTCCCAGGATGTGATCGATCGTTACTTTACAGGAACCGTAAGCCGTGTAGGCGGAATCACACTGGAAGATATCGAGGATAACGTAGAAAAACTTCATTCTGAGGCATTTGATCCACTTGGACTTGCCACAGATCTTACTCTGGACAGTGTAGGTGCCCATAAGATGAGAAGCCAGGGTGAAGAGCACAAATACAATCCGCGTACCATCCATCTTCTCCAGCAGTCCACTAAACAGGGCAGCTATGAGATGTTCAAGGAATATACAAAGCTGGTAGATGACGAGGGACATGGAAACTTAAGAGGTCTTCTGGACTTTAAGTTTGCCAAGGAGCCTATTCCCATCGACCAGGTTGAGAGTGTTGAGGATATTGTAAAACGATTTAAGACAGGTGCTATGTCTTACGGTTCTATTTCCCAGGAAGCTCATGAGACTCTGGCTATTGCAATGAACCATCTCCATGGAAAATCAAATACAGGTGAGGGTGGTGAAAGTGATGAGCGTCTGGATTCCGCAGGAACAGACAATGACCGCTGCTCTGCGATCAAACAGGTAGCAAGCGGACGTTTCGGTGTTACCAGCCGTTACCTGGTTTCTGCAAAAGAGATCCAGATCAAGATGGCACAGGGTGCAAAGCCTGGTGAAGGTGGACATCTTCCTGCAAAGAAGGTATATCCGTGGATCGCAAAAACCCGTCATTCTACACCGGGAGTCAGCCTGATCTCTCCGCCGCCTCATCATGATATCTACTCTATCGAGGATCTTGCAGAGCTGATCTATGACCTGAAAAATGCAAATAAATATGCGGATATTTCCGTAAAGCTGGTTTCTGAGGCTGGTGTTGGTACTGTAGCCGCCGGTGTTGCAAAGGCCGGAGCACAGACTGTTCTGATCTCCGGATATGACGGAGGTACAGGAGCAGCGCCAAGAAGCTCCATCCATAATGCAGGACTTCCATGGGAGCTTGGACTTGCAGAAACACATCAGACACTGATCATGAACGGACTTCGTAACCGTGTACGTATCGAGACAGACGGTAAGCTGATGAGCGGTCGGGACGTTGCCATTGCAGCACTTCTCGGTGCAGAGGAATTCGGTTTTGCAACAGCACCGCTTGTAACTATGGGCTGCGTGATGATGAGAGTCTGCAACCTGGATACCTGTCCGGTTGGTGTGGCTACCCAGAATCCGGAGCTTCGTAAGAGATTCCGCGGAAAACCGGAGTATGTGGAGAACTTCATGCGCTTTATCGCACAGGAGCTGAGAGAGTACATGGCACGCCTTGGTGTTGCCACCATTGATGAGATGGTAGGCCGTACAGACCTTCTTACAGTTTCTGACAGTGTGCAGGAGCCGCATAAGGGTAAGGTTGATTTAAGTGCCATCCTGAACAACCCATATGCAGGAAAGGGTAAAGTAACCTTTGATCCGAAGGCTGTATATAATTTCAATCTTGAGAAAACTCTGGATGAAAAAGTTCTGGTCAGAAAATGTGCACCGGCGATCCAGAAGGGTGAGAAGGTTTCTGTTGATGTAAACGTTACTAATACAGATCGTGCATTTGGTACCATTCTCGGATCTGAGATCACAAGAAACCATAAGGACGGACTTGCGGAGGATACTGTAACTGTAAACTGTACAGGTGCAGGCGGACAGAGCTTCGGCGCCTTTATCCCGAAGGGACTGACACTGAAACTGACCGGTGACAGCAACGACTATTTCGGAAAGGGACTTTCCGGCGGTAAGCTGATCGTTAAGGTTCCGGAGAAGGCCGGATACAAGGCTGAAGAGAACATCATCGTCGGAAACGTAGCACTCTATGGTGCAACCAGTGGAACTGCATTTATCAATGGTGTTGCAGGTGAGCGTTTTGCAGTACGTAACTCCGGTGCGGTTGCAGTTGTTGAGGGCGTTGGCGAGCATGGCTGCGAGTACATGACAGGTGGCCGTGTGGTAGTTCTTGGAAAAACAGGAAAGAACTTTGCAGCAGGTATGAGCGGCGGTATCGCTTATGTTCTTGATGTGGATAACGTTCTTTACAAGAACCTCAATAAAGCAATGATCTCCATTGAAAAAGTGAATAATAAATATGATAAAAAAGAGCTTCGTGATCTTATCGAGGCTCATGTGGAAGCAACAGGCTCCGAGATCGGTAAGAAGGTGCTGGCTGATTTTGATTCCTATCTGCCTCACTTCAAAAAACTCATTCCGGATGAGTACAAGAGAATGATCACATTAAGTGCAAAGCTGGAAGAAAAAGGTCTGACCAGCCAGCAGGCACAGATGGAAGCGTTCTATGAGAGCATCGGCGTGAAACATTAAGGAGGATGAGGAAATGGGAAAGCCAACTGGATTTTTAGATTATGAAAGAGAAACGGCAAAGGTTCTGCCGCCAAAGGAACGTATTCAGAATTTCAACGAATTTCGAGTTCCGTTAAATAAAGAAAAACAGAAACTTCAGGGAGCACGCTGTATGGCCTGCGGCGTCCCCTTCTGCCAGGCAGGTATGATGATCGGCGGAATGGCTTCCGGCTGTCCGCTGCACAATCTGGTTCCTGAGACAAATGATCTTGTGTATACAGGAAACTGGAAGCAGGCATTCCTTCGTCTGAACAAGACACATAGTTTTCCGGAGTTTACATCCAGAGTGTGTCCGGCACTTTGTGAGGCTGCATGTACCTGTAACCTGAACGGAGAGCCGGTCAGCACAAAGGAGAATGAGAAAGCTATTATTGAGACAGCCTATGCAGAGGGATGGGTAAAGCCGCAGATTCCGCCTGTCCGCACAGGAAAGACAATCGCAGTTATCGGAAGTGGTCCTTCCGGACTGGCAGCAGCGCAGCAGCTGAACCGCCGTGGTCACAGCGTAACAGTATTTGAGAGAAACGACCGTATCGGAGGACTTCTCCGCTACGGCATTCCGAACATGAAGCTGGAGAAAAAGGTCATTGACCGCAGACTGAAGCTGATGGAAGAGGAAGGCGTGAAATTTGTTACCAATATCAATGTTGGTGTTGACATTACTGCAGAACAGCTTCTGAAGGATTATGACCGTGTTCTTCTCTGCTGCGGAGCTTCTCATCCGAGAGATATCAATGTTCCGGGAAGAGATGCCAAGGGAATTTACTTTGCAGTGGATTTCCTGAAGCAGGTAACAAAAAGTCTTCTGGATACAGATTTTGCAAAATTCCCATATGAGCTTGCAAAGGGCAAAAATGTTCTGGTTATCGGTGGCGGAGATACCGGTAATGACTGCGTGGGAACCTCCATCCGTCTTGGCGCAAAATCTGTAACACAGCTTGAGATGATGCCGCAGCCTCCTGCAGCAAGAACTCTTTCCAATCCATGGCCGGAGTGGCCGAAGGTCCTGAAAACCGATTACGGCCAGGAAGAGGCTATTGCAGTATTTGGCCATGATCCTCGGATCTATCAGACAACCGTTACCGAGTTTATCAAGGACAAAAAAGGAAATGTCTGCAAGGCCAAGATCGTAAAACTGAAAAGTGTAAAGGATGAAAAGACCGGAAGATTCAATATGGTACCGGTTGAGGGCAGTGAGGAAGTGATCCCTGCAGATGTGGTCCTTATTGCAGCCGGCTTCCTTGGCAGCGAGAAATATGTGACAGATGCTTTCCGTGTAGCACTTACACCAAGAACCAATGTGGAGACGAAACCTGAGCAGTATGCAACAAGTGTAGACCGTGTATTCACAGCAGGTGATATGCACCGTGGACAGTCTCTTGTTGTATGGGCGATTCATGAGGGACGTGAGGCTGCGAAGGCAGTTGACGAATCATTGATGAGCTATTCATATTTACAGTAAAATAACAGATACCAGGGGCAAAAGGTCAAAAAACTGTTCGTGTTTCCGCGATAAAGCTTTTGAACTTTTGCCCCTTTTAAAAAATGGTTGACAAAGAATTGACCGATTGCTATAATTACGTCCATGAACAAGGGTGTTCTTCAGGAGCGGAAGCTCTCTGAAGTGCACCCTTTTTCTGATTTTAGGGTAATTATTTTGTGTGATGAGGAAATAAAGGAGAGAATACTATGGGAAATTATACCAGAGAAGAGATTCTTGCAATGGCAGAGGAGGAAGACGTAGAGTTCATCCGCCTCCAGTTTACGGATATGTTTGGAACTCTGAAAAATATTGCGATCACAGCAAGAGAGCTTCCAAGAGCCCTGGATAACCAGTGCGTTGTATATGGCTCTCATATTGCGGGCATTGTGGGAGAGAAGGAGCCGGATCTGATCCTGTATCCGGACTATGATACCTTTTCAATTCTCCCATGGCGTCCTCAGCAGGGAAAGGTCGCAAGACTGATCTGCGATATGCGCCGCGCAGACGGATCTGAGCATGAGATGAGCTCAAGATATATTCTGAAAAAAACAGCGCAGAAAGCAGAAGAGGCAGGTTATACCTGCTATGTTGACCCGGAATGTGAGTTTTTCCTGTTTCATATTGATGACAACGGAATGCCTACAACGGTTTCTCACGAAAAAGCCGGATACCTGGATGTAAGTCCGGTGGACTTAGGCGAAAATGCAAGACGTGACATGGTACTGACTCTTGAGGATATGGGATTTGAGGTGGAATCCTCTCATCATGAGACAGCACCTGCACAGCATGAGATCGCCCTTCATTACGGGGAAGCACGTGAGATGGCAGACGAAGTTATAACCTTTAAGATGGCAGTAAGAACTGTAGCCAAACGTCATGGACTTCATGCGACATTTATGCCGAAGCCAAGACGGGAAGTAAACGGTTCAGCCATGCATATCCATTTTTCACTGTTTAAAAATGGAAAAAATATTTTCGTGGATCAGGATGATCCGTCCAAACTCAGTGAAGAAGCATGTTTCTTTATCGGAGGTCTTCTGGCACATAGCCGGGAGATGGCTCTTGTCACAAATCCGCTTGTAAATTCCTACAAACGTCTTGTGCCTGGATTTGATGCACCGACAGAACTGACCTGGACGAGAAATAACCAGAATTCACTTGTAAGGATCCCGAGAGTTAATGGTGCTGATACCAGGATCGAGCTTCGAAGTCCGGATGCTGCATCCAACCCGTACCTTGTTTTTGCGGTATGCCTGGCAGCGGGCATGGATGGAATCCAGAAGAAGATCTATCCTACAAAAGCTTCTGACCGTTCTCTTTCCGAGTCGGATCAGAAGGAACAGGGTATCGAGAATTTACCGGAGAACTTACGGGAAGCGATCACACTGTTTGAAGAAAGTGACTGGATGAAGGAAATCCTTGGAGAAGCCTTCTGCAAACAGTATGCGCAGGCCAAGAGAAAAGAGTGGCTGCGTTATTCCCAGGAGATTTCAGACTGGGAGATCGAGGAGTATCTGTATCGGATCTGATGAACGAGGCATAATAGGACGAAAGAGAGTGGCGGCTTATGAACACGAGTATCGTGATTGCATTACCGAAAATAGAAGATGCAAAAAAGATCCGCACAGTCCTTAACCGATATGGATTCACGGTAGCGGCGGTATGCAATTCGGGTGCAAATGCCCTTGCCAGTATCTCGGAGCTTGATGGCGGCGTTCTGCTTTGCGGTTATCATCTTCAGGATATGTACTACCGTGATCTTCTGGACTATATGCCGGATTATTTTGAAATGCTGCTTATGGCCTCCCGGGGAGTGATCAGTGAGGCGCCAACATCCATTTTATGTGTGGGAATGCCTCTGAAAGTCGGAGATCTGGTAAATACGGTAAGCATGATGCTTTCCCAGATCGAAAGGCGCTGGAAAAAAGATAAGAAAAAGCCGAAGCAGCGTTCATGGAAAGAACAGAATTATATTTCAAATGCAAAGATGCTTTTAATGGAAAGAAATCACCTGAGCGAGGATGACGCATACCGCTATATCCAGAAATGCAGTATGGATTCCGGAACCAATATGGTTGAGACAGCCCAGATGGTTCTGATGCTTTTATATGATTCTGTGTAAAAAACAACAAAAAAACAACAGAGCGGACAGAAATGATCTGCTCTGAATGCCTGATATCACACCGGATCGGGGAAAATTCCGCAGGGGATTTCCTGATTCGGTGAAACTACTTTGAATTGGAGGATGAGGGAATGGAATTTATGGATGGAATCTGTAAGACTAGAGAATGTGCCTGGGATGTGCTTCTTTCCGAGAGCATGAAAGACCAGGAAGCAACAGTGGAAGGTGCAATACACAGCATCCGTAATATGGGTGATGTGGCATTTGTGATACTTCGAAAAAAAGAAGGGCTTTTTCAGACTGTATATGAGAATGACAAGACAAATGTTTCCATTCATGATCTGAAGGAGGCAATGTGTGTGCGTCTCACAGGAACTCTTCATGAGGAAGAAAGAGCGCCTCACGGAAGAGAGCTCCGCATCAGCCATGTGGAGATCCTTTCCTCACCTGCAGAGCCTCTTCCACTGGCTATCGACAAATGGAAGCTGAACACTTCCCTGGAGGCAAAGCTGAATTATCGTCCTATCGCCCTGCGTAATGTGCAGGAGCGTGCAAAATTCAAGATCCAGGAAGCTCTGGTGCGGGCATTTCGTGATTATCTCTATGAAAAGGGATTTACCGAGATCCACACACCGAAGATCGGAGCCAGAGGTGCAGAGGGTGGTGCAAATCTGTTCAAGCTGAGCTATTTCCATAAACCGGCTGTTCTGGCACAGAGCCCACAGTTTTATAAACAGATGATGGTAGGCGTTTTTGACCGTGTATTTGAGACCGGTCCTGTATTCCGTGCAGAGAAGCACAACACAAAACGTCATCTGAACGAATATACAAGCCTTGATTTTGAGATGGGCTATATCAACGGATTTGAGGATATCATGGAGATGGAAACCGGATTTCTTCAGTATGCGGTAGAACTTCTTAAGAAAGACTACGCTCATGAGCTTTCCATTCTGAAGGTGGAGCTTCCGAAGGTGGACAAGATCCCGGCAGTACGTTTTGACAAGGCCAAAGAGCTGGTAGCTGAAAAATATAAACGCAAGATCCGCAACCCATATGATCTGGAGCCGGAGGAAGAAGCGCTGATCGGAAGATATTTCAAAGAAGAATATGATGCTGATTTTGTTTTTGTCACACATTATCCGTCTAAGAAGCGTCCGTTCTACGCAATGGATGATCCGTCAGATGAGAAATTTACATTAAGCTTTGACCTTCTGTTCAAGGGACTTGAGGTAACTACAGGCGGACAGCGTATCCATGATTATCAGATGCTGAAGGATAAGATCGCAGCCCGTGGCATGGATGAAGAGGGTATGGAGCAGTATCTGGATACCTTCAAGCATGGAATGCCGCCTCACGGAGGACTTGGAATCGGACTGGAACGTCTTACCATGCAGATCCTCGGAGAAGAAAACGTTCGTGAGACCTGTTTGTTCCCACGTGATATGAACAGACTTGAGCCGTAATAAGGAGAAAAAAGATGGCAAAGATAATCGATGATGAAACAATGGAAAATGTCTGCATTCTTGCGAAGCTTTCTCTGACAGAGGATGAAAAGGAAAAAGCAAAAGAGGACATGCAGAAGATGCTGGACTATGTAGACAAGCTGGATGAACTTGACACTTCTTCCGTAGAGCCCATGTCCCATATTTTTGAGGACGAAAACGTATTCCGTGAAGATATTGTGACAAACGGAGACAATCATGAGGCGATGCTTGCCAATGCACCGAAACAGAAAGAAAACCAGTATCAGGTTCCGAAAACAATTGGATAAGACAGGAGACAGGACATGGATTTGGGAAAATTAACCGCATTACAGCTTGCGGAAAAGATCAAGCAGCATCAGATAAGCGTCCTGGACGGTGTGAAATACGTATTTGATCAGATCGAAGCAAAAGAGGACAAGGTCCACGCTTATCTTGATACTTACAAAAAAGAAGCCTATGCAAGAGCCAAAAAGGTACAGAAGGGCATTGAGGACGGAACTTATACCGGACCTCTTGCAGGTGTACCTGTTGCAATTAAAGATAATATCTGCATCAAGGGAAAAACAACTACCTGTGCATCAAAGATCCTTGAGAATTTTGTGCCGCAGTACAATGCCGAGGTTATTGACCGCTTGGAACAGGCAGGTCTTGTGATCATCGGAAAGACAAACATGGATGAGTTTGCCATGGGAAGTACCACAGAGACATCCGCTTACGGCGTCACCAGAAACCCGTGGGATCTGGAGCATGTTCCGGGCGGCTCCTCCGGCGGCTCCTGTGCGGCAGTGGCAGCAGGAGAGACTTACCTGGCACTGGGTTCTGATACCGGCGGTTCCATCCGTCAGCCAAGCTCCTATTGCGGTGTTACCGGAATCAAACCGACATACGGAACAGTATCCCGTTACGGACTGGTTGCCTATGCATCCTCTCTGGATCAGATCGGACCGGTAGGAAAGGATGTTGCAGACTGTGCGGCACTTCTTGAGATCATTGCCGGACACGATGCCAAGGACAGCACCTCCATGAAGAGAGAGGATCTTGATTTCTCTGCTTCTATGACGGATAAGATCGTGGGAATGAAATTCGGCGTGCCGAAGGAATATCTCTCAGAGGGACTGAACCCGGAGGTAAAAGAGGCCTTTATGAATACGCTGAAGAGCCTTACCGAGATGGGCGCAGTGGTAGAATTTTTCTCCATGAAGACAACAGAATATATGATCCCTGCCTACTACATCATTGCCAGCGCAGAGGCCAGCTCCAATCTGGAGCGCTTTGACGGTGTGAAGTACGGCTTCCGTGCAAAAGAGTACGAGGGACTTCATGATATGTACAAGAAGACAAGGACTGAAGGTTTCGGCGAGGAAGTAAAGCGCCGTATCATGCTTGGCTCCTTTGTGTTAAGCTCCGGTTACTACGATGCTTACTATCTGAAAGCACTTCGCACAAAAGCCCTTATCAAAAAGGAATTTGATCAGGCCTTTTCCAAATATGATGTTCTTCTTGCCCCGGCATCACCCTTTACGGCGCCGAAGCTGGGAGAGAGCCTGAAAGATCCTCTTGCCATGTATCTTGGCGATATTTATACGGTAGCAGTAAACCTGTGCGGACTTCCCGGAATCACAGTTCCATGCGGAAAAGACGCAGCAGGACTTCCGATCGGAATCCAGATGATCGGTGATTGCTTCAAAGAAAACAACCTGTTCCGCGCAGCACATGCCTATGAGAAAAAACGTGGTGATTTCGGAACAGCGATGGAAGGGGGAGAAAAGGCATGAAACAGTATGAGACAGTCATAGGACTTGAGGTGCATGTGGAGCTTGCCACAAAAACAAAGATCTTTTGCGGATGCTCCACAGAATTCGGAGGCGCACCAAATACACATACCTGCCCGGTCTGCACCGGTATGCCGGGCTCTCTTCCGGTCCTCAACAAAAAAGTGGTAGAGTTTGCTATCAAGGCAGGTCTTGCGGCAAACTGCCATATCCATCAGTACTGCAAGTTTGACCGTAAGAACTATTTTTACCCGGATAATCCCCAGAACTATCAGATATCTCAGCTGTATCTGCCGATCTGCTACGACGGAGCTGTTGAGATCGAGACTTCCGCAGGCAAAAAGACTGTACGTATCCATGAGATGCATATGGAGGAGGATGCCGGTAAGCTGATCCATGATGAGTGGGAAGACTGCTCTCTTGTTGACTATAACCGAAGCGGAGTACCGCTGATCGAGATCGTATCCGAGCCGGATATGAGAAGCTCTGAGGAGGTTATCGCATATCTGGAAAAGCTCCGCTGCACCATGCAATATCTGGGAGTTTCTGACTGCAAGCTCCAGGAGGGATCCATGCGTGCTGATGTCAACCTTTCTGTCCGTGAGGTGGGAAGCGAGACCTTCGGAACAAGAACAGAGATGAAGAACCTGAACTCCTTCAAGGCCATTGCGAGAGCAATCGAGGGTGAGAGAGAACGTCAGATCGAGCTTCTGGAAGAAGGCAGATCCGTTGTCCAGGAGACAAGAAGATGGGACGATAACAAAGAGTCTTCCCATGCCATGCGTTCCAAGGAGGATGCAAAGGATTACCGTTACTTCCCGGACCCGGATCTTCCGCCGATCCACATTTCCGATGCATGGATCGAAGAGCTGCGTACTTCCATTCCGGAGCTTCGTGAAGCCAAGATGGAACGTTATCAGAAGGAGTATGAGCTTCCGGCCTATGATGCAGGAATCCTTACCGAATCCAGACATCTGGCAGGGCTTTTTGAGGAGACAGCGGTTCTTCTCGGAAACCCGAAAAAGGTGGCAAACTGGTTTATGGTGGAGGTTCTCCGCCTGACAAAGGACAAGGGCCTTGATCCTGAGAAAGTAAACTTTACACCGAAGCATCTGGCAGACCTTCTTTCCATGGTAGAGAAAAAAGAGGTCAGCGCACAGAATGCCAAGAAAGTATTTGAAAAAGTGTTTGACGAGGATATTGATCCGGTTGTATATATAGAAGAGAATGGTCTTAAGATCGTAGAAGACACAGGCCTTCTCACTGAAACTGTGAAAAAGATCGTAGATGCAAACCCCGGACCGCTGGCAGAGCTTCTGGGCGGCAAGGATAAGGTTATGGGATTTTTCGTAGGACAGCTGATGAGAGAACTGAAAGGCAAGGCAAATCCTGACAGCGTCAGAAAAGCACTGGCAGAGGAAATTGAGAGAAGGAGATAAAATACTATGGTTACAGTAAATCAGAATTATTTAAAACTTCCGGGAAGCTATCTGTTTTCCAATATCGCAAAGAAGGTAAGCGCATATAAGGAGGCCAATCCGGAATTTAAGGATTCTGTGATCAGTCTTGGAATCGGTGATGTGACACAGCCCCTTGCGCCGGCGATTATTGATGCCCTTCATAAATCAGTAGACGAGATGGCACATGCAGAGACATTCCACGGATATGCTCCAGATCTCGGATATGAGTTCTTAAGAAGTGCCATTGCAAAAAATGATTATCATTCCAGAGGCTGTGATATCAGCGCAGATGAGATCTTTGTTTCTGACGGTGCAAAGAGCGATTCCGGAAACATCCAGGAGATCTTCGGACTGGATAACAAGGTTGCAGTTTGCGACCCGGTTTATCCTGTATATGTAGATACCAACGTTATGGCTGGACGTACTGGTCTTTATAACAAGGAGAGAGAGAACTTTGACGGCGTGATCTACATGCCTTGCAAAGAGGAGAATGGTTTCCTTCCGGAGATCCCGGCAGATGAAGTACCGGATCTGATTTATCTCTGCTTCCCTAACAATCCTACCGGCGGTGCTATCACAAAGGCTGCTCTTCAGGAGTGGGTCAACTACGCCAACAAAAACGGCTGCGTGATCATCTATGATGCAGCATATGAGGCATATATTTCTGAGGAGGATGTTCCGCACAGCATTTATGAGTGCGAGGGTGCAAGAACCTGTGCCATCGAGCTTCGAAGCTTTTCCAAAAATGCAGGCTTTACAGGCGTCCGTCTTGGATTTACTGTTGTTCCGAAGGAACTGGTGCGTGATGGCGCAGAGCTTCACAGTCTCTGGGCAAGACGCCACGGAACCAAGTTTAACGGTGCTCCGTACATTGTACAGAGAGCAGGTGAGGCTGTTTACTCTCCGGAGGGAAAAGCACAGCTGAAGGAGCAGATCGCTTATTACATGCGTAATGCAAAGACTATCCTTGAGGGACTTTCTGCAGCAGGATTTTCCGTATCCGGTGGAAAAAATGCTCCATACATCTGGCTGAAAACACCGGATCAGATGACTTCCTGGGAGTTCTTTGATTATCTCCTTGAGAAAGCACACATCGTAGGAACACCAGGTTCAGGCTTTGGTGCACACGGCGAGGGATATTTCCGTCTGACTGCATTCGGAAGCTATGAGAATACATTGGAAGCAATTGAGAGAATTAAAAATCTGTAATCTATAACAATGAGGATTGCGAAAATTCATCATATCGTTTATAATTGTACGGGAAGTGAAGCACAGACCGCAGAGAGTCTGGGTTTATAAAAATTCACAATTTACGCAATCACGAAAGGGGATTTTATCATGGGTATCAGAAGAGTAGAAAATATGTGCGGCGGTAAAGGTCATGTGATCATCAAAGACATTCTTGAGGGAGATGAGCTGAAAGGAAAATGCGGACTTTACGCACAGGTTACTATTGAGAAAGGCTGTTCTCTCGGATACCATGAGCATCATGGCGAGACAGAAACCTACTATATCTTAAGTGGTGAAGGCGAGTACGATGATAACGGTGTAAAACGTCCGGTAAAAGCCGGTGATATTACCATCACACCAGATGGAAAAGGACATGGTCTTACAAATACAGGAGAGACAGATCTTGTATTTATGGCACTGATTATCTTTGACTGATTCATATAGACGAAATATAGAAAACAGAAGTATGATAAGGGGCGGCCTTTTTGGTAAGGCGGCCCCTTATAATTGAACGAAATGTACCAATTGTATAAATAAAAAATATTTTATATATTTTTTAGAAAAAAGTGTTGACATATAGAGACACCTTTGTTATACTATCACATGTCGCGAGGGAGAAAATAAAAAATCCCAAAGAAATGCGATATGCGGAAGTGTCGGAACTGGCAGACGAGCAAGACTAAGGATCTTGTGAGCATTGCGCTCGTGTGGGTTCAAGTCCCATCTTCCGCATTTTATGAAAGTGGGAACGGTGAGAGATCACGGTTCTTTTTTTATATGTATTGTCTGTGCTTTAACCGAATGTGTCCACTTTTATCTGTTTGTCGAAAAGTATATAGAGAAAGCACCGTATCGCGGAGTCTGGAATATTCCGGCCTGTTTGTGATACGGTGCTTTTGTTTTTAGATGTTTAGGTGTTTGATTATTTTACTTTTACGGAAGCTGTTTTGCTCCAGGTAGAGTAATAGTTCTTTTTGCTCACTGTTTTCACTGTGCGGATTCGAACATAATATTTTTTGCCTCTGGTCAGTTTTTTCAGAACTGCTGATTTTGAGGCGCCTTTTACTGTGATCGTTCTGGCACTCTTCATGCTGCTTGCAGTGCTGTACTGGATCTGATAAGAGGTAATGGATTTTACCTGCTTCCAGGATACAGTTGCCTGGCCTTTTGCTGAGGACTTCAGAGAAAGACTGCTGACAGGAAGCGGGCGTACAGAGATGCTGATTTTCGCAGAAACAGCGTTGTAATTTTTGCCCTGTGCTGCAGTGATGGTAACAGTGGCCTTTCCCGGACTTAACGGAATGATGCTGGTTCCGGATATCTTTACGATTTTACTGTTGGAAGCTTTCAGGGATATCTTTCCATCGGTTTTTTTACGCTTGATCACTGCTGTCTTGCGGCTGCTTTGTGTCAGTGTGAGTGCTGCTGCGGTTGGAGTGAGCGTAGCTTTTGCACGTTTGATCCGGAAGGTAACAGTTTTGACACCTGAATAAGCTCCGATGCCTGTGATCGTTACTCTGGCAGTGCCAGCATTGATATTACTGGTGTAAGCAACGGAGTAATCGGTACCGTTTGTCAGGGCTTTATCATTGCAGGTGACTGTGACAGATGGTGTAATGGCCTTTCCGTTGTAAGTGAAGGAAGCAGCGGATAGTTTTACATCTGCAGTACTTAAGTCAGTGGCGGCAATGTTGAAAGTTTTGGAGATGGAGCCTGTATAATTGCCGGTTCCGGATGCAGTGACAGAAGCGGTTCCGATATTGGTATTATTTTTGTATGAAAGAGTATAGTCGGTTTCTTCTGACAGATGTTTCTGGCCAATGGAGATTGTGACCTCCGGTTTCTTTTCGGTTCCGTCATAGATAAATGAGGATGCGGAAAGCGTAATGGAGGCTTTTGAAAGGTCAGCCGGATTAATGGTGAAACTTTTGGCTGTGGAGCCGGAGTAGCTGCCCTTGCCTGTGATGATAACAGAGGCCGTGCCTGCGTTTATATTGTTTGCGTAAGCAATGGTGTAATCTTTATCAGCTGAGAGCAGTTTGCTGCCTGCTTTCACTGTGACACCTGGTTTTTTCTCCGTGCCGTCATAAGTAAAGGCTGAATTGGAAAGTGTAACAGTCACACCGGTGAAAGTAGCGGCAGTGATGGTAAAGTCTTTTGTCTGAGAACCGGAGTAATTGCCCTTGCCTGTGACAGTGACAGAAGCAGTACCTACGTTTGTGTTGTTTTTGTAGGAAATGGTGTAGTCTTTGTTGAGCGTTAACTGTGTGTTTCCGGTTTTGACAGTGATTTCCGGTTTCTTTTCTGCACCGTCATAGATGAAGGAAGAAGCAGAAAGAGAAACAGTGGTTCTGGTAAAATCGGCCGGATTAATGGTAAAGTTTTTCGTCTGAGAACCGGAGTAGCTGCCTTTGCCGGTGATGGTAACAGAAGCCGTACCAGCGTTTATGTTATTTTTGTAAGAAACAGTGTAGTCAGTGTTTGTGGTAAGCAGTTTGCTGCCATTCTTTACAGTGATCCCTGGCTTCTTTTCTGCTCCATCATAGGTGAAGGAAGAGGCGGAAAGAGAAACGGAAGTTTTTGCAAAGTCAGCGGCGGTAATCGAGAAGTTCTTTGAAACAGAACCTGTGTAATTTCCCTTTGCTGTGAGGGTAACGGAAGCAGTACCAACGCTTACGTTGTTCTTATAAGAAACAGTATAGTTAGTGTTTGCAGTGAGCTGCCTGTTGCCAATCTTAACTGTAACACTCGGTTTTTTCTCCGTGCCATCCCATGTGAAGGAGGAAGCAAAGAGCGTAACGGAAGCCTTGGTAAAGTCAGCTGGATTGATTGAAAAAGCTTTTGTTATAGTACCGGAATATTTTCCCTTGCCGGTGATAGCAACAGAGGCAGTACCGACATTGATATTATTGCTGTAGGAAACTGCGTAATCAGTACCGGAAACCAGTAATTTGCTGCCGGATTTAACTGTGATCTCCGGCTTTTTCTCTGTACCATCGTAAGTGAAGGAGGAAGCAGAAAGCTGTATATCACATTTGCTGAAGTCACTGGCTTTGATCTGGAAAGTTTTTGTAACAGAGCCGGTATAGTTGCCCTTACCTGTTGCAGTGACGGAAGCAGTACCGGTGTTTACGTTATTTTTATAGAAAAGAGAATAATCGGTGTTATATGTAAGCTTTGTATTTCCGTTAGTGATCGTCATATCCGGGCATTTCTCAGAACCGTCATAACTGAAAGAATCCTGGGAAAGAGTCGCTGTATATTTGCTGATATCGGCAGGTTCGATCTGGAAAGTTTTGCTTGCGGAACTGTAAAAGTTTCCTGTACCGGAAATTGTAACGGAAGCAGTACCGGCATTGGTATTGCTGCGGTAGTACAGATGATAATCCTGATCTTCTGTTAAGGTGTTGCCGTTGCATTTAACAGTAACCAGGGGCTTTTTTTCTGTACCATCATAAGTGAGGGAAGTATCAGAAAGGGTAATGTCGCAGTTGCTGATGCTTCCCCGATTGATATAAAAAGCTGTGGTAAAATAGCCGGAATAGTTACCGATACCTGTAATGCCGGCACGGGCTCTTCCGATAGAAGTGTTGTTCTGATATTCCACCGTATAGTCTTTGCCGCGGGTCAGTGCTTTTCCATGGTCTGTGATGACCACATTTGGCTCCTGAGGCTTGCCGTCATAAATACAGTTTTCAGGAGAAATTGTACAAGTGGTAGAGCTGCTGTAGATTCTGGCTGGCTGAATGGTATATTTTTTTGTAACAGAACCGGTATATTTTCCGATTCCGGTAAATGTTACAGTGAAAGTGCCTGCATTGACCTGATCGCCTTTGTAAGTCGCTGTATAATCAGTACCTTCTGTCAGAGTAAGGCCGGAACGATATATTTTGACTTCAGGATCTTTTTTTGTGCCATCGTAATATCCTATATAGCCGTGAGAAAAGGTGAAAACATCTTCACTCAGCATGTCCACATACAATTCAGAAGTAAATACAACGGACGGGTTATATTTGGACTGTATGGTAAGAATGGCTTTTCCTGATTTTTTCGGAGTGATCACTGCAACACTGTTGCTTGTCTGCTGTACAGTGAGTATACTGTTGTCTGAGCAGGAGATCGTGCAGTCCGACAGATAGTCATCACCGGAATCACCGGAAAACCAGGTTGACCAGTCTACTGTGTAAGTGAGATCTTTTGTAAGAAACTCACTTCCGTTTAGTGTATGGTAGCTGGAATTGGAAGGGGTGATATAGGCGGAAATTTTTGTTGGAACTGCTGCCTTGGAAGTGATTCCGCATACACGGCAGGTTTTATCTACCTGATTATTCTCGACAGTTGTTCCGTATACATATTTATGACCATTCTCAATTCTTGTTGCATGGTTGGAGGAGAGATCAGAAAGATTGATCTCATAAAATGTGTTATGGTTGTTTTTCCATGCATACCAGATCAGCTTACCATTAATAATAGAAGGAACACAGTCGGAAAGATTTCCGGCCATCTTGTAAGTGGAGCCAACCTGCTGGCCGGTTCCGTCGATCGCTGTGTAGTAAACATAGCCCTGACTGGACCAGAGAAGCACAAAACTGTTGCTGCCTGTTTTTACCAGATGAGGAGTGGTGGCACTGTCACTGGTGCCTGCGTAATTGGAAAAATACCGTACAACAGGAGTTCCGCCGGATTTTGAAACGGAAGCTACAAAAACATTTCTGGAATTATCATCTGCGTCATAGTTTCCGGCAGCCAGATAAGAGGAATCAGAATATTCAAAGCCACCCTGAGATGCACCGGTATAGTTATTTCCGATTGAGCCTGGGAAAGTCATGAGATCAAATTCCTTACAGGTGTCGGTGTTGGAACCCCATGTTCTCTGTGGGACAAAAGATCCGTTGCTGATATCGGTCCGGTACTGAAGGACTGTAATAGCACGTGGGTAGGCATCGCCATGATCTGAACCCAGAAGTGTACCGTTGTCGATCTGGATAAACTGGTTAAAAGAGTGGCTGACATATCCGAGATCTGTATTCATAACACTTGTAAATGAATCAGCAATGGACATATTGGAAGTATCCACGGAAAAAGTCACATTAGCCTGGTGGCCATTGTACATTTCATGGCAGGTGCGGACAAAAAGGTATTTTCCGTTTACAGCCATACGAGCAGAACCTGCATCAAAAGGATAGGTGGTATTGGCACCAAAAAGTCCGCAGGAACCTAAAGCCTGCCAGGTTTTTGAATATTTGCAGACACGGTAAACTTCTTTGTTGTTGTCTTTTTCAGTATTGTTCTGACCGGTGAGAATATAATAATTATCACCGGTTTCGTAAAAACCTCCAAATTCAGGAAGCGGAAGATCCAGAGTCATAGTCTTTTTTAGATTGTATCCGGAGTCGTAATATTCGATCAGGATCTTGCCATCAATGGCTCCGCTCTGAACGCGCATAAGATAACCATCCGGACTTGTAGTAAGATAAGATTCCACAGGTGCAGACCAGTTAGTATAATTCTGGCTCTCCAGGTTGCTGCCTTTATATACCGTACATGTGGTAGAGACGGAAGAAGATATCGGGATATCTGCTTCAGCAGCAGTGCCTCTTTTTCGGGCCATCTGAGTTTCCAGTGAATCATCCAGGATACCGGCCAGAGCCTGTTCTGCCTCTCCGGAAGAAAAATCATCATTTCCCTTGGAATCGGAAAAATCATCCTCTTCGCCGGCACTGAAAGGATCAGTGCTATCTGCGGAAGGATCATCTGCTCCGTTTTCAGCAGGTGCAGGATCATCGGGTGACTGGAGCAGGTCATCGGCTGGTTCTTCCAGGGTGTCTGGGCTGTCGGGAGAAGAAGCTTCATCTGTTGCTGCTGGCTGATCCTGGGAAGTATCTGCAGGTGCTTCTGTATCAGTGATATCATCCGCAGAAAAAAGCTCTGAGGAAAGATCAGCTGCACTGACAGGAGCTGAAGTGCCAAGTATGCAGGCAGAAAGAAAAATCGACAGTATCTGTGCTTTTTTGTTTTTCATATGTACCTCCTTACAGATTAGATATAAGCGGATATAAAATCCAATTATATTTTACTACAAAGAAGAAAAATATGCTCGAATAATGTTGGAAAAGGCAGAAAAAAGGCAGAAAAAAGGCAGAAAAAACAGGAAATTGCAACAGAATCAGAAATTATGAAATTTTTGAAAAAAAGTGTTGACATATAGAAACCACTTTGCTATACTATCACTTGTCGCGAGGGAGAAAATAAAAAATCCCAAGGAAATGCGGTCATGCGGAAGTGTCGGAACTGGCAGACGAGCAAGACTAAGGATCTTGTGAGCATTGCGCTCGTGTGGGTTCAAGTCCCATCTTCCGCATTGGAAATTTCCAATGAAATGCGATATGCGGAAGTGTCGGAACTGGCAGACGAGCAAGACTAAGGATCTTGTGAGCATTGCGCTCGTGTGGGTTCAAGTCCCATCTTCCGCATGACTTTAAGGCAGAGCTGCGAATAGCAGCTCTGTTTTTGGCTATACAATTATATAAGCGCAGGGCAAATGCCTTACAGTATTTGTGCCCGTTTTATATACAATATAAGAATTTTGGACATCTTCAGTTCGTATCGGACGATAAACCCAATGTTTTTTGAATTTTTTTTGAAAAAAGAGGAATTTGCGATTTTATGTAGAATATAATTAATAGAGGGTATTTTTGTCGCCGCTGTTTGTCAGACTGTGGAGGAAATGCTTATGAATATCAGGGAGAGCATGGAACTAAGAGAACAAGAGCTTTTAAGCCCATTTGCTTCTCACAGCACAGATACCAGAGGCCGGGACAGACCGGAAGAGGAATGCGATGTGCGGACTGCGTACCAGAGAGACAGAGACAGAATTCTTCACTGCAAGGCTTTTCGACGCATGAAGGATAAGACACAGGTATTTTTGGCACCTCAGGGAGATCATTACCGGACCCGGCTGACACATACGCTGGAGGTATCCCAGATCGCCCGGACCATTGCTAGGGCACTTCGGTTAAATGAGGACCTGGTAGAAGCTATTGCGCTTGGACATGATCTTGGGCACACGCCCTTCGGACATTCCGGTGAGAAGGCTCTGGAGCAGGTACATCCGGGAGGCTTTGCCCACTATAAACAGAGCGTCCGGGTCGTGGAAATACTGGAGAAGAATGGAAACGGACTGAATCTTACCTGGGAAGTAAGAGATGGGATGAAGAACCACCGCACCAGCGGGAAACCGTCCACGCTGGAAGGACAGGTAGTGCGTTTTTCTGACAAGATTGCCTATATCCATCATGATATGGACGATGCCCAGAGAGCGGGAATTATAACAGAAGATGATATTCCTGTTACAATGAGAACTTTTTTGGGCTATACCACGAGAGAACGGCTGAATACTTTCGTACATAATATTATAGAGAACAGTTTGGATAAGGACAGCATCAGCATGTCGCCAGATGTTTATGAGGCGATGATGGATCTTCGCTCCCTGATGTTCCGGAATGTCTATGAGAATCCGGTGGCTAAAAAGGAAGAAGAGCGGGCAATGAAGATGCTGACTGAATTATATGAATACTATACAGACCATCCGGAAGCCATGCCAGAGGAATACAGGGAACTGGCGAAATGCCGGGGCGTTCCCAAAGAACAGGCTGTATGTGATTACATTTCGGGAATGACAGACCAGTATTCCATGAAGAAATTCAGGGAACTCTACATACCGAAATGCTGGGAGGTCTATTAAATGGAAAAGAGGGATAAATATGCGTTATTCAGATGACATCATAGAAGAGGTCCGGATGAAAAATGATATTGTAGACGTGATATCCCAGTATGTGAAACTGACAAGAAGGGGAAGCACTTATTTTGGACTGTGTCCCTTTCATAATGAGAAGACACCTTCCTTTTCCGTAACACCATCCAAGCAGATGTATTACTGCTTTGGCTGCGGAGCAGGAGGAAACGTATACAATTTTGTCATGGAATATGAGAATTATTCTTTTGGAGAGGCACTTTCCCACCTGGCTGACCGGGCAGGCGTGAAACTTCCGAAGATCGAATATTCTAGGGAAGCAAGAGAAAAAGCAGAACAGCGGGCAACACTTCTGGAGATCAACAAGCTGGCCGCGCAGTATTTTTACTATCAGTTAAGGAGAGAGAGCGGAAAGACAGCCTATGGATATCTTTTAGGCAGGGGGCTTTCCGAGGAGACGATCCGAAAATTCGGTCTTGGATATTCAGATAAGTACAGTGATGATCTGTATAAATATCTCAAGGGCAAAGGATACAGTGATGAACTTCTCCGTGAATCAGGATTGTTTAATGTGGATGAGCGGCGGGGAATGTATGATAAGTTCTGGAACCGTGTGATCTTTCCCATCATGGATGTGAACAACCGTGTGATCGGTTTCGGAGGCCGTGTCATGGGAGAGGGTAAGCCGAAATATCTAAACTCGCCGGAAACGAAGATATTTGACAAGAGCCGTAACCTGTACGGCCTGAATGTGGCAAGGACGACGAGGAAGAATTATCTCATCCTCTGTGAGGGATATATGGATGTGATCGCCATGCACCAGGCGGGCTTTACCAATGCGGTAGCGTCCCTTGGAACAGCACTGACATCCGGGCATGCAAGCCTTGTGAAGCGTTATACCAGGGAAGTGCTTCTTCTGTATGACAGTGACGGTGCAGGTATCCGGGCTGCGCTCCGTGCGATTCCGATCCTTCGGGAGGCGGGTGTGACGTCCAGGGTAGTAAGCCTGAAACCGTGGAAGGATCCGGATGAGTTTATTAAGAATGAAGGGGCGGAGGCGTTTGAAGAGCGGCTTAATCAGGCGACAGACAGTTTTATGTTCCGCGTGCATGTTGCAGAGCAGGATTTTGCAATGGATGCACCGCAGGGACAGAATCAGTTTTTTGAGCGGTGCGCCCAGATGCTTCTGGAACTTTCTGATGAACTGGAGAGGAATCTTTATATAGAAGCAATTGTGAAGGAATATGGCCGTTATGGCGTGGGAACGGAGGATATCCGTAAACGAGTTAATACCCTGGCCATGAAAGGAACACCTGCTGAGAAAAGGATTCAGCCGAAATCCGGAATACCTGAGACAAAGAAGAAGGAATCTGCTGCAGATAAAGCCCAGAAGCTGATGCTGACCTGGCTTGTGAATTATCCTGGGATTTTTGAACAGGTGGAGAAATATATATCACCGTCAGATTTTGTGGTTCCGCTGTATAAGCAGGTTGCCGAGATGCTGTTTGATCAACATAAAGAGGGAGAGATCAATCCCGGTAAACTTCTTAATGCGTTCACAGACAGTGAGGAGCAGAGAGAGGTAGCATCGCTTTTTAACGCAACGATCCATCTGGAGAATGAGGGAGAACAGCAGAGGGCTTTTTCCGATGCACTTCTCCGGATTAAGGAAGAAAGTCTGAAAGAAAAGAACCGTACCTGGAATCCGGCTGATATGGCAGGGCTTCAGGAACTGATAAAAGCAAAAAAAGAACTGGAAGACCTTGGAAGAAAGCGGCAGCAGCTGCATATTTCTTTCAATTAAGGATAAAATATAAACACTATATGGAGGTATAGAGCACCTATGGAAATGAATATGGCAAAATTCAGCGAGAAACTTGTAGAGCTTCTTGAACTTGCAAAAAAGAAAAAGAATGTGCTGGAATATCAGGAGATCAGTGATTTTTTCAAGGATTCCCCACTGGAAGTCGAACAGATGGAGAAGGTTTTTGATTTTCTGGAGGCCAGCGGTGTGGACGTTCTCCGTATCACAGATAACGGTGGTGACGAACTCCTCCTTGATAACGACATAGATATGGAAGGTATGGATGATGAGGAAGAGGTAGAGCTTGATAAGATCGACCT
Source organism: Blautia schinkii (assembly GCF_013304825.1). Lineage (GTDB taxonomy): Bacteria > Bacillota > Clostridia > Lachnospirales > Lachnospiraceae > Blautia_A > Blautia_A schinkii_B. The sequence goes on along the minus strand of NZ_JAAWUO010000007.1, from coordinate 32,949 downwards.
CTCTGTTCCGGAGGGTGTCAGCATTGAGGATCCTGTCCGCATGTACCTGAAAGAGATCGGTAAAGTCAGCCTGTTAAGCGCAGACGAGGAGATTGAGCTTGCGAAGAGAATGGAGAAAGGTGATGAGGCTGCCAAGAAGCGTCTGGCAGAGGCGAACCTTCGTCTTGTTGTCAGCATTGCGAAACGTTATGTAGGACGTGGAATGCTTTTTCTTGACCTGATCCAGGAAGGAAATCTTGGTCTTATCAAGGCTGTTGAGAAATTTGACTACAGAAAAGGCTACAAGTTCAGTACCTATGCGACATGGTGGATCCGTCAGGCCATCACAAGAGCCATCGCTGATCAGGCACGTACCATCCGTATCCCGGTGCATATGGTTGAGACAATCAACAAACTGATCCGCGTTTCACGTCAGCTGCTTCAGGAGCTTGGACGTGAACCTACGCCGGAAGAGATTGCAGAGGAGATGGACATGCCGGTAGACCGTGTACGTGAGATTTTAAAGATCTCCCAGGAGCCGGTGTCTCTGGAAACCCCGATCGGCGAGGAGGAAGACAGCCATCTTGGTGATTTTATCCAGGATGATAATGTTCCGGTTCCGGCAGATGCAGCTGCATTTACACTTCTCAAAGAGCAGCTGGTAGAGGTATTAAGCACGCTGACAGACCGTGAGCAGAAGGTACTCCGTCTTCGTTTCGGACTGGATGACGGTCGTGCCAGAACTCTTGAGGAAGTTGGAAAAGAATTCAACGTTACAAGAGAGCGTATCCGTCAGATCGAGGCGAAAGCTCTGCGTAAACTGCGTCATCCCAGCCGCAGCCGCAAGCTGAAGGATTACCTTGACTAAAAATAATATATCCGCACAACTTTCCATGCGTCTTCTGGCTATTGCCAATATGGTAACAGAAGGAAACCGACTGGCAGACGTAGGATGTGACCATGGCTATCTGTCAATCTATCTTGTCAGTAAGAAGAAAGTACCGTCGGCCATTGCCATGGATGTCCGTCCGGGACCGCTTTCAAGAGCCAGGGAAAATATCTCCCGTTATGGCCTTGAAGACTACATAGAGACCCGTTTAAGCGACGGGCTTATGAAAATGGAGCCGGGAGAGGGAGATTCCCTTGTGATCGCCGGCATGGGCGGTCCTCTGATGGAGAGGATATTAAATGATGGAGTGAAGGTCCGGGAGGGGTTTCAGGAACTGATCCTGCAGCCTCAGTCGGACCTTCCTCATTTCCGGCATTTTCTTGCTGAGATCGGCTGGGAGATCGTAAGCGAGGAAATGATAAAGGAAGATGGGAAATTCTATCCTATGATGAAAGCTGTGCGTAATGAATCCGGGAAAAAAATCTCATATACAGAGGAAGAAGCCTGGTTTGGCCCCCTTCTTCTGAGGGAATGTCATCCTGTTTTGAAGGAATATCTTCTTCGGGAGGCAGCAATCCGTGAAAAAATCCTGGCGGGGCTTTTAAGTGCGCCATCTGAATCTGCGAAAGCCCGCCTTGCTGAAGTAAAGGAGGAAATGGAGCTGATAAAGTCAGCCCTGAAACGATATGAAAGTATATGAACTGATCGAATGGCTGAATGAACATCATCCGCAAAGGTTTGCGGAAGACTGGGATAATGTAGGTCTTCTGGTAGGAGATGACCAGAAAGAAATTTCGCATATTTTTCTTGCACTGGATCTCACAGAGCCTGTCCTTGATGAGGCTGTGAAAACAGGGGCAGACATGATCCTCACTCATCATCCGATGATCTTTTCCGGGATCAAGAAGATCAATAACCATACATTTACGGGAAGAAAGATTTTGCGTCTGATCCGTGAGGATATTCCGTATTTTGCCATGCACACCAATTATGATGTGATCGGTATGGCAGATTTAAGTGCAGATTATCTGAAGCTTCAGGAAACAAAAGTACTCACTGTTACTGATGAGTCCGGGGAACAGCCGGAGGGATTTGGAAGAGTTGGAAAACTGCCGTATCCGATGACTCTCGGAGAATTCGGAACATATGTAAAAAAATGCAACGGACTTCCGGATGTGAGAGTTTATGGAGAGCTTGACCGGAAGATCGAGATGGTGGCGATCTGTACAGGAAGCGGAAAGAGTATGATCCGTGATGTGATGGCAGCAGGAGCGGATGTATATGTGACAGGTGATATTGATTATCATACTGCGATCGATACCATGGCAGAGGGCCTGGCTATTGTAGATGCAGGACATTACGGAACGGAGTATATTTTTGCGGAGGCTATGGCAAAGGAACTGAATGAGGCCTTTCCGGAGCTTAAGACAACTTGCGCCAGCGTGAAAAATCCATATATTGTTTTATAAATATAAGCCTGTGGAGGTGATCGTTATGGAACTGACGATGATTAAAGTGACCATAAACGGAGAGACAAAAGAATATCCCAAGATGACTTCTTATTCCGAGATTGTTAAAGATTATGAGGGTACAACAGAGTATCCGGTAATTCTTGTAACTGAGAACGGAAAGCTCCGTGAGCTGCATAAGAAGGTGAGACATGACTGTACCGTAGGTTTTATCACTGCGAAAGATAGCGCAGGGCGAAAAACATATCGGCGTAGTGCTGTTTTTATCCTTTTGAAAGCGATCTTTGATGTGGCTGGAAAGGAGAATGTGGATCATGTTGTGATTCATTATTCCATCGGAAATGCATTGTATTTTACCATGAAGGGGAGTGCAATACTGAATCAGGAACTGATTGATAAGGTGAAAATGCGGATGCGTGAACTTGTTGACCGGAAGATACCGATCTGTAAACGAAGTGTCAGCACAGATGATGCAATTTCCATGTTCCACAGGCATCATATGTATGATAAGGAGAAGCTGTTCCGTTACCGTCGGGTATCAAAGGTGAATATCTACAGTCTTGAGAATTTTGAGGATTATTTTTACGGATTTATGGCACCGGATACCGGGTATGTGCAGTATTTTGACCTGCAGCTTTATGATGAGGGATTTGTACTGATCCTTCCGCGACAGAAGAGTCCGGATATTCTGGAGCCTTTTGAGCCACAGGATAAGATCTTTCATGTGCAGAAGGAATCAGAAGAGTGGGGAGATAAACTGGAGGTTGCTACAGTTGGAGATCTCAATGACCGGATCACCAGAGAAGGTGTACAGAGTCTGATACTGATCCAGGAAGCTCTTCACGAGGCGAAGATTTCTTCGATTGCGGAGGAAATCCGGCGGAGAGGAAATGTGAAATTTGTGATGATTGCAGGGCCTTCATCTTCCGGAAAAACAAGCTTTTCACACAGATTATCGATTCAGCTTTCAGCACATGGGCTGAGACCACATCCCATTGCTGTGGATAATTATTTTGTGGACCGAAAGCATACGCCGCTGGATGAATTTGGTGAAAAGAATTATGAGTGCCTGGAAGCAATCGATATCAAACAGTTCAATCAGGACATGCTGGATCTTCTTGCAGGAAAAGAAGTGGATCTTCCGACCTTTAATTTTAAGACCGGATTCAGGGAATATAAAGGGGATAAACTGCAGCTTGGAAAGGAAGATATCCTGGTGATCGAGGGAATTCACGGACTCAATGACAAACTGAGTTATGCGCTTCCCAAAGAGAGTAAATTCAAGATTTATATCAGTGCACTGACCCAGTTGAATATTGATGAGCATAACCGTATTCCGACTACAGATGGAAGACTGATTCGAAGAATTGTCCGTGATGCGCGCACACGTGGAACTTCTGCAAAAGAGACCATTGCAAGATGGCCGTCTGTAAGAAGAGGTGAGGAGCAGAACATCTTCCCGTTCCAGGAAGAAGCAGATGTAATGTTCAATTCTGCTCTTGTGTATGAGCTGGCCTGCCTGAAAGTTTATGCAGAACCGCTGCTTTTTGGAATTGACAAAAATGAACCGGAATATCAGGAAGCGAAGAGACTTCTGAAATTCCTGGATTATTTTGTGCCGGTGCCATGTGAGGGAGTTCCGTTTAATTCGCTGCTCAGGGAGTTTATTGGCGGCAGTTGCTTTAATGTATAGGAGGGTTTATGAAAAAGAAAGTACAACTGACAAAACTGGCTCCCAATTGTGGCTGTGCGGCAAAGGTTGGACCGGGGACTTTGGCCGGAGTTCTTGGAAATCTGCCGAAGTTCTGTGATCCAAACCTTCTGGTTGGGACAGATACTTCGGATGACGCCGCCGTTTATAAAGTTTCTGATGATCTGGCAATGATCCAGACACTGGATTTTTTTACTCCTGTAGCAGATGATCCTTATGATTTCGGACAGATCGCAGCAGCCAATGCGTTGAGTGATGTGTACGCTATGGGGGGAGTGCCGAAAACTGCTTTGAATATTGTGGCATTTCCGAAAAATATGGATGTGGAGATCCTTGGAGAAATCCTTCGTGGTGGAGCCGACAAGGTGATGGAAGCAGGAGCAGTTCTTGCAGGCGGACATACTATTCAGGATGATACACCTAAGTACGGGCTTAGCGTAACGGGATTTGTGAATCCGAAGAAATTCTGGAAAAATTACGGGGCGCAGACAGGGGATAAACTGATCCTCACAAAACCGCTTGGTGCAGGAATTATAAATACAGCTATCAAAGCAGACCTGGTATCAGAAGAAGCAAGAACAGCAGTACTTGCCTCCATGAAGTTTTTGAACCGGTCAGCCTGTGAAGCTTTCCGGAAATTTGAGATTCATGCCTGCACAGACATAACAGGATTTGGTCTCGGCGGACACGCCACAGAAATGGCCGCAGCCAGTGACAGGACCATTGTGATAGACACAGAGAAGCTGCCGTTATTTCCGGATGTGGAGATGTATGCGTCCATGGGACTGATTCCGGGAGGAGCCTACAGAAACCGGGAATATGCCAATAAAACCGGAGTGAAAAGTTCAGCAGTGCTCTGGAAAGAAGATGTGGTATTTGATCCACAGACTTCCGGTGGTTTGCTGGCAGCAGTTCCGGAAAAAGATGTCCCATATATTATGGAAGAATTAAATGCAGCAGGTCTGCAGGCTGGGGTAATAGGAGAAGTAACAGACAGACAGGAGTGGACGCTGGAACTTAGATAATCGTGTTGCTGCTCCTAATGGGATGGAAGCGCGGGTGTTCTGAAAAAATTCCGGCTTTACAAGTCTGTATACCTGTGCTAAAATATCAACTGCGCAGCCAGTCCAGGTGATCGCGGCTGAACAGACGAAAGGGTTCAGACGAGGAAAGTCCGGGCTTCACAGGGCAGGATGCCGGATAACGTCCGGTGGAGGCAACTCCCAGACCAGTGCAACAGAAATAAACCGCCCCGTTTATACGAGGTAAGGGTGGAAAGGCAGTGTAAGAGACTACCGCCGCTGTGGTAACAGAGCGGGCACATGTAAACTCCATTCGAAGCAAGACCGAGAAGAAAGCCATACGGCGGCCCGTCGTGCTTTCAGGTAGGTCGCTGGAGCCTTCTGGCAACGGAAGGCCTAGATAGATGATCACTCAACGACATAACCCGGCTTATCGGTCTGACTGCGTATAATAAGCACATTAATTAAAAAGCAGCTGTATTCCATGAATCAATCGAAACTGATTTACAGAATGTCAGCTGCTTTTTTTATACAGTCAATTACTTATTACGTTTTCCTCTATACTTCTCCTCGCAGTACTTACAGCGGTAAATCTCTTTCTCCTCATCTGCAAGAACAAAAATCTGATCCAGTCCCTGCTCGATGGAAGTGATACAACGGGGATTCTTGCATTTGATCACGTTCACTACCTGTTTCGGCAGCTTCAGTTCTTTTTTTGCAACGATCTTCTCATCTTTAATAATGTTTACAGTGATGTTGTGATCGATAAAACCAAGAATATCAAGATCCAGATCCTCGATCGGGCATTCTACTTTGATGATATCTTTTTTGCCCATTTTCTGGCTGCGGGCATTCTTGATGATAGCTACAGTACAATCCAGCTTATCCAGATTCAGGTCATGATAGATAGTCATTGCCTTGCCGGCTTTGATATGATCCAGGACATAACCTTCACGAAGAGCACCTACGTTCAACATGGCAGTTCCACCTCCAGTAATGTAAGAATCAGGGCCATACGGACATAAACACCATACTGGACCTGTTTGAAATAAGCGGCACGCGGATCAGAATCCACTTCAACAGAAATCTCATTAACACGCGGAAGCGGATGAAGGATATACATATCCTTCGGAGCAAGTTCCATCTTCTGTTTATCCAGAACATAGAAATCTTTCATGCGGATATAATCCTCTTCGTTAAAGAAACGCTCCTTCTGAACACGGGTCATGTACAGGATATCAAGAGCTGGAAGTGCGTCCTCGAGACGTTCCTCCTCGACGAACTCGATATTGTTGCGCTTTAGTACATCCTCACGGATATAGCTTGGGATACGAAGCTCTTCCGGAGAGATCAGGACGAATTTTACGTTCTCATAACGCACCAGTGCCTCGATCAGAGAATGGACAGTACGTCCGAATTTCAGATCACCACAGAGACCGATCGTGATATTGTCAAGTCTGCCTTTGAGGGAACGGATAGTTAAAAGATCAGTTAATGTCTGAGTAGGATGCTGGTGGCCACCATCTCCAGCATTGATCACCGGAATATTGGATGCCATAGAAGCTACAAGCGGAGCACCTTCCTTCGGGTGACGCATAGCACAGATATCTGCATAGCAGGAAACAACGCGAATGGTATCGGCAACACTCTCGCCCTTAGATGCTGAGCTGGAATCGGCAGAAGAAAAACCAAGAACCTTTCCTCCGAGATTCATCATGGCTGCCTCGAAACTTAAACGTGTACGTGTACTTGGTTCATAAAACAGTGTCGCAAGCCTTTTATCATCACAGGTGTGCGCATACTTTTTAGGATTTTTCCCGATATCATCGGCGAGATTCAGAAGCTTCTCAAGCTCTTCAACCGAGAAATCCAACGGACTCATTAAATGTCTCATGTTGTACCTCCAATTATTTACTGGAAAATCAGATTCCCTTCCAGATATCATAATATATAAACGTGAGTTTTTCAAGATGATTTCCGAGGATTTTGTCGAAGAAGCCATTCAAAGAAAAGACCGGTGATGAACCACAGAGGTGCATAGTCCAGTCGGATCACGCCTTTATATTGCAGCGGAACATGAGAATAATCCCAGGGGCAGATATGAAGTTTCCGGTAAAAAGAACCGCTTAGGAATTCCACCAGAAAAATCCCGCAGCTGTAGAAAACTCCGCGTATCATAACCGGAAAACGGGCAAGCTTATGATAGGCAGGGCGGATGACAGCGGCCAGACCGTACACCGGAAACATCAGAAGAGATGTTTTTCCCATCATGGTAAAGTGACCGGTAAAAAGAGAGTGCAGTCCGGTCCAGATGATTTCCAGGCACCAGCCTGTAAAACCGCACAGAAAAAAATCCTTCTTTTGCATACCAAAACCTCTTCTCGTAAGCAAATTTTTCACACACATTTAACATGGAAAAGCATCTTTAATAGTATCCCCTGCCTTGAAAAAAATATACGTGTGGTTTATAATGAACGAAACACACGCGGAAGGAGAAACAGACAATGAATTATGAAGAAAGTCGCGCCTATATCAGAGCCGCAGAACTGAAGAAAGGCATCGTTCTGGGACTGGATAATATGAGGGAGCTGATGAGGCGTCTTGGTGATCCGCAGGATGAACTGAAATATGTTCATGTAGCAGGAACCAACGGAAAAGGGTCTGTGATCGCATATCTGTATTCCGCTTTATCAGGTGCAGGCTACCGGGTCGGAAGATATATTTCACCGGCTGTCTATTCCTACAGAGAGAGGATGGAAGTAAACGGAGAGCCTGTCAGCAGAGAGAAATTTGCAGCATATGTGACAAGGATCGCGGAAGTGATCGATGACATTGTGAAGGAAGGCAAACCGCATCCATCAGTATTTGAAATTGAAACAGCAGCCGCATTTCTTTATTTTCAGGATGAGAAATGCGATATTGTATTAATGGAAGTTGGCATGGGCGGCGATCTGGACGCCACCAACATAATCCGTACGACAGTTCTTTCCATTCTGGTATCTATCAGTATGGATCATACGGCATTTCTTGGAAATACCCTGAGTGAAATCGCAGAGAAAAAAGCCGGCATTATCAAGCCGGACAGTCATATGGTAACAGTGAAGCAGCAGCCGGAAGCAGAAGCTGTGATCAGAAGAATATGTGAGGAACAGAATGTACCATACGAGGTGGCTGACCGGGATGACGCGGAAGTTCTGGAAGCATCTATGACAGGACAGACTTTTCTTTATAAAGGAGAGAAGTACACGATATCCCTGGCAGGTGCATACCAGAAGGAGAATGCGGTGGCAGCACTCCGGGCACTGGAGATCCTGAATGAGCAGGGATATCCCACAACACAGGAGCAGAGGCAGGATGGCCTGAAACGCACCACTTGGCCTGGAAGATTCGCACTTCTTGGAACGAAGCCGGATTTTGTTGTTGACGGAGCACATAACCCTGCTGCGGCAGATATGCTGGCAGCATCTGTTGAGAGGTATTTTAAAGGCAGAAGGATTATCTACATCATGGGAATGTTTCGTGACAAGGATTACCGCAAAGTCATCCGGAAAACAGAGAAGTACGCAGATACCATTCTGACTATCGCGGCACCTGATAATCCCAGAGCACTGTCCCCCGGGGAGCTGGCAGATGCAGTGAGGGAGTTCCATTCGGATGTAAGGTCATATGATGATATTGAATCGGCAGTGGCAGAGGCTTATCATCTGGCAGGAACAGAGGGTGTGATCATTGCTTTTGGTTCTCTGGCATTTTTGGGAGACCTTACAGAAATTATCAAGAAACATAACGGAGGAAATAATGACTGATTTGGAAAGATACAGAGACGAGATCGATGAGATTGACAGCGAGATCGTGCGTCTCTTTGAAAAACGAATGAAGGTGAGTGAAGAAGTCGCTGAATATAAGATCAAGACAGGCAAGCAGGTTCTGGACCCGGTTCGTGAGAGTCAGAAGATCCACACACTGAAAGAAAAGGCGCACGGAGAGTTCAACAGTCTTGGCGTGCAGGAGCTTTTTCGCCAGATCATGGCAATCAGCCGCAAGAGACAGTACCAGCTTCTGACAGAGCACGGAATTTACGGAGAGCGTAATTTCACAACTGTAAAGCACGTTCCTCTTGAGAATGCCACAGTTGTTTTTCAGGGCGTGGAAGGTGCATACAGCTATGCAGCAATGCGTCAGTACTTTGGTAAAAAGATTGAAAGCTACCATGTAAAAACATGGCGTACAGCCATGGAGGATGTAACTAACGGAAAGGCAGACTACGCAGTGCTTCCTATTGAGAATTCCACCGCAGGTATTGTGGCTGATATCTACGATCTTCTCATGGAATATAAGCTCTATATCGTAGGCGAGCAGATCATTCGTGTGGATCATGTGCTTCTTGGGCTTCCGGATGCAGAACTTGGTGATATTACAAAGGTTTGCTCCCATCCCCAGGGACTTGCACAGTGCAAGGCATTTCTGGAGGAGCATTCATCCTGGAAAAAGAAAGCAGTGGAGAACACCGCAGGAGCAGCCAAGATGGTCAGTGAGACAGGTGACAAGAGCGTTGCAGCTATCGCAAGCCGTGAAGCAGGTGAGGTGTTCGGCCTGAAAGTCCTGGCAGAAAACATTTGCAGGGAAAAAGCGAACTCCACACGTTTCATCATTGTAAGCAGAAAGCCGGAATATGAGGAAAAAGCCGGAAAGATCAGTATCTGTTTTGAACTGCCTCATGAAAGCGGAACTCTTTACAATATGCTTTCCCACATTATTTACAACGGACTGAACATGACAAAGATCGAGTCCCGTCCGATTCCCGGAAAATCCTGGGAATACCGATTCTTTGTTGATTTTACGGGAAGACTTGGTGAGAGTGCAGTGGAGAATGCGTTAAGAGGAATCGAAGCGGAGGCGAATGTGCTTCGCGTACTTGGAAATTATTAAGATACAGAGGAGTTAGATTATTATGTTGGCAAGAATTCAGGAATGTATCCTTTACCGTGATTTTTCAGACGGTGAGATACTGGACAATATGGCGGAGATTATCAATCTTTATGAGTCCGATGAGGAAGCTCTCAGGGCAAAAGCGAATCAGTTTTTTCAGTGTGTGAACGGACTGGTGGAACTGGCAGGAATGTACGGATTTTCCGGAAATATCTGGCATACATATCTTACGTTCCTTCTGGTAAATCATGAAAATGCATTCAGTATGGCAAGTGAGATTCGCGGAGCCATCAAAGGCAGCATCAATGACCTTGCAAAAAATGATTTCCGGATATTCAAAGAGCTGTACGATTTCGACATCACTGTTTTTGACAAAGTATTTGGAACCGCATGCTGCAGGGTAATCTGTGATTATCAGACACCGGATGAGAACAGCAAGCTCTTTAATACAAGGATCCGTGACCGTATCTGCCAGATGAGCAAGACACTGGCAGCAGCTTCCACAACTGAGGAATTCATGGATGATATGATTGCTTTTTATAAGGATTTTGGTGTAGGTAAGCTTGGTCTTCACAAGGCATTCCGTATCGGACATGATGAGGATGGCAAGGTAGAGATCCAGCCGATCACAAGAATTGCACATGTGAAGATCGATGATCTGGTAGGCTACGAGATCGCAAAAAAGAAACTTATCGATAATACAGAGGCTTTTGTCCAGGGAAGAAAGGCGAACAACTGTCTGCTTTTCGGTGATGCAGGAACCGGTAAATCTTCCAGCATCAAGGGTATCCTGAATCAGTATTATGATCAGGGACTTCGTATTATTGAGGCCTACAAGCATCAGTTCCAGGATCTCAATGAGGTGATCGCCCAGATCAAGAACCGTAATTACCGTTTTATTATTTACATGGATGATCTTTCCTTTGAGGAATTTGAGATCGAGTATAAATATCTGAAAGCAGTAATCGAGGGCGGACTTGAGAAGAAACCGGATAATGTCCTGATCTATGCAACGAGCAACAGACGTAATCTTGTACGCGAGCGCGCAACTGACAAGCTGGAGATCGCAGATGACAATGATCTGCATTCCTCTGATACAGTACAGGAGAAGCTTTCCCTTGTATACCGTTTTGGTGTCCGCATCTACTTTGGAAAGCCGGATAAGAAGCAGTTTCAGGAAATCGTCCGGACACTGGCAGCCCGTTATGGAGTTACCATGCCGGAAGATGAGCTTCTTCTTAAGGCAAACCAGTGGGAAATTTCTCACGGAGGCCTGACAGGACGTGCTGCGCAGCAGTTTATAGATTATATTGTGGGAACAGAGGAAGAAAAAAAGAAATAGTCCACCCGTGTTGGGGGAAAGGATGATGAACTATGGCTGTGACAACCTTTGCGGCAATTGATATAGGATCCTATGAAGTCAGCATGAAGATATTTGAAATGTCCAGGAGAATCGGCTTCAGGGAAATTAATGATGTCCGTTACCAGCTGGAGCTGGGACGGGGAACATATGCAGCAGGACGTCTGGAGATGGAGACTGTAGACGAGCTGTGCGAGATTTTGAATGATTTTAAACGCATGATGGCAGACTTTGGGGTGGAAAGCTGGCGTGCGTGTGCAACAAGTTCGCTCCGCGAGCTTAAGAATCCGACGATCATTCTGGAGCAGATATATCAGAGAACAGGTATAAGGGTGGAGATCTTAAGCAATGCGGAACAGCATTTTCTCGGATATAAATCCATTGCAGCTATTGAATCCGGCTTCAAAAAAGCTATTCAGAAAGGCACAGCAATCCTGGATATCGGAGGTGGAAACCTGCAGGTATCACTATTTGATAAGGACGCATTGGTGCTGACGCAGAGTATTCGTATGGGAAGCCTTCGTATCCGACAGCGGCTGAAAGACCTGGAGAAAACAACTCCACATTATGACAGGCTGGTAGAGGAATTTATCCGCAACGATCTCATGAGCTTTCAGAGACTTTATCTGAAGGACAAAGAAATCTCCAATCTGATCCTGATGGGGGATTTTCTCACAGATACCATATTCCAGGAGAAATCCGGGGAAAATATAATCACAAAGACGGAGTTTCTGAAGAAGTATGACTCCATCGTAAATATGTCAGATTATGATCTTGCGGATTCTATGGGGCTGGAGCCGGAATATGCTTCCCTGATCATTCCGAATATGGTCATCATCCGTAATTTTATAGAACTTTTTCAGGCAGAAGCTTTGTGGATACCTGGAGTTTCCCTTTTAGATGGAATTGCTTACGATTATTCGGAAAAAAACAAATATCTGAAAAGTGCCCACAATTTCGAAAATGATATCCTGGTAGCTTCCAGAAACATTGCCAGACGCTATTCCAGCGGAAAGAATCATCTTACAGGAACCTGTGACCTGGCACTGGATATTTTTGACAGCACAAAAAAGATTCACGGCATGGGAAAAAGAGAGCGACTTCTCCTGCAGATCTCAGTGATCCTTCATGACTGCGGAAAATATATCAGTATGACGGATGTGGCAGAATATTCATACCAGATCATTATGGCAACGGAGATCATCGGGCTTTCCACTGAGGAGCGTCAGGTGATTGCCAGTGTGGTGAGGTATAATACAAAGGAGTTTGGCTGCTATGAGGAGATCAACAGAGAGACTGCCATGAGCCGGGAAGAGTATCTTCTGACTGCCAAGCTGGCGGCAATTTTGAGGCTGGCTAATGCTATGGACAGAAGCCACTACCAGAAGGTAAAGGCTCTCAATGTGAAGCTGAAGGACAGAACCCTTTATCTGATCATAGATTCTGTGAAAGATGTTTCCCTAGAACTTGGCTTGTTGAAAGATAAGACGGAATTTTTTGAGTCAGTGTTCGGAATCCGGCTTGTAATGAAGCGGAAAGGCAGAGCATAACGGAGGAGGTTTTGGGTATGAAATTTAAAGAATTTGAAAAACCGGAATATTTTGTAAACAGGGAATTAAGCTGGATCAAGTTTGATGACAGAGTTTTAAGTGAGGCCAGGGACAAAAGTCTGCCTCTCTTTGAGAGACTGAAATTTTTAAGCATCACATCCTCCAATCTGGACGAGTTCTACATGGTCCGTGTGGCATCCCTGAAAGATCAGGTTCATGCAGGATATAAGAAAACAGACATTGCAGGAATGACATCAAAGGAACAGCTGAAGGCCATCAGCCAGCAGACCCACGACCTGGTTCATGTGCAGTACAGTACATTAAACAGGTCTCTGGTTCCTGCCCTGGAGAAAGCAGGGCTTCATGTGATTTTTGAACATGAGGCATTTTCCGAGAAACAGAAAGAGTTCGTGGATCAGTATTTTGAGGATAATGTATATCCGGTCCTCACGCCGATGGCTATGGACTCATCCAGACCGTTTCCTCTGATCCGAAATAAGACACTGAACATCGGAGCACTCCTTTCCAAAAAAGATACAAAAAAAGGCAAAGAAGAGATTGATTTTGCTACAGTGCAGGTTCCTTCCGTACTTCCGAGAGTGGTAATCATCCCTTCTGAGAAGAAAGGCCATACAACAGTGACTCTTCTGGAGCAGATCATCGAACGAAACATTGATAAGCTGTTTTTGAGCTATGATGTGATCTGTGCGCATCCATACAGAATTATGCGTAATGCAGATCTTTCCATTGATGAGGATGAGGCTGAGGATCTTCTGGTGGAAATTCAGAAACAGCTGAAAAAACGTCAGTGGGGTGAGGTGATCCGTCTGGAAGTGGAAGATAAGATGGACTCCAGACTTCTGGATATCCTGAAAATGGAATTTCAGGTTCATGGAGATGATATCTTCTTTATCAATGGACCGCTGGATCTTACCATGCTGATGAAGGTTTACGGCATTGACGGCTACGATCAGTTCAAAGAGCCGAAATATAAACCTGCAGCAGTGCCTGCATTCCAGAATGATAAAGATATTTTTCAGGTGATCCGTGAGGGCGATGTGTTTCTTCATCATCCGTATATGAGTTTTGATCCTGTGGTAAATTTTGTGCGCCAGGCAGCAAAAGATCCGGATGTGTTGGCAATCAAGCAGACACTTTACCGTGTCAGCGGCAATTCCCCTATTATTGCGGCACTTGCACAGGCAGCTGAGAATGGCAAGCAGGTTTCCGTTCTGGTAGAACTGAAAGCACGTTTTGATGAGGAGAATAATATCGTCTGGGCGAAGATGCTGGAGAAAGCAGGCTGCCATGTAATCTATGGTCTGGTCGGCCTGAAGACCCACAGCAAGATTACCCTGGTGGTGCGCAGAGAAGAGAATGGAATTCGCAGATATGTGCATCTTGCAACCGGAAACTATAATGATTCCACAGCGAAGCTTTATACAGACTGCGGTATTTTTACCTGTGATGAGCGGTTCGGTGAGGATGCAACAGCTGTATTTAATATGCTTTCCGGATATTCAGAGCCGAAACGCTGGAACAAGCTGATCGTTGCGCCGATCTGGATGAAAGACCGTTTTGTAAAGATGATCGAGAGAGAGGCAGAGCATGCGAAGAACGGAGAGGAAGCTCATATTGTGGCAAAGATGAATTCTCTCTGTGATCCTGTGATCATGGCTGCTTTGTATTATGCTTCTTCCTGTGGAGTGAAGATCGATCTTCTGGTGAGAGGTATTTGTTGCTTGAAAGTGGGAATCCCGGGCATCAGCGAAAATATCCATGTGCGTTCTATTGTCGGCAATTTCCTGGAACACAGCCGGATCTTTTATTTTAAGAATGGTGGAGCAGATGAAATCTACATGGGCAGCGCAGACTGGATGCCACGTAACCTTGATCGTCGTGTGGAGATCGTTTTTCCTGTGGAAGATGAGGCCATCAAGGAAGAGATCCTACATGTGCTGGATCTGGAATTCCGCGATAATGTAAAGGCTCATATCCTGCAGCCTTCCGGAAACTATGAGAAGCAGGATAAAAGAGGTAAAACCCTGGTAAATTCCCAGATGGAATTCTGCCGCGAAGCTACAGAGAGGGCAAAGGCTGTAAAGAAAGAGAAAAAAGAAAAGAAGAGAGTCTTTGTTCCGGCCGAACCTGCGGAGGATGTGGAAGAATGAAAAAATAAGAACGATATGTGCTTGAATGCCGGACCGTATTGTGCTATACTGTGAGCATCATACGAGAAGGGAGGATAGATTTTATGACAGACAGAGAAATGCTGGAGATGCTAGTTGAAGGCCAGAAGCAGATATTTCTACGTTTGGACGGTGTTGACAGCAGGTTGGACGGCATTGATAATCGATTAGATGGCATTGATAATCGATTAGACGGCATTGATGTAAGACTTGATGGAATTGACAGAGAATTGCTTGCTATCAAAAATCGTCAGGATACACTGGAGGGACGTCAGAGATTGCTGGAGAAGAAATTTGACCATCTGGTTAATGTAGACATTAAGCATCTGAAAGACACGCAGGATACTATTGTAGTGCTGCTGCAGGCGAAAGGCATAATTCCGCAGATACAGGAATCTATCCACGTCTAAGCAGAAATCGTACATAAGAGAAATAATCAGATAAGATACATAAAGAAAAGGACAGTGATATCATATACACTTACATATGATACCGCTGTCCTTTATTAGATAATAAAGCTACATCAATAACATTTCTTACAAGCTCCATACCCGGCGGCTTCTGCCTGGGAACGGGTCATCTCTGTGGCATTATCAGGATTCATATTTCCGCAGTTTGGAATCCTGTGATATTTGCTTCCTGTAGCAGAAATCCATACCATATCCCCGACTGGCTCCGGATCAGCCTGAACATTTGCAGAAGAATCTGCGCCAGCCGCAGCATCAGAAATATAATCGGAACTGGCTGAACTGCTGCTGCCATAAGCAGAGGAAGGCTGCGTACCGATATCTGTCTCATCTCCGGCTGAATAATCATTACAGGGATTCTGGTTCCATTGGATATCGTTTCCGTCGCTGACAGCAATGACAGTGCCCTGCTCATCCGTCCGGAATACCTGGATTCCCATATCAGAGAGTTTATCCATAGTATCCTTATGAGGATGTCCGTAAGAGTTTCCTGCGCCGCAGCTGATCACTGCATATTCAGGAACTGTCTGCTGAAGAAGATCCCAGGTAGTGGCAGTAGCAGAGCCATGATGTCCTGGAACGATCACGTCACAGGAAAGATCAAGGCCAAGATCACAGATAGCTTCCTCACCGGCAGATTCAGCATCCCCTGTAAAAAGAAAATGATTACTTCCGTTTTCCAGTCGGATAGCAACAGAATTGTCATTATCATTGCTGCTGATGGACTGAGGAGAAAGAACTGTAAACTTACCGCTTCCAAAAGAAAAATCCGTACCAGGATCAGGATGCTGGACGTTAAGTCCCTGGGAAGAAACCTCGTTTTCAAAAGACTGATAGATCTTTGTATCCTGCACATAATCCGCACCGATCACATTTTTTACGGAAAAATTGTCCAGGCATCCAACGAGTCCGGCTACGTGATCCTCATCGTAATGAGACGAGATCATATAGTCAATAGTGGAAACATTTTGCTTCTGCAGATAGGAAACAACGAAACTGGAATGTCCCCGGTCGCCTCCGTCATACAGAAGATTTTCTCCCTGGGACTGAACCAGAATAGAAAGTCCCTGTCCCACGTCCAGAAAATGAACAGCCATTGTCGTGTCAGCAGAAGCGGCCTCAGCTGTATAAGCAGCAGAGGGAACTCCTGCGGCTGTCAGCAGAATAAGCAGCAGCGAAAGCAAAAATGTCTGCAGCTTTCTGCGAAAAGAAAGTTTGTGATGCATGAGAAGTCACCCCTTATCTGAAGTATTTTTACAAAAAAATTATAAAACAGAAGAGAAAAAAATGCAAAAAATAATCAGAACACATATTCTGATGACATTTTTGATGATACTCTTGTTTTTCATCACTTCCAGAACAATGAAAAAAGCAGTTAGAATAAGGTTTCTAACTGCTTCTACGCAATAGCCAGTACGGGAATCGAACCCGTGTTTCCGCCGTGAGAGGGCGGCGTCTTAGCCCCTTGACCAACTGGCCATATTCATTATTTATTGTCGTTTGATTGCGACCTTTGTTGTTTCCCTCAACCGACTTCGTTAGTATATAACACTTTCTTTCAAAATGCAAGTACTTTTTTTGCTTTTTTGAAAAAATTTTTTATATATATTTATTGAACATTTTTGACAATTTTTTTGACGGAAAATTGTATTGATGTTATGATAGAACACAGAGAGTAAAAAGAAAAGATTATGAACGGTTAAAAGAGGAAAAAAATGACTTACAAAACAAAAAAAAATACAGGACGGAAGCTGGAAACGGTTTTGCTTTTTGCTACGTTTGCCGTTTTTGTACTGCTGTTTCTGATATTCTGCGAGGGTGGGATCTGGCAGAAACAGGAACAGGTGCAGCCGTTGTCCGGTGGATGGTATTATATAGAAGATGGAGTACGAAAAGATATCACCCTTCCGGCAGAACTGCCAGCCCAAAAAGGAGAATCACTCATCCTTTATAATGAAAATCCGGGCGAAGATAATGCAGAGATGACGGTGATAACTACAGGCGCACAGTATGACCTTGTGATCCGTCTGGACGGAAAGATCCTGTACCAGTATAAAGAAGCACTTTTTGCACGGAATACCCAGATGAAATCCAAACTGGACTGCATTGCACCTCTGGGAAATGACACGAAGGGAAGAGTACTGACTTTAAGCTACCATACTCCACAGCGCGGAAAGTACAAGATCGATCAGGTCTACATAGGAACTGGCAGAGCAGTGGCACTGTACCAGCTGAAAAAAGAAATCATTCCACTGGGAGCGGCAGTTGTCATGATCGTATTATGTGCAGTTGCGTTGTGTATTTTTCTCTATTTGAGAAATCGGAAGATGTCAGGTGGCCGGTTCCGGGATGTAGCTCTGTTTCTTGGGATGTGCAGTATATGGCTGGTAACAGATTCTTCTATGGCACAGAGCTATAGCAGCAGTCCTGATGCTTTATGTCTGGTATCTTTTTACATGTTTATGCTGTTTGCCGTGCCGATGATCCATTTTCAGCAGAAGATGGGAAACATGTCAAGATACAAGATCCTGGATATCGGAATCCAGGCCTTTTACTGTAATGCACTGGTGCAGGGAATCCTGGTGCTTTTGGGGATCGCACAGTTCACAAATATGCTGTTTGTTACCCACATCCTGCTTTTTACGTGGGTACTGATCCTGGCAGTGCTTCTGATACGGGAGTACAGGCAGGAGAAGAGAAAAGAACTGCTCTTTCTTCTTATAGCCTATGTTATTGTAGGGGCAAGCGGATTAAGCGCACTGCTTCTGTACTGGCTGTTTGAGATTCCTTATTATGGTGCAATCTTTGAACTGGGAATTCTGGCATTTCTGGTACTCCTTATTGCAGATGTTGTTATGGAAATGGCAGATAATATCCGTTACCGTATGGAAACCCAGGCCTACGAACGTCTTGTCAGAGAAGATGGACTGACAGGGTTTGAGACAAGAACAGGATTTGAAAAAGCCCTCGAAGAGATGGTCGTTCACACTGGAGAATATCAGGATATTCTTCTTATTTATATTCATATTGATCATCTCCGCTTTACAAATAAGGAATTCGGGCGGGGACTGGGAGATGAACTGGTAGCAGCTTCTGCCAGATGTATTGAGAATGTTTTTCGGGAGAAAGGCACCTGTTATCGTATTGGAGACGATGAATTTGCGGTGCTTGTCCGTGATCCGGAGAAACCGGAATGGTTCTGGCTGGAACAGCTGAAAAAAGAAGCAGGAAACAGTGAGAAATCTGGCAGATGCCGTGTTTCTTTATCTGCAGGGAGCAGCTGTCTCAGAAAACCCGATGGAAGCTATAAAACCATTGGGGACTGGAAATATGAGGCAGACCAGAAGCTTTATGAGAACAAAAAGAAGGAGGAAAAAAGTGTATACTAATTATTTTCAGGTAACAGCGCTTGTCCTGATAGCATTGATCTCGGCCCACTATTTTTCTCATAAAAGACTGAGCAATGTAGAAAACCGGCTTTTTGCGAATTTTCTGGCTCTGGGTGGTATTTATGTGGCGCTGGATCTGATCTGCGGATTTTTTGCAGAAAAAGGATGTGGGACAAGGCGGCAGACAGCAGAAGTTGTTTTTACTCTGTACTATCTCTGTACGGTGATACTTCCCTATATGTTTTTCTGCTATGTACGTATTATCACAGGAAGACAGAAAGAGAAATATAAATGGCTGAAAACTGCATGGTTCGTTGTACCGGTAGGCATGTGCCTTGCTGTACTTCTGAACATCAGGATCAGATGGCTGTTTGATTTTAATAAAAATGGTCTGCTGACGAAAGGTTTTTTTCATGACATGATCTATGTTTATACAGCATTTTTTGCTCTGATCATTGCATATTTTACTGCGCGTTATGGAAAAACAGCAGAGGAGGAGATCAGGCAGACGATCTGGAGATTTCTTGGAATTGAGACAGGCTGTCTTGCTGTTCAGCTTCTGACAGGAAGATGGCTGCTTACTGGTTTTGGAGTGGCAGCAGGATTATGGCTTATTTATCTGACTTTAAACAATCCCGGAGATTACACGGACAGTATGACAGGGCTTTTTGACAAGCAGTATTTTGACAAATGGATCGGAGAAAAAATATACAGGAAAGATAGTTTTCATCTGCTGGCTGTTGATGCCTGCGATATGAAGCAGATCAACAGGATTTATGGTACAAGTGCAGGCGACCAGCTTTTGATCCAGCTGGCAAAAGGGATTCAGGAGATCACAGGATCTCTCCAGGTGTTCCGCGTTACAGGAAACAGTTTTCTGGTAGTGCTGGATTCCCTGTCTGATTACGAAAAAGCCAGAGATGAAATAAGAGAATTTCTGAAAAAACCGTTCCATATAGGAAAAGAAAATGTGACGTTGCATGCAGCAATCTGCGGGATCATGAATGCTGAGAAAATGGAAAAAGAAGATATTCTTCTTGCATATATTGAATATATGGGATCACTTTCCCAGAATACGGAAGATACGGTGCTGATCCAGTCGGACAGCAGACTCCTGGAAGGATTCCGGTATGAACAGGAAGTGGAGCATTTTTTAAGGAAGGCAGTAGAAGAGGATCTGTTTGAGGTATATTATCAGCCGGTTTACTCCATAAAAAAACAGAGTTTTATTACACTTGAGGCACTGAGCCGTTTGAAACATCCTACACTGGGGATGATCCCGCCGGATGTTTTTATCGGGATCGCAGAAAAACAGGGACTGATCTCAGAGGTTGGAAAACTGCAGCTTCGAAGAGTCTGCTGTTTTATCAAAGAGCACGAGTATATTATGCAGAACATCTGGAATGTGAAATTTAATCTGTCTCCTTCTGAACTTATGAAGCCTGGATACAGCCGCGTGCTTATCGGGATCATACAGGAATATGGTCTGAATCCTGCGTATTTTCAGTTTGAGATCACAGAAACGGTAGCTACGGAATACAGTGAGAGTTTCTGTACAGCTATCGAGGATTTTGCGGAAGCAGGAATACATATGTGCCTGGATGATTTCGGTTCTGGTTATGCCAATCTGAATGCTGTGCTGCGGATCCCGTTTTCGGCAGTAAAAATGGACAGATCGCTTCTGATGAACGTCTGTACGGATAAACAGGCGGCACTTTTTTATCACAGTATTGTAATGACCATGCAGCATATGGGCTACAAGGTGATCGCAGAAGGTGCAGAGACAGAAGAGGAAGTAAAGCTTCTGGAAAAATGGGGAGTGGATATGATCCAGGGATATTATTTCTCGAAGCCCTTAGATAAGAAAAAACTTCTTGAAAAAATTTCGTGACAGCTCTGTTTGACTGACAAATAAAGAAATATTGAAGAAACAGGAAACATACTTTTTTAAGGATAATATGTTACTGGCTGTGGAAAGAACAGTAACGCCAGCATTCCCGAAAAGAGCAGTGTTTCCTGTTTTTGCTTGCAGTTTCGAGGCTCTTTTGATAGAATAGATAAGCTGTTGCAATAAAAAAACAATTGAAAATAATAAATATTTTTGATATAATACAAACAAATGTTCGAAACAAAAAAGAAAGGAATCAGTGGAATGGCAAAGAAAGACACTTATGATGCGGGCAGTATCTCTGTCCTGGAAGGCCTTGAGGCCGTACGTAAACGTCCCGGTATGTATATCGGAAGCGTGTCCAGAAAGGGACTGAACCATCTGATATACGAGATCGTGGATAATGCGGTGGATGAGCATCTTGCAGGATACTGCAGCCGGATCCATGTAGTTCTTGAGAAGGACGGTTCCTGTACAGTAGAAGATAACGGACGTGGAATCCCGGTTGACATGCATGCCAAGGGAGTATCAGCAGAGCGTCTTGTTTTTACAACCCTTCATGCAGGCGGTAAGTTTGATAATTCCGCATACAAGACAAGCGGCGGTCTTCATGGTGTGGGATCATCAGTAGTAAACGCTTTGTCCACATATCTGGACATTAAGATCAGCCGTGACGGTTATATACATCATGACCACTATGAGAGAGGAATCCCGACTATTGAGCTGGAGGAAGGCCTTCTTCCGAAACTGGGGAAGACGAAAGAAACAGGAACCTGCGTCAATTTCCTTCCCGATCCGGAGATCTTTGAGAAGACTCGTTTCGGGGCAGCTGATGTGAAGAGCCGTCTTCATGAGACTGCTTATCTGAATCCGGAACTTACCATCCATTTTGAGGACAGAAGAGGCGAGACACCGGAAGATATCGAATATCACGAGCCGGAAGGAATCGTTGGTTTTATTCGTGATCTGAATAAGAATGCACAGCCTCTTCATGAAGCGGTATATTTCAAAGGTGAAGCAGATGGGATCAGTGTTGAGGTGGCTTTTCAGTTTACCAATGAGTTCCGTGAGAATGTTCTTGGATTTTGCAACAATATTTATAATGCAGAGGGCGGTACCCATCTCACAGGATTTAAGACAACTTTTACAACAGTTATGAATACTTATGCACGTGAGATCGGTGTGCTGAAAGATAAAGATCCGAACTTTACAGGAGCAGATATCCGAAACGGCATGACAGCAGTTGTATCTATCAAGCATCCCGCGCCCCGTTTTGAAGGACAGACCAAGACCAAGCTTGACAACCAGGATGCGTCAAGAGCTACAGGTAAAGTTGTGGGAGAACAGCTTGTGCTCTTCTTTGATCGAAATCTTGAGACATTAAAGACTGTACTTTCCTGCGCAGAGAAGGCAGCAAGGATCCGTAAGACAGAAGAACGTGCCAAGACCAATCTCCTCACCAAGCAGAAATATTCTTTTGACTCCAATGGCAAGCTTGCTAACTGCGAAAAGAAAGATCCGTCTCTCTGTGAGATCTTTATTGTAGAGGGAGATTCTGCCGGCGGCTCTGCCAAGACAGCCAGAGACCGTAACTATCAGGCAATCCTTCCGATCCGCGGTAAGATCCTTAACGTAGAAAAGGCTACCATTGATAAGGTGCTGGCCAATGCAGAGATCAAGACAATGATCAATGCATTCGGCTGTGGTTTTTCTGAAGGCTACGGAAACGATTTTGATATTACCAAGCTTCGTTATGATAAGATCGTAATCATGGCCGATGCGGACGTGGATGGTGCGCATATTTCCACCCTGCTTCTGACCTTGTTTTACCGTTTTATGCCAGAGCTTATTTATGAGGGGCATGTGTATATCGCTATGCCGCCTCTTTATAAGGTGATGCCGAAGAAGGGGCAGGAGGAATATCTCTACGATGATAAGGCCCTTGAGAAATATCGTAAGAGCCATAAACCGGGAAGCTTCACACTCCAGAGATATAAAGGCCTTGGTGAGATGGATGCCCAGCAGCTGTGGGAGACCACACTGAATCCGGAGACCAGGATGATGAAGCGTGTGGAGATCGAAGATGCGCGTATGGCTTCTGATGTGACAGAGATCCTGATGGGAAGCGATGTTCCGCCACGTAAGGCCTTTATCTACGAGCATGCTACAGATGCAGAGCTGGATATTTGATTGGGAGAATAAATTATGAATACAAAACAGGACAATATCATCCGCACAGATTATGCGGAGATCATGCAGAAATCATATATCGATTATGCCATGAGCGTTATCATTTCCAGAGCACTGCCGGATGTACGTGACGGACTGAAGCCGGTACAGCGCCGTACCCTTTACGATATGTATGAGCTTGGTATCCGCTACGACCGCCCGTACCGTAAATGTGCCCGTATCGTTGGAGATACCATGGGTAAATATCATCCTCATGGAGACAGCTCCATTTATGATGCCCTTGTAGTTATGGCACAGGAATTTAAGAAGGGTCGCACACTGGTAGACGGACATGGAAACTTCGGCTCTATTGAGGGAGATGGAGCCGCAGCCATGCGATACACAGAAGCTCGCCTGGAGAAGCTGACCCAGGAGGTTTTTCTGGAAGACCTGGATAAGAACGTTGTGGACTTTATGCCGAACTTCGATGAAACAGAGAAGGAGCCTGTAGTACTTCCGGTGCGTATTCCGAATCTCCTTGTAAACGGAGCAGACGGAATCGCCGTTGGTATGGCTACCAGTATCCCGTCTCACAACCTCGGGGAAGTGGTGGATGCGGTGAAGGCATATATGAAGAACAATGATATCAGCACCCGTGGGCTGATGCGTTATCTCAAGGGTCCGGATTTTCCGACAGGTGGTATCGTAGTAAATAAGGATGACCTTGTAAAAATCTATGAATCCGGAACAGGCAAGCTCCGTATCCGTGGACGTGTGGAAGTGGAGAAATTAAAGGGCGGCCGTCAGCAGCTGGTGATCACAGAGATTCCATATACCATGATCGGGGCCAACATCGGAAAATTCCTCAATGATATCGCAACCCTGGTGGAAACCAAGAAGACCACAGATATCGTGGATATTTCCAACCAGTCCTCTAAAGAAGGAATCCGTATTGTTCTGGAACTGAAGCGTGACGCAGATGTTGAGAACCTTACCAACATGCTCTACAAGAAAACCAGACTGGAGGATACCTTCGGTGTCAATATGCTGGCAGTTGCAGACGGAAGACCGGAGACATTGGGACTGAAACAGATCATTGCCCATCATGTGGACTTTGTATTTGAAGTCAATTCCAGAAAGTACAATACACTTCTTGCAAAAGAACAGGAGAAGAGAGAAATCCAGGAAGGTCTGATCAAGGCCTGTGATGTGATCGATCTGATCATCGAGATACTCCGTGGCAGCAAGAGCCGCGACCAGGTAAAGAAATGTCTGACTGACGGTGTTACAGAAGGGATTAAATTCAAGACCAAAACCTCTGAGAAAGCTGCAAAATCTCTGAAATTTACAGAGAAACAGGCCACAGCTATCCTGGACATGCGCCTCTACAAGCTGATCGGTCTGGAAATCGATGCCCTGATGAAGGAGCATGAGGAAACCATGAAGAACATTGCTACCTATGAGGATATCCTGAACAATTATGATTCCATGGCAGCAGTGATCATGGGAGAACTGGATCAGATCAAGAAGGAATACGGCAGTAAGCGTAAGACTTCCATTGAAAACGCAGAGGAAGCTGTTTATGAGGAGAAGAAGATGGAAGAGACCGAAGTCTGCTTCCTGATGGACCGTTTCGGATATATGCGTCTCATTGACAAGAACGCCTACGAGCGTAATAGAGAAGCCGCTCACGCAGAGAGCCGCTATGTCTTTACCTGCATGAACACGGACAAGATCTGTATCTTTACAGATACCGGCAAGCTCCATACAGTGAAGGCAGAGGATATCCCGCTGGTACGTTTCCGTGATAAAGGTGTTCCGGCAGATAATCTGGGTAATTATGACAGTACTTCCGAGCAGATCCTTTATGTGGCACCACTGAGCCAGGTGGCAGCCTCCACAGTACTCTTTGTTACAGAGAACGGTATGTGCAAGCTGGTAAAAGGAGAAGAGTTCCGTGCTTCCAAGCGTACCATTGTTTCCACCAAGCTTGCAGAGGAGGATCGTCTTGTATTCGTAGGAGCAGCGGACGAGATGGATCAGGTTGTGTTCCAGTCTGAAAAGGGATACTTTCTTCGTATCATGAAAACCGAGATCTCCGTCACCAGGAAAAACGCCATGGGTGTCCGCGGCATGAAGCTTACCGGCGAAGACCGCATCCACCATGCCTACCTCCTGGAAAGCCGCCAGGAGTATGCTATTACCTACCATGACAAACCATACGTACTCAACAAAGTCAAGCTCGCCAAGCGAGACACCAAAGGTGTGAAGCCGAGAGTGTGATCATCATCCTACCAGCTAAATTACAACAATCCTGTAATCCAGCTGGTGGGATTTTTTTACCCTCTTGACATCCCCGCAGCCCATCTCCTATAATAACAATTAGCCTGAACTAACACAGCCGCAAATACAAATAAAGTTCAGAACAGAAAAACCATGAAAAATGATCAGGATTTCACAGAAGAACTGGGTCACAGCATGCCCTCTTCCAAAAGAGAAACCGAAGAAGACATGCTGGAAGAGCTCTGTTCTCTTGCAAAAAAGGACGCCCGGATCACCATTCCGGAGATCTGTGGGCGGATGGAGATGACCCGGAGGGAAGTGCTGGCCTATCTGAAGCAGCTCTCCGCACGGGGCTATGTAAAAACAGAAGAAAAAAACTCCTACGTTTGTCTCACAGAACTGGGACGCATGCGCGGAGAAGAATGCCGCCACCGTCATGAAACCTTCACCCAGTTTCTGGAGTATGTAGGTGTAAACAGCGAAACCGCAGAAGAAGACGCCTGCCGCATGGAGCATGTAGTAAGCGAAGAAACCGTGCAGCAGATCCATAATTTCATCAACTACGGAAGCACCTTTGAGCGTGTCATGAAAAACACAGACCTCCGGTATTACTACGAACCGGGAGACTACACCTTCATGATGGGCATTTACTACATGGAAAAAACCTGCCCGAGAAGGCTGACCACAGAATTTAAAGACTACCGGGAGCAGATCTGCCTCCACGTAAAAGAAGAGGACAGCTACTTCGAACTCCTTTGCACAGACCAGACAAAGAACCGTCTGGACCTCTGGTACCAGGACCCGGAGACTGGCTGGATGAAAGCTGCCGAAAAAGACGGAAACCCACTGATCCCTACCAGCGTATTTCAATATTTTCTCCGGCATCACGACCCGGTCATAGAGGGAACCGCTCTTGTGGCATTTGCCAGAGAAGACGAGAAACCCATGGAATGGAATAGCCGGGAGCTGGATGTACATATCTGGTAGGAGGAAGATTATGGAAAAAGAAAACACCGAAGGACTGCTCCACCCATCCATGCTGCAGATACGATATCTGTCAGAACTTGCAAAAATAGGCAAAAAACGAGGCAGCGTGGCACTGATCGCCGATACCTGCGGAGTCAGTCACGGACCGGTAAGCCGTTTCTTTAAAGAATGCATCGGCGCAGGATACCTGAACGAAGGCTATGAATTTACTGAAAAAGGTACTCGTGCACTGAAAACATACCAGAGGATCCTGAAAGAAGTCGGTGCCTATCTGGAACGGATCGGAATCCCGGCACCCGAGATCCCCGAAAAAACAAGACAGCTCATAGAGAACGTAGACTACAGCCTTCTCATGACCATGACCAGAAATTCCAGTCAGGTAAAGGAATCCCGAAACCAGACAAATGCAGATGAAGGAAGCCTCTATTATCTGGATCATGTGCTGGAAAAGGGCTGCTTCGAGGTAGGAATCGCTATTTATCAGATGAACACAGAAGGCACAACAAAGCTTTCCATGGCAAACAATGGGTTCGAGCATCTTGCCCGCATCAGGAACAACACCCGGGGAAACTGGTTGGAACTGACCACCCGTGAGATGCACGCCTATTCCCGGATCGACGGGGCAGATATGCGGGGAAGGCTCTCATCCCTGAAATACGTAGACAAAGGACAGCTCTACGAAGCCACCATCCGTGATGGCAAAGTCCGCATTCCCCTAAGTGCCTGCCGCTTCATGAAGACCCGCCAGGGCAACGTAAAAGGAATGGTCTCTATTACCGTCACCTGCAGCGTAGGCAAAGCCCACATGCCTGAGAGTACGGCACTTCTGATGTTCTGGCTGTAGAAATCCGGAGAACCGCATATAAGGCACTGGCTTTTTCGTAAGCTGGTGCCTTTTTTATTGTTAAGCAGATGGAAATATGCTATGCTTATAAATATTGAGAGGTGATAAGCATATGAAATATGATCTTCCGGAAAGAGTGCAAAAGGATATCTGCTCATTTGCCAGAAAACATTCCGTTACAAAAGTAATCCTCTTTGGATCCCGTGCAAGAGGAGATAATACAGAAAGAAGCGATGTGGATATTGCGGTGTATGGCGGAGATTTTGATGCATTTTACTGGGATATCAGAGAAAAGGTGCATTCCCTTCTGATGTTTGATATAGTAGAAGCAGATCATCAGATATCTGAAGAGCTGGAAAATGAGATTAAAAAGGATGGGGTCGTGATTTATGAAAAAACTCGATAATTTCTCAAATTGTCTTACCGTACTGAAGAATGCTGATTTCAAGATGGCAGATAACAACGAGATATACCGGACTGGGGTGATCGGGCAGTTTAATCTTACTTTTGAGCTGGCATGGAAAGCATTGCAGGAAGTGATGAAGCAGCATGGTGTGACAGATGCACAGACAGGTTCTCCTCGGGAAATCCTGCAGCTTGGTTACAAACTGGGATTTGTGGATGATGCGCAGGTATGGCTCCTCATGCTGAAGAAGCGTAATACGTCCGTACACATATATAACGAAGAAGAAATCGACGAAATGCTCCTGCTGATCCGGGACAGCTTCCTTCCTGCCTTTCTGGAGCTTGAGAGAACTCTGAAGAAAAAACTTCAGGAAGTAGAAGAGGAATGGGAATAGAACTTAACCAAACGTGGGTTGCAGATATCTGCCAGACCATGACCGATTAAAAGCCGAAATGAAAAAAATTCGGCTTTTTTTTGTGCCAAAAATCCGGAAATGCTGATGTTTACAGGATTTTTGAAAAATATAAATGGTTCCCGCAGGGAACGGAAAACGAAAAAATAGTTGACCCAAACTAACACTTGTGATTAAATGACAGCAGAGAGTTAGACATGGGTAACAGGAGAGAATGTGCCCTGGCCTGCTTAAAAGAAGGGTGTGCGACACCTTACCACATAAGGAGGAAAGAAATGAGAAGAAAGAATTTATGGCTTCGCCTGTCATCCTGTATCAGGATGCCTGCATTGGTCTTGACTGGAATAATGTAAAGAAAGTAAGCGATGATACTTCATGATATCAACCAGTCCATCTATTTTTCTGATAAGATCATCGGTCTTGCCGGAGGAAAAGTGATCGTAGAAGGCGAGCTGGAAGAGGTCATCACAGAGGAAAGCATCTATGCTCTTTACGGTATTGATCTGAAGGTGGCAAGAGTAGATGGACGTAAATTCGTTTTAACCGTCTAAAGCGTATATAAGAAAGGAAAAGAAAATGAGAAATCCATTGAAAATATTCTGGATCCTGCTGGGGTTTCTTTGCCTTGGACTTGGCACCATCGGAGTTGTCCTTCCGATCCTGCCTACGGTTCCCTTTTATATGGCAACGCTGTTCTGCTTTGCAAAAAGCTCGGAACGGCTCCATACCTGGTTTATAGGAACAGACCTTTATAAAAAACATCTGGACAGTTTTGTGCAGAAAAGAGCCATGACGCTTGGAACCAAATGCAAGATCATCGGCATGGTGACCGTAGTTATGGTCATCGGATTTATCTGCATGAAAAATGTGCCTGTGGGAAGAATCTGCATAGCCGTTGTGTGGGTATGCCACATTCTGTATTTCTTCCTCAGAGTAAAAACTGTGGAGCCGGAGGTGTGAGCAGCCAATGATCAAGACAAGACTGGTGGGACTTTTATCCCACGCAAAAAAATATATCGTGTATACGATCCTGTGGCAGTGGCTTGCCCTGCTGTCCCAGGTGATTGCCGTTTTTTCCATTGCAGGGCTGCTGGAAAAAGTGATTTACGGTTCCGTTACTTCAGAAAGTGTAAAACGGACAGTTCTTACGCTGATCCTGGTTGTTGTAATCCGCTTCTTCTGTGAGCGGATGGGCGCAAGGTCGTCCTATCTGGCCTGCGTGGATGTAAAGCGGATCCTCAGAGAAAAAATTTATGAAAAAATGCTGAAGCTGGGTGCTTCCTACAGAGAGCAGGTTTCCTCCTCTGAAGTGGTGCAGGTTTCCACAGAAGGTGTGGAGCAGCTGGAAACCTATTTCGGAAAATATCTCCCCCAGCTGTTTTACAGCCTGATCGCACCGGTAACACTCTTTGTGATCCTCTGCCGGGTGAGCTTAAAAGCCAGCGTGGTACTTCTGATCTGTGTGCCGCTGATTCCCATTTCCATTGTGGTGGTACAGAAGATCGCCAGGAAGCTTCTTAACAAATACTGGAGCATTTATACAGGACTTGGAGATTCCTTCCTGGAAAATCTTCAGGGTCTGACTACCTTAAAGATCTATCAGGCAGACCAGCAGAAAGCAGACGAGATGGATGCGGAGTCCCAGCGGTTCCGCCAGATCACCATGAAGGTTTTAACCATGCAGCTGAATTCCACCAGTGTGATGGATATTGTGGCTTACGGCGGTGCGGCCATTGGTATGGCGGTGGCGGTGACGGAGTTTCTACATGGGAATTTAAACCTTTCCGGAACCCTCTGCATTGTGCTTCTGTCCAGTGAGTTTTTTCTGCCGCTGCGGCTGCTTGGATCCTTTTTTCATATTGCCATGAACGGTATGGCTGCCAGTGATAAGATTTTCCGGATATTGGATATTTCAGAGCCGAAAGCCGGAGAGAAGACTCTGCCGGAGGGCGGTCTGGATATTTCTTTTCGGGATGTGCATTTTTCCTATGAGAAGGACCGTGAGATCCTTGGCGGGATCGATCTTCAGGTTCCTGCGGGAAGTTTTGTTTCCCTGGTTGGAGAGTCCGGCTGTGGTAAGAGTACCATTGCGGGAATCCTCTCCGGAAAGAACCGGGAGTTTTCCGGTGATATCCGTATCGGAGGAGTTGCCCTCGGGGACGTTCGCGAAGATGACCTGATGGAACATGTGGTTCTGGTGCTCCACAACAGTTATCTCTTTAAGGGAACAGTCCGTGAAAATCTTCAGATGGCAAAAACGGATGCCACGGATCAGGAAATGCGGGAGGTCCTTAAAAAGGTCAATCTCCTTGGATTTCTGGATACCCAGAACGGGCTGGATACGGTTCTTCTGGAAAAGGCGGGAAATCTTTCCGGGGGTCAGTGCCAGCGCCTTGTGATCGCAAGAGCACTTCTTAAAAATGCTCCGGTATACATCATGGATGAGGCAACTTCCAATATTGATGTGGAAAGTGAAGAACTGATCATGGATGTGATCCATGAGATCGCAAAAACAAAGACCGTGCTTCTGATCTCCCACAGACTTGCCAATGTGGTGGAGTCTGATCAGATCTGTTTTCTGAAAGACGGCCAGATCAAAGAGCGTGGAAAACACGAAGAGCTGATGACTCTGGATGGCGATTACCGTCATCTGTATGAGAGCCAGATGGCGCTGGAGAATTATGGAAAGGAGGGGAATGTGTGATGACCAGGAAGCGTAGAAGTGCCATTGCCATTATGGGAAGTCTTATCGGGCTGGTGAAACCCCTTCTCCATATTATGCTGGCGGCTATTCTTTTAGGAACCGTGGGATACCTATGTGCCATTTTTCTGACCATCCTGGCAGGACAGGTGATCCTCCATGGCCTGGCAGGAAGTGCAGTAGGTGCCGGGATTTCTGGTATTCCGGAGGTTGTTATAAAGAGTACCTGGCTTGCCGGAACTTCTGTGAAAGGAATCATTGCCGTTATGATCCTGATTGCGGTGCTCCGTGGTGTCCTTCATTATGTGGAGCAGTATTGTAACCATTTTATCGCGTTTAAACTTCTGGCGATCATCCGCCATAAGGTATTTGCGGTTTTGCGTAAGCTCTGCCCTGCGAAGCTGGAAGGTCGTGACAAAGGGAACCTGATCTCCATTATCACCACGGATATTGAACTTCTGGAAGTTTTTTATGCGCATACCATTTCCCCCATTGCTATTGCAACACTGACTTCTGTGATCATGGTAGTTTTTATCGGAAGATATCATGTGCTTGCCGGAGTTCTGGCTCTGACCGCCTATCTGATCGTAGGTGTGGTGATTCCCCTGTGGAATGGAAAGCATGGAAGTCAGAAGGGTATGGAATTCCGTACGGAGTTTGGTGAGCTGAACAGTTTTGTGCTGGATTCTCTCCGCGGTCTTGATGAAACCATCCAGTATGATCAGGGTGAAAAGAGAAAAGGCCAGATGTCTGACCGTTCTCGGAAGCTTGCGGGAATGCAGGAAGACTTAAGCCGGATGGAAGGCTCTCAGAGATCATTTACGAATCTGATGATTCTGCTTGCGTCCTTTGGAATGCTGGCGCTGATGATCCATCTTTATGGAAAAGGTGAGATCGGTTTTGACGGAATCCTGACCTGTACCATTGCCATGATGGGATCTTTTGGCCCGGTTGTGGCACTGTCCAGTCTTTCCAATAACCTGAATCAGACTCTGGCAAGTGGTGAGCGTGTGCTTTCGCTCCTGGAGGAGAAACCACTGGTGGAGGAGATTCCGGATGGAATCGAGTTTCACGCAGTTGGAAGGTTTAATGATGTGGAGAAACAAGATGAATCCGGTGATGGATTTACAGGTGCAGAAGCCTCTCGTGTGACATTCGCATATGAAGATGAAACCATCCTGGACGACTACTCCCTGAAACTTGCACCGGGTAAGATCACCGGTATCCATGGAGCCAGCGGTTCCGGAAAATCCACACTTTTAAAGCTTCTGATGCGTTTTTGGGATGTAAGTGCAGGCAGCATTTTCGTAGATAGCAGAAATGTAAAAGAGATCCCGACACGCAGGCTCCGTGATCTGGAAAGCTATGTGACACAGGAAACCCACCTGTTCCACGATTCCATCGCAAACAATATCGCCATCGCAAAGCCAGGCGCAACCCGTGAGGAGATCATGGCTGCCGCAAAAAAAGCCTCCATCAATGACTTCATTATGACCCTTCCAAAAGGATATGACACAGAAGTCGGAGAACTGGGAGACACTCTCTCCGGCGGTGAAAAGCAGAGAATCGGAATCGCAAGAGCCTTCCTCCACGACAGCCCGCTCCTTCTTCTGGATGAGCCAACCTCCAATCTGGATTCCCTGAACGAAGGCATCATCCTGAAATCCCTGAAGGAAGATAAAGCCAACCGTACCGTCGTGCTGGTGTCACACAGAACTTCTACGATGAAAGTAGCGGATGTGGTGTATGAGATGGAGAATGGGAGAGTGTCGTGATATAGATGCTCTTGTGAGAGTAAAATATATTGCGATTTTCGATACACATTTGTTATAATAGCTCCAGGAAACTATTGTGTTAAGTCCAATCTGAAAAGGAGTGCATATGACTTTATATCATGGAAGTAAAGATATAATAGAGTATCCGGAAATCAGAAAAGCCCGATTTAACAAAGATTTCTACTTTGGCTTCTATTGTACGAATATCGAAAAACAGGCAGAACGGTGGGCGACAAGGTATGGAGAAAAGGGATGCATTAACAGGTACGAGTATACAGAAAATACAGAATTAAAAATTCTTAGATTTGAGAAAATGACAGAAGAATGGCTGGACTTTATTATTTCCTGTCGAAGTGGACAAGCACATCAGTATGATATTGTGGAAGGACCGATGGCAGATGATACGATCTACAATTACCTGCAAAACTATCTGGATGGTAAGATTTCAAGATCTGCTTTCTGGGAACTGGTAAAATTTAACAAATGTAGCAAGAATTCTCCCACCTCTTCAGGTGGTGAGATGAATTGCA
>NZ_JAAWUO010000006.1 GCF_013304825.1 Blautia schinkii | reverse complement strand
TAAGATTCCCTCTCTGTCCCATCTCTGAAGCGTTTTTACAGAAACACCTAATAATTCAGCAAAATCTTTTGGTTTATAATTTGTGATATTTGATGTGTTCATAATATACCTCCATAAGTATATTTAAACACATTTAATATCTTTTTACAATATATTTAGTTGCTTATATCATCCTCCTTTTATCCGATTTATAACGTTCCAGGTAATTATTGATCTCTCAGAACACTCTGTTTCTATAGCAATTCCAGGAATTATTGCCTTGCGTTTTATTGTACCTCGTTCAACTTCCACGTGTCAATACTTTATCTTGTTAAAGTGCATGAGGGTCTTTTTTCCTTACCAACCACACAGACAACGTACTGCCCGCCAGTGCCACCAGGAATCCGGCAAGAACATCCGTAGGATAATGAACCCCCAGATACAGCCTGGAAAAAGCCACAAGTGCAGCCAGGATCACTGCCGGAACACCGTATTTCTTCGGAAACATCCGCGCTATCACCAACGCAACTGCAAAAGATGCTGTCGTATGTCCTGACGGGAAAGAAAAATCTGTCGGTTTTGCGATCAGCGGAGTCAGAGCATCGATCACTGCAAAAGGCCTTGCTCTTGCTACCAGATTCTTAAGAAGTACATTGGTGACAAGAGCTCCAAATATAATTGATAAAGATGCTGCGCATCCCACTTTTCTGGTCTTCGAACTCACCAGAAGGATCACTGCACACAGGATCCAGAACCAGCCTCCGTTTCCCAGAAATGTGATCATTTTCATAACCGGTGTAAGAATATCTGACCGAAGATATTGCTGGATCAGAAGCAGAATCTCTCCGTCCAGATTTTGTATTGAATGTAAAATACTCATATATACCTTGCTGTTAAACCAGCATTCACCTCTTCCTCTCTTTATTTTCCTGCAGACAATACAGATGATTCCTTTTTATTCCTGTTGTTATCTGTGTCTGCCTGCCCCAAATATTTGTCTTACGCAAAACGCCCCTGCACTGCCAAAAATACCACAGTACAGAGACGTTTTCCTTCCCGTTGCTTAAAAACTTTCTATAATAAATTTTCCTTTTTCTGATACGATTCCTGTTCTTTACGCTCCGCGTTCTGCCTCCCGCTCTTTGTAGTGATGAGCCTCTTCAAGCATCATATCCTTCACCTTCATCAGTCGAATCTGCGTACTTCTCTCATTTTCATCCAGCTTCATGGTGATGTATTTGATGTTTGCCTGAGCTTCCGGTATAATTACGTGCTCCAGAGCATTTACACGTCGTCTGGTCTTCTCGATCTCGGAAGCCATCAGCTGGCAGGCTTTTTCCACTTCTGCCAGACGAAGCATGTCAGGAAGTATATCCTCCAGGGATTTCACCGCTCCGTCCAGATCACTGGAGGTAAAAGCAAAACCATAGGAATAGATATCGTTAGCATCCGGTGTTCTTGTTTTATATTCAAAAACAGGAATATCCACACTCATGACATTCTTTTTTCCGGTTTCCAGATAAACTTCCTGCTTGGGAGCCATCAGTGCCGTATTCAGAGTTTCCTCCGACATTCCGGCTTTTGCAATAACAAAATTGGTATTGGCACTTCGGATACCAGCCTCTACCTTCTGACGCAACTCCATGTTCTCGCGTACCAGGTCCAGAAACTGTCTCATCAGCTCATCTCGCTTATCCTTCAGAAGCTTGTGTCCGCGCACTGCAGTCACCAGCTTTTTTTTCTGCTTCGTAAGCTCCATACGGGTAGGATTCACCTGTGTTGATGCCACAAATCATTCCCCCTTTATACTTTTCCGTAATACTGGTCAAGGAATTTGTCATCGATACGTTTCAGCTCGCTTCTCGGAAGAATGGAAAGCAGCTTCCAGCCAATCGCCAGTGTCTCCTCAATATCACGGTTTGCCTGATAGCCCTGGGAAACATATTCCTTTTCAAAAGCATCTGCAAATTTTGCATAAATAAGATCAATATCAGAGAGAGCAGCCTCGCCAAGAATGGTCATCAGCTCTTTGGCCTCTTTACCACGGGCATATGCAGCAAACAGCTGGTTCATGGTGTTGGCATGATCCGCTCTTGTTTTGCCTTCACCGATACCTTTATCCTTCAGTCGTGACAGAGACGGAAGAACATCAATCGGCGGTGTGATTCCTTTGCGGTAAAGCTCACGGCTCAGGATGATCTGTCCCTCTGTGATGTAGCCGGTAAGGTCAGGAATCGGATGAGTCTTGTCATCCTCAGGCATGGTCAGGATCGGAACCATGGTGATACTTCCTGCTTTTCCCTTCTGACGGCCTGCGCGCTCATAAAGAGAAGCAAGGTCCGTGTACATATATCCGGGATAACCACGACGTCCAGGAACCTCTTTACGCGCTGCGGAAACCTCACGGAGAGCATCCGCATAGTTTGTAATATCTGTAAGGATTACCAGTACGTGCATGTCTTTTTCGAAGGCAAGATACTCTGCTGCTGTCAGTGCCATTCGCGGAGTAGCGATACGCTCAACAGCCGGGTCATTTGCCAGGTTTACAAAAAGAACAGTACGGTCTATCGCTCCGGTTTCCTTAAAGCTCTCTACAAAGAAGTTTGACTCCTCGAAAGTAATACCCATGGCAGCAAATACAACCGCAAACTGCTCATCTTTTCCACGAACCTTCGCCTGTCTTGCGATCTGTGCTGCAAGCTGTGCATGAGGAAGACCGGATGCTGAGAAGATCGGCAGCTTCTGTCCACGAACCAGTGTATTCAGTCCGTCGATCGCAGATACACCGGTCTGGATAAACTCCTCCGGATAACTTCTGGCTGCAGGGTTCATCGGAAGTCCGTTGATATCTCTTCTCTCTTCCGGAAGGATCTCAGGGCCATCATCGATCGGTCGGCCCAGACCGTCAAAAACACGGCCCAGCATGTCGCCGGATACGCCAAGCTCCATGCTTCGTCCCAGAAAACGTACCTTACTGTTGGAAAGGTTGATACCTGTGGAACTCTCAAACAGCTGCACCAGTGCATTGCTTCCGTCGATCTCCAGAACACGGCATCTTCTCGTTTCGCCATCGGCAAGCTCAATCTCACCAAGCTCGTCAAATGCCACGTCTTCAACGCCACGTACCAGCATCAAAGGGCCGGCAACTTCCTGTATGGTTCTATATTCTTTTGGCATTTTACAGGCCCTCCTTTCTCAGAAGTTCTGCAATCTCTCCTGCAAGCTGACGTGTTACTTTTTCATATTCTGCTGCCAGCTCATCCTCTTTCGTATATTTGTAACGGCCGATCTGCTCACGAACCGGCAGTTTTACGATGTCGTTGATATCAGCTCCCTGCTTCAGCGCATCCACGCCAGCATCATAAAACGCAAGTACCAGACGCATCATATTGTGCTGTTTTTCCAGAGATGTATAGGTATCGATCTCATGGAAAGAGTTCTGGTGAAGGAAATCCTCACGGATAGAACGGGCTGCCTCCATTTTCAGGCGGTCACCAGGTGAAAGTGCGTCCATACCTACCATCTTTACGATTTCCTCAAGTTCTGCTTCTTCCTGAAGAAGAGTCATCATTTTCTGACGAAGCTTCATCCAGTCCGATGCCACATTCTCATCAAACCAGCCGCCTACGCTATCCAGATACAGAGAATAGCTGGTCAGCCAGTTAATAGCCGGGAAATGACGTTTGTATGCAAGATTCGCATCCAGTCCCCAGAATACCTTTACGATTCGAAGGGTTGCCTGGGAAACAGGCTCGGAAATATCACCACCAGGAGGTGATACAGCACCGATGGCTGTCAGCGCACCCTCTCTTCCGTCCTTTCCGCTGCAGATCACATGGCCTGCACGCTCGTAGAACTGTGCAAGACGGGAGCCAAGATATGCCGGATAACCCTCCTCACCCGGCATCTCCTCCAGTCGTCCGGACATCTCACGGAGAGCCTCGGCCCATCTGGATGTGGAATCTGCCATCAGAGCTACGGAATAACCCATATCACGGAAATACTCTGCAATGGTGATACCTGTATAAATAGAAGCCTCACGTGCCGCAACCGGCATGTCTGAGGTGTTGGCGATCAGAACAGTACGCTCCATCAGAGACTGTCCTGTTTTCGGGTCCTTCAGCTCCGGAAACTCGTTCAGAACATCTGTCATCTCGTTTCCACGCTCACCGCAGCCGATATAAACCACAATATCTGCCTCAGCCCATTTTGCAAGCTGATGCTGGATAACTGTTTTACCGCTTCCAAAAGGTCCCGGAACTGCTGCAACGCCGCCTTTTGCGATTGGAAACATGGTATCAATAACACGCTGTCCTGTTACCAGAGGTTTTGCAGGCGGAAGTTTTTTCTTATATGGGCGGCCACGTCGTACAGGCCAGTGCTGCATCAGTGTCAGCTCCTTGTCCCCATTTGCAGTTGAAAGAACCGCAATCGTCTCATCCACTGTGAATTCGCCGGATTTAATTTCTTTCAAAGTTCCCTTCATATTCGGAGGAACCATGATCTTCTGTGTAACAACAATGGTTTCCTGAACAGTTCCGAGAACATCGCCGCCTTCCAGCTCATCTCCAACTTTCGCTGTCGGAACAAAGTTCCATTTTTTGTCTCGTTTCAGTGCAGGTACCTCAACACCACGTTTCAGATTGTTGCTGCCTGCTACTTTCATGATATCGTCCAGCGGACGCTGGATTCCATCGTAAATACTTGTAATAAGGCCAGGTCCCAGCTCTACAGAAAGCGGAACTTCCATTGACTCTACCGGTTCTCCCGGACGAAGTCCTGAAGTCTCCTCATATACCTGTATGGAAGCCTCATCTTCGTGCATCTCAATGATCTCACC
This sequence comes from Blautia schinkii, assembly GCF_013304825.1. Classification (GTDB taxonomy): domain Bacteria; phylum Bacillota; class Clostridia; order Lachnospirales; family Lachnospiraceae; genus Blautia_A; species Blautia_A schinkii_B. The sequence continues at coordinate 151,845 of NZ_JAAWUO010000006.1, read as the reverse complement.
GATCAGACGCTGATCGCTTACACGGACCACGTCGTACATATTCGCATCTCGCATACCCTTGGCAATTACCAGCGGGCCTGCTACTTTTTTAATGGTTCCTCTGCTCATCTGAACCAATCACCTGCTTTCTTGTCACTCATTACTGAAAAGAATATCAGAACCAACTGCTGTCTCCACAGATTTCTTCACATTTTCGATACCGGCACCTGTATTCCCGGAAATTCCCGGAATCTGGATAATTGCCGGAATCAGTGTCTCACTGTATCTGCTGATCTCTGCGGAAAGCTGTTCCGCCAACTGTTCCGTAATATAAATAACTGCATATTCATCAGCTGCCAGACGGTTAAGCTTCTCCCGTCCCTCCTGGGGATCCTCCACCGGAAAAGTATCAAGGCCAAGAGCTGCAAACCCGTAAATGCTGTTATAATCACCTAAAACTGCGATCTTATACATACATCTCCCTTGCCCTTTCCCGGATAAACTCTTCCGGAAGGCCGCTGCGCTTTCCGGTAAGAATGATCCGCACCGTCTTGATCTCATTTTCTCTGGCAAGTACATAAGCTACCAGCGGTCCCAGTGAAAATGAATTGTACAGCTGTGGACGGATCGTTTCCATGATCTGGTTGTCGCACCATCTCTCAAAAGCTGATGCCGACTCTGCCAGTGCCTGTGCCCCGTCCACATATTTCGTTTCTGCCAGATAACTCATGATCTGATCCATTCCGCTTACTGCTGCATGGATCAGCCTCTCCTTATCCAGCGTGTCACATTCTGCCATGGCTTTCTTCATAAAATCCGAACTTTTTCCTGTTTTGCAGGCACGTACTGCGATCCGGATATCTGCTACTGCTACCGTGGATTCCGCATACTGCCGGACGATCTCCTCTTTTGACCGTTCCCCGGCTTTTTTTATGGCATCCAGTGCTGCCCTGTCAACAATAATATCCGCAAGCTGACCGTCTCTTGTATACAGAAAAGTCTCATACGCTTCTCTGGCTGTTTCCCTCATATATTCCGGAAAACGGTCATATTCCTTATCTTTCAGGAACTTTACCATATCTTCCCCGTCAACAGCGCAATCACTGAAAAAAATATTCGGTACTGCACCAGCCAGAATACTGGCTTTCACTGCAGCCTTCAGGTTATGGAAAAGATCCTGATAGGAAAGAACGGAAAATACAGATCTGTCCGCTACCAGAGAATCCATGATCTCCCATATCTTCTCCCTTTCCCTGGAAAGGATCGCATCTGCTCCTGCCGCAGGATCACCATTTCCCCAGCCTTTCTCAGTGAGAAGCTGCAGGCACTGCTGTTCATCCTGACATGCCAGAAGCTGCTCGATCGCTGCCTGATTCAAAAGTCCGGTCTCCAGAACACGTATCCGCGCCACCGCATAGGCATAATCTTCACCAAACATATTTCACGCCCTCCTTCTTGCGATGGTGTTTTACGCAAACAAAATCTTTCTTACCTGATCCAGAAGTTCATCCCGTTTCTCAGCAAATACAGCATCAATTGAACAATTCTCCTCAATACCGCCGTATACCAAGATGAAACCTCCATCTATATTTCTGGCTTCACCGGAAAACTCCAGCGCGCCGCCCTTTTTCTCAGCCATGCTCCTGATCTCCTCACGGAAATCTGCCGGCATCCGTTCCAGATCCTTCCGGGAAAAACAGATCTCCCCATCTTTAGGAAGAAGATATTTCCCAGCCATATTTTTAAGGATCTCAAAATATTTCTCTTCATCCAGATTCTTCACACGTTCACAGGCATCTGCGATCACGCTTCCGATCAGTTCCTGCCTGGCAGCAAGAACTGCGGTACGTCTCTTCATATCTGCCGCAGAAGCTGTACGCTCGTCATAACTTTTTACCTTTGCCCTGGACTGTTCCTCCCGCTGCTGCCGGATCTCATCTGCTTTCTTTCCGGCTTCATCCAGGATCTCCGCGGCTTTTTTCTCCGCATCACTGATCGTAACAGCTGCAGAAGCATCGGCCTCTTCAAGAATCTGGCTCACCATCTTCTCTAATCCTGTCATGCTCTGCCCCTCCTGATAAATCAAACCTGAATTCCGCTGACTGCAAGAATGGAGATCAGAAGAGCCAGAATCGCATATGTCTCAACCATTGCCGGGAAAAGCATCGCTTTACCGAACTGCTCAGGCTTCTTGGCAACGATACCGATGGAAGCTACAGAGGTCTTACCCTGATGGATCGCAGAAAGAAGACCTGCGATGGCGATTGGAAGACAAGCCACAAAGATCATAAGACCGGTTTCCAGGGAAATATCAGCAACACCGCCGCCCAGGATACCAACCTTGGAAAGTGCAAGGAATGCAACCAGAAGTCCGTAAATACCCTGCGTACCGGGAAGAAGCTGCAGAAGAAGAACTTTTGCGAATTTATCCGGATCTTCTGTTACAACACCAGCAGCTGCACGGCCGGCTGTACCAACACCGATAGCAGAACCTATACCTGCAAGAGCCACGGAAATTGCTGCTCCCAATAATGCCCAAACGATACCACTCATAATATTAGTCCTCCTTAATATCTACATATTTTGTATTTTCGCGGAATGGGTGGAACTCTTTTCCCCCGCCCTCAAAGAATTTGCCGAAAAATTCCACGTACTGTAATCGGCAGGTGTGCACATACGCACCCAGAAGATTGATCAGAAGATTAAATATATGACCAATCACAAATACAAGAATAAATACGATCCATCCCAAAATACTGTCTCCCAGCATACTTCCCATCTGGTTCATAACCGATGCGATAACACCGGTGGCAAGTCCCAGAGCCAGAAGTCTGGAATAGGAAAGGATATCACTTACCCAGCCTGTAATGTTATAAAGATCGTAGGCTCCAAGAGCCAGTCTCAGAAACGGATTCTTCTTATCTCTTCCTGACATGAAAAGGATTCCAACAGCACCGATGATCGCCATCCATTTACCGATCTGTACCACTGCTGCCGGAAGATTCAGATCCATCTGTGAGATAGAACGGAACATGCTGCTCGGAATAAAAATCAGGATCAGTCCCATAAGAAGCATGAACCAGAGCACTATATCACAGAAAAAGTCGAGATATTTTTTATCACGGATCAGCATATAACCCTTCAGCCCCATTCCAAGGAACATATGGATCAGTCCAAAAAGCATGGAGAACACCAGAAGTCTCATCGGCTCATTCAGCGGTGCAAACCATACCGGCTTCACTGTGACCGGTTTATGCAGATATACTTTTGAAAATACATCTATGAAATCTCCGAAATATCCGCCAAACATCACGCCCCAGAACAAAGTGGACAATCCACAGTACATGAAAAGCCTGATAGATTTCTGCATTCCGCTCTCCATTCTGGGGAACTTCAGAAGCACTCCCAGACATACTGCAAAAACAATAAGTCCATACGCTGCATCTGATAACATCAGTCCGAAGAGGAATACATAACATGCTGTCATGATCGTTGACGGATCGATCTCTCCTTTGCCGGGAAGACCGAAAGCTGCCAGAACTCCTTCTCCTGCTGCTCCGAATTTACCATTCTTAAGAACAACCGGAACACCCTCTCCATCAGCATCTTCTGCTTCAAAAACAATATCGTATTTCTCCGTAAGCCGTTTCTCTATTGACGGAACCTGTTTCTTCGGAATATATCCGGTCACAAAAAAAGTGCTCGCTGACTGGCGGAGCTGGCCCAATACTTCGTACTTCTGTGCACGGATCCGAAAATAATCCGAAACAAGCTGAAGGTTATTCTTATGAGTATGAAGGCTGCGGATCTTCTCCTGTATCCTGCCTGTTTCTTTATGGATACGTTCCACTTCATCCTTCAGGTTCTGAAGTTCCTGTGCAGGTACTTCGGAAACCAGCTGTGCAGGTCTTGCAAATCCCTGCATACGAAGAGCCTCTTCCATCTGCTGTGCCTGAGACTTAAGACATACAACAGCCAGACAAAGCTTTCCGGCATCTGACGAAATCTCCTGAATATCAAAAGCTTCCAGATCAGGTGCATCTGCTGCAAGCCGGGTATATACCTGGTCACGTGTCACATTCCCGTCGATACTTCCAATCAGTACTGCTGTCAACTCTGTTCCGGAAAAATTCATTGGAATATCCAGAGCGATCCAGGGTGCCAGCGCAGCTTCCTGCTGCTCGATCTTAATAACAGCTGCACTGTTCTCTGTAAGACGCTTCCTGTATTCCAGGATCTCCCTGGCTGCCTTCAGTATTTCTTCCTGATTCTCAATGACTTCCTGCTCCTGCTTCCTCCCGACCAGAGGCTTGCCGGCCAGTGAAGCCAGCATAGATTCCTTCTCCTGTGAAAATTCATCCAGAATCATAATTGCCTGGTCACATAGGGATGCATTCTTTTCGAAAAGCAGCCTGGCATTCATGGTATCCATGGTCTCAAGATCGGGATCCAGCTCTGCCGCATCGATCTCCAGAACTCCAAGCGACTGCAATTCTTCCAATATGGCCTTACGGTTCTTCTTCATTGCGCAGATACTGATTCGCTGCATCTGCAATACTGCCATTTTCGCATTCCCCCTCTCAGAACAAACTGTCCATTACTGCCTGGATCGCCTGCTCACGCTTCGACTCCGCTTTCTTTTTCAAAGCTGCAAGTTCCTCCTTTACCTGTTCATCGACAGTGTTCTCTGTACTGTGTGCACGCTCCTCAGCAGCTTTCATATCAGATGCCGCTTGTCCGGCAGCGGTTGTCTCCGCCTTTCTGATAATCTCCTCCGCCTCTTTCTCAGCCTCGCTGACGATACTCTGTGCACGAACGGATGCATCTTTTATTTTCTGCTGTGCTTTAGCCTCCGCTTCTTTCACTGCCTTGATCGTTTCCTGGATCATCTGATCACCGCCTCTCTGCATATCCAAATTGTACCATAATTGTATCTGTAAAACAATATTTTTATGCAATTGTTATATTTATAATTTATTTTCCGTTAAAATATCGTCGATTTTGTTATATTTTTGCCGTTTTGCAGAGACTTTTTGTTTATTTATTCTGTTCGTGTTTTTTATTTTTATACATAAAAAAAGAATCATCTTCCAGATAAAAACCTCTTCTGCGTCTTTATCTGACAGATGACTCTTTTATGTAGCTGTTCCGGTTATCTTTTAATTATAGATATAATTTGCGTAATCTTCGCTTTCAATATTCTCTGCATCGATCCACGCCGGGTCAAGCAGAACTTTTTTCTCAATTTTTACTTCTTTCTTAGGTGCTGTTGCCTGGATCGCAGCCCACATGGTCTGATATCCCATTGCATAAGGATTCTGTGAAAGAATGCCAAGTTCGTCTCCGCTCTTAACCGCTTCCTGCTGCTTGCTGGTTGCATCTACGCCAACCATGGCAACCTTATTATCACCTGTATCTTTATTCACAGACAGGAACATCTCCGATACATCGGCATTGGTGCAGAAAACACCATCCAGTGCCGGGTATTTATCAAGAACTTCCTGCATGGCTGCTTTCATATCATCAACCTGATCGGAATAAATTGTCTCAACAACCTTGATATCTGTGTAGTTCGCAATGTTATCCAGAAAGCCCTGTACACGTTCCTGGGAGCTCTGAGTCTTCTCCTGTGCTGCAAAAACAGCTACATTTCCCATTTTTCCAATGGCACTTCCCAATTTATACGCTGCATATTTACCGATCTGCACATTATCTGTTCCGCGAAAAGCCTTCACCAGCTTCGTATCGCTGACATTGGAATCAAAAGCGATCACCGGGATTCCGTTCTCCCTAGCAGCCTCAAGCTGTGCCTGGCAGGATTCCATATCCCCGGCAGAAAGGCATACAACGGACGGATTCTCCGCAATAACTGCATCAAGTGTATTGATCTGGCTCTCTACGTCCTCTTCATTGTCCGGCCCTTCAAAGGTCATTGTGATCTGGTCATCTTTCTTAAAACCATAAGCTGCGTTCACATCCTTGACAGCAGCCTGCATTCCTTCTTTTACTTTATCCCAGAATTCACCCTTCGTACTCTTACTCACAACTGCGATCCTCGCTCCTGCCTCAATCGACAGGCTGTCATCGATCTCAGGAATCGCCGGATTCTTCTCTTCTTCCATCTCCTGTGCTTCAGGAGTCTCCTGGACATCTGCAACAAGCGGTGCAACTAGCTTCTCTACTTCTTCCTTCTGACATCCTGTCAGCAGAGTCGCCGCAGCCAACAAGGCCACTGACATTACTGCAACTCTTTTCATTGTAATCTCCTCTTCCTCGCTGGTTACTGTTCTTCATGGCCTCTCTTATCCGTCCACAGTAACGTATACTTTACAAAAATCTTACATTTGGTTACTCGCTTTTTACATTATACACTTTTTCGTATTTCCGTCCAGAGTTTTTACAGTTTTTTCACAAAATCCAGAAATGCACTGCCCTGAGGCTCTGTTTCGAACTTCATCTGCTTCCCTGTTTTCGGATGCTTAAACTCAAGGCCGCAGGAGCATAATCCCAGGGATACACCTCTCTCCCCTGACGGATTGTACTTTCGGTCACCAAGAAGCGGCATTCCTGCATGTGAAAGCTGCACACGGATCTGATGATGGCGGCCTGTTTCCAGTTTGATCTTAAGAAGTGTACGGATCTTTCCATTGATTTCCTTCTGATCCAGTACTTTATAATGAAGGATTGCTTTCTTCGCCCCCGGTGTATTGGCAGGTACTGTCTGTGATATATTGGCCCTTCCGTTCTTTTTCAGATAATCAGTAAGTGTACCCTCTGATTTCTCCGGCTTCCCTTCTGTTACTGCCAGATAATACTTCCCTGCGCCCCCGGCCATGATCTGCTTGCTTAGATTTCCCGCCGCACCGGATGTTTTCGCAAAAACAAGAACCCCTTCTACCGGCTGGTCGAGGCGATGGATCACCGCCAGATACGGCATTTTTCCGGGATTCTTCTGTGCAAGATAATTCTTCAAAGCACTTTCCATATCCATGGTTCCTATCCCCGCTGCCTGTACCGGCATTCCCGATGGTTTTCTGCAGACAAGAATATCTCTGTCTTCATACAAAATATTTTTTTCGATTTGATTATTATACATTTACAGCTTACTTCCTTTCTCACAGAAGTATAACTGATGATAATTTTAATGGCAACCGGTAAATATATTTTGTGAATGCACAACGAGACGGTCATCACTTTTTTTTACTTTAACAGTTTCAAAAAATGATGACCGTCTCAACACTCTTCGTTATTCAATTTTTCTTCCTCTTCATTCTTTCGAATCGAGTTTTCTGGTTATATTTCTTATTTAATAATCGAAATCTATGATTTTATATACCTGATAAAATAATTCCGATTCTCTGTATTAAGTTTTTATAATTTTTTCTTTTTCTATTCCTTCGTATTATTTATTTCCTGCTCATAAACGATCAATATATAAATTATATCTGTTCGATTATTTAGAAAGTTTTATAGATTTGGAAATCAATTAATCCGAGGTTCGATTTCCTTTTTGTTTTTTTGAAGAATTGCGGTGGTTACACTTTTTTCTGTTTCCTAAATAATTCTGAACTTAACTTCTTAAATTCAAAACCATTTGTCATCTCTGTACCTTATGATCTGCTGATTCAAATCGACCTGTTGGGATTTTCTCCTCTGCAGTTCTGATAAAGTATCCTGAGAAAAAAGTTCCTTCCCGATTACTTCTATTATAATATCCTATCAGATATTCTTCTGATGCAAAGCTTCAAACCATATCCTGATGTTGCTGATATGCTTTTCAAAGTATCGTTCTCATCTTCACTTCTGTTTCTGGAATCTCTTCTTTCCAACAAACCAGTGAGTTGAGGGTTTTACTCTTTCGGGAAATATTTCTTTACATATTTCCTGAAATCTTTGTATCAGGTGTGTGACAGTTGTTCAATATGAGTTACCGATTCTATAATACCTGAAATACTGAATTCCTTATGTTTCTGATTTCTCTCATTTTAACTGATGTTAAAATATAAGTAAGATTTAAGAGGTTCTTATTTATATCTTATGAGAGAAATTGATGTATTTCTTAAGGGATATCATTATGTGATATGTATCAGGTCTTTCTTGCAGGAAATCCGGTTCCTGTCACTCTCATATTGATGAAGTTGTTTATTATGTTCCCACTGGAATCACCTTTTCCTTTCTTATCTTCATCCTTTCATGTGCATCTATGCTATGAATTGAATGAATTTCTTATTTTTTTGATTTTGTTTTATCTCTTGTTCTTTTTGATGGTCTTATAATAACACTGTTGTGTTGTTTTGTCAATACATTTTTGCATTTTTATATTAATATTTTTGTTTATTATTTGTTTTATGTTTTTATATTTTATTATTTGTTTGTATTTTTGATTATTTTCTGTTAATTTATTTGTTTTATCCGTTAAGATGATAGCTTCACAGAGGATATCCTATACGTCAACTGAATTCAGCCTGTTCTTTTCGCCAAAAAATCCCCGACCGGAAGATTTTGTCTGATTGACCTTTCTTCTGACCGGGGATTTGAGTATAGATGTCTGAAAAAGCTGAAACTCCGTTTCTGTTAGTTACCTTTTGAGTCAAAGTCTCTTGTGGAAATAATGCCGTTATAAAACTTCGCATTTGTGTAGATCAGATAATCTGACACATCTTCTACAAGTGCTGTTCCAGCTTTATTTGCAAGGTGCGCTTTAGTATATAGAATGAAGGTTGTAAATTTCAACTATTTTGCACATTGATTTTTTCAACTTTCCGGACAAAAAATAAAACCTGCCTGGGAATCATCTTTTCAGATAAAACCCGGCAGGCTGCTTCTGTTAAATATGTTTTTCTGCTTTTTATATCCATTTGTCACTGTTCAATGGCCTGCGTTTCGGTGCCCCTCCCGCCGATTTTTATTCTTCTTATCGTCTTTTCCAACGTCTTCATATCAACCGGCTTTGAAATATGGGCATTCATACCGGCTGCCAGAGAATGCTGAATGTCCTCAGAAAATGCATTGGCGGTCATAGCAATGATCGGAATCGTCTTTGCCAATTCATGAGTACTCCTGCGGATTGCTCTCGTTGCATCATAGCCATTCATAACAGGCATCTGCACATCCATCAGGATCATGTCATAATCCCCTGGGGCAGACTGCTCAAATGCCTCCAGAACTCTTTCACCATTTTCACAGATGATACACTCTGCGCCCTCAATCTTTAACAGTTCCATTAGGATTTCTGCATTTAGCTCATTATCCTCTGCACACAGGAACCTCATTCCTTTCAGGGTATTACTATCCGGTTCATCTATTTCTTCCTGTGCTGTCAAAACAACCTTTCTGTCCTCTGCAATTCTCAGATCTATGAGAACCTCAAAACAGCTTCCCTGTCCCAGTTCACTCTCCACATCAATGGTGCCTCCCATTGCTTCAACCAGATTTTTGGTAATAGCCATTCCAAGACCGGTTCCCTGTATCTTATTAGTCACAGAACTTTCAGCCCGGGTAAAAGCATCAAAGATCGTCTCTTTGAAATCTGCCGACATTCCTATTCCATTATCGCTGACTAAGAAACGGTACTTTGCGTAGACAGATGACTTTGTCTCACATTCTTCTACCAGAAACTGAATTTTTCCACCTTTCTGCGTGTATTTCACTGCATTAGAAACCAAGTTGCTGAAAATCTGCATTAAATGAACCTTGTCACCATTCACCCACTCGTGCCGGATGTTTTCTTTTATGATCGTAAGAGTCTGGTTTTTTTCGTCTATCTGTGAATGGAATATGGTATTGAGTTCTGTAATAAAATCCAAGATGGAAAAATCGATATACTTAAAAACTGTTTTTCCTGCCTCAATTTTGCTCATATCCAGAACATCATTGATGATTCCTAACAGATGCTGTGATGAAATGTCTATTTTATCTGCATACTCTATTACTTTCGCTTTATTGCCTGCATCATGTCTGATCAATGACGTCATACCGATAATTGCATTCATTGGTGTACGAATATCATGTGACATATTGGACAGGAAATCTGTTTTCGCCTTATTTGCATTTTCAGCTGTCTGCAAGGCTTCCGTTGCAATGTCCTTTGCCTTTTTCAGTTTTTTATTGGCGACTTGCATTTCCCTCAATGCCTGTATCTGAATCTCATTATTTCTTTTTTCATATTCAGCTTTTTGATCAGCAAGACGGCGTCTGGAAATACTGTAGAATAATCCGGCAAAAAGCAAAAGTATAAAACCTGCCATGAGTAATGTTGTAAATCCTATTGTTTTCTGATAATCTTTCAGTACATTATCTACAACACTCTTTTCTACAATACAGATCAGCATGGTGTTATTATTTTCTATCGGACAGTATCCCAGATAGTAAGGTTTGTCACTTCCCAGAAGTTCTACCCCCTGTTCTCTGCCATCCAGCTTTTTTTGAAGAGAATCAGCCTCTTCCTCAGCGATAGCCTGATCTCCTTTTAAATGCTTTAACAAAAAATAGTTTCTAAAAAATTTATCTTCTTTCTGATTTGTATAAGTAATATTTCCGTCGTTATCCAGCATAAACAGATACGCATTCCCGTTATAGCTTTTCACACTTAACATAGAATCTAATTTTGAATGATCATACAAGGTTCCAATTGCCGTATAAGTTTCCCCATTAATCGTATATTCCTGACATGGAATTGCAACCAGATAACCATCTTTTTTCTTCTGGTTGTAATCAAGAGAAACCAATTTTCCAATATTATATCCGTTCCTCAAATCCAACAAAAGTTTACTTGGCATGTCAACCCGAAGTTTTGTTCCATCAGTGGTTATTGCCTTTCCATTTTCCTGGAGAAATATAAGTGTACTTTCAGATTCTTTCTGCCATGCCTCAAAGAACTTCTTGTTTCTATCCAGTTCAATAGATCTCACTTCCTCTTGAATAAGAGAATCCTCAAGCAAATGCAGCTGGCTGTAGTATCCATTCACCTGCAGATCATAGGTCTGCTGTATCTGTTCAACAACAGCTCCCATACTGCTTTTCCCGTTTTCCGCGATATAGCTGTTCATCCTGTTCAAAAGGAGCTTTACAAAAATTAAGCTTAAAAGTATAAGAATTAAAAAAAACAATGGTACTATGATCTTTTTTCTTTTTGTTATCGCTTGTTCTTTTCCCACTTTTATTTTTCAACCTCTATATAATCTTCCGGTGCTGACGGTTGCTGTCCGTTTGCCATTGCTGCAGTCCATGCACTTGATAATGTTGTGTCCTTAAGCTGCCTGATCTCACATTCCAGATTTATTTTTTTCAAAACAGACATTGTGGTGTCTGTAAGAAGAATAGAGTACTCCTTGTCTTTGTCTGTTTTTTTCTTATTTACTTCTATGTCCTGTAATGAGAATCCGTTTTCCTCCTGACTGACGATTATTTTCATACCGGATGCAATTGGTAATTCATATTTATTGGTTACATGAAATTTCTCATCAGAATCAGCAAGATATTTCTCCGCAAGTTCATAAACCTCTTTGCCATTGATTTTTGCCAGATATAATGGTGTATCTGAACTCTTTGCTGTCATCAAAGCAACCCGGCTGCCGGTGCACTCCCCTTTGTAAATGGAAGAAGTAAAATAATAATATGGTACCAAAGCCAGCTGAGCATCATTTTCTTCTCTGATCGTAGTTAAAATAGAAGATGCCGCATCACGACCGTTTTTATCATTTAGTGAAATAGAATATTCATTTTCAAAATTTACTGTGTTTTTTTCTTTTGAATCCTTACTGTTCATTGTGCTGCGAAAAGCATCATACGCCTGTGTTTCATCCATTTCCCCTGACAATAATCCGTGAACAGCCTTAAGGCTGGCATCAAATGATTTTTGAGCAGAATATCGGATATAAACAGAATTATTATTAATTTCATCTTCAAGGCCAGGTACATCTTCCATCATGTTTGGAACATCTACATTTAATGAAATTACACCCTTTCCTTCTGCAATCAGCGTTTGTCCTTCTTTTGAAATCATACGATCCAGGACATCGAATGCCAGGTCCAGTTTTTCCTGATCTTTTTCCAGGTCTTTGTTGAATGCAATATTCAGAGAAGGGGTCATATTTATAAAAGATTCATCCGAAATCTGTGAAAAAAACGGTATACGGGTTAATTCTGCACCCATCTGTTCCTGATATTCCTGCATAAGTGCCGGATAACCATGAAACATTGCTGCTTTTCCCTCAAGGAACATCTGCGCTGCAGTATTAATATCGACGCTGATATCATCACTTGTAAAATGTGAGTCCTTCAAAAATGTATTGGTTTCTGAAAAAATACGTTTCCATAACGCATCATCAAACGCAATATCCCCTGATGCACTTTCAGCTGAGCTTCTCCATTCGATTCCATCCAGACTCATGAATTCACCGATTGCACCTGCCTGAATCACCTCATGAGCAGACCAGTCTTCTGCAAGATCCAGGGAATACGGTTTTATACCATTATCATAAAATTGCTGGCATGCCTGTGCATATTCCTTATAATTTTCCGGTATCTTGATCCCGAGCTGCTCAAACAATGTCTTGTTGGCAATGATCGTCTGCGGCATACCGCAGATAGGAAGCCACTGAATCTCATCTTTTGAGTTTTTATAATATTGCAATGCATAAGAGTAATATCTGGAAACCACATCATAAGAAGCAAAATCCATAAGATACGGCTCCAGATCCTGTGCATCTGTTCCTGAGAATCGACGTACAGTTATGATATCCGGCAGTTCACCATGTTCTTCAAAATAGCTGTATAAATCGGTATCATTGTTGCCGGTAATAAACTCAATATCCTGATCCGGAAACTGCTCATAGATATAGGGTACAATATTTTTCATTAAACGATTTTCCCACAGATACACAGTAAGGTGATCATCATTTTCAGATACTGCTTTTTCAGATTGTCCACAGCCAGACAAAACAGTAGTTGCTACAAGCACCCCTGACAATAAAGCTATCAGATAATGTTTTGCCTTTTTCATACTCGTATTTTCCTCATTCTTTCCTGCTAAAATCATTAATTCAATAATCGGGAATCAATTACAGCCAGCTTTCCAGGACATCATTCAGCTTATTCATATCCAGCGGTTTTGCGATATGTCCATTCATGCCTGTGTTTTTTGCCAGCTGTACATCTTCTGCAAAAGCATTGGCAGTCATGGCAACGATCGGCAGTTTTCCCTGTTCACCCGGAAGGCTCCTGATCGCTGCGGTTGCCTCATAACCATTCATGACAGGCATTTGGATATCCATAAAAACAAGATCATACAAGCCTTTCGGAGAAACTTCCACTTTTTCAACTGCAGCTTTTCCATTTTCTGCTGTTTCCACTTCTGCCCCTGTCATCTGTAAAATTTCAACAGCAATTTCTCTGTTTAACTCATTATCATCAACCACCAGAATTCTTTTTCCTGTATAATCTGCTTCTGACAGCTTCTGCAGATAATTTCTTGCTGCTTTTTCTTTTCTGTCCGAAGTAAACTGCCGCAATGTTGCCGTCAGCCTGGAACGGAACAGCGGTTTTGCAATAAAAGCATCTACACCTGCAGCCTTTGCTTCTTCTTCAATCTCGCTGAATTCATAAGATGTCAGTACAATGATGGTAATCTCTTTACCTATACGCTTCCGGATCTGTCTGGCAGTTTCTATTCCATCCATATCCGGCATCTTCCAGTCCAGAATAACAGCAAAATAATCGCACTTCAACTCGTGGTGTGCATAACAACGCTCAACGGCTTCTCTGCCGGAGAGAACCCATTCACCTGTAATACCGATTTCTTTCAGTGTGGCAACTGTACTTTCACAGCATGTCTTATCATCATCCACAACCAGAACAGGAAGATTCATCAGATTTTTGTCCTGTGCTTTTTCTTTTTCCTGAAGCTCCAGGTAAATCGTTACCGTAATTCTGGTTCCCTTATGTAAGGTGCTCTCCACTTTAATATTACCATTCATCAGATTAACAATATTTCTGCTGATCGCCATTCCCAGACCAGTTCCCTGAACTCTGGTTGTCCGGTGATCATCTGCGCGACTGAAAGGATCAAACATGATTTTCTGGAATTCCGGTGACATACCGATTCCATTATCCTCAATCGTAAATTCATAGCATCCAAGCTCTGAAAATCCATTTGGCTTTTCCTCTATGGAAAAAATAATATTCCCACCATCCGGTGTATACTTGATCGCATTACTCATCAGATTCACAAACACCTGCTGAATCCTCAGACTGTCACCGCAGACATCCTCATGTTCAATGTGATTAATATGTATATCAAAATTATGTTTATGTTCATCAAGCACCGGTTTCGTAAGCGTAATAAGATTATCCACCAGTTCTGACAGATTGAAATCTTCCTGTGCCAGCGTCATTTTTCCGCTTTCGATACGTGCCATATCCAGCACTTCATTGATCAGCCCCAGCAGATGGCGGCTTGATTCTGTAATCTTGCTGAGACATTCAATAACTCTGTCCTGACTCTCAATATTTGCTCCTGCGATCGCTGTCAGACCGACAATAGCGTTCATCGGTGTCCTGATATCATGGGACATATTGGAAAGGAATTCTGTTTTCGCACGATTAGCATTTTCTGCAGAACAGTAAGCCTCTTTCAGTGCCTGACGGGATTCAATCTCTGCTTTTTTCTCCTGTGTCACATCCATGGATGCCAGCAATACTTTTACCAGTTTTCCATCCTCCCATTCCAGGGGTATGTAAGAAGCGATCTTATAAGTCTTTTCATCCTGGCTGCAATACTCAAACTTATAAATATCATTTTCACTTTTCAGTTTTTTCCGAATATTATCCGGGGCTATCAGGATATCTATAGCTTCCAATGGTTCCAGTGTCTTATATTTTTCAAGAACCTGCATCTGAAAATCATGATAAAATCCCAGAGGTTTATATATCATCTGTCCATTCAGATTGTAGAATTCATATCTGTCATTTTCCAGATCACAGACAACAAAACGGTCAACCAGACGCACAATACTCTGGATCAGCTGCTCCATGGAAGCATTATCCGCTGCCATCTGCAGATGCCGTGCACTCTCCACCTTTGTCTCTGTGATATCCCGCAGAAAGATCATGGCATATTCTGAATCCTCTATCTCGCCGCGTATGATCACATTACGGACCCATCGTTCTTCTCCATTCAGAGTGATACGGCACTCCAAAGCCAATTCGGTTTCCAGACCCTTCAGCCTTTCTGCAATATAACCACGGTCGTAAAAAGAGGATACCGCCTTCTTATCTTTCTCCACAACATAGGAATCCACAAAATGCCGGATCAATTCATCCCATGTATGACTCTGTTCAAAGACTGTCATCAGGGATGTTTCAACCTTAAAGGTATCAAAAGTATTCGCTTCCAGATTCACATAATACTCGCACAGATCTGCTTTCGTAAAAGCTCGGTGGAAAGCAGCAGATTTTTGTGCCTGCATGATTTCTTTTTTCTCCCCATCAATGTTAATAAAAATCCCGGCAATCCTGCTGGCAGAACCATCCAGACGGCGTATTACTTCTGCCGATGCCCGAAACCACTGGTATTGATTATCCTTCATTCTCATACGATACTCTACCTGGTATTTTATCTGGTTCGTCTTATCCTTAATTGCCGCCTGAAGCTGCACCATTACTCTTTCTTTATCCTGTGGATGCAGAAGATCTGACCAGGATTCCAGTTTATTCGGAATGTCCAGAGTGTCATGATAGCCAAGCATTTTTCGGAATTCATGACTCCAGTTTGCATTCACAATCTCACTGTTTTCGTCACAGTCAAAATACCAGAAGCCGGAACAGATAGCCTCATTGAGCAGTGCCAGATTTACATGATCCCAGTTGACCTGTACGGACATAACCCAGATCTGTCTGCCCGCCTCATCTGTCGCATCTTCTTTATAAAGCCGTACATTATTCACTGTACCGTCTGCTGTAAGGATCTGTGATTCCCCTGCTCCGTGAAGCTGCAAAAAACGATCTCGATCCAGTATATCTTCCTCGCCATAAAAGAAATTTTTCAATGAGCCGTTTGTCTGCTTCATAAAAGAGTCGAATGTATATCCTGTACTATGTAACAGCAGATTGCTCACAGATAAAACAGACAGGTTTTGGTCATAATATCCTGTCATTATGCCTACCCCGCCATTATTTTCCAGTGTTTTCTGTACTGCCTGTGACATGGCCTGTGTCTGTCCCGGTACAGTCTCACTTAAAAAATATATTTTGTCTTCATAATTTCCCATTTTATAAAAATCCTCACTCTGTTTCATGCTTCGTTATCCTGCTTTTATCTATATACAGAGAACCTATCCCTGCCAGTTTTCTTATCCATTTTTGCATACAAAAAAGGACACCTTCCAAAACCTGCCAGCGTCCCTACTATATTTCTTTAACATCACACTGATTTTAGCCCCTTCTGGCTTTGCGGCCCTGCCTTTCAGCAGGTTTGCCTTGAAATAATTTCCATTTTTATCAAAAATAAAATACCATGAAGTTTTTCATACGTCAATAATGTTGGATAGAAAATCCGTGTATTTTGCGTATGCCAGGTTGCATTGTCAGGGATTAGGATGAATTTTGGCTATTTTGCACATTGATATTATTATCTGTTATACATATAGTAATATTAACAGGACTCCCCGCACCTCTCAACGATGTGCCCCAGGGGAGATATTTTTTTATATGAAGATATTATTGAAGAAATAATATAAAGTGGAGTTCTGGTTTAGGGAATTCCATTTTTATTGCTTGTATTTGCTTTGTTATTAGCGTACTTTGCTCCCATATGATATCCTGTTTTTTTCGCATATTTAGGATAAAAGAAAAGCCATGGCTCTGCCATGACCTTTCAATTTATATTTGCTGTCTTATTCAGCAGAAATACCTGCCAGTTTTACATTTACGTTATAAGTTGCCGGGTCTTCTGCTGCTGCATTATTGACACAATCAGCATCGGTACCTTCCATCCAGATATAAACACGCATTTTTACGCCATCATACCCTACGGAAGAAGCAATTTTTTGTGTGCCAGATGAAACTTCATAGTTCTTTCCAACCTTCGTGGCTATCCAGTTTTGACTATTCTGATCGGTATAAGTAGTAGCATAAATATATGGATAAGTCACTGCTACTGGTTTTAATTTTCCGTCTGTCTTCGTGCAATCCAGCACATCACCTTCTTTTCCTTTAGCTGTATTGTATTCTGCCTGCGGGTTTTTCTTATCACTTATGGCAAAAATGTATTCACCCTGTGATGGCTGTTTTTTTCCAACTTTATGTACTACAAAACCGACCCGGATCGCAGATGAGATTGGATTCTTCGGATCGCTGTCCTCAAAGCCGATGTCTGCTATGTAAATATCTGTAGGATCGCCGTTTGTTTTCAGAAAAAGGCTGGTATTGTAATAATCACTGTAATCTCCCTTTCCAAAGAGACTTGCTACCAGATTGGACTGATTCTCGGTTCCATTGGTAAATCCCAGAACTTTCTGGAAGCCGCCGCTGATCCGGTTGGTGGATACAGGATTCAGTCTTCCGGAAAAACTGTCCAGAACTGCTGCCGAACCATATGTTCCGCTGTAGGAATTGCTGATCTGCAGATTGACGCCTGCTCCTGCTGCCATACGGACTTTTGTTGTATGTCGGCTTGTGTTGTATATATACCATGCGTATGTTGCTGAAGCCACTGCGATCAGTGCAATAAGCAACGCAAAAACACCTGTGGTAAGTCTGTTTCTTAGTTTTTTTCTGCTGGAAATATCTGATTTATTTATCTCATCAGAAATAATTGGCACCTCCATTTTCTGTTTATCGTCAGAGTGTACTCTTATTATACACTTTTGTACAACATCATACCATATTCCATTATTTTCATCAATTCATCATTGATGCTGTTTTTTTAAGTTTCTATTACAGTTTCCGTCAGTTTTTCACCTTCGGCTGACCGTTAAGACGGTATTTTCAGTGTTCAGAAAAGACCGGCGATTTTCACCTCGCCGGTCTTTTGCTTTTGGAATTTATTTTGTATTTTATTTACGGTTGTAGTTGATCAGGCAGCCTTTGAGGATGATTTCTCTCTCATCGTCTGTCAGCTCACCAAGTGTAACGTCGAACTCTTTCAGGGAGTCACCGTCTACTGTGTAGCCTTTGATCACGTCTGCCTTCTCCTCAACTGCCTTACGGATTCCAGGGAAGAACAGGTAATCACCGTTCCTGAACGGAAGGTCTCCAGCCGGGATCAGGAATGGAAGCATACCCCAGTTGATCAGGTTGGAACGATATCTCTTGGTTGCGTACTCATTGGCAACGTTTGCCCAGCCGCCAAGTACCTTCTGGCAGGATGCAGCCTGCTCTCTTGCGGAACCATCGCCAGGTTTCACTGCAAAGATGGTGCTTCCTACGCCAAGGTTTGTCTTATCAACATCCGGATAGGATTTATGGATGGTTTCCATAACCGGTTTCAGTTCCGGAACTGCCTCAGCCGGGCACTGACCTGCCTGAATTGCCTTCTGTGCTGCCTGGATCTCTTTTGCACGGCCTACGTAAGCCGGGTCTTTTCTGGAGAGTGTGAACTCTGCAAGTCCAAGCGGATTGGAACGGTAGGAGGATGTCTCACCGGATGGGATCAGCTCGTCAGTTGTGGTAACCGGATCATGGATCTCGGAAACAACTTTCAGGATCAGGTTGTCTGCAAGTGCAGCCATCTCCGGCCAGTCCTTGATGTTCGGGCCAAACTGGATCTCAACGCTTGGATCTGCTACGCCCTTGCTGTCAAATACACGGTTCTTGTAGATGGATTTATCAAAGTAATATTTATGCTCGGAATAGCTTCCCTCAAACTCCTCTGCTGATGTAAGGAATCCCTTGTTGGCAGCTGTTGCAGCAATGGAACGTGCATCCATAAGTGCAACAGAAGAGATCTGACCGTTCTGGATCTTGGAGCCTTCACGGTTCGGGAAGTTTCTGGTTGTGTGTCGGATACTGAACGCATTGTTGGCTGGTGTATCTCCGGCACCAAAGCACGGTCCGCAGAATGCAGTTTTCACAACAGCACCTGTTCCGATCAGCTCTGCAAGAACGCCGTTCTTAGCCAGCTCCATGTAGATCGGAGTACTTGCCGGGTAAACGCTTAATGTGAAAGCATCGTGGCCGATGTTTTTGCCCTTGAGGATGTCTGCTGCTGCACAGATATTCTCGAATCCGCCGCCTGCACATCCGGCAATGATTCCCTGCTCAACATAAAGCTGTCCGTCAACTACCTTATCTCTTAATGTGAAAGGAATTTTTCCATCAAGGCTTACCTGTGCTCTTTTCTCAACATCTGCAAGGATGTCGTCCAGGTTTGCTTTCAGCTCATCGATGGTGTAAGTATTGCTTGGATGGAACGGCATTGCGATCATTGGCTTGATCTCACCAAGGTCGATTTCAACGCAGCCGTCATAGTATGCAACACTGCCTGGTTTCAGCTCTTTGTAATCTTCCGGTCTTCCGTGGATCGCGTAGAACTCCTCGATCTTCTCATCTGTCTGCCAGATGGAGGAAAGGCATGTGGTCTCTGTTGTCATAACATCGATTCCGATACGGAAGTCTGCGCTTAAGCTGGCAACACCTGGTCCAACGAACTCCATAACTTTATTCTTCACATAGCCGTTGGCAAAAACTTCTCCGATGATAGCCAGTGCAACGTCCTGCGGTCCTACGCCCGGGCGCGGAGTGCCTTTCAGATAGATGGCAACTACTCCTGGCATGTTGATGTCGTATGTCTGACAGAGAAGCTGTTTTACAAGCTCCGGTCCGCCCTCGCCCATAGCCATGGTTCCAAGAGCACCGTATCTTGTATGACTGTCAGAACCGAGGATCATTTTTCCGCCGCCTGCAAGCATTTCTCTTGCGAACTGATGGATAACTGCCTGATGAGGCGGTACGTAAACACCACCATATTTCTTTGCACAGGTGAGACCAAACATGTGGTCATCTTCGTTGATGGTTCCGCCTACTGCACAGAGAGAGTTATGACAGTTGGTCAGTACATATGGTACCGGGAATTTCTCAAGTCCTGAAGCTCTTGCTGTCTGGATGATTCCTACAAATGTGATATCATGGGAAGTCAGTTTATCGAATTTGATCTGAAGCTTCTCCATGTTGTCAGATTTATTGTGAGCCTTGAGAATTGAATATGCGATGGTATTCTTTGCAGCCTCTTCCTTCGCTACTGGCAGGTTCGCCTGGTTCTCAGGAATGATATCCTGTCCGTTCTGAAGATAAACACCGGTATCGTAAAGTTTCATTTCGGTTCCTCCAATCTGTAATGATTCTTTTTTTCATAATTTCGTTTATTATAGAGGATTTTTACACATTAGTCAATAAAAGTGAGGTGGGCTGATGCACTGTTTCCTGTACAAAATGGCTGATATTCTTATAAAGTCCGGATCTTTACAACTTTACTTTCCCTGTCTCTGACGGTATACTATAGCCATTCGATAATTTTTACGGCAATACAGAAAGGAAATTTTATATGTTTCGTTTATGGGGAAAAATATGGAAGGATAATCATATGCTTCAAGATACAGTAGTCTGTGATGACAGTGACGATACAAGAACACATAAGATCTTTCATGGGCTTGAGGAGATCTGTTATGAGATGGATCTTGGAAATCCGATCTGGCTGGATTCTACTGTAAAGGATTTTAAGAAGCATGATAAAGCACGTTTTTATCAGGATAATTTTATTGAGCAGATCGACTTTGATTACCTGGAGATCCAGGTGATCGAGGAAGATTAGAATATCAGAATACCGGAAATTGACAAGGAGAGCTGATACATTTATACAGTATCAGCTCTCCCTGTTTTTATACTCAGAAATTCCCGATCTGGGAAGTATATTCATCGATACGTTCCAGCAGCTCCTGGTTGGAATAATTCGTTTCCCTGCATGTATATGCGCAGAGCATCTCTGCTGCGAACATTCCTGCTACATAGGAATTATAGAATTCACTGCTGTCGCCTCTGGCAGTCAGCACTACGTCAGCAAACTTGGCAGCTTCGCAGGTAGGCTTATCTGTCAGAAGGATAATGGAAGCTCCCTGTTTATGTACCATCTCCGCAGTGAGATACATCAGTCTTGAATATCTGGAATAGGTAATAAAAACTGCTGCGTCTCCTTTTTTCAGGTCGCTTGCGAAATCGAACATGTTCTGCCCGTGGCTTCCGTAATTATACACATGGGGAAGAGTCTGTCTGAGGATCGTATTCAGAAATTCTCCCACACAGGTAGATCCCCTTGAGGAAAAAATATATTTCACATCACTGTTAATAAGAATACTGCTCGCCTTGCGGTACTGTTCTTCTGTGTTGCTTGCAATGGTACTCTGAATATTACTCAGAGTATATGCGCATACCGTATCCTGTACAGTCGCCTTATGCTCTTTTTTCTTAATTGCCTCAATTCGCTCTGCCGGAATGAGGATTCCTGTGTCCACGTCTCTGGACTGCTCTGCATAGGTTTCCCGCAGAAAGCTCTGAAAATCCGGATATCCGGTAAAACCAAGAGTCTTGGTAAGCCGGATCACAGAGGAATAACTCACATTCAGCGCCCCTGCCAGCTCTGTTGATGTCATAAAACAGCATTTCTGCAGATTCTCAAGAACATAGTCTGCAACTTCTTTTTCCTTTGGTGTCAGCTGCGCTGAAATGATCAGCTTCTGTAACTGATTCTCCATGAAATACCCTCCTGGTCTTCCTGATTTTATATCTGGCATTCTTATACACTGTTTTTATTTTAACATACGCTTATGTAAAAACGCCTAAAAAGATATAAATATTTTTGTATATGTTTTTATGAATAAAATTATTTACTATTCATATATGCTGTGCTATACTCAGTTCATCAGATGAATAATATTATTCTTAATCATTTAAGAAAAAATATTTGTTTTCAAAGGAGTGGTAACAATGGCAGAAAAAAAGTATAATCCATATGACAATATGCTCTCTGTCCTGAAACAGTCTGCAGAGGCACTGGGTCTCAGTTATGAAGATTACGCAACACTTTGCTACCCGGAACGTGAGCTTAAGGTTTCTATCCCGATCCGTATGGACGATGGCTCCATCAAGGTATTTGAAGGATATCGTGTTCAGCATTCCAGTGCACGTGGACCGTGCAAGGGTGGTATCCGTTTCCATCAGAATTCCGACATGGACGAGGTTAAGGCTCTTGCTGCATGGATGTCCTTTAAATGTGCAGTTGTAAATATTCCTTACGGCGGTGCCAAAGGAGGCATCAAGGTCGATCCTTCCAAGCTTTCCAGAGCTGAGCTGATCCGTCTGACCCGTCGTTATACAACCCGTATCCTTCCTATCATCGGCCCGGATAAAGATATCCCTGCTCCGGATGTTAATACAAACGGTGAGGTTATGGCATGGATCATGGATACTTACAGTATGTTCACAGGCCATACGGTTCCAGGTGTTGTTACCGGTAAACCGATCGAGATCGGCGGTTCTGTCGGCCGTGTAGAGGCTACCGGACGCGGAGTTACCATCATTGCTTATCAGTGCATGGAAAAGAATAATATCGATCCTGCCAACGCAGCTATCGCTGTTCAGGGTATGGGAAATGTCGGCGGAACTGCTGCTGAGATTTTTTATAAGAATGGTCAGAAGGTCGTTGCTGTCAGTGATTACACAGGCGGACTTTACTGCGAGGACGGACTTGATATTCCGGCTATCCGCAAGTTTATTTCTGAAGGAAATACTCTCGATAAATATGAGCAGGATGGCGTTCAGCACGTTACAAATGACGGTCTTATCACCTGCAAATGTGATGTCCTGATCCCGGCTGCCCTTGAGAATCAGATCACAGAGGATAACGCCGGACGCATCCAGGCGAAACTGATCATCGAGGCTGCCAACGGACCAACTTCTGTTGAAGCTGACGAGATTCTGAATTCCAGAGGAATCATCGTATGCCCGGATATCCTTTCCAACGCAGGTGGTGTTGTTGTTTCTTATTTTGAGTGGGTTCAGAACATCCAGAATCTTACCTGGGATCTTGATGAAGTAAACAAAATGCTTCAGAAGATCATGCTTACTGCATTTAATGAAGTTTACGCATTAAGTCAGGAGAAAAATGTTACTCTTCGTATGGCAGCTTACATGGTTGCGATCAAGAGGATCACCACAGCCGGTAAACTTCGTGGCGGCCCGATCTCCATGGGTTGATGCTGTATAACTGATAAATTCCTTATCTTACACAATTATATACAGTCAATCGGATATTCGCAATCCGCTTTCGCTACTTGCTCATAACCGAATAACTGCTCCGCAGTTTATCAGGAGGGGCTTGTACCCCTCCTGATACAAGTAAGTCCCACCCACTGCTTATTGCTCCTCGCAATTGAAACAGGGGACTTACTTGATTCGGTTAAAAACTCTCCGGTTGATTCCAAAGAATCGTATCTGCCGGAGAGTTTTTATAAGTATATATTTATTAATCTATAGCATTTCTTCAAATCGCTGCAGTGAATTTATTTATCCGGAACCTGAATTGCTGCCGCAGATATTTGTACGTATATCTGTGTTTTTTCAGATATTCTGAAATCTATGCTCACTCCGCATTCATAAACTCTCTTATGATCTCCTTCATGATCTCTTCCTCCTCAGGTGAAAGCATCTTGCTGAAGTGGCTTCCTGTTGCCGCTGTCTGACGGATGCTTCTGGTGATCTTATCTACGATCTCCTCCTGCAAAACAGGATCGTTTTTCTGCGGAACAGGGACTTCTTCCACCCAGGTGCGGACCTGCTCCACATAGTCAGCCAGTGATGTCATCACCAGCTCTTCTTTATAAGAAAAATCCAGTGCCTGTCTCAAAAGCAGGAGAACTGCTGGCACAGCTGCCCCTATATAAAGATACAGCATGGGCAGTCCTTCTGCATGTCCGAGTCTGTTGTTCAGAAAAACAGACAGAACCAGAAAGAAGGTGCTGAGCAGGGACGGATACCATACGAAACGGTTCATTCTGTGAAGAAGCCTGTCTCTTGATTTCCACATGTTCAGCCATTTTTCTTTCAGGTTCTGTAATCTCTGTGTATTTCGGATCATTCTTCTGTAGGTAAGGTTCGTTGCCAGCATCCCAAGTCCGCCGATGCATCCCAAAGATGTCATAACGTAAAGTGGGATATCCAACCGCATGATCGTTTCCAGCATAATACCCTCCCGTTTCCACACACTGCTCCACAGTGCCTGAGTGTCATTCCGTTTATTCTATGCCGTTTCAGGCATCCACTCCATGACTGCTCATTCACATTGCTCATTGTTTAGGAATATTATACTTCTATATCGCTTATCTGGAAACAATTTTCGTTCGTCAAATCCTCGCCCTGTTCCCGGTCTTTTTACATTTCCTGCAGTGCTTTGACTACATTTTCAAATTTCATGAAATGAGATGCTTTTACAAGGATGGTGTCTCCCTGTTTTACATAAGTGTTTAAGTTAGAAAGAAGGCTTTCCAGATCTTTCTCCCGGATCACGGTTAAGTCCGGATTGGTCTTAATAGCTTTTTCCGCGATGTGGGCTGCGAGCGGGCCTACACAGATGCAGACATCAATCTTACAGTGGCCGGCATGAACGCCTACACCTTCATGAAGTGCTACTTCATCTGCTCCAAGCTCTCCCATGTCTCCCAGGATAGCTACTCTTCTGCCAAGTCCGTCCTGAAGAACATCAAGAGATGCTTTCATGGACATCGGGTTTGCATTGTAGCAGTCATCTACGATCATAAATTTCTCTGTCTCGATCATGTTGAAACGGCCGCTTACAGGCTCCAGGCTTTCGATTCCCTGTTTGATCTCCTTGGCTGTAAGGCCATAAAGCCTGCCAATGGCTGCTGCTGCCAGTGCATTGGATACCATATGACGGCCAGGCATTGGAATGTTTACGTGGAAACACTCTTCTCCGCCTTCTGCCAGCTCACCTTTGATACAGATATCACAGCTCATCCCTTTCAGGCCACGGCTTTCTACGTTTTCGCAGGTAACAGCACAGTTGTCTCCTGTTCCGAAAAATACCGGTCTGATTCCGTTGTATTCTTTTACAGTGGAGAGCTTATCGTCATCACCGTTAAGTACGATATTCTTTTTCACATACCGGAAAATCTCTGTCTTGGCCTTGAGAACACCGTCTCTGTCTCCCAGATTCTCCAGATGACAGGTTCCGATGTTTGTGATCACGCAGGTATCCGGCTTTGCGATTTTTGCAAGGCGGGTCATCTCACCGAAATCACTGATTCCCATTTCCAGGACTGCGATCTCATCCTCATCGCGAAGACGGAACACAGTCAGCGGAAGCCCAAGCTCATTGTTAAAATTACCCTGGGTTTTGAGAGTGCGGTATTTCTCTTTCAGTACAGAAGCGATCACTTCTTTTGTGCTGGTTTTTCCAACGCTTCCTGTGATTCCCACTACCGGGATGTTCAGCTGCTCCAGATAAAATTCTGCAATGTCTTTTACTGCCTGAAGGGAAGATTCCACCTGAATATACGGATGATCCGCTCCCTCAAGGACACGCTCGGATAACGTTGCAAGTGCACCTGCTTCCATTACCTGCGGAATAAAACGGTGAGCATCCACACGCTCTCCAACAACCGGCACAAAAAGACCGCCTTTTTCCACCTTGCGGCTGTCTGTTGTGATCGCTGTTACTTCTTCCTGAAGCTTCTCCTGTGGTCCGTGGTAAGTACCGCCGCAGACTTTGGTGATATTCTCTAATGTAAGATTTTTCATAGATAAAAGCCTTTCTTTTTTCTGAAATGATATAAGTCTGTGGAAGGAGTCTGTCATTCCTTATTTATTATATTTCTTAAGTGAAATGCGGATCAGTTCTTCGCAGAGATCCGGATAGTCGATTCCCAGGACTTTTGCTTCCTGTGGGATCAGGCTGGTTGGTGTCATTCCCGGAAGTGTGTTAGCCTCTAGGCAGTACATGTCGCCGTTCTCCTTCATCATGAAGTCAAAACGTGCGTAGCCTTCAATGCAGAGAGCTTTTGCGCCAGCTTCTGCATAGTGCTGCATCTTCTCGGTAAGTTCCGGTGATATCTCAGCAGGACAGGTCTCTACTGTGGAGCCTGCCTGATATTTATTTTTGTAGTCATAAAAGCCCTGCTTCGGTGCGATCTCGATGATCGGATAAGCCTTGCCATCTACAACTGCAACAGAAAACTCACGGCCCTTGATATATTCCTCAACAACCACTTCATCCTCATAGGAATATGCACCGTCAATGGCATCCTCATATTCTTTCTGGTCGTTTACGATATAAACGCCTACGCTGGAACCACCGCAGCATGTTTTTACAACAACAGGAAATTCCATTCCGAGATCGTGGATATCTCTTGTACAGTTCTCTTTCAGCATGGAAACACCCTTCGGTGTAGGTACCTCATCCATAAGGAAAATCTTCTTGGTGAGGCCTTTATCCATTGCAAGGGCACTGCTTAAATAGCCGGTTCCTGTGTAGCGGATTCCAAGAAGGTCGAAAGTTGCCTGAACTTTTCCGTCTTCTCCGTTGGAACCGTGAAGTCCCATAAATACAATGTCAGCAGCCTGGCAGAGCTCCAGTACATTCGGCCCGAAAAAGCTTCTTCTTGTACGTTTGATGTTCTCGATATCATCGTCAAAGCTTCTCATATATTCTGCTGCAGAATCTACTTCATAATCTTTATCTCCGAACGGCTCATCCCAGTCTACAGGCTCCAGTCCGCAGAAAATATCTACCAGGATCGCATTGTGGCCCTTCTGGCGAAGTGCTTTGCAGACACCAGTTCCTGTTACGATGGAGATTTCTCTCTCTGTACTGGTTCCGCCTGCCAATACAACGATATTCATACTTTCATCTCCCTTGATAATTTTGTGTTTTCTTGTTTCGTATTCTTTTAATATTTCTTTTAATCTCTTATTCATATACTACTATCGGTACTCCTACGCTAATATTATTGTAAATGATTGCTGCCTGGTCCTTCGGTGTGTTTACACAGCCATGTGAACCGTTTGTGATGTAGATCTGGCCTCCGAACTGGGATCTCCATGTTGCATCGTGGATTCCGACACCTCCGGAGAAAGGCATCCAGTATGTGACAGGTGCTGCATATCCCGTTCCTTTCAGAACAGCCGGGGAACGCATGGCATCCAAGGCAAAACAGCCCAACGGTGTTCCATGTCCTTTATTAATACATCCGGTTACTACAGGTGTATCTACCAGAAGCTGTCCATCTTTATAAAATACCATTCTCTGGTTGGTCAGGTCAATCTCTACATATGTATTTCCTATATCATTGGTGTCACGGCAAAGTCCGCTGTAAGCATAGGCGGGCTGTCTTACTTCCGTGGTTCCTGCAAGGATCGCATTGTAAAGCCAGTCTGTCTCTGTTGTCTGGTCGATAGCCCAGCCGTAATCACCGCCTTTGATGGTCTTCTGACGGCCATCATATGTGGTAAAGGTTCTTGTACATCCAAAAGTATCATATTTATATCCAAGATTATTTACATAGGCTGCTACCTGGTTCTTATCAATTGTATAATTGCCTTTTTCGTCTTTTGTAAGCCAGTCTTTGATGGTATTGCGGTCCAGCTGCTCGGAGCGGTCGGAAAAATCATAGGTGATCACACAGCTGGTAAGCTTGTTCAGCTGGTCGCAGTCTTTCTTGAGGGTTTTATCATCTTTGTATACAGAAGGCTTCTTGTAGCAGTCTTTCTTTTCAAGATTGACTGTGGTATCTCCTGCGGAAACTGCCGCGCGGATCACTTTCTGTACTTTCTTTGTATCAAGTGTTGTTCCTTCTTTTTCCGGCTGGATCTCATAAGTCTCACCGTTGTCTTTGATGCAGGCATCTATTGGTTTCTCCATGTTATCCTTCTGCATACATTTCAGACTTTTTACTGTTTTGGTGAGTTTCTTGTCATCATCGTATTCCGTATCTGTATTCAGCTTGTATTTTTTCTGCTGATTGAAAGCCAGGAACCATTTATAGCGATCCTGTTTCCGGATCAGTTTAGCTGCGCCGTTATCCGGCTTGTATACAAGACCTGCTTCTTTTGCAGTGATGCTTTCTTTACCATTGTTTCTTGTTTCTACTGTAAGAACATAAGCCTGAACTTCTTTTGCAAGGAGTTCTTCTGTCTCATCTGCTGTTTTGTAAGAGCAGTTAAAACCGTTCACCTGTGATCCCGGCAGAAAATGGTCTGTAAAATAGTGCACACCGTATCCGTAAGCTGCTGCCGTAAGTATCAGCAGGATAATGATCAGTGCAATGACCACTTTTTTCCAGGTTTTCATTTTTTCTTTTTCCTCACCCATAAGATTGATTCTCTCCGATAGTTTATGACTGCCCGGTATTACATATACAGAAATACCGGGCAGTCTGATGTTATCTTTTTCTTGGTTACTGATTATTTCTCCAGAAGTTTTTCCACGCTCACAAGCTTCACGCAGAGAACGAATACCTCTGCAGCTTTTCCAAGTTCCTCAATGCTTGGGTAGCTTGGTGCGATACGGATGTTGCTGTCTTTCGGATCATTTCCATATGGATAGGTTGCGCCGGCACCTGTCATAACAACACCTGCCTCTTTTGCTTTGGCAACGATTGCTTTTGCGCAGCCTTCCATTGCATCAAAGGAAATGAAATATCCGCCGTGTGGTTTGGTCCACTCGCCGATTCCAAGTCCGTTAAGCTCTTTGTCCAGTGTAGCAAGAACCATCTCAAACTTCGGACGAAGGATGTCTGCATGTTTTCTCATGTGTTCATGAAGTCCGTTGATGTCCTTGAAGAAACGAACGTGACGAAGCTGGTTCAGCTTGTCATGTCCGATGGTCTGTACTGTCATGTATTTGCGGAAATCATCCAGGTTAGCCTTGGATGCTGCAACTGCCGCAATACCGGAACCCGGGAAGCTTACCTTTGAGGTAGAAGTAAATTTGTAAACAATGTCCGGATTTCCTGCTTTCGCACACTCATCAAGGATCTCAAGAAGGAAGTCCTGGTTGTCATCATAAAGATGATGGATGCTGTAAGCGTTATCCCAGTAGATTCGGAAATCCGGTGCTGCCGGTTTCAGATGTGCGAAACGCTTAACTGTCTCTTCGGAATATGTGTAGCCCTGCGGATTGGAGTATTTCGGAACACACCAGATTCCTTTTACTGCCGGGTCTTCATTTACATATTTCTCAACCATGTCCATGTCCGGGCCTTCCGGAGACATTGGGATATTGATCATCTCAATTCCGAAAAATTCTGTGATTCTGAAATGACGGTCATATCCTGGTACCGGACAGAGAAATTTCACCTTGTCAAGCTTGCACCACGGTGTATTTCCCATAACTCCGTGGGAATAGGAACGTGCGATGGTGTCAAACATTACGTTCAGGCTGGAGTTACCATAGATAATGATGTTCTCAGGCTCAACTTCGGACATCTCTCCAAGAAGTCTCTTAGCTTCCGGAATACCGTCAATCACACCATAGTTTCGGCAGTCTACTCCTGTCTCACATTTCAGATCTGCATCGCCCGCAAGTACTTCCATCATTTTCATGGAAAGGTCAAGCTGATCTGGTGCCGGTTTACCACGGGACATATCCAGTGCCAGACCCTGCGCTTTGATCTCATCAAACTCACGGTCGAGTTCTTTCTTTAAATCGAGCAACTCTTCCCTGCTCATCTCACAATATTTTTTCATATGTTTGCTTCTCCTCTTTTTGCGCACAGTTTAATCTGCGGTTGCTGTGTTCACGCCTTCTGTTTTTCCTCAAGAAATGTCTGCAAAAATCCGTTACTGTTCACTCCACGCTTCGCGGAATATCTCCTGCTGAACATTAACAAAAATCCTTCTGCAAAATGTAGCCACAGTTTCACAGAAGCAGGCTTTATCTTCCCTGGCAGAAAATCTCTGCGTACATTTTAGTATGGAAAAGCGCTGTTGTCAAATCTTTCGTGGAAAATCCTGCACTTCTCTTGCACGAGGGGTGTTTTTCCTCTATACTGGTAAAAATGAGATCATAAAACTAACCGTAATGATACTCAGCAGCTGTAAAGATACTATAACCGGTACTTTATGGAAATATCACAGGAAGATGCTGAAATCTGATATAAATATGAAAGAAACGAGGTATTAAACATCATGTGGATTGCAGATGGTTGGAAAGATTACGAGGTTATTGATACATCTAAAGGAGAGAAGCTGGAACGCTGGGGGGATTATCTCCTTGTTCGTCCTGACCCACAGGTTATCTGGGATACTCCGCGTAAGAACCGTGGCTGGAAGCATATGAACGGCCATTATCACAGAAGCAGCCGTGGCGGCGGTGAGTGGGAGTTCTTTGATCTGCCTCATCAGTGGGATATTCATTACAAGGAGCTTACCTTTAATCTGAAGCCTTTCAGCTTCAAGCATACAGGACTTTTTCCGGAGCAGGCTGTGAACTGGGACTGGTTTGGTGAGAAGATCAGAAATGCCGGTCGCCCGATCAAGGTCTTAAATCTTTTTGCCTATACCGGCGGTGCTACTCTGGCTGCAGCTGCTGCCGGTGCTTCTGTTACTCATGTGGATGCTTCCAAGGGTATGGTGAACTGGGCAAAAGAGAATGCTGCTGCTTCCGGACTTTCCGGTGCACCGATCCGCTGGCTTGTGGATGACTGCGTGAAGTTCGTAGAGCGTGAGATCCGCAGAGGTAATCATTATGATGCGATCATTATGGACCCGCCTTCTTATGGCCGCGGACCGAAAGGCGAGATCTGGAAGATCGAGGATGCGATCCATCCGCTGATCAAGCTTTGTACGAAGATCTTAAGTGATGATCCGTTATTTTTCCTTGTAAATTCTTATACTACGGGTCTTGCTCCGGCTGTGCTGACTTATATGCTGGCTACTGAACTGAAGCCCTGGAAGGGTAATGTGGAGTCACAGGAGATCGGACTTCCTGTTACAGAGAGTGGTCTGGTGCTGCCTTGCGGAGCATCCGGACGGTGGAGTTCCTCCCGGTAGAACCGGGAAGTTGGATTCTACTGTATTGGATGTGAAGCGTTGTGCCGATTTTTATCAGGTATTTCTTTGTATTTTCTGATTATTTGTATTGAAACGCTTTTTTGATAGGTCTATAATATAGAAAAAAGGAGCGTGATCTTTATGAGTACGGAAACTACGAAGGATACTCTTCCTTTTACCTGCACGCCGGCTTATAACCGGGATGCCTGTAAGGGGTGTGTCTGTTCCACCTGCTATGAACAGGAATTTTGTGACCGGTGCAGCTCCTGTGTGGAGCAGGGACATCGGAAGGAACGATGCAATGCTTATGAGGGAGCCTACAATTACTAACAAAAAAAGGATCTGAAAAAGGCAGAACTATTTGTAAAATCTCGCCTTTTACAGATCCTTTTTATTAGTTTCTTTATCTGTCAGATAGAATCCCTGTCCAAAATCCTTGTATGATCTGCACATTGCCAGATTTATATTATCAATCACTATATTGCTCCCATAATATAATCTTATAATGTACCCCCGTTATTTTTGCACAGAATTCCCAGATCCTCTAATATTGTTTCAAAATCCAGTGTATGCTCAACATCATAATTTTCTTAATCCAATAATTTTCCTGCCTCATAAGAACATCTAATATAGTCTGGATTACTGTAATATACATTGGAATTATAATCAGATATCTCATCGCTGATAAAAGAACTGTAAACCATTTTTATCGCTTCAACAATGTCCTGATATAAAAAAGCTACTTCTGATATCAATGTCTGATATACACGTCCTATTGCTGTTACAGTCGGTACTTCATATCTGCATTTTGAAATATTATCATAATTCCCATTCGGTATCCCATAATCTTCAATCCATTCATCAGCTACCTGCTCGAAGGAAAGACAATGATTAATGCCTGCAGCTTTCAGCTGATGTGCCAGAGCTTTATCAGACATTCGAACTACAACATCTTTACTTTTATTATGCGTTTTTCTGGAAACATACTCAATCATTGTGCACACATAAAATAAATCATCTTTATTCCATTGTATCGTCATTGACAGATTCACTCCTTTCATATTCCAGACATTCCAAAGCACGAATACTATGAAAGCTTATCTGATGCGTAGGATGTTTGAACTTTGCATACTCCCAGAACACACTTCGACTGATATTATGATTCAAGAAATCATTTACAAAATTCCAGATTGTATCATCTGCCATTGGACCTTCTACAATATCAAATTCATGCACTTTTCCAATCCGGCATTCCGCTATAAAATCCAGCCATTCATCGCACATATTTTCAAATTTTTTTATGTTAAG
Source organism: Blautia schinkii (assembly GCF_013304825.1). GTDB lineage: Bacteria > Bacillota > Clostridia > Lachnospirales > Lachnospiraceae > Blautia_A > Blautia_A schinkii_B. The sequence continues at coordinate 119,505 of NZ_JAAWUO010000006.1, read as the reverse complement.
TTTTTCATTTTCCACATAAGAGTATACATTAACAATTCCCTGACCATGTTTACGCCCTGCCCAGCGATAGGCCTGTTCATAACTTTTCGTGCAATAAAATCCCCATGAAAAATCTTTTGTATACTTGGTTTTTCTGATTTCCGGAAATTCAACAATCTGACCACTCCCATGATATAGTTCTACCTTACCATGCTCCATTTTGCACCCTCCATACTTTGCAGTTCATACATTATTATCCATCATTTGCTTTCATCTTAAGCCATATTTTTTTATTTCATTAAGCATTTTCAATAGTATTTTTTTCACCTTTTAAAATCATATCCTATAACACAGTATACCATAACCAGATAAACTACGTCACATATTTTTAACCGATCCAATTCCCAGTGAACAGACCCACAAGCGGGCCGCCTTCCCGTCCACCACCCAACAGATCGGCACAACGCTTCACATCCAACACAGTAGAATCCATCATCCCGCCAATACATAATCACATTCCACAACGCAGAACAGCGGCGTGGCCAGGAGGGGAAGAGCGCGAGAAGGGGAGACGGCCTTCGCAACTCCGAGTGCTTCCCCTTCTCGCAAATTACCGCCTTCCAAAAGGCTGAACCTTTATCCCCAAAATAAAAAATTATAAAAAAAGAGACCGTCAGACCAATAAAGTCCAACAGTCTCAAAAAAAGAAAAAAACTCTTTTTATTCTTACACTTTCTTATTTATTCTTAACTTTCTCCAGCATCTCCTCAGCTCTCTCAATCTCACTCTTCTCATCCTTCGGAAGAACAATATTAAGAATAATAGCAAATACCGCCGCCGGAACAATACCGGAGCCACCGAAGATCAGGCTGATCGCCTGTGGCAGATGCACCAGGATCGCTGTATTGGAGCCAAGTCCATAGCCAAGACCAAGTGCTACGGAAACGATCGTAACATTTCTCGGTCCGATCGGCCACTTGGTAATTAACTGGATACCGCTGACAACAATAGATGAGAACATCATAACAGCAGCACCGCCCAGAACACTCTGTGGCATGATGGAGATCAGTGCAGCAAGCTTCGGGAACAGTCCGCATGCGATTAGGAAGATTCCTCCTGTAGCGATACAGAAACGGTTCACGACCTTATTCATTGCAACCAGACCAACATTCTGGCTGAAGGATGTATTCGGAAGCACACCGAACAGTGCAGCGAAGGAAGATCCAAGTCCGTCACACATAACACCACCGGAAAGCTCTTTATCTGTAGCCTCTCTTCCAAGACCACCCTCTGTGATTCCGGAGATATCACCAACTGTTTCAACTGCAGTTACAATAAACATGATCAGGATCGGCACGATCGCACGTGCGTCAAATACCCATTTTACAGGCATCAGTGCCGGTACCGCGAACCATTTTGCCTGAGCAACCTTGTCCCAGTTGAGAACCCAGGCCTTTGTAGCCTCCACAGTAGCACCTGTGTCATCTACATATGTAAATGTTGTTGGAAGTACCATAGCCATGATACTTACCAGAATGTATCCCACGATAATACCGATGAGGATTGAAGAAAAGCTTGTGAAGCCTTTTGTTCCGTGTTTCAGTACAATGATCACGATCAGAACTACAAAACCTACGAAAAGGTTTTCAAGAGAACCGTAATCCTTTGCGGAGCTTCCGCCACCAAAAGAGCTGATTCCCACACCGATCAGTGAAAGACCGATAGAAAGTACAACCGTACCTGTTACAACAGATGGGAAAAATTTTCTTAGGGGCTTCAGAAAGCTTCCCAGAACAGTCTCAAAAAGACCGCCGATAAAGCAGGCTGCCATGATCGAACCATAGGCAACGATACCATTTCCCATGACTCCGGCAACACTCTGACATACGCCGATGAAGCCTGAACTTGTTCCCATAACGATAGGAAGCTTGCCACCGACCGGTCCAATCGTAAAGACCTGTACAAGTGTAACAATTCCTGCGATCAGCATTGCATTCTGTAGTAATGCAACCTGAAGATCCCCTCCTGCTTCGATTCCGCAGGCTGCCGTGATGATAAGAAGCGGGGTAAGGTTACCCACAAACATAGCAAGCACGTGCTGCAGTCCAAGGGGAATTGCCACCTTAAGAGGCGGGCGTCCGTCCAGCTCATAAGGGCTGGCTGTGTTTTTCTCCTGTTTTTCCATAATGAATCCATCCTTTCTTTCCCTATGTCCTGACGATAACATAAAAAAGAAGGCAGTTATACCCCACTGCTGAATATAACCGCCCTGTTATCTGTCAGTACACGTATCGTGTCTCTTCTGTTTCGACACTCTTATCTGAACTGTTATTTCAGACTCCTGAAAAACGGGTTCATTATACAGTATCCCAACATCTATATCAAGTGTTAATTAACAAGTTGTTGATTTTTTTGCAGCTTTTTTTGCCTGGCTCTCACGCCAGAGCTCATCTGCCTGTTTCTTCCATACCTCGGCATAGTGATCACACTTTGCGCAGAGATGCTCAGCTGTTTCCGGAGACTGAAGATCTGTAGATTTCGCTCCTGCACGCTCAACCATCTTGCGGAGAAGCTCCGGATTCTCAAGCATCGGACAAGGACGAAGCATGTTCTTGTTGAACGGCTGTCCCTTGTGATACTCCATAAAGATCGGACTCTTCAGTGCATCAAGGAGTGTACATTCTTTAATGTTCGCATTGGAAAAATGAATGAATACACAAGGATCCACGTCTCCGTTTGCATTGATATGGAGGTAACGACGGCCACCTGCGATACATCCGCCTACATACTCTGCATCGTTCTGGAAGTCCATAGTGAAGAGAGATTTTGTGGCACGGAATTTTCGGACGCTGTCATACATTTTGATCCTCTGCTCCGGTGTGGGAAGAAGATCTGCTGCTGCATCATTTCCAACCGGCATATAGTGGAAGAACCATGCAAAATAAGCTCCGCACTCGATCAGATGATCGAAATACTCCTCACTGCTTACTGCATCTACGTTTGCGGATGTGTAGCATGTTGAAACGCCAAACGGAAGTCCGTGACTCTTCAGAAGCTCCATGGCGTGCATAACCTTCTGATATACACCATCTCCACGACGTCCGTCTGTAGTTGCCTCTGTTCCCTCAAGGCTGATAGCCGGAACAAAGTTTTTCACGCGGAGCATTTCCTGACAGAATTCTTCGTCAATAAGAGTTCCGTTTGTGAAGGAAAGGAACTCGCAGTCAGGGTTCATCTCGCAGATCCTGATCAGGTCTTTTTTGCGGACCAGTGGCTCACCGCCTGTGTAGATGTACATATAGGTTCCCAGTTCTTTACCCTGTTTAACTATGGAATCAATCGTCTCAAGATCCAGGTTCAGCTTGTGGCCATACTCAGCTGCCCAGCATCCTGTGCAGTGAAGGTTACATGCGCTGGTAGGGTCAAGAAGAATTGCCCACGGTACATTGCAGTCATTCTCTTCTGATACCTTTTCCTGTGTTGCGCTTCCCTTAAGACTGGCATTTACAATAAAGTTACGGAAAAATGTCTGACGTACACCTGCATCCAGCTGATACATACGAAGGATCAGCTGATACCAGTTATCCTTTGCCTCGATGGAATGACGGATAGCATTTCTCTGTCCTGCATACCAGCCATCTGGTGTTACTTTATCAACCATTTCCATGATCTTCGGTATGTTTGTCTCCGGATTCTTCTCAAGATAATCCAGTGCTTTTGTTACGGTAGCTGCGATCGCTGCCTGTTTTGCTTTGTCTACGATTCCCATACTCTATTTCCTCCTATGTTATTATCTAAAGTGATTGGTTATTTTTATGTTTATGTTTAAAGCCGACTCTTGATGATCTTGATCGTCAGAATTCCGACCCATAGATTGAGGATCCCTTCCAGTAAAATGGAAAAGCCTACCAGTGCCATCATCGTGGCTGCTGCTTCAAATGGTCTGATAAAAACCAGAAATCCTATCACTCCGGTAACCAGTGCGATCAGCAGGATCTGCCACCACAGTACCAGACCGAATCTCTTCGCATCTACAGACATCTGGATCTTAAACAGGGCATCTGCCAGGATTAGGATTCCAAACACTGAAAAAATAAGATCCACTGCGAATTTTTTTCTGGCTATCATGATCACTCCCACTGCCATCAGCAGGATCCCGAAAGCCAGATCAAACTGAAATGCCAGACAAAAAGCATCTCTTGTGAAATATCCGCTGATCTTAATAGCTCCGTACAGGATCAGCATGATTCCCATGAGCACGCACAGCATTTTTACAGAGCTTTTGGGCTTCGCCATCAGAAAAATACCCAGCACGCAGAACAGTAATGACATGACGATGTAGATGTTTTTTACAAGCTTCAGCTGTTTCAGGTCATCCATACGTTCCCTCCTTGATAATTTTTTCTCATTTATTGTACTGAATTATACATCACCGTGTCGTTTAAAAAAACAGACAAAAAAGAGCCAGTGCCTAAATTTCAGACACCAGCTCAAAATTAACCGTTTCTATATCTTAATATTTGAGAACATTCCCGTTCTACAGCTAAATGGATATTTTTAATCTTCATTTAGTCGAAATCATAGCTTTCCTTTCAGATTTTTGTACTGACTCTCAAGGCTCTTCTCGTAAATATGCTCCAGCTTATGCATATCTGACAGGATATCATAATCCATATCATGACGCAGCCAGTCCAGGATCACTCCCACAAATACGCATTTATAATACCGGCTTATAAGATGCCTATCCTCCTGATCCATTTCAAAGTCTCCGACCGCCCTGTTGATCAGCCCCTCCACCACACGCTCTGCGGCATGATCCAGATAATCGGCAAATACATCCCTCTGGATCGAGCGGTACAGATGTATCATGGCTTTTTTGTTCTTCTGAACTGCATTGACAAGGATTCTCATACAGTCGCTGACTGATTCCGGTGCTTTCTGATCCTTCAGAATGTCATTCAGCTCTTCCCTTACCATTGCTTCCACTGCATCCGGAATATCCCTGAAATGGTAGTAAAATGTATTCCTGTTTACTCCACAGCGTTCCACGATGTCCTTTACCGTAATCTTGGACAATGGTTTTTCGTTCATAAGTTCCGTCAGTGTATGCAGTATGATCTGTCTTGTAAAACCTGGCATTTCCTCTCCCCCATCACAAGCTTCCCTCGGGTTATTTCCTTATTATGTCATAAAAATAACATACTTTCAAGCAACAACATGTTCGAAAATGTCGATAAATCCCCGGAGATCTTTCTCTCGATAACTGTCCCCTGACCTGGCTGAACAAGGTTTTGTCAGATCTCTTCTTTCTGTTCCTGCACTTTTTTCTCTGGCTGAACATGAACGATTCCCTCCACAACTGTATGGTTTCTGACCTGATTTACCACAATATCCAGATTTTTCCAGCTGCATCGGAACTGTTCTCCATCCTCCGGTACACGTTCCAGAACTCCACAGACAAAGCCGCTGAAGGTATCATATTTTTCTACAGGAAGCTCCACATTTATAGCTTCTGCCACATCATCCAGGATCGCTCCCCCCTGTATTTTCCAGATATGTTCTCCTGTCTTCTCAATATCATCCGGCTTCGGCAGATCCGTCCTGTCGTCAATGTCTCCCACCAGTGTCTCCACCAGATCATGCAGGGTGACGATTCCTACAAAGCAGCCATATTCATCCAGCACTACTGCAAAATAATCACGTTTCTCCCTCATTTCCCGGAAGATCAGGTTGGCACGCATGGATTCCGGTACAAAAAACGGCGGATAACAGGCATGATGCAAAACAGCAGCTCTGGTTCTGTCATTCAGACGGAAATAATCTCTGGTATCCAAAATATGGATAATATCATCCTGATCTTCCCCACATACCGGATAAAAGGTGTGACGGTTTTCCCTGATGATCCTTTCCCATTCCTCATCTGAATCCTCCATATAGAGGACAACCACATCTCTTCTGTGTGTACAGATCTCATCTGCCGCAGTATCATCCAGGTCAAAAACATTCTGGATCATCTCGCTTTCTTCCTGCTGGATGCTGCCCTGTTCATTTCCCTCTGTAAGCAGCATACGGATCTCTTCCTCTGTGGCCTGCTCCTCTTTTTCTTCCGGTTTGATCCCCATCAGATACAGCACACCATTGGCAGTTACTGTCAGAAGTGCAGTAGCCGGCCAGACTGCGATCATCGCGATCTTAAGAAGTCCTGCCAGACGCAGAGACAGCTCATCCGGATTTTTCATTCCCAGACGTCTTGGCACCAGTTCTCCGAACAGAAGACTTACATAGGAAAGCAGTATGGTCACAATGATCATGCATACGATCTTCAGAACATTCTGTGGTACATCTATCCCTGTCTTTATCAGTGCCTCTGTCATCGGCTGTGCAAAATATTCTGCCGCAAAAGCGCTCTGCAGAAATCCTGCCGTAGTTACCGTTACACGGATCGCTGTCATAAAATGTGCCGGCTGTTCTGTGAACTCTATCAAAATCTGTGCCCGGTGATCTCCCTCTTCCGCCAGCTCCCTCATCTTTGCTTCATTCATGGACAGAATCGCCATTTCCGCACCTGCGAAAACAGAGTTCAGAAAGATCAGGAATACCAGTAAAATAATTGCCTGTATCATATTTTTATTCCCCTCAGTATAGTCGTTCGGAATTATTCCGAACCAATTATAATACAGAAAGCGGACCGTTATCATCCGCTTTCCTGTTGCTTATTCTGATTATTATTACATAAGATAGCATAACCCTTCCGGTCTGTCAAACCATCCGCTTCCAACCAGCAATATACTATAATACAAAAAGCAGCAGATACATACAACAGAACGGCCTTTCATCTTCCACTCTGCTGCATGCCTATGAACATCATCGCTGCACGACCTATGTTCACTCTGCTGCTTCCTTTTCCATATGATGTTTCGGAAATTCCATAATGATCTCTGTTCCCTGTCCCGGTTCACTGTTAAGCCACAGCCTGCCGTTCAGAGTTTTTACCCCGTGCTTCACAATGGAAAGGCCAAGACCGGTTCCGCCGATTTCCCTGGAATGGCTTTTGTCCACCCGATAAAAGCGTTCAAAAATGCGTTCCTGATCTTCCTTCGGAATACCGATCCCTGTATCCCGCACATTCACGCGAACTGCATCCTCGCCATCCTTCAGTCTCACAAAGACCTCTCCACCCCGGCGGTTATATTTGACAGCATTATCGCAGACATTATAGAGAACCTCTTCCATGATCATCGGTACCGTATCCAGCACTGTACTTCCACCTTCCATATACATGTGCACTTCCTGCTTTTCGGCAGCTTCATGTAAGGTAGAAAAAATATCATGAGTCAGACTGTAAAGATCCAGTTTTTCCCACTGATACGGCAATCCGCCTTCATCCAAACGGGAAATCCGGATCACATCCCCAACCAGACGGATCAGTCTCTGCGCTTCCTTATAGATGCGTCCTGCAAAAACCTTCACATCCTCATCCTTCACAAACCCGTCCTGCATAATCTCAGCAAATCCGGAAATGGAAGTCAGCGGCGTTTTCAGTTCATGGGAAACATTGGCGGAAAATTCTCTTCGCAGCTGTTCCCTTTCTACTTTTTCGGTCACATCCACCAGAAGGATCACCGCACCCTCTGTTTTGTTTTCTCTTGTGACTGGATTGGCGATCACCTGAATCTCACTGCCATCCAGACGAAGGATCTTGTTCTCATGCTTTCCTTCAAGGACCTGCCCAACGACACCTCGAAACTCCTCCGAGCGGTTCAGAAGATATACACTTTCTCCTGTTTTGATCTCCTTTACCTTAAGAAGCTTTCCCACACTGGAGTTAACAGAAAGTACCATGGTATAACGGTCGATCACAAGAAGTCCCTCCTGCATGTTCTCCGTGATAATAGAAAATTCTTTCTGCTGTCTTCTGGCTGCCTCAAGCTGCAGACGGATCTGCCGGCTCTGTCTGCCAATCTTGCTGAGAAGCGGCTGTACCTCATCATAGGCATCATTCTCATCCGGATGCTCCAGATCAAGCCCATTAAGAGGTTCCACAACCTTCCCGGAAAGCCTGGATGCAAATACGCCAGACAGGAGCAGCATAAGTATCAGAACTGCAGCAAAAGGCGGAAGCAGCTGCAGGAGCAACATCCATACAGAAGCCTGGTTACTGGAAACTCTCAGCACATTGCCATTTTCAAGGCGTACTGCATAATACATTGTTTTTTCGGAAAGCGTGGATGACATTCTTTCATCCGCACCTTCTCCGTTGATCTCTGCTTCACGGATCTCCTTGCGATGTCCGTGATTATCCATGCTTTCCACATTTGCCTCATTGTCGTAGATAACTTTTCCACTTTCATCCACATAAGTGATCCTGGAATCCTCATCATTCAGCTGCTGCAGATAATCCACCCCTGCACTTTCCACGCCTCTGGAAATATACACGGCTTCTTTCTTCAGTTCATCCATCAGCTGTCCCTGAAAATAGTGATAAAGGATCCCAACGACAAATGCCAGTCCCAGTACTGTGATCAGCGATGAAACCAGCATGATATACTTGAATATTTTTTTACTCAAAGCTCAGCCCTTTCCAATCTGCTCTTACTTATTTCTATTCCTCAACAAAATAGTTATCTGTATGGCTGGAACCGCTTCTGTGGTTTCCTGTGATGGAATATTCCACCCACTCTGCAATATTCACAGCGTGATCACCGATACGCTCGAAATATTTTGCAGCCATAAGGATATCCAGACCGATGCTTGCATCCGGCTTTCCGTTATTCAGGACCTCGGCCAGCTTTTCCTTAATATCATTGAAGGCATCGTCCACCTTATCATCATCGTCAATAACCTTTCTGCAAAGCTCAAGATCACCCTTTACAAAGGCATCGATGCTTTCTGTAACCATCCGGACAGTATCCTCTGCCATCTTCCGGATATTAATGATATCTCCGGTAACTGCTTTGTCCTCGATATGCTCGGAAAGATCCGCAATATCTGCTGCCTGATCACCGATGCGTTCCATATCGGAGATCATCTTCAGCGCTGCGGAAATGGATCGCAGATCTCCGGCTACCGGATGCTCATGAAGAAGAAGCTTCATGCAGAGATTTTCGATCTCTCTTTCCTGTGCATCGATCTCTTTTTCCGTTTCAAAAATCTTGCCAATGAGAGTCATCCCGCCTTCGCCCTGAATAGCTTTGGCAGAAAGTGAAATTGCTTTTTCGCAGAGACTTCCCATGGTGATCAGTTCCACGTGAAGCTCTTCCAGCTGTCTTATAAAACGTTCTGACATAATATCAACCAAACCTTCCTGTAATATAATCCTCTGTACGCTTATCCGCCGGCATGGAGAACAGCTTGTCTGTATCCGCAAATTCCACAACCTCACCAAGAAGGAAAAATGCTGTCTTGTCGGAGATACGGGTCGCCTGCTGCATGTTATGTGTGACCATGACAATGGTGTAATCCTTTTTAAGCTCTACTGCCAGATCCTCGATCTTGGAAGTGGAGATCGGGTCCAGGGCAGATGTGGGCTCATCCATAAGGAGCACCTCCGGCTGTACAGCAAGGGCGCGGGCAATGCAGAGACGCTGCTGCTGTCCGCCTGACATTCCAAGAGCACTTTTTTTCAGACGGTCCTTGACCTCATCCCAGATGGCCGCATCACGGAGAGATTTTTCCACGATATCGTCCAGCTTTGCCTTGGAACGAATGCCGTGTGTTCTCGGACCATATGCAATATTATCATAGATGCTCATCGGGAACGGATTGGGCTTCTGGAATACCATACCCACACGTTTACGCAGAAGATTCACATCCATATCTCCGTAAATATCTTCCCCGTCAAGCTCTACCTTTCCTGTGATGGTACAGCCTTCCACAAGGTCATTCATACGGTTTAAGGATTTCAGAAGTGTGGATTTGCCGCAGCCGCTTGGTCCGATAAATGCTGTGATCTCTTTTTCCGGGATCTCCATATTGATTCCCTTCAGGGCATGAAAGCTTCCATAATGAAGATTCATATTATCAATTGAAATTTTTGTATTTTCACTCATGATCGATCATTATCCTTTCGCAATTTTTCTGGCTACCAAACCGGACAGTCCGTTAATAACAAGTACAAATGCCAGAATGACTACTGCTGTTGCAGATGCCTGGTTTACATGAAGTCCCTCACTGGAAAGCACATACATGTGAAGTGCCAGGGTACGTCCGGAACCCATCAGGCTGTTTGGAACTGCCGCAACAGTACCGGAGGTATAAAGAAGTGCTGCAGTCTCACCTACCACACGTCCGATGGCCAGGATCACACCTGCCAGGATTCCAGGAACTGCGGAGGGAAGTACAATCGTAAAAATAGTACGGAGCTTGCCTGCTCCAAGTCCGAAGCTTGCCTCACGGTAAGAATCCGGAACAGATTTCAGTGCTTCCTCAGCGGTACGCATGATCAGAGGAAGTACCATGATCACCATAGTCAGCGCACCGGAAAGAAGAGACATACCCCAGTGCAGTGCAGTTACAAAGAACAGCATACCGAACAGACCATATACGATAGATGGAATACCGGAAAGTGTCTCTGCGGTAATACGGATCAGCTTTACAAAACGGCTGCCTTTTTTTGCATATTCCACAAGGAAGATCGCTGCAAAGATTCCTACCGGAGCGGCAATCACCAGAGATACCAGTGTCATGATCAGGGTATTGATCAGTGACGGGAGAAGGGAAACGTTCTCTGAAGTATAGGTAAAGCTGAACAGACTTGCGTTCAGATAGGGAATACCTTTTACAAGCACATAGCCAATGAGAAAGAACAGCAGTGCAAAAGTAGTCACTGCTCCAAGCAGTGTGAGGAATGCCAGGACTCCTGCGCCGGGATGTTTCGCATAGGACTTCAGCTGGTCTCCTATGGTAAGTGTATTTCTTTTTTTCATTGTTGTTTCTGCCGCAGGATCTGCGGTTACTGATACATTAGTTTGCATTCTCCGCCCTCCTGTTCAGCAGTGAAAGACTTAAGTTGATGATCAGGATAAATACAAAGAGTACAACTCCTGTTGCGATCAATGCTTCTCTGTGAAGTCCTGATGCATATCCCATCTCTGTTACGATGTTTGCAGTCATGGTACGTACACCCTGAAGAAGTCCCTTCGGCATACGTGGCTGGTTTCCGGCTACCATGATCACGGCCATGGTCTCACCGATGGCACGTCCGATTCCAAGGACAACGCCTGCCAGGATTCCGGATTTTGCTGCTGGAAGCATAACAAAGAAAATGCTTCTTTCTTTTGTTGCGCCAAGTGCAAGTGAGCCTTCATAGTAGCTTTCCGGAACGCTTCGTACTGCCGATTCCGTAACTCCGATGATCGTTGGAAGGATCATGATTCCCAGAAGGATACATGCTGCCAGCATACTGCTTCCGGTTCCTCCGAACAGCTGACGGATCAGCGGTACCAGGAGAACCAGGCCGAAATAGCCATATACGATGGATGGAACGCCTGCCATAAGCTCAATACCGGATTTCAGTGGTTTATAGATTTTTTTCGGACAATATCTTGCCATGAACACGGATGTAAAAAGTGCGATCGGTACTCCGATAAGGATTGCTCCTGCAGTTACATAAATACTTGCCACGATCATTGGCAGGATTCCGAATTTATCGTTTGTTGGTCTCCATTCCGTTCCGAAGAGGAATTTTAAGGGACCGATCTTTCCCATTGCAGGAAGGCCGTTTGCAAAAAGGAACACGCAGATAAGAAATACTGCGAGAACCGACGCACAGGCCGCAATGAGGAAAACGCCCTTCATGGCCTTTTCTCCTAAATGATTCATAAGACACCTTTCTCTCTGTTACAGTGGATATCCACTGTGCTGATATATAACGGAGCGGCTTTCCTGACCTTGTCATGATCGCCGCTCTTTGTAAGATACTTCAATCGTTTTTTGCCCGGGAATTTATTTGGTTACGTCTTCCCAGTCTGTGATATCACCTGTGAAGATGGATTTTACCTGGTCACTTGAAAGCTCCTCAAGGTCATTGTCATTGTTTACGATGACTGCAATACCATCTTTTGCGATCTCTGTAGCCTTAACACCTTTCTCTGTTTCCTCGTCCTTCAGGTCACGGGATGCCATTCCGATATCACATACACCCTCTGTTGCGCTGTTGATTCCTGTTGTGGAGTCGCTGACCTGAACCTCTACTGTGATGTCTTTGTTTGTTTTCTGATATGCCTCTGCAAGCTTCTCCATTACAGGTCCTACAGAAGAAGATCCCATAACTACGACTTTACCTTTTGCATCGCCTGCTTTATATGCCTCTGCTTTATCATCTACTTTGATGTAGCCTTCCTTTTCGATGATGTCCTGTCCGTCAGAGCTCATGATGTAGTTGATGAAATCCTGTGCTGCATCGCTGAGCTTGTCGCCTGTTACGATGTTGAACGGACGTGCTACCTTGTATGTATCGTCTGCAACATTCTCTGCTGTTGCCTCTGCTCCATCGATCTTTACTGCTTTTACAGTATCGTTGAGGGAACCAAGGGATACGTATCCGATGGAGTTCTCATCGCCTGCTACTGTGGTAAGCATTACATCTGTGTTGTTTGTGATGCTTGCTTCCTGTGTTGTCATATCTACTTTCTCGCCGTCTTTTTCTTCTTCGATTCCAAACAGCTCTACGAATGCTCCACGTGTTCCGGATCCATCCTCACGGGAAATTACGTCGATCGCTCCGGATGGTGCTGCCATTACAACTGTTCCCATTACTGTAGTTCCGATAAGTGCTGCTGTTAAGATACCTGCGATTCTTTTTTTCATGATTGTTTTCTCCTCATTTCTATGATCATTCTTACTTGCTTACTGCTTAAGTACAGGTGTTATTATAGGAATGAAAGGTAAAATATAAAATCGCGGTTTTGTAAAATGTTGGTTAAAAAACGTGATATAAAAAAAAGCTGCTCGCGCAGCTTTTTTTATATGATGTATTCGTCTGCCTTGACAGATTGCCAGTTCATCAGGTCTTCCAGTGTTATATGATCCACCACACCTTTGATAGCATCGTCCAGCTTTTTCCAGAGGATCTGAGTGACACAGTTCTCCTCACGTTCACAGAAGGCTCCGTTGTCGTCCAGACATTCCACAGGGGAAAGGCTTCCTTCTGTGAGACGAAGGATCATTCCGACCGTGTATTTATCCGGGGTCTGCTGCAGTGCATAGCCGCCCTGAGGGCCACGGACACTGCGGACAAAGCCTGCTTTGTTCAGAATGGATATGATCTGCTCCAGATATTTATCTGAGATCTCCTGGCGCTTCGCCACATCCTTCAGGCGGATCGGTTTTCCTGTATAATTTGTAGCAAGATCCAACATCAGTCTCAGCGCATATCTTCCTCTTGTAGAAATCCTCATGTAATATTTACCTCCAATATTTCAGTATTCTTCTGATTTATAGCCTTTCGCTCTTTCTGTTATTGTGCAGCTGTTCGGCCGGAAATATTCCTCTGTATTCCATGACCGGCACCCTTCTCTGTGATGCACAAACAGCTTCCTGTATCTTACACAAGAAGCAGTGTCTGCTTTGCAGACTTTATTCTTTATATTGTTAATAGGTTTTATTCGTTTTCTCTATTATACCCTAAAAAGCTACAGGATACAAGCAAGTCCCCACCCACGGCTTATTGTTTTTCGCAGCTCCACAGGGGACTTACTTGATCCAGTGAAAAATAAGAATAAAACCGGCGCTCCGGCAGCCTGCTTGGACAGGCATTCAGGAGCGCCGTAAATAATCCCGCAGAATCACGCTTCGGGGCAAAAGAAGCGGTCTTCGGATCGATTATTTTGTAAACAGTGGTGTGGAGTAGTAACGGTCTCCACTGTCCGGAAGAAGTGCTACGATCACTTTCCCCTTGTTCTCAGGGCGTTTTGCAAGCTGGATCGCAGCATAGAGAGCTGCACCGGAGGAAATACCTGTAAGGATTCCCTCTTTCTTGGTAAGGAGTTTGGATGTCTCAAATGCATCCTCGTTCTCTACCGGAATGATCTCGTCATAAACCTTGGTGTCAAGTGTATCCGGAACAAAACCAGCGCCGATACCCTGGATCTTATGCGGGCCTGCTTTTCCCTCGGAAAGTACAGGAGAAGTTGCAGGCTCAACAGCAACTACCTTCACATTCGGGTTCTGGCTCTTCAGATACTCACCTGTACCTGTGATCGTTCCGCCTGTACCAACACCTGCTACAAAAATATCTACCTTTCCGTCTGTGTCATTCCAGATCTCAGGGCCTGTTGTTGCTGCATGTGCCTTCGGGTTAGCCGGGTTCTCAAACTGTCCTGGGATGAAGCTTCCCGGAATCTCCTTGGCGAGCTCTTCTGCCTTGGCAATGGCCCCTTTCATTCCTTTGGCTCCGTCTGTGAGAACTACCTCTGCACCATATGCTTTCAGGATGTTTCTTCTCTCAACACTCATGGTCTCCGGCATGGTAAGGATCGTCTTATAACCCTTGGCAGCTGCAATGGCTGCAAGTCCGATTCCTGTATTGCCGGATGTTGGCTCAATAATGGTTGCGCCTGGTTTCAGAACGCCCTTCTGCTCTGCATCCTCGATCATTGCCTTGCCGATTCTGTCCTTAACGCTTCCTGCCGGGTTGAAATACTCGAGCTTGGCAAGTACTGTAGCCTCAAGTCCCTCAGACTTCTCTACATTCTTAACCTCTACAAGCGGTGTGTTTCCGATCAGTTCCAGTGCGCTTCCGTAAATTTTACCCATGATGATATCCTCCTTGTTTCCTTTATGTCCATTTTCTTATTTCCTAGTAACTATATATGTTTTCTGTGATTTGATTGAATTATATCATAGTACAGGGATTTGTCAATACATTTCAGCCAAAAAACGCAGGAATTTTTCTCCGGAAAAACCCCTGCGCTTCATATTTTTTATTTTTCAGATTCTGTTAATGTAATATCTCCGTCGCTGCATTTCACATTTAAAGTCGGTGCTGAAGCACTGGCCTTGTTCTCATAAACAGAGGTGTCTTCCTCATTGTCGGATTTTCCCCTGGAAAGCCCCTCCGTATCCACATCTCCATCTGCAGCTTTCAGATAAATATTGGTTTTCTCCACACTGCCGTTTTTCATTTCTACAGAAACATCACCGCAGGAGCTATTGATCTTCATATCTCCGTTAAAGCTGCCGTTGTCTATCTGAAGATCTCCGTCGCTGAGAGCTATCTGTCCATCTGCAAGCTCTGCCTTTTTTATGGTCACATCTCCGTTTCCGGATTTCAGCTGCATGTTATCTGTACATTGAAGCTCTTTTACATTCAGATCCCCGTCGGAAAGCTTTGCATCAAATTTTTCGAACTCGCCCTTATCCAGCATCAGATCTCCATTGAGAAGTTCCAGGGTCATTTCTTTACACAAAAGCTGATCGGCAGTAAGATCCCCGTCGGAAAGCTGAAGCTCCGCTTCGGAAAGCTGTGCCTTCTCCGGAATGTAAAGAATAACCGTATTCAATGCATCTTTCTTTTCTGTCAGATCCGCATATGTCGAGAATATCCCCAGATCATAGGTTATATAATAGCTTCCACTGCCGCCTGCAGACTCCTCAAGTGTGAGCTCTCCATCCTTATCCTTCCAGGTCAGAGGATTTTTCCTCCCGTTTTTCTCAAGCTTATATTCCATATAATAATGGTCATCATCTGAGGTACGGATATCCAGATCAAAATTCTCAAAATCCACATTCAGCTTCGTAAAATCATCGATCTGTTCTTTTTTCATTACTGTAAGATTTTTACGACTGGAAGAATTTCCTCCGGATACATACATATGATCTGAAGTATATGTGAAATCTTTTCCCCCTGCAAAATATCCTGCTGTGGAAAGAACAACTCCCGCTGCACAGAGTGCTGTGCCTGTCATCAGCACTGTTTTTGCAATCTTATTCATTTTTATGCACCTTCTTTCTTGCAAGTCTGTTAACCAGACGGCCAATTCCCATTGCACACCATTTACATATATATATGGTAAGTACTCCAACGAGGATTCCCGCACCTGCCATCAGAAATCCACTGCCGACCATCATGCAGGCTGCTGCCAGAGATTTCGCGATCAATGTCACTCCAAAACCTGTAAGCACAATACCTCCGGCTATTGCTGATACACCTGTAACTGCCATGGAAAAAATCACTGCTGCGATGACAAGCACCACTGCTGCCAGTACTGCAAGGCCTGCAAACAACAGCGCAATACTCACCGGCGATGCACAGATCACCAGAAATGCGAGAAGAATGATCTTTCCGGGAGAACGCTTCTTTCCTGCGGATGTACTGTACCCTGTTGTACTCAGGTTTCCTGAATCTGTCCGCCCATGTGCATGGGAGCTCTCTCCGGAATATGAACCTGCTGCCGGCAAAGCTGCTGTTTTTTCCCCGGTGATGTCCTTACTGTCACCGACACTCTCCTGCAAAAGGTTCAGGAGCAGTTCCCTTGCCGCCTCTTTAGGTTGTCCCAGTTCTTCCATAACCTGCTGTTCATTCTCAGGTCCAGCCTCATCAAAGTATTCTGAAAAATACTCAATGGCATTGTCATAATCTTCTTTTGGAAGCCGCTTCAGATATTTCTTCAGCTGCTCCATATACTCTTTTCTTGTCATTTTCGAAGTCTCCCTTCCACAATATCGTCTATAGTATCGCGGTATTCTCTCCACTCTTTCCTCAAATATTCCAGCTGCTTCCGTCCTTCTTCTGTGATGGAATAATATTTACGTTTCCGTCCCTGAAATTCCTCTGAATAAGTTGTCAGATAACCGTCCGTCTCCAGTCTGCGAAGGATCGGATACAATGTGGATTCTTTGATAGAAGCTACCATCTTCACTGTCTGGCTGATCTCATATCCGTAAGAATCCTGCTGCTCTACAACAGAAAGGATCAGGCATTCCGTCAGCACTGCAGACACCGGATAATAATACATAGGCACACCTCTTTATGTAATTATTTTATATATAAAATTTTTATATATAATTATTTTACATATATAGTACCACACTTTTTCCTGTTGTCAAGCACAATTTCGCAATTGCTTTTTCCAGACTCCTTCTTTATAATATTTACAAATACAAAATACCCACCCAGAAAGGACATGAGCTTATGGAAAAAAAGCCCCATCTGATGGCGATCGTCCTGTTTTTGACGGGTCTTATCTGTATTGGACTGCTTTTTGGCCTCAGTTACAAGACTTACCAGAAGATCGATGCTGTTGACCAGAAAATGGCATCTGTAATCAAGCCGGTTAAACAAAAGCAGACAGCCCTGAAAGAAGACATTGAACTTTATACAGCAAAGATCGAAAAAAAACAGGCAACCGACAAATACCTGCAGCATAGATCTCAGACAGAGAAAGCTGCCAAAAGCAACACCGGAGAACATGAACGTGCACCGGAAGCAGAGAATACGCAAACCACTGCCAAACCTTCTGTTTTCAGCCAGGTTGACAGCAAAGAGGCCTCTGACGATGCAGACGTTGCTTCCACATCTGCTGCCAACGGACATATCGTAGGCATTGATCCGGGACACCAGAGCGAAAGCGTTGACATGAGTGCCACGGAACCCAACGGACCTGGTTCTTCCACAATGAAAGCAAAAGCTTCTACAGGAACCAGCGGTTCCTTCAGCGGTCTTCCTGAATATCAGCTGAATCTTAACGTTTCCCTTCTTCTCAGGGATATCCTGGAACAGCGTGGCTATCAGGTTGTTATGACACGAACAGATAATGATACTGCGATCAGCAATAAGGAACGTGCAGAACTGGTGGCATCAAAGGGCGCGGAGATCTGCGTGCGGATCCATGCCAACGGCGATGATTCTTCCGGCGTTTCCGGTGCACTGACCATGTGCCCGTCTCAGCAGAATCCCTATGTTTCTGATCTTTACGATAGTTCCAACCGGCTTTCCCGGTGCATCATTGATTCCTACTGTGCAGCTACCGGTTTTCAGAACCGCGGCATTATCTACACAGACAATATGACAGGGATCAACTGGAGTACCATACCGGTTACAATCGTGGAAATGGGATTTATGACCAATCAGAACGATGATCTGAAGATGGCGGATTCCTCCTTTCAGCAGACAATGGCCGAGGGAATCGCCAATGGAATAGATGCTTATTTCCAACAATAAAAAGGAGTTTACTTATATATGAAAAAAAATACGTTTCTGTATATTGTGATCGCAGTGCTGGTAACTGCACTGGCAGGTCTCGGTGCACTAAATGTCCGGACTCTGGACAAGCTTGCATCTCTCCAGTCTAAAGTAAATGAACTGCAGAAAAATGTTCAGGAAGTTTCTGATTCTGCTGCTGAATTAAGCAGCAAGGCAGATCAGCTGGATGCACTTTATCCGGATGATCCTACTGTTGCAAGTGCCGCTGCAAATGCTCAGACTGATTCCCAGGCTTCCTCCGATGCTTCTGATTCTGACACACAGAATTCCACAGACTCCGCTTCACAGGATTCCACTGATTCCGTTTCACAGGATTCCGCTTCAGCAGACAGTAAAGACAGCTCATCTGCAACTCAGGAAGAAGGCACTCTTTCCCCTTCCAGCGGAAGCAGTACTTTTACCGATAATTCTGATTCCAGCATGGACAATGTACTGAATCAGGTGCAGGCTCTTCTTCCAACAGATAACGGAACCTGGTCTGTATATGTATGCAACCTTGCAAAAAATACCGAAGGTGCCATCAATGACCAGCAGATGCAGGCAGCCAGCCTGATCAAGCTCTATATCATGGGTGCTGTATATGAAGACTATGACAAGCTTTCTGCCTCATACGGAAAAGACAGTCTGGATAACAATCTGAATTCCATGATCACAGTCAGCGACAACGATGCAGCCAATACTCTTGTGAATTATCTGGGAAGCGGCGACGATGCAGCCGGAATGGCACGTGTAAATAAGTTCTGTCAGGATCACGGATACACCAGTACTTCCATGGGCCGTCTCCTTCTTGCAGATAACTCCAATGGAGATAATTACACTTCTGTCAAAGACTGCGGAAAATTTCTCAAGACCATTTATCAGCAGGATAAAGGCACTTCCACTGAGGATACCCTTGCAGGTGCAGAATACATGTACCATCTTCTCAAAATGCAGACAAGACAGAACAAGATTCCTGCACAGATGCCGGATGGCGTAAAGGTTGCCAATAAGACCGGCGAGCTTGACACAGTAGAGAATGACGCTGGTATTATCTACGACACAGCCAAGGGAATTGATCTGGTCATCTGCTTTATGTCACAGGATGTCAAAGATACCTCTGCTGCACAGAGTACCATTGCCGAGGACAGCCGCGCGATCTACGGTTACTATAACGAATAAATAATATTTCCCATAAAAAAATGATACGCCATTCAGAGTTTATACAGAACCTTTATGACGTATCATTTTTTTAATTCTTCTCTTCCCCCTCTTCGTAGGACTTCTCCCAGATTTCAGAGAATACTGCCAGCGGACAGTCCGTAAGCAGACACATGAGAATAAAACATTCATATGGATTTACTATGTAAATTTCACCCATTCCGCAGCGGGCCAGAATCCCCTGGATCTCATCCAGAAAATGGCGGTATCTGGTATATGGATCATCATCTGCCATCTCCTGCGAGATCACAAAAAACTCCAGCGTGATCAGATCAAAACGTTCCACAGGAAATTTATGGTTCAGGATATTATTGATCCTCTGGCGGCTGAAACGCTTCTGGCTGAAATGTTTTGTCAGAATAGAAGCTGACATCTTCTTAAGATTTCCCATCTTATTGATCGGGATTCCGCTGCAGATAACCTTCTCAAGATCTGAAGCGTTTATGTTCTCAGGCTTCCATATCTTTTTGCCGCCGTTCTCTTCTTCATCCTTCTGATACATCGCTGCAATGATCTTCTTTGCACGCTCCAGGAGAACCATAAATTCCCGGAACGCCTGGCTCTTCTCAGACATAGGATCATCACATCTGCCTTTTAAAAATGCCAGATATTCCAGAAGCTTCTCCTCGCTGTCCAGACAAAGGCCTGTACCGTAAACAACTTCTCCGGTCTTTTTTTCCACAGGAGCAAGGTTCTTGTAGGTTTCTCTGTATTCCTCTGCTTTATAGTAGCCCAGATGGTTCTGATAGCAATACCAGTAGATTACTTCCTCCGGATTATGGAAATCAAAATCCTGCTCACGGAGCACTCTTGTGAGGAAGTCCGACACATCCTCCGTACTCATGCGAAGACCGAATCCCAGCAGAAAAACAGTCTCACGTTTCACAGAAGCCTGTGTCAGCCAGTTGTTCACCAGCGAACTTAATTTGGCTGATGTGGGGGACATGGATTTCGGTGTGTAAGTTTCCTTGAAGGATTCCACTACGATCTCCTTATAGACCTCCTGGGGCACCTGAGAAAAAGGCTCCTCAAGTTCTGCCCTCTCATAAACATATCTCTTCAGATAGTCACCGAAGGATACAAGCTCCATTTCTTTATAAAGATAATGAAAAATAACGTCAGCATCCTCATCCTCAAAGGAATCCAGACTGACAACCTGGCGAAATTTCTGCGCCGCCTTTCTTGTAAACTCAAAGTCCTTCACAGAATCGAAGGCAACTGTCTGTTCAAAATCAAGATCCTGCATTCGATTTCTCATCTTAGATTCTCCTTATCCCTTTTATTACTCCCCGGCAGAACTGCCAGGCCGGTATTGTTACCGCCCGGTGCTATGCCGCTCTGCCCATCTTTTGAGAGGATTTTTTTCTTCGTAGCCGCTGATCTGAGCCAGGACCATTGTCACATTATCCCGACCGCCTTTTTCCAGAGCTGCTCCAAGAAGTTCTTCCACCTTCTCTTCTGCTGTGGAATTTTTAGCCAGAACTGCCTGGATCTCCTCATCAGAAAGCATATCTGT
The DNA here is from genome assembly GCF_013304825.1 of Blautia schinkii. Classification (GTDB taxonomy): domain Bacteria; phylum Bacillota; class Clostridia; order Lachnospirales; family Lachnospiraceae; genus Blautia_A; species Blautia_A schinkii_B. The sequence goes on along the minus strand of NZ_JAAWUO010000006.1, from coordinate 98,611 downwards.
CACTCCGTCTGAACAGATAAGATAGCTGCTTCCATCCTGATAACCGATCTCCACAATGGACGGCTCCAGTGCCACATTCTCTTCCTGAAATCCCAGGTACTGCGTCAGAGGTGCTTTTCCCAGCATCTTCCCACCGATCACATGATCTGTGGAAATCTGCTGGAGTTTTCCCCGAAAATGGCGGTAAATACGGCTGTCTCCCAGGTTACAGGCATAGATTGCCTTTTCACTGAAGGACAGCAGCGCCATTGTAGTTCCCATGCTGCTGATACGGTTATCTCTGCTGTAGCGGCATACTGCTTCATTCATATTTTCGCAGGCCCCTGTAAGAAAATCCACAGGTTCCTTTCGAAGATTCCTCCGATTCTCCTCGTAAAATCCACCCAGTGCTTCCACTGCTGCAGAGGCTGCCATCTCACCGCAGCTCTCTCCTCCCATGCCGTCAAAAACAGCAAGTACAGGTAGCTGCCAGTGCTGTGTATGACCTGCCAGGATGCCATCAACTCCCTGGTTGTGCACCGGCAGGCGCACACCGCAGCACCAGAAATTATCCTCATTATTAGCCCTTACCTTCCCGGTGTGGCATGTATACGCATAATCAATCTGATAGGCCATTCTTTTTCCTTTCGTAAAAACCCTTTTAACAATTACTGCTGCAGCTCCACAACGGAATTGCTCCAGTATTTGTCTCCCAGTTCTACATATTTGTCATTGTCACTTTCTTTATCATGGACTTTTCCATCCTTATCGATCCAGCGTATCAGAAGACCGTCCTGATAATAGAAATACTGATTCTCATCACCGTTCCATACATAGGTATAAAACATCTGCTCTCCCCAGTAAAAATATTCCTCATAAACACCATCTGCGGACTGATCCGGGTAGACAAGCACTTTGGCAATCTCTCCTGACGGATTATAAAAGCGCAGGCGTTCCCCCTCTGTGCCTTCACGTTTATAACTGTCCAGAGCCTCTTCTATGGTTGTTGCATGCTCACGTATGGTTTCCATTGCCTGGGTAAAACTCTTGTCAGTACTATCTGTTGTTCCGAAATTCCCACTGTTCAGTGCATCAGAATCATCAGTTTCCGCAGAAGCCTGATTTCCGCTGTCCGCAGATTCCAGAACATTACGTGCTATAAAAATTCCTCCGATCAGGGTGATGACCACAACAGCAGTTATGATCATCCTGAAAAAACCTTTTCGATTCTTTCTGTCCGGTTCCTTTTCAGTGCTGTCAGACACCGGATCCTTCCATTCCCGCAGATCCTGGTCCCGATTATTCTCCAGATCTTCTATTGTGGTAACTTTTGGCTGCACAGCTCCGGTTCTTCTTATACCGGAATTCTGCTGTCCCTGACTCTTTAACTGTGAAACAGATCTGCTTTCGTTTTCCGGGGTTGTCCTTCCGGAAACAGGTTTACGGGAATATGCAAATGAACTCTGTGCAGTATTCTGCGCTGAATCCTGTACATTATCATAAGCCCTGTTCCGGTCTGACATTCCTGCTGATGGATTATCCTGCTGACTATACTGACCAGCTCCGGCAGCTTTGGATTTCTGTACATAATTTCGCCTTGCCTCACGGACAGCTTCTGTATTTATCTGGCTTGTTCTTGCCAGCTGATTTACCGCTCCCTCCTGAAGGAACCTTGGCATTGATTCAGGAACGTACCGTTCTTTCGCTTCTTTCCGAAGCGGCTGCGCTGTTTTGCCAGCTTCCTTTTGCACTTTTGTTCCATATCGAATGGCTTCCAATGCTTCCCGGAACTCACGTGGCGTCTGATAACGTTCTCCTGAGTCATAGGCACAGGCCTTCAGGATGACTTCGCCCAAAGCATCTCCCGCATCTGCTGGTGCCGGAGGTTTTTCCCCGGACATTCTTCTCGTCAGGGCATTCTCCTTATCCCGGTATGTGATCAGCTGTTTCTCAAGGTTAAGAAACGGCAGTCTGTTATGGTTCATTAACTTGTAAAGCACCAGTCCAAGTGCGTAGATGTCCACTCTGTTATCGTACTTTTCTCCCCTGTACATCTCCGGTGCCATATAAGAATAAGTTCCCTTCTTGGAAAGGGTACTCATTGTTTTTTCCAGCTCACGGGCGATTCCAAAATCACCCAGTTTGAAATCCCCGAACCTGGATACAAAAATATTCTCAGGTTTGATATCCCTGTGAATGATGTGAAGCTGTCCGCAGTATTCCAGTGCTTTGCAAAGGTCCATGCCGAGCTTCATCACTTCTTTTTCTGTGAGATTTTTTCCCGCATAATATTCCATAAAGCTTGTAAGATATTCCATGCGGATAAAAATATCCCATCCGATTTCATCCAGGTATTCCATAACCTTGTAATCTTCAACAGATACAATGTGGGAATTCCCCCGGAAATACTCCATGGTGCTTACTTCCTGAATGCACTCCTCAACCAGGTTTTCGAAATAATCGCGAACGGATTTCTCATCACCGGATTCTGAGCGCACACTATCCAGTTCCCCTTTACTGGCGGGGATTGTGATTATCTTAATTGCCGAGTAAAAAGAACGTCCCTTCTCTGTTCTCTGAGCTTTGTATACTCTTCCAAAAGATCCTTCCCCGATCTTGCTTATGATCTTCCACTCAGGCCACGGGGAAATTGGCAGTTCCTTGTCCATCGCAATCCCTCCTCTCTCAGAATGTTAAATGCTCCCAATATACAGAAATCTCCCTCCGGAATTCCGGGGGGAGATTATGTTTATATTAGCAAGGTATTCGACTTATTCTTCTACCGGTGCAGTTTCCTCTGTTGTCTCTTCAACAGCAGCGGTCTCTTCTTCCGGAGCAGTCTCAGCCGCATCTTCCTCTACGGAAATATCCTCAATATCTTCCGGCTCCTCAGAAGCATTCTTTACTTCCGGCATTCCTGTATCGAGACTGATCTCACTGTAACGCTTCATACCTGTACCTGCAGGAATCAGTTTACCAATGATAACGTTCTCTTTCAGACCGATCAGCGGATCGATCTTACCCTTGATAGCAGCTTCTGTCAGGACTTTCGTTGTCTCCTGGAAGGATGCTGCTGACAGGAAAGAGTTGGTTGCAAGAGATGCTTTTGTAATACCAAGCATAACCTGTTTGCCCTCTGCCGGCTGTTTGCCCTCTGCCTCAAGCTTCTCGTTAACTTCCTCAACGTCAAGGACATCAACAAGTGTTCCCGGCAGGAACTCTGTATCTCCGTTATCCTCGATACGGATCTTCTTCAGCATCTGATGAACGATAACCTCGATATGCTTATCGTTGATCTCAACACCCTGCAGACGGTATACACGCTGAACCTCGCGGATCATGTAATCCTGAACTGCACGAACACCCTTGATTCTCAGGATATCATGCGGATTTACACTACCTTCTGTCAGCTCGTCACCGGCCTCAAGAACCTGTCCGTCAAGGACTTTGATACGGGAACCGTATGGGATCAGGTAAGTCTTGGAATCACCTGTCTCCGGATCGTTTACGATGATCTCACGTTTCTTCTTAGTGTCGTTGATAGTGGCAACACCCGGGATCTCTGTGATGATCGCAAGACCCTTTGGCTTTCTTGCCTCAAAAAGCTCCTCGACACGAGGAAGACCCTGTGTGATATCTCCACCGGCAACACCACCGGTATGGAATGTACGCATGGTCAGCTGTGTACCTGGCTCACCGATAGACTGTGCTGCGATGATACCAACAGACTCACCAACCTGTACCGGCTCACCGGTAGCCATGTTTGCACCATAACATTTTGCGCAGACACCAACCTTGCACTTACAGGAAAGGATGGTACGGATCTTCAGTTTGTCGATCGGTCCGCCTGTCTGGTTGCTTACGCCCTCTTTCATAATACGGGCTGCACGCTTCGGTGTGATCATGTGGTTTGCTTTAACAAGGATTTCTCCGTCTTTATTCTTAACTGTTTCACAGGAGAAACGTCCTGTGATACGCTCCTGAAGGCTCTCGATCTCTTCTTTTCCGTCCATGAATCCACGAACAACCATACCCGAGATCTCTGCTCTGTTCTCACAGCAGTCTGCCTCACGAACGATCAGATCCTGGGATACGTCAACAAGTCGTCTTGTCAGGTATCCTGAATCGGCTGTACGAAGAGCGGTATCGGAAAGACCTTTACGGGCTCCATGAGCGGACATGAAGTACTCCAGTACGTCAAGACCTTCACGGAAGTTTGACTTGATCGGGAGCTCGATTGTATGACCGGTTGTATCAGCCATCAATCCACGCATTCCGGCAAGCTGCTTGATCTGCTTATCAGAACCACGGGCTCCGGAGTCAGCCATCATGAAGATGTTGTTGTACTTATCAAGACCTGTAAGAAGTGCTTTTGTAAGCTCATCATCAGTCTTCTTCCAGGTATCAACAACCTCTTTGTAACGCTCTTCCTCTGTGATAAGACCACGTTTGTAGTTCTTTGTGATACGGTCAACAGTATCCTGTGCCTGCTTGATCATCTCCGGCTTCTGCGGCGGCACGGTCATATCGGAAATAGATACGGTCATGGCTGCACGTGTGGAGTATTTGTAACCCATAGCCTTAACGGAGTCAAGTACCTCGGCTGTCTTTGTTGCACCGTGAGTATTGATAACCTTTTCAAGGATCTGCTTCAGCTGTTTCTTACCTACAAGGAAATCAACCTCAAGAAGCAGTTCGTTTCCAGGTACACTTCTGTCTACGAATCCAAGATCCTGCGGAAGAATCTCGTTAAACAGGAAACGTCCCAGTGTAGAATGAACATTACCGCTTAAAACAGTTCCGTCCGGCATTGTCTTATGGCAATGGACAATGATCTTTGTCTGGAGTGTGATGACCTTGTTCTCGTATGCAAGAATTGCCTCGTTGACACTCTTGAAGAACTTGCCTTCACCCTTATTTCCAGGTCTCTCCTGAGTCAGGTAGTAGATACCAAGAACCATATCCTGTGAAGGAACGGCTACAGGACCACCATCTGACGGTTTCAGAAGGTTGTTCGGTGATAACAGAAGGAAACGGCACTCTGCCTGTGCTTCCTGGGAAAGCGGAAGATGTACGGCCATCTGGTCACCATCGAAGTCAGCGTTGAACGCTGTACAAACAAGCGGATGAAGCTTGATAGCCTTACCTTCTACAAGGATCGGCTCGAACGCCTGGATACCCAGACGATGCAGTGTAGGTGCACGGTTCAGCATAACCGGATGCTCCTTGATAACTTCCTCAAGGACATCCCATACTGCCGGCTCAAGTTTCTCTACCATTTTCTTGGCATTCTTGATGTTGTGGGAAGTTCCGTTGGCAACAAGCTCTTTCATAACGAATGGTTTGAACAGCTCGATAGCCATCTCTTTCGGAAGACCACACTGATAAATCTTCAGCTCAGGTCCTACGACGATTACAGAACGTCCGGAGTAGTCAACTCGTTTACCAAGAAGGTTCTGACGGAAACGTCCGGATTTACCTTTCAGCATATCGGAAAGGGATTTCAGAGCTCTGTTTCCAGGGCCTGTTACAGGACGTCCACGGCGTCCGTTATCGATCAGGGCATCTACAGCCTCCTGCAGCATACGCTTCTCGTTGCGGACAATGATATCCGGAGCACCAAGCTCCAGAAGTCTTTTCAGACGGTTGTTTCTGTTGATGATCCTTCTGTAAAGATCATTCAGGTCAGATGTTGCAAAACGTCCTCCGTCCAGCTGTACCATAGGACGAAGATCCGGCGGGATAACCGGAATAACAGTCATGATCATCCACTCAGGACGGTTGCCGGACTCACGGAAGGACTCCACAACCTCAAGACGTTTGATGATTCTTGCACGTTTCTGGCCGGTTGCATCTACAAGCTCTGCTTTCAGCTCTTCGGAATCTTTTTCAAGATCAATAGCCTGCAGAAGCTCCATGATGGATTCAGCACCCATACCTACGCGGAATCCTTCGCCGTAAGACTCACGTGCTTCCTGGTACTCACGCTCGGTGAGTACCTGTTTGTACATAAGTCCGGAATCAGCAGGATCCAGAACGATATAGTTGGCAAAGTAAAGCACTTTCTCCAGTGTTCTCGGAGAAATGTCAAGGATCAGACCCATACGGGACGGAATTCCTTTGAAGTACCAGATATGAGACACCGGAGCTGCAAGCTCGATGTGTCCCATACGCTCTCTACGAACGGCAGATTTGGTTACTTCAACACCACATCTGTCGCAGACAACGCCTTTATAGCGAATTTTTTTATACTTTCCACAGTGGCACTCCCAGTCCTTGCTCGGTCCGAAAATTCTTTCGCAGAAAAGACCGTCCTTCTCAGGCTTCAAGGTTCTGTAGTTGATTGTTTCAGGTTTTAAAACCTCACCGTGTGACCACTCTCTGATCTTCTCAGGGGACGCCAGTCCAATCTTGATGGCATCGAAAGTCATTGGCTGATATGTTTCATTGGCGTTCGTTGTTTCTGCCATGTATTCTTTCCCCTTTCTTATTCCTCATCATCAAAGGACTCTTCAAACTCGATCATGTCATCCTCGTCTTCCATGTCCTCGTCTTCTTCTACATTGACAAGCTCTTCTCCGCTGAACTCCTGCTTGGTATAGCCGTGTTTACCGAAGGACTCCTCATCTCTGCGTCCTCTGGAATCGCCCTCGATGACATGACGAAGATCTGTATCTCCGTAATCAGAAGTCTCCATAATGTGTACCTCTGATCCGTCCTCGCTGAGCACACGTACATCCAGACCAAGGGACTGAAGCTCTTTAAGAAGAACCTTAAAGGACTCAGGAATACCTGGCTCAGGAATGTTGTCGCCTTTGATGATTGCTTCATAGGTCTTAACACGTCCGATCACATCATCAGACTTCACTGTCAGGATCTCCTGCAGTGTATAGGAAGCACCATATGCCTCCAGTGCCCAAACCTCCATCTCTCCGAAACGCTGGCCACCAAACTGAGCTTTACCACCCAGAGGCTGCTGTGTTACCAGGGAGTATGGACCTGTGGAACGTGCGTGGATCTTATCGTCTACCAGATGATGCAGTTTCAGGTAGTGCATATGACCGATTGTTACAGGACTGTCAAAGTACTCTCCTGTACGTCCGTCACGAAGTCTTACCTTACCGTCTCTGGAAATAGGAACGCCCTTCCAAAGTGCTCTGTGAGCCTTGTTCTCATCAAGGTACTGCATAACATCCGGTGCAAGAACATCTTTATATTTCTCACGGAATTCCTCGAAGTCTTCCGTATTAACGTAATCATTGGCAAGCTCCAGAGTATCCTGGATATCAACCTCGTTTGCGCCATCGAATACCGGTGTTGCGATATTGAAGCCAAGTGCTTTGGCAGCAAGGCTTAAGTGGATCTCCAGGACCTGTCCGATATTCATTCGGGAAGGTACACCCAGAGGGTTCAGCACGATATCGAGCGGACGTCCGTTCGGAAGGAATGGCATATCCTCAACAGGAAGTACACGGGAAACGACACCCTTGTTACCATGACGACCAGCCATCTTATCACCAACGGAGATCTTTCTCTTCTGTGCAATATAAATACGTACTGCCTGATTTACTCCAGGGCTCAGCTCATCGCCGTTCTCTCTTGTAAATACCTTGGCATCTACGATAATACCATATTCACCGTGTGGTACCTTAAGAGAAGTATCACGTACCTCTCTTGCCTTCTCACCAAAGATGGCACGAAGGAGACGCTCCTCAGCAGTAAGCTCTGTTTCTCCCTTAGGAGTAACCTTACCAACAAGGATATCACCGGCACGTACCTCAGCACCGATACGGATGATACCACGCTCATCCAGATCCTTCAGAGCATCATCGCCGACACCCGGAACGTCACGTGTGATCTCTTCCGGTCCCAGCTTGGTATCACGGGATTCTGCCTCATACTCCTCGATATGAACAGATGTATAAACATCGTTCTGTACAAGTCTCTCACTAAGAAGAACAGCATCCTCGTAGTTATAACCTTCCCAGGTCATAAATCCGATCAGCGGGTTCTTACCAAGTGCAAGCTCACCATTGGATGTAGACGGACCATCAGCGATAACCTGTCCAGCCTCAACATGCTCACCCTGGAACACGATCGGTCTCTGGTTGTAGCAGTTGCTCTGGTTGCTTCGCATAAATTTGGTCAGATGGTAATCATCCTTGGTTCCGTCATCATTCTTGATGGAAATATCTGTAGATGTGGAACGAAGTACTGTACCTGCTTTTCTTGCAACAACACATACACCGGAGTCAACGGCTGTCTTGGTCTCCATACCAGTACCAACAACCGGAGCCTCTGTTGTAAGAAGCGGAACGGCCTGACGCTGCATGTTTGATCCCATCAGCGCACGGTTCGCATCATCGTTCTGCAGGAACGGAATCAGGGCTGTAGCAACGGAGAATACCATTCGCGGAGATACGTCCATGTAATCGAACATATGCTGCTCGTACTCCTGTGTCTCCTCACGGTAACGACCGGAAACGTTCTTATGAAGGAAATGTCCCTCTTCGTCCAGCGGCTCATTCGCCTGTGCTACATGATAATTATCTTCCTCGTCCGCTGTCATGTATACAACTTCATCTGTTACACGCGGGTTGGAAGGATCTGTTTTATCAATTTTTCTGTACGGAGCCTCTACGAAACCGTACTGATTGATTCTTGCATAAGATGCAAGGGAGTTGATAAGACCGATATTCGGTCCCTCAGGAGTCTCGATCGGGCACATTCTTCCGTAATGGGAGTAATGTACATCTCGAACCTCGAATCCGGCTCTATCTCGTGACAGACCGCCAGGTCCCAGTGCAGAAAGTCTTCTCTTATGAGTCAGCTCTCCAAGAGGGTTGTTCTGGTCCATGAACTGTGACAGCTGGGAAGATCCGAAGAACTCCTTCACTGCTGCAGTTACAGGTTTGATATTGATCAGGGACTGCGGAGAAATACTCTCTGTATCCTGTGTTGTCATTCTCTCACGTACCACACGCTCAAGTCTGGAAAGACCGATGCGGTACTGGTTCTGAAGCAGCTCACCGACAGCACGGATACGACGGTTGCCCAGGTGATCGATATCATCATCGTTTCCAAGGCCGTACTCCAGATGCATATTGTAGTTGATGGACGCAAGGATATCTTCCTTGGTGATGTGTTTCGGGATCAGGTCGTGGATATCACGTTTGATCGCATCACATCTGTCCTCAAATGTGTCATTTTCTTCCAGAATTTTTTCGAGTACCGGGTAGTATACTAATTCTGTAACACCCAGGGACTTCGGATCCTCAAGCTCCGGCAGATAGTGACGGATATCAACCATAAGGCTGGAAAGAACCTTGATCTCTCTCTCCTCACCCTGGATCCACACATACGGAACTGCGGAATTCTGCAGTGTATCTGCAAGCTCTTTTGTAACAAGTGTATCAGCCTCAGCAAGGATCTCTCCTGTTGTTGTATCAACAACATCCTGAGAAAGCTTGTGGCCTACGATACGTTTATTGAAATGAAGCTTCTTATTAAATTTATAACGTCCTACTTTGGCAAGGTCATATCTTCTCGGATCAAAGAACATTGCCATGATAAGGCTCTCTGCGCTCTCTACTGCAAGCGGCTCGCCCGGACGGATCTTCTTATACAGCTCAAGGAGACCTTCCTGATAGTTTGTGGAGGTATCCTTTGTAAAGCTGGCAAGGATCTTCGGCTCTTCACCAAACAGATCAATGATCTCAGCATTGCTTCCAATGCCCAGTGCACGGATCAGAACAGTGATCGGAACCTTTCTTGTTCTGTCTACACGTACATAAAATACATCATTTGAATCTGTCTCGTACTCCAGCCATGCACCTCTGTTCGGAATTACAGTACTGGAAAACAGTCTCTTACCAAGTTTATCATGAGCGATTGCATAGTAGATTCCAGGGGAACGTACTAACTGGCTGACAATAACACGCTCAGCACCATTGATAACAAAGGTACCTGTAGCTGTCATCAGCGGTAAATCTCCCATGAAAATCTCGTGTTCGTTGATCTCTTCTGTTTCCTTATTGATCAGCCTTACTCGAACCTTCAAAGGTGCGGCATAAGTCACGTCACGTTCTTTACACTGCTCGATGGAATATTTTGCATCTTTTTCATCGTATGTGAAATCGATGAATTCCAGACTGAGCTTTCCGCCGTAATCTGCAATCGGAGAAATATCATCAAATACTTCTTTTAAACCTTCGTCAAGAAACCACTGGTAGGAATCTTTCTGAACTTCGATCAGGTTTGGCATTTCCAGGACTTCTTTTTGCCTCTGGTAGCTCATACGCATGCTTTTTCCAGTTTTTACAGAACGAATTCTGTTTTTTTCCATTGACGTTTCACCCCTGTTTTTTTATTATTTATTACAACATGATCCCGCCTGACCTTTAGGCAGGCATATCTAGCCATAATATAGCATCCTCCACTTTAACATAAGAAAAAAAGCGTGTCAAGAACTTTTTTTGATTTTTTTACATTTTTCCAAAAAAATATTCTGTTCCTTTTATACAGACGATATCTGAATATCCGAAACAGAATATTTTGCTTGTCGCACATTCTTATTTCACAGTACAGCCGATGGTTACTGTATTTCCATATTTATCTTTTGAGATAAGCTTCATAGCTGTATTCTTTTTCTGTTTTTTTATTTTGATCGTAAACTGTTTCTTCTTATTTACATATGCTGTGCCAAGCTTTGTGAGCTTTCCGGCTTTCTGCACATAAACCGTAACGCTGCGGCTGCCGGATGCTGTTCCCTTTATCGCAGTGCTCTTTGATGTAACAGTTTTACAGACCGGACGGCCGATACTGGCCCAGCCTTTGCAGCCGCTTGCATATATGGCCTGACTTTTCACATTCCCGGATATGGCGTTGGATCTTATATCCTGAACCTGTGACTCATTAAGATAAATTCCATTTCCGCTGTTTTTATCAAGAGTATTCCGGTTCAGTTCTGATATCTTCGCTTTCCAGATCAGTATTCCGTTCTTTTTGTTGGATAAAACCTGATTGTCCCTGATCCAGATCTTTCCCTTTGTATGCTCGATCCTGATCCCCTGATTTCGGTTAAACGAAGAAGTGTTCCTGTAAATCCCCACAACTTTTCCATAATCCACACGGATACCCGAACAGCCTGAAGATCTCACTGAGTTTTTTTCCACTCTTGATGCCGCACCTGTTGCCTGCAGAAAAATTCCGTCTCCCCCAACAGAAACTACGCTGTTTCCACTGATATAATTCTTCTGCTTCGAATTGACACCATACACATTATCACCAAAATAGATTCCTGCATTCGCAGCTCCTGATACTGTATTCTGTTCAACACAGGTACCTCTGGAATCATCTGCATAAATCCCAAGATTAGAAAATGCAGAGGTCCTTTTCATTTTGATCTGATTCCCGGAAGCATTGACTGTATTTGTCAGCTTCATACTGATGCCGTTTCCATAGCCGGAAACCTGGTTGTTTTTTACCGTAACTCCTTTCACCGGATAGATTCCTTTCGGAATCACGCCCCCGGTTTCTTTCATGCTGTAACCATAAACTTTTATACCACTGCATATCCAGGCTGTTCCGCCAATATTCGTTGTATTTGCAAGGCTGATCGTATTTCCTGTCACCCGGATCTTTCTGTCGGCATTCACATCCGGTCCGCCTTTATATCCTCTGATGAGATGGGTGTTTTTTTTGTTCACAGCAGAAACTTCCACGCCAAGCCCCACATTGATCATCGTATTATTTTCTGCTGCAGAGTTTTCGTAATTCAGAAACTCAACGCAGCGTTTTCTGATATTTCGGAAGGTATTATTCCGGACAAAAATACGCCTGTACGTCTTTCCTGTCATCATGCTGTGCGTGCCTACTCCTGCAAAAACATTCTCAAATGTATTCCCCTCAATCAGAAAATCCTCACAGGTACTGCCATCATAAGGCATATATTGAGGAAAAACATTATCCTCATCAGTACAGCAGTCGATCTGAATGCATTCCTGGCCGCCTTTTACATAATTTTTATAATATCCCCGGAATGTACAGCCCGTGACCGTGGCATTTTTTACGCCACCAAATTCCAGAAAATGAGATTTCAGATTATTGAGGAACGTAGCATTTTTGATAACCACATTATTGGCATGTCCTATACAGAAGCCTACAAAACCACCTGGTTCATCTTTGCCTTTTACACATTTATAATTAAAATCCCATTTTCCTCCATCGATCACAATGTTGCTGTAGCCGGAATATCCACCTTTTGATTCTTTCGTATTTCCAAGCCTGAGGATCAGATGCTTGGTATCTGACGTTTTTGTGATCGTAGCTCCCTGTGCATATAAATACATATTGCTGTACATACAGAGTGTACCTGTCAGCACATATTCCCCCGGTGGGATGATGATCTTGTACGGAGAGACGGATGTAGCCTTGTCTTTCAGCTTCAGGAATAAAGTATTCAGTGGCGCAGTGATATCCTGACCGTTTTTTATTTTCAGAGTCCGCACTCTGTATCCATCAACTTCCCCTTCACCAGTATCTCCATCTGAAAATTCTTCATTCCCGCCTTCTCCTGAGGTGAAAGCTTCCTGCGATGATGTGTCATCTGATGAAGCATCTGATATATTGGCAGGATCCGCTTCCCGGATCAGTTCTTCACCGGAAATTCCAGCTGCTTCTGCATCAGTTGAGCTCTGTGTGTCTTCCTGTACACCGGCCTGCTCAGGCTCCTGTTCCAGTTCTTCACCGGAAGTTCCTGCTGTCTCTGAATCTGCGGTTTCCTGTATTTCTTCCAGTGGATCAGCCTGTTCATTTTCATCCGCTGTCTCGTCAGCAGCCGACACTTCATTCTCTGACGCACCGGCCTCTTCCACCGTCCCGTCTGTATTTCCGTCGAAAAAAATCTCTTCTTCCGGTTCCTGTGCCGCACTTTCCCCGGGGTCCTGTATTCCAGTTTTTTCTGCCGGTTCAGTTTCTGTTTCCGGTTCAGCGTCTTCATCTGTCCACGCTGCAACAGACGCAGGAACCACACTTCCGTCATCATCAAGAACCAGCGGATCCGGTTCCCGGGCAGGCATATTTTCTTCATCCTCAAGATCCTCCTGCTGCTCCATCGCTGCATCCTGTGCAAGGATCGCTTTTTTCGGGTCTTCAGTCTGCATTTCCGCATTAACCGGTTTTTCTGCGGAATATGCTTCCCGTATTTCTGCACTGCTTATATTTTCTTCTGAAACCGTACTCTGTGCCGCAGCCGGAAACGAAGCTTCTGCAAGTCCCAGAAGCACAGCCAGAACACCGGCCAACATTTTCTTCTTCATATTTATATTTCATCCCTCTTTCTGTTTTTCCATTATCCTTCTTTTGTTCCCAAAAAGCAAGAGACAAAAAAGAAGCTGCTGTGCCGCCGGTAAACCGGCAGGCACAACAGCCTCAAAAACTCTTATTCTGATTGGATTATTTAAGTGTAACCTTAGCTCCCTCAGCCTCAAGTTTAGTTTTGATGTCCTCAGCCTCAGCTTTGGATGCGCCCTCTTTAACAACCTTCGGAGCACCATCAACGATAGCTTTAGCCTCTTTAAGTCCAAGACCTGTAACCTCACGAACAACTTTGATAACTTTAACTTTGTTAGCGCCAACCTCTGTAAGCTCTACGTCAAACTCATCTTTCTCCTCAGCTGCCTCGCCTGCTGCACCTGCTGCTGCTACAACAACACCTGCTGCTGCAGAAACGCCGAACTCTTCCTCACAAGCTTTTACAAGGTCATTTAACTCTAATACAGATAATTCTTTGATTGCTGCAATAAATTCTTCTGTTGTTAATTTTGCCATTTTAATTTCCCTCCATTTATAAATTTTAATTAATAATCATGCGGTCGTTATGCCGCCAATTGCACGTTGCTGGGATTACTCAGCAGCTGCTGCGTCAGCTCCGCCGTTCTGCTCTGCGATCTGATTAAGCACACGAGCGAAGTTTGCGATCGGAGACTGCATGCTTCCAAGCAGTTTTCCAAGAAGTTCCTCTCTTGAAGGAATTGTGGACAGTGCCTGAATTCCGGCCTGATCATTGTAGTTACCTTCAACTACACCTGCGATCAGCTCCAGTGCCGGGAACTGTTTTGCATATTTAGCAAGGATTCTTGCCGGAGCAGTTGCGTCTGTCTCGGAGATAGCGATCGCATTTGTGCCATGTAAATGATCACTGAGGCTCTCAAATGCTGTACCCTCGAATGCACGACGCATCATGGTATTTTTGTATACCTTGTACTGAACACCAGCTTCTCTTAACTCTTTACGAAGAATTGTATCCTGCTCAACTGTAAGACCGCTGTAGTTTACAAGTACAACAGACTGTGCGTCTTTAATGCTGTTAGAGATCTCTTCTACGATTGGTTGTTTCAGTTCTACTTTTGCCATGAAATGGTACACCTCCTTATAGATTTTGTATACCGCCGTCGCAATAAGTCAATCTGTTTTAAAAAAAGACCTTACTGCTTCGCAATAAGGCCTTGTGTAATCTTAACTCAGAATACTTGGACCTCGGTAGGCGTTTTAATCCTTATGCCTTACGGCACCTACTGTCTTCGGCAGCGTTCTTAGGTACAATACCATAACAGTGCCGGGTGTGTCAAGTATTTTTTTGAAGTTTTTTCAGATACCACAGATTGTTCCGCAGCAAGCTGCTTTTCACCCTGATATCATTTTATTTTGTTCCGAAAATTCTGTCTCCTGCATCACCAAGTCCCGGGCAAATGTAAGCGTTCTCGTTGAGTTCTCTGTCAAGGGAACCGCAGTAGATCTGTACATCCGGATGTGCCTCGTGAAGACGTTTCAGTCCTTCCGGTGCTGCAATGATGCACATAAATTTGATATTCTTTCCACCCTGTTTTTTAACAAAATCAATGGCAGCCTCTCCGGAACCGCCTGTTGCAAGCATCGGGTCAACGATTACTGCGATACGCTCATCGATGGACTCCGGAAGTTTACAATAGTACTCGTGTGGTTCGTGTGTTACCGGATCACGGTACAGTCCTACATGGCCAACTTTCGCAGATGGCACCAGTGTCAGGATACTGTTTACCATTCCAAGACCTGCACGGAGAACAGGGATAACAGCCAGCTTCTTACCTGCGATCATCGGTGTCTTGCATGTCTCGATCGGTGTCTCAACTTCTACTTCCTCTGTAGGAAGATCGCGAAGTGCCTCATATCCCATCAGGATACCAATCTCCTCTACCAGTTTACGGAACTCGTTTGTTCCTGTATTTTTATCACGGAGCATTGAAATTTTGTGTTTGATCAGCGGGTGATCCATAATATAAACATTTTCCATTTTTTCCATCGTGATTTCCTCTCTTTGTCTGTGTTTTTTGTAAAACGAAACTTCTCATTCCACTCTGCTTCATACACCGGAACGCAGGCCTTTCGCTTTTCTGTATTCATCTTTCTACATTATAATATATATGACACTTTTTCAAAAGGGGGAAAAACTATTTTCCCTGGCGTTCCAGAACCTGATCAATCGCATAGGCCACGCCAAACTCATTGTTGCTCTTTGTGATATATTTTGCTGCCCTTTTGATCTCCGAAACTGCGTTTTCCATTGCAACGGTTGCTCCGAAATCCATGGAGATCATGGAATAATCATTAAGGCTGTCACCAAGGACCATCACCTCATCCATGGTATATCCCAGAGACTCGATATATTCTTTCAGCACCGGGCCTTTCTGCGCCTCCACTGCTGTGATCTCCTGATTATATATAAAGGAAGAAGCCACTGCAACGGCTGGATTTTCTTTCAGCTCATCACTGAGTTTCTCCAGCTGCTCCACATCTGCCGCAAAAATGAAAATCTTATATACCGGAGCACCGCTGCTCTCCAGAGAACGGATGTCGGAAATCCCTTTCGTGTTTCCAGCGATCCTGCGGTACTGGGGTGATTTCCGGACAATTTCCTCGCTGGTATCTATGTCCATATTGAAAAGACGGATCTGCTGAATGATTCCAGCTTCAATTTCTTTCTTTGTTCCAATACGGTAATCGTAACGGTCTGTAAAAAATGCCACCGATACCGGGTATTTTTTTGCCGTCTTGTAAACCTCCTCACACAGCTCGATAGAAATCGGTGTACTCTTTACAACCTCCTGCTGCGGATTGCGTACTTCCGCACCGCTGCTCACCACATAATCACAGGTCAGATCAGTTCCCTTCAGTTCCTCCATGACGCCGGGAAAATTCCGACCGGTGGCAACCATAAAACGGATTCCTGCATCGCAGGCACGCCTGATCGCTGCAAGGGTTTCCGGTGCAATCCTGTGGTCATCACCAAGAAGTGTGCCGTCCATATCACTTGCAATTACTTTTATCATAAAAAATTTCTCCTTTTATCTGTAAAAATTCCACTCAATCATCCTGATCCATATCATCCATAGCAAATATGTTCTTTTTTCGGAGAAATTATATCTTATATTATTGCAAAATACAATGATTTTTGCAGCAGGCATATTCCTTTCTGATTTCAGAAATACATGGTATAATAAATCTTCAGTTAAGCCAGTCAATCAAAAAGCAGGAGAATATTATGTCAACTTATTTTTTTCATTCCAAAAGAAGCCACTCACATTCCCATTTCTTCTATTTAATATTGTGCACAGTTCTTGTCTGTCCAATGCTTCTTTTCACAGGCTGTGGAAATATCACTGATACAGATAGCTTCAACAACGAAAATGAGCCCATCAGTATCAGCAGCATCAAATTGAACACCGCCGTACAGATTACAATTTACGATTCCCAGGATAAAGCTCTCCTGGATGACTGTCTGGCACTGTGCGATAAATATGAGCTGATCTTCAGCCGGACAAACGAGAACAGCGAGCTTTATAAATTAAATCACCGCAAAGATACATCTGATGAAGATTCCAATGCCGTTGGGCAGACTACTCCATATCCGGTCAACGGCACAGCAGGCACCTGGCATATATCCGAAGACCTTGCCGCTCTGCTTTCCGAAGGGCTCGATATCACCAGGGAATCCGACGGTGCCTTTGACATCGCCATTGCGCCTTTGACCTCTCTCTGGGATTTCACAGCAGAAGACCCGAAGACTCCGGATGATGCAGATATTCAGAAAGCTCTCCCTCTGTGCAGCTCCGACGGCGTTACCATTAACGGTCAGGATATCACTCTTCCCTCTGATGATATCCAGTTCGATGTAGGTGCCATTGCCAAGGGCTATATCGCAGATCGTCTGAAGGATTTTCTGGTAAAAAAAGGCGTAAACAGTGCTATCATCAACCTTGGCGGCAATGTCCTCTGCATCGGCTCAAAGCCCGATGGTACCCCTTTCAAAGTAGGCATCCAGAAACCCTTTGCAGACCGCAACGAAACTGAAGCTGTTATGGATATCACCGGAAAATCCGTTGTATCCTCCGGAATTTACGAACGATGCTTTAAGCAGGACGGAAAATTATACCATCATATCCTGAATCCCAAAACCGGCTATCCTTATGATAACGGTCTGATCTCTGTGACGATCATCTCCGACCAGTCTGTGGACGGAGACGCCTTAAGCACCACCTGCTTCGCACTCGGTCTGGAGGGCGGCCTGAAATTTGCGGAGAAAAAAGGAGTGCAGGCCGTTTTTATCACAGAAGATTATGAACTGCATTATACGGACGGATTCCGGGATGAAATCAGGGTTACTGATGTGGAATCCTGAAATATTCAATTATTTATCATATCCGGCCAGGAAAGGATCTCTGCGGAGATCTTTTCCTCATAATCTCCGTCAATATCCTCACTCCTTCCGGCCGCATAGATATTCGTCTCGGCTCCCCAGCCGTTATCCTCATATTCCCATACATGGAACTTCAGTCCACGGAACATGAAATCCAGGCTTCCGCAGCCGTCCTCCTCTGTGTATTCGAATTTAATGTTTTTTTTATTCAGGGCATCCTGTACTTTCTGTAAACGCATGCTCCACGATCCTTTCCGGAAAAATTCTCCATGTATTTTCTGGCAGATATCCTGATCCGCCAGTCTGTATTCCAGTATACCACGAAGCGTTTTTTTCCACAACAAAAGGGCGTGGGACAAGTAATTTTTATTGTGCAAAATCATGAAATATGATAGAATTAACTCCGTGACTTTAACGTATTACTTGAAAGAAACTCAGCGACAGTTACGGGTGGAGCAAATCGGTAAGCCCTGCTGCCATGAAGTAATTTTTCTGCCGGATAATACCGGTATGTCAGCCTCCTTAAAATTACCGACTGCCAGAGCATGTTTGAAAAAGCTTTCTGTAAGGCAGGAATGATTTTTCAAACACCCTCTGATCTATACATATTTACATGAGGTGAATTATGAAAGAAAGAGAGAAACTCGGATCCCGTCTGGGATTCATCCTGATTTCCGCAGGCTGTGCCATCGGAATCGGAAATGTCTGGAAGTTTCCTTACATGGCCGGACAGGGCGGTGGCGGTGCATTTGTACTGTTTTACCTGATCTTCCTGGCTCTTCTTGGACTTCCTGTTATGACTATGGAGTTTTCAGTTGGACGCGCCAGCCAGAAAAGCCCTGTCAAAGCTTACTACGCTCTGGAGAAACCAGGGCAGAAATGGCACATCCACGGATATGTCACTCTGATCGGATGTTATCTTCTGATGATGTTCTACACAACAGTTACCGGCTGGATGCTGAATTATTTCTATATGACAGCAACCGGCAAATTCCAGGGGCTTGATTCTGAAGGTGTTGCCGGTCAGTTTACAGACATGCTTGGCAAGCCTGTAACCATGGGATTCTGGATGATCGTTGTTGTTATCGCAGGTGTTTTTATCTGCTCCCGCGGTCTTCAGAACGGTCTGGAAAAAGTTACCAAGGTTATGATGATCTCCCTTCTGATCATTATGGTTATCCTGGCTGTCAACAGCTTTACCATGGATGGTGCGAAAGAGGGTCTGAAATTTTACCTGATCCCTGATTTTGAGCGCATGAAAGAGATCGGTATCATCACCACCATCACCGGTGCTATGAACCAGGCATTCTTTACTCTCAGCCTCGGTATCGGTGCTATGGCAATCTTTGGAAGCTACATCGGAAAAGATCACGCACTGCTTGGGGAATCCGTGAACATTGCTATCCTGGATACATTCGTTGCGATCACCTCCGGACTTATTATTTTCCCGGCATGTTTCACATTCAATGTTGACCAGACCTCCGGACCGAGCCTGATCTTTATCACACTGCCGAATATTTTCAACCACATTCCGCTTGGAAGACTCTGGGGAAGCCTGTTCTTCATCTTTATGTCATTTGCAGCTTTCTCGACCATCCTGGCTGTATTTGAAAATATTATTTCCTGCGGTATGGAGCTTACCGGCTGGAGCCGAAAAAAATCCAGTCTTGTAAATGCCATCGCCATCATCCTTCTGTCTCTGCCATGCGTACTTGGATACAATGTATGGTCCTGGGACTGGCTCAAGGTATTCGGCGGCGCAATTCTTGACCTTGAAGATTTCCTGGTAAGCAACCTTCTGCTTCCGCTTGGTTCTCTTGTGTACCTGCTTTTCTGCGTTTCCAAACGCGGCTGGGGCTGGAAGAACTTCACAGAAGAAGCCAACACCGGAAAAGGTCTGAAGATTCAGAAATGGATGCATGGATATATCACTTATATCCTGCCGCTGATCATTCTGTTTATTTTCTTCTTTGGTCTGTACGATAAGTTTTTTGCATAAAATAAAGCTTTAAATAAAATACCCCTGACGGATAGCGTATGTGATTTACACACGCGGTTTTCCATCGGGGGTGTTTTTGTTGAGTCAGGCGGGTATTCGCAGTCAGCATTCGATTAAGAAGTTTACCGACCCAGCAGCTCCAGCACTTCCTCCCTGCTGATCAGTGCCTGTCCGATTCCCTCTCCGCTTAAGATCTCGTCAGCCAGTTCCCGTTTCATTTCCTGCAGGGCGCGAATGCGTTCTTCTATGGTGTCCTTCATAAAAAGCCGGTAAACACTGACAACGTTCTGCTGTCCGATGCGGTGGGCACGGTCTGTAGCCTGATTCTGCACAGCAAGATTCCACCAGGGATCATAATGGATCACGATATCTGCCGCAGTAAGGTTCAGTCCTGTCCCTCCCGCTTTCAGGGAAATACAGAAAACAGAGGTATCATCCTCATTAAAAGCCTTCACCAGCCTGGCACGCTTTTCCTTAGAGGTAGCTCCCGTCAGCACATAAAAAGAAATCTTTGCTTTCTTCAGACGTTCTGCCAGCACATCCAGCATGGTAGTAAACTTGGAAAACAACAGGAGCTTATGTCCTCCGTTCACCGCATTCTGAACCAGCTCCATACACATTTCCAGCTTGGAAGAATTCCCTTTATATCCTTCATATACCAGTCCCGGATAACAGCAGATCTGCCGCAGTCTTGTGATCTCCGCAAGGATCTGCAGCTTGGAAGTACGGAATTCTGCATCGGACTGCATTCCCAGCATCAGCCGGAGCCGTTCCGTATGAGCCTCATACAGCTCCTTCTGCTCACTTTCCAACGGGGAAAACATATCTTTTTCCAGCTTATCCGGAAGATCCTTCAGCACATCCTTCTTCAATCTCCGCAGCACAAAAGGACGGATCATTTTCTGCAGACGCTCCATTGCATCGGAATTGCTGTACTGCACTGCCGGAAGCTCTATTTCCTTTCGGAACTTCTCATAAGAATACAAAAACCCCGGCATCAGAAAATCAAAAATACTCCACAGCTCACTAAGCCGGTTCTCTACCGGTGTACCAGTCAGCGCAAGCCTGAATTCCGACCGGATCTCCTTCACAGCCTTCGCCACCTGAGTTCCGTGATTCTTGATATACTGCGCCTCATCAATGATCTGTACAACAAAATCCAGCTTTTGATAAGCCTTCAGATCCCGTTTCAGAAGGTCATAGGATGTGATCAGAACCTCTCGTTCTCCCGCATTTTGGATCAGTGCTTTCCTCTCCTTCACATCACCTGTCACAACGGTAGCCGGAAGTCCCGGAGCAAAACGTTCGATCTCGCTCATCCAGTTAAACACAAGCGAAGCAGGCGTTACCACAAGTGCACGTCTGTTTTCTTCTGGTCTGGATTCCTGAAATTCCGACCAGAGAAATGCAATCACCTGGAGAGTTTTTCCAAGTCCCATATCATCTGCCAGGATTCCTCCAAACTGGTTATACTTCAGGGTTTTAATCCAGTAAAAGCCCTCTTTCTGATAGCCCCGAAGGATTTTTTCCTGCTCCTTGGGAATCTGAAATTTATGTTCCTCCATTGTCTGCATGTTCCGGATCAACGCACGAAAAGCGTTATCCTTCTCTACCTTGATCAGATCGCCTCTCTTCAGCTGACTGTCCAGATACATGGCACGGTAAGCCGGAACCTGAGTCTTTCCTTTTTTCAGTTCACTGTCACTGATCTGCATTCCATTCTTCAGAACAGAAAGTTCCCGGAGCTGACCATCGGAAACATCCAAAAAGCTGCCATCCTTCAGACGGAAATATTTTTTTCTGCGGTCGTACCTGGAAAGGATGTCAAAAAGCTGCGCCTGATCCATCCCCTCCACATCCAGATCCAGGTTCAGAAGTCCGGCTGAAAGAGACACACCAAGACGGATTCCGGGCATTTTCATTACACGCATCTGCCTGATTGCCTGGGAAATGTAGACTGTTCCGATTTTCCGCATGGCAGGGATGCCCTCTTTGAGGAGCTGGTATAGTTTTTCTTCGGAGCTGTCCATATTCACAGACGCGTCTTCTCCGTTTAAATTTTCATATTCCCCGGTACGACAATCCAATGCCAGTTCCATCCGCTGCGCATCATATCCGTTAAAATACTTCGACAACAGGACAAATACGCCCATCTCTCCGGGAATGTCCCTGGTTTGTACAGATACATTTCTGTCAAAGACCGAAAATTTATCTTCCCCGTAAACAGAAAACGCCTTACAGGTGATCCAGTCACGCTCCGGCGCATCCAGATAGATTTCATATGCAGCCTTATAGCATTCAAGACCTGTTTTTTCCGGGAAATCCCTGAGATCACAGTGGAAAAATTTTTCCAGGGAAGGAAGCATTTCTCTCACAAACGCAGACATATCCGGTTCATCAATAAAGCCTCTGCCTGCTGGAAGCTGCTCCAGACAGGTGACAAATTCCTCCACTGCCCCAAGCTCCTGCCTGGAAACCAGATATACCTTCGCATTATCAAAATACATATGATACCGTATGCCTGTTACACTGTATACAGGTGAGATTTCCAGAGATAATCCCTGATCTTTCTTCCGTATCGTCAGTATTCTGTCCGGAATTTCTCTGACAGCATGCCATGTTGTTTCCGGATCATTGTTCATTTTAAACTTGAAACTATTCTCACCAAGTATAAGAAGCAGATCTTCAAGTTCTTTTCTGTCAACGGTAAGATCCCTCACCTTTACCTCTGTAGTTATTTTTTTCAGCTGTTCATACCTGGCCATGTAAGTGCCGTGATGATTTTCAACCCATTCCCGGATAAATGACAGCACGCCTCTGGATTTCTCCGAAAAGGCTTCATCTGAATGGATAAATTCCAGATTTTTTCCATAAGAAACCTTCTCATTATGATCCAGGTTCCACACAAAGGCCAGCACATCCTTAAGGATATATTTTTTCTCACAGCCAATGCGAAATTCCACGGTAAAGCAATTTCCCACAGAATTGAATTTCAGACAGGTTTCCAGCTCCACCCTGCCAAAATACGGATCCCCGGAAAATGGGAGCATACGGCTGTACATCTGACGATTAAGAATACTTTTTAACTCAACGGTGGTTTTCGTTGCAGGCTGTCCAGATCCGGATACAGCTGCCGGAAATTCTGTTCCACTGAATATCTCTGCCTGCTTCTGGCCTTCATCCTGCTGTTTACGGACTTCCACACGCTCATAAGCCTTACGGTCTCCATACTCCAGAAACACTGCAACGCAATGCTTACAGATCCCGGAATAGCTGCGAAATGCCGGACAGTCACAATATACTTTTTTTATGCGATCCGCTTCTGTATCATACTGAAAGCCTGTATTGTATACATTACGCCCACTTCCCTTCACCGCTGCGGATATCTTATCCACAGCTCCTTCAGGCTTAATATTCAACGACTGGATTCTCTTTCCGGTACGGTAAATATCAAGGCCTCTCTGATATGCCGTTGTATTGCAAAGTGCCCGTATGGCTGTTCGTTTAAGCATGTATCTTTCCCTTCTTTTCTTATCACATTTCTTCCATTATAAAAGGAGACCTGCACTGTGGCAAGTCTCCCTTTTTGTACTCATTGATATCACATTCAATCGGATATTCGCAATCCGCTTTCGCTACTTTCTCAGCAGGCCTTCCTTCTTGCTTCATCCTCTTTCCTCTCTTCTCCGACCTCTGTCATCAGATACGGATCAAGAACCTCTTCCAGCTCTTTCTCCGTCATGAATCCCTGCTCCATAACAAGCTCTCTGACGGATTTTCCTGTTTTTACAGCTGTTTTTGCAATGGCTGCAGATGCCTTATATCCGATATACGGGCAAAGTGCTGTTGCGATTCCCGCACTGCTTTCCATCAGATCTTTGCAGTGTTTGCGGTTTGCGGTGATTCCTGTGATACAGTTTACGATCAGGGTATCCACTGCCTTTTCCAGAGTTGTGATGGATTCAAACAGGTTACAGAATACAACCGGCTCAAAAGCATTCAGCTCCAGCTGACCTGCTTCTGCTGCCATGGTAATGGTGGTGTCATGTCCTACGATATGGAAAGCAACCTGACTTACCACCTCCGGAATAACCGGATTTACCTTACCAGGCATGATAGAAGAGCCATTCTGCTTCGCCGGAAGATTGATCTCACCAAATCCGGTTTTCGGACCGGAGGACATCAGGCGAAGATCGTTGCACATCTTGGAAAGATCCACCGCACAGGTTTTTATCACGCTGGATACAGCAACAAAGCCATCCAGATTTTCTGTTGCGTCAAAAAGATCCTCTGCCTGTTTCAGCGGATAGCCTGTAAGCTTTTCAAGATTTGGCACAATTTTATAAAAATAAGAATCAGAAACATTGATAGCAGTTCCCACTGCAGTTCCTCCAAGGTTTACGGTGTACATTTCCCTGTGAGCTTTTTCGATACGTTTCCGGTCTCTGGAAACCATGGACACATAGCCATGGAACACCTGTCCAAGGCGGATCGGAACCGCATCCTGAAGCTGTGTACGTCCCATAGTGATCACATCATCAAATTCCTCTGCTTTTTTTGCAAGCTCAATTTCAAGTCTTACCAGCACTTTTTCCAGAGGTACAAGAAGATCCAGAACGGTAAGCTTACCGGCCGTTGGGATCACATCATTGGTGGACTGCGCCATGTTTACATGATCATTTGGATGAACCATTTTATAGCTTCCCTTTGGACATCCGAGGAGCTCACCGGCTCTGTTTGCGATCACCTCATTCATGTTCATGTTTGCACTGGTTCCGGCACCACCCTGAATGGCATCCACGATAAATTCCTCTGCCAATTTTCCTGCGATCACTTCATCACAGGCTTTGATGATAGCATCTGCTTTTTCCTTCGGAAGAAATTCTGCATTATTATTTGTGATGGCTGCTGCTTTTTTGACCTGTGCCAGGTTTTTGATAAATATCGGATGAAGTTTTGTTCCTGTGATCGGAAAGTTTTGTTTCGCTCTTAATGCCTGTACTCCGTAATATGCCTCTGCAGGCACTTCCATAGTTCCGATTGAATCTGCTTCCAGTCTTGTTTCTGTTGTCATTTTGTCATCCCTCTTCTTTCTTCTGATCCTGTGCACATCTGATTTGCTCCGCCCTCCGATCTTATTTTTTCAGTCCGACGGATATTTACTGTTTACAAATCATTTTGTTATTTTCATTTTTATCAGCAGCTGTTTTTCTGATGCCTAAGAAACTAACACTTTCTTTGTGGCTTGTAAATACTTTTAAGGGAAAACCATGATTATCCGTGTTTTCCAATAGTTTAAATTAATTTTTTTAAGAATTTTATTTGTTTTTCTTATTTTTATTAAGTCGTTTCTTGTGTTGTGATAACATACGCAGTATAATCAATACAGAAAAACCATTGAAAGGAGCCAGTCCGCATGGAACACAAGCTTGACAATATTGACCGAAAGATCATCGAAATGCTTCAGAAAAACGCCCGCATCCCGGTAAAGGAAATCGCAAAGGAAGTTTTCCTCTCCTCCCCAGCTGTCTCCGCCAGGATCGAACACCTCGAAAAAACCGGGCTGATCACAGGCTACCACGCCCAGATCAACCCGGTTTTTCTCGGTTATCATATAAAAGCATTCATTAACCTGGAAGTAGAACCCTACCAGAAAAAAGACTTCTACCCCTTCATCCAGTCCATCCCCAACGTCATCGAATGCAACTGCGTCACCGGTGATTACGCCATGCTCATCGAAGTAGCCTTCCGTTCCACCATGGAACTGGACCACTTCATCAACGAACTCCAGCAGTTCGGCCGCACCAAAACACAAATCGTATTCTCCACCAGCGTAGAACACAGAGATCTTCCGGTGGAGTAATCCCCACCGGCATTTTTTATAAACCATATTCCCTGTACAATTCTTTACACACATCCTCACTGTCAGCTATCTTCTGTATCTCATCCACACGACCATCCGAGATCAGACAATTGATCAGAGCCCGTATTCTTGCTTCTCCCTCTGCTTTTCCTTCCGCTTTTCCTTCCGCTTTTCCACGGGCTTTCCCACGGGCTTCTCCAATAGCCATACCTTCCTCCCGAAGCCGCTCTGACTCCAGCTGCAAAACCTTTCCACCCATAACTTCACCCACTCCTTTCCTGACTTTTTCTTCTTTTCGAAAAATATAATCCGATATTCTTACGATCAATTTATTAAGATCTGTATACATACCTGCTCTTCCAGTAATTGAAAATTCTCTCTCAAGTTTTATCCTTATATCTTCATATTCCATCAACAATCCCTGTAACTTCTCCGAATCTTTAGCTAATGTGTCTGCTACATTTTCATACCTCATCACGTAAAATGGAAGCAACAGCAACAGATTCTTCTCGAAAATACTATCCTTCGTATAAAGTTCCATCTTCACTGTCGGAACCCGGTACACACACACCTGTCCATCCGGAAACAATACCTCCACTTCCTCAACATCCGGCGTATTCTTCGTAGATCTCAAGTATATCACACAAGATTTCGGGAACTCTACATAAAACTTCCTTCCAATCCTCTGTCTGTTCTCCAAGGCAATTGCAAGATCATATTCAAACATCCTGATCGCCATCATAGTATCATCAGAACTCTGACACTCAATATGATACACCTTATCCCCGATCAGAAGTCGGGCATCCGTGATCAGTTCACCATCCTCAAGCTGATGCTCATTCCTAAGGTGCATGATCTTCACATCTTCCGGATATGATGTATGAAACACCTCATTGATCAGCGGAACGATCAGATACGTCATCTTTTCCACCATCGTCCGGAAAACATCATCAAATATAGTATTGTTAGTCATTAACACTCCTACTGATATATATAGATTATACCACACAAATAAAACATGAAAACACCCTAAACCGGCCTTTCATAAATTTCACAGGTTACTGTTCACTCCGTTCTCAGTAACACGCTTCGCGATGCACAGAATTTATGCTGATTGCATAAATTCGCGCGGTATGCCTCGGGTTTTCTGTGACCTTCGCTCACAAAAAACACCTCGCGGGATATTACCAGTGAACAGCAACTTTCACAGTACCAAAAATGGAAAATGCTTCAGAACTCGAAGCTCCAAGAACGTCCATACAGACAAAAGATCTTATAAGATATAACAACCATACCACATGCTATAATAAAAATCACTCAAATTTCATCCAAAAATCTCAACAACATTCGACAGCGAAGTGCCTCACATCTCATTCCCGGCAGACCACTCAAACCAACATTCACGCCCAAACTTCCGAGCAGCCACCTTCCCCTGCCGTCTTGAAAAACCAGCCCGTGAGGCGTCCGTATTTCAACAAAAAAAGAACAGCAATGAACCTCAAATCCACCACTGTTCTCCACTCATTTTCTAAGTCACTTTCTAAATCACTTTCCCATCAAAGCAACAATTCTTTCCTTCAGCTCCTGCGCATTCTTCTTCGGATCCTCTGCCTTCATGATCGCAGAAACAACCGCCATACCACTCATGCCTGCGCCCTCAAGCACATCCATATTCCCGGCATTCAATCCCCCGATCGCAACCGCCGGAATCGGAACCGCCTCACAGATATCCTTCAACGTAGAAACCTTGGTAAGGATCGTCACAACCTTAGTAGTAGTAGGATAAATCGCCCCCACACCAAGATAATCCGCACCATCCTCATAAGCCTTCACAGCAGCCTCCACCGTCTTGGCAGTAGCCCCCACGATCTTATCCGGCCCCATCAGCTTCCTTGCCACAGCAACCGGAATATCAGAAGCTCCAACATGCACACCAGCAGCATCACAGGCCAGCGCCACATCCACACGATCATCAATGATCAGCGGCACCTGATAACGATCTGTGATCTCCTTCACCTTAAAAGCCTTATCCAGATACTCCCGTCCACCCTTATTCTTCTCACGAAGCTGAACCAGAGTCACACCACCCTTACAGGCCTCCTCAACCGTACGGAGCAAAGACTCCTCCGTATGATAAGAGCTATCCGTCACCAGATACAACGTTACATCCAAATCTTTTCTATCCATCCTAATCCCCTCTTTTTCAGTACATTTCAATCTTCAACAGATCCAGCAGCTGCCGATCCGAAAGTCCATAAATCTCATCCAGCAGATTTACCTGAAAACTTCCCGGACCGCGGGAAATCTTCTCCGCTTCCTCACCAGCGATACCCATAAGTGCAGTACCAAGAACTGCCGCAGCCAGATAATTCCCGGATCTCTCATTTAATCCTATCTCACCGCCAGACCAGACACCTGCCTCTATACTATCCGTCATCTCTTTTGCAATATTATCTTCGCGCCCCGGCAAAAATGCCGCAGTCAGTGCACCAACCATACAACCGGTTCCTGTGATCCCGGACAGCGCCGCACTGCCATTTTGCACCAGAACAACCCGTTCACCATCCGTAACAAAATCCTGTTTCCCGGTTGCCAGCACGATCGCCTGATTATTTCTGGAAAAAGCCTTAAGCACCTCACTGACTCCATCGATATTTTCCTCAGTCAGGGCATCCTCGACACCCGCATCGATCCCGATCGCATGGGACGGCAGCCCGGAAACAGCCAAAAGCTCTGACATATTTCCCTTCAATACCGCCGGATGGCCGATGCTTAAAAGCTCCCTCGCCAGATCCAGCCTGAGATCACTGCATGCAACCCCTACCAGATCCAGAAGAACCGGGATCTTTTTTTCCATCGCAGTTCTCATAGAACGCTTCATTGACTCGATCCTGGCATCGGTAATATTCCCGAGATTCAGCATCAGCGCACCAGCCGATGCCGTAATATCTGCCACCTCTGCCGGATGCTCCGCCATGATCGGCCTTGCACCCACTGCAAGGATCACGTTGGCACAATCATGGATCGAGATCGGATTGGTGATGCAATGGATCAGCGGCTTTTCTTCTTTAATTAGCTTTCGCAGTTGTAAAATTCTTTGTCTCATATGTTTTTGAACCCAAAGCTGCCTGGAATTTCACCAAAAGACCTGCTTTACTCAGAGCCTTCAGGAAAATATAGGCAACACATCCTCCCATTGTGGTTGCTGCAAGGAACATCGGCGTATAATAAAATGCTGTCAGTCCGCCTCTTCCCATCAGGAATGCCATCACCGGATAAGAAACCATAGACCCGATGATACCCGTTCCAAAGATCTCACCGATCACCGCGCAGATGATCTTACCTTTGGAAAGTCTGTAGAACACACCTGAAAGGAACGCGCCAAATACTGCACCGGTCAATGCAAGTGGCGGGATTCCCATGAACATCATACGGATCACGCCAATCATGGTCGCGCAGAGAAGTGAGTACCACGGTCCCATCAGAACCGAGCATACGATATTGACAAGATGCGCCGTGGGGCACATTCCCTCAATCCTCAGGATCGGTGAAATAACGACACCGATCGCAACCATCATTGCCAGCATTACCATACGAAGCGTGTGCATCCTTTGTTTTTCCATAGTGTTTTTTCCTCCCTGAAATATCAGGCAGATTCCTGTCGGAGCCCGGGCAAAAACTTCCCGTCTGCTGCAGTCTGCCCTTAGATTTTGGCGGTCGAAGTTCCCTTACTTCCTCTCACTCCGAAAACACGGATTCCCATCGCTTACATGATCCTCCCGAAAAAATCCTCCGGAATATCACTCCCCTGCCAGACATTAAGGCGCTCCCCTTCCTGCCCGCTCGCCGCAGAAGCTCCACATGCAGTCTCTGTCACTTTCACATTCCCACATTGTCAGACCATTCCAGTTCCATCCCTGCATCAAAAAAGAGCGCACCCCATGGCAAACTCCACGGAGACACGCTCTTATATCACAATCCCTCCGTTGGCATTACCCAAATCAGGTACGGTCGAAGATCTATCTTCCTCTCAGCCTGTCACACAAGCTCCCGCTGGCTCTTTTCTTTTCTGTTTTTCAATATAGCACACACCTATCCCGTTGTCAAACCTCTCTTCCCAGACGAAAAAATCCAGGCATTTATCATAATAAATCTTATTTTGAAATCTCGTCGATCAGACGCAGCTCCTCAGCTGTAAACGGTGCACAGTGGATCGCTTTCACATTATCAAGGATCTGCTGTGGCTTGGAAGCTCCGATCAGAACACTGGTAACTTCCTTATGCTGAAGCAGCCAGCCAAGTGCCATATCAGCCAGCTTCTCTCCACGCTGGGCTGCCAAATCGTTCAGTCTCCGGATCTGATCCAGACGCTCCGGCGTCAGCACACTTTCCTTAAGGAATCTTCCGTCTTTGCGGATACGGCTGTCCTCCGGGATCCCGTTCAGGTAACGGTCTGTCAGCTGTCCCTGGGCAAGAGGGCTAAAGGTAATCAGACCTTTTTTCAAAATGCCGGTAGTTCTCTTGAGACCGTTTTTTTCCACAGTTCTGTCAAAAATGGAATACCGGTTCTGGTTGATCACAAAGGGGCATTTCAGATCCTTCAGGATCGCTGCCGCCTGGCTTAAGGTTTTTCCATCATAATTGGAAAGTCCCACATAGAGGGCCTTGCCCTGCTGAACCGCTGTTGCCAATGCACCCATAGTCTCCTCAAGCGGAGTCTCAGGGTCCATTCTGTGATGGTAAAAAATATCCACATATTCCAGGCCCATGCGCTTCAGGCTCTGGTCAAGGCTCGCCAGAAGATACTTGCGGCTGCCCCAGTTTCCATAAGGACCCTCCCACATATCATAGCCTGCCTTAGTTGTGATGATCATTTCATCACGGTAAGGCATCAGTTCCTCTTCCAGGATCTTGCCGAAATTCCGCTCTGCACTTCCGTAGGCAGGTCCGTAATTATTGGCAAGGTCAAACTGTGTGATACCATTATCAAAAGCTGTAAAACACAGCTGTTTCATGTTTTCATAATCAGATGTATCTCCGAAATTATGCCATAATCCAAGAGATACCTTCGGAAGCATCAGACCGCTTTCACCGCAGCGGTTGTATTCCATGGTTTCGTAGCGTTCCTTTGCAGGTGTGTACATAAAAAACCTCCCATAATGTAGCATGATTTACATTTTCTGTAACTGCTTTTACTATACTTCACCGACCCTTATTTCGCAAGACGGATCATATTCCAGCTGTGTTTTTCAAAAACTGCTTCCAGTTTTCCACCATCCAGCTTTGAGCACTCTGCACTGGCTTTTACAGGAACTACATTCTCTGGCTGCGCCTCTGTATTGACTGCCTGAAGATCGTCATTATTGAGTACAATATGCTCTACGATTTTATATCCCTTAAACTGCCTTAAATCGCAGGAAACTTCCATATCCTCATCCAGGCTCTTATTTACCGCAAAGATCGTCAGCGTCTCTTTTTCCTCATCCCAGACGCAAACGGAATCCAGATACGGAGCCTCACCATAAGTTCTGCTCTCGTATACCGGTGTGAGAACCTGTGTATTCAGTACCGTTCCTCTTCCAAACACACTTGTCAGCATATATGGATAAAAGATCGTCTGACGCCATGCGCCTGTATCAGAGGTCATGATCGGTGCGATAACATTTACCAGCTGTGCCATACAGGCGATCTTTACACGATCTGCATGACGGAGAAGTGTAATCAGCATGCTTCCCACAAGAAGTGCATCCTCAAAGTTATAAACATCCTCCAGCTGATGAGGTGCCTGTACCCATTTTTCCAGCTTCTTATCCTGTTCATTGCTGTGGTACCATACGTTCCACTCGTCGAAAGAAAGATTAATCTGTTTTTTTCCATGCTTCTTTGCTTTTACAGCATCGCAGATGGAAACCACTCCTGAGATAAAATCATCCATGCCCTTGGAGCTTGCCAGGAAATCGGCAGTGTCTCCCGCTGCATTTCCATAGTACTGATGCAGGGAAAGATAATCCACCTGATCGTAAGCCTCATCAAGAACGGTATACTCCCAGGAGCCAAAGGTAGGCATTTCCAAATTGGAGCTTCCGCATGCAACAGTCTCAACCTCCGGATCCATAAATTTCATCAGGCGGGCAGTCTCTGCTGCAACTCTTCCGTACTCTGTCGCAGTTTTATGTCCCATCTGCCACGGACCGTCCATCTCGTTTCCGAGACACCATAATTTGATATCATGCGGCTGTTCATAGCCGTGAGCCTTACGAAGATCACTGTAATAGGTACCACCCTTAAAGTTACAGTATTCCAGAAGATTTTTCGCATCCTCCGGTCCTCTTGTTCCCAGGTTCACCGCCATCATCACATCACTGCCTGCTTTTTTTGACCAGTCCACAAACTCATTGAGACCAAACTGATTTGTCTCGATCACGCCCCAGGCCAGCTCCGGTCTGGACGGACGCTGATTCTTCGGTCCAACACTATCCTCCCAGCGGAATCCGGATACAAAATTCCCGCCCGGATAACGGACAATCGGAACTTGAAGCTCTCTTACCAGCTCCAGAGTATCCTTCCGGAATCCCTGCTCATCAGAAAGAGGGCTGCCTTCCTGATAAATCCCCTCATAAACCGCACGTCCGAGATGTTCTATAAAAGAACCATAGATCCTTTTGTCTGTTTTTCCGGTGAGGAAATATTTGTCCACGATGATCTGCGCTTTTTTCATTGTAAAAACCCTCCTGTGATAGAATTATCATTCAGAAAACTACTATTCTGTCTATCATTCTATCATTCCATCAGGCTTATGTCATTTCTTTTCTCAGGAAATATAAGGATTTTTCAAAAAATTTCCACACTTCTGACTACAGTGCCGCATTACACTTCTCATAAGCAAACAGTGCCGCACCTAGCGCACCACAAAGCTGTGCCTCATCACAGATATAAAGCTTCGCACCCAGCTTATCCTCCAGTGCCTGGATGATACCTTTATTTCTGGCAACACCACCGGTCATCATGTATTCACCCGGATTCTTTTTGCCAAGGCGGGCTGCAAGAGCTCCTACCTTGGAGGCAACGGATACATTCAGACCGTGGATGATATCTGCAACATCTTTATTCTGTGCAACCAGGGAAACTACCTCGGACTCTGCAAATACAGTACACATGCTTGAGATCACCACGTTCTCCTTCCATTCCAGTCCACGGGTACTCATTTCCTCCAGGGAAAGTCCAAGAGTACGGGCCATCATTTCCAGGAAGCGTCCGGTTCCTGCCGCACATTTATCGTTCATCAGGAAATTTTTTACCGCACCGTTGTCATCAATACTAATGGCCTTGATATCCTGACCGCCGATATCGATAACTGTACGCACATTGGGATTCAGATAATGTGCGCCCTTTGCGTGACAGGTGATCTCTGTGATACTGTCATCACCACTGTCAATATAGGCACGTCCATATCCGGTAGTAACGATACGCACGATATCTTCTTTCCTGATCCCTGCTTTTTCCACTGCCATCTCCAGGCTCTTCTCTGCACTCATCATAGCGCCGCCGCCTGTGGGAATGATCATGGTCGATTTAATTTTTCCGTCTTTATCCAGGATCACAACATCCGTACTTGTGGAACCGCTGTCGATCCCTGCCACATAATAAACTCCTGATTCCATTTTTTTCTTTATCTCCTCGCTGATTCCTTTTGATGGGTCCATATCCTCAGAGCCTTCCAACGTCTCCGCAAAAGCCTGTACTCTGGTAAGAAGCTGTCCTGCACTCTGGCTTGTAAAATCTGTCTCGATCTTCAGAAGCGGAACCTTGATATCTCTCTTGATACTTGCATATTCAAAACCATAATAATCACAGAACTTGATAGTATGATAAATGATCCCCTTCAGATTCGGGTCCAGATACAGCCGGTTTCTTCTGGTGCTGTTATTCATACGGAAGCAGGGCATCTGGGAAAGAAGTGCATCCGCATAAGCCAGGAACATAGCATCATCATCCATTTTTTCCAGTTCCTCACGGATCACTGCAAGACGTCTTCCACCTGTACAGGTCAGGTTTTCCACATCCATGCGGATGTTATCCCGGATCATTTTTTCCAGGACACCACTGACACGGACACCCAACACTCCGATGTATGGCTGGTTATCCACATCTTCACGGGAAAAAGCGTTCAAAAATCCACTTTTATCAAAGGTTTTCCCCGAAAATTTTTCGTAAGCTTTCTTAAGACGGTGGATACCCTGGGCAAGCTTCACCTTTTCACAGTCATTATCCTCATGCGGCATGTCCAGCATGTACAAAAATTTACATTTACCGGTACTTTCCACAATGTCGTACACACGGCGCATGGAATCACAGCAGTTAACAAGAACAAGCTGTTCAACCTTCCCCTCCAGCACTGCCTGGATCACGGATTTTCCGAAGCCGCAGAGATTGGCATGTGCGATCTGGTCCGAAAGCTCAAAATTCTCCGGCATTTCCTCAAGAACCGCACATTCCTCGCCAAAACCTTTAAAAAGCTCCAACGGTGTATATTTACAGACGTAATGTATCATGATCTCTTTCCCTCCTTACCTTCTGACAGCATCTCAAGATATGCCTGAAGTCGTGTGGATACCTGACCGTCACTGGAATTGGCCGGGTTACAGCCGTCACCGTCCAGGACCATGGTTGGGAGTCCTGCATTTTCCAGAGAATTTTTGATCAGGCTGGAAGCTCCGATGGTTCCCTTGCAGCCCCAGTGTGCAAAAAGGATCCCTCCGTCTACCTCTGTAAGGTTCGCCAGCTCCTGGGCGCGCCGGATCCTCTGCTTCACACTTCCGTTGTAAATACAGTTGACCATTTTTTCCGCAAGGGCCTCATAAGGATCCGAGGCCTGCATCCGCTGAAAACCGTCTGCAACAAAATCACAGGCACTGATGTGCACGTTCTGGCTGTAATTAAATACATCCTTTACCGGCTCCTGCAAAAACGGCATCATATGCATCCACAAAATGTGAAGGCCTTCCCCCTTTGGCGCCTTCTTCACATCCTCAAGGAGCATTTTTGTATATTTCAGGGATTCCTCTGAACCCGCAAGAAGGTGGCACATAAAGATCGCATACAGCTCATTTGTCAGGGAAGTCACCGGATCGTGATCCTTTCTGAGGGCAAGCTGGCGGCTGTAATAGGAGGCCGCTTCATTGCTGTTGGCAACTGCACGCTGTACCGCCTGCTCAGAAATCTTTTTGCCGGTGACATCTTCCAGGAATTTTTTCATCTCGCGAAGCTGATCTGCCACGTAGCGGATGGAATCCTGATTTTTTTCATAGGGTACGTCAATATAAAAGCCCGGGATCTGATATTTCTGTTTCAGATAAGGAAACGTCATCATGTTTCCGTCGCAGGCAAGGTTTGTGTAGATGGTACATTTGGGCTTCGGTACCAGTCCTGTCATGGACGCTCCCAGAAAGACCCTGTGATAGGAGCACATGGTTTCCGGAAAGCCCTCTGATTCCGTCTGTGCCAGAAATGCCTGCTCACATCTGGTTCCGGCGATGAAGCAGGACATTGCCTCCACGGAATACGGAGTGATCCCTGCTGCTGTCAGAAGCTCTCCCGGTACAAAAATGCTCACCAGAGCGGTATCGTCCGGTTTTGCAAGAGCTTTGATGATATTCTGCATAACTACACGGGCTACATACTGTCCTGAAGCCGGTAGCTTCCTGTCAGGGAAAAGCTGCAGACGTTTTTCCTGAAGCCGGTAGCCAGTGAGAAGAAGTTTTCGTGCTTTTTCCGGGTCCCTGATGGATTCCTCTCCCACCATATCCCCGAATTTCTTTATAATATCCAATCTGTCACACCCTCCGTCAAGTCAAAAAATCTATTATAAGTCTGTCAGGCGCTTACCCGAAATTTTTGTCTTCAGACAAAATCCTGTATCATTATCATCTCCTGGATGATATAAAGTCCCACCTGTCAGACCAATATTTTTATTATAAAGATATTTTTTTCAAATGTAAACACGCCAATTTTTACAAATCTGAAGCCTTTTACACATATTAAAACATCAAAATGCAGATTTTCCACAAAACTCTCATCTCTTTTCGTGGAAAACCTGCATTTGTCTTATCACATTATTTTCTGCTCTGTTTTTTCTGTTGCTCTGTGTCACATCTGATGACGTACCACCTTATATTCATCTCCGGAACGATAATACGGACATTCCTTGTAATCACTGCTCACAAAACGATAATATTCATCCTCATCCAGATTGACATCACAGTAATATTCGTCACACTCTTCATCATATGTATAGTTTGCACAGTATTCGCAGCTGGTTCCCTTCATGCTTATTTCTCCTCTCTTTGCAGGAAAGTATTTCTCCCTGCTGTTCTCCTGATTATATAACAAAAAAAGGAAGAATTCCATTACTGAAATCCCCCCTTTTTTTATATATCAGAACATTCCGTTCGCAGTCTTATATTTGTAAAGCATCTCCGCATGGTTCTGCTCTTCCACCTGGATATCTGCCAGAAGCTTCCGCACACCACTGTCTTCAAAAGCAAAAACCTCCGAGTTGTATTCTCCGGAAATCAGCTTTTCTGTTCCGATACAGTCTGTTGCAAGAAAAGCATCGTGTTCCTTATCCTCTGTGGACATCACCGATGTGTAGGTAACTTTTGGCTGGTAATCACGGCCGTCACTGTCGTTGCAGTTTACCTGTGGAACTGTACCGGAAAGCACCTGGTTCAGGGAATCGTAATGCTCCTGCTCTTTTTTCTGAAGAGTCTGAAATAAGCTTTTAAGCTCCGGATCCCTGGCCTGCTGTGCATATTTTCCGTATTTTTCAATGCAGCTTTTTTCCTGTGTCTGAAGATCCTGGATCACTGTGCGTTCTTTTTCCTTTAATATCATTATGATCATCCTTTCTTTTGATAATAATGATAGTATGGTTTGGAAACGCGATTTTATTCAGATTTTTATGCAGTCAGGATCTCCATCAGTGCTCCATAAAGATCCTTGTCCAGCTCCATGGACTGAAGCTCAGATAAAAGAACTGGCAGCTTCTTTCCGGCTGTAACCAGCTGATATAATCTGTCCTTCAGTACAAAACCGATCTCTGCCTGGTTCAGGAAATCAAAGACACGTTTCTCTGTCTGATTATCTGCCACTTCGCCAGCGAGAATGATCTGCACCTCTGCCGCTGTGTCTGCTTCCACTTCCACACAGATCTTCTGAAGCTTCTCTTCATATTTTACAGCAGCCTCAGTCTCTGCTCCGTTAACCAGAACCTTCACAGTATCTGAGCCTGTTTTCGCAAAATTACAGAACTCTACGGTATAAGCTCTCTTTGCCGGGATCAGCTCTGTTTTTCCCTGCGCGGGATGAATGGTAAATACTCCCTGATCCTTTTCCTTATAATCCATTTCCGTAAATACACAGGCACCATTTTCGTAAGCACAAGTTTCGTTGTCATCCTCATACAATCTGAAGCTTCCGTCAGCACCCGGGAATACCCGGATATTCAGGCTTTCCGGATTCTTTTCCGCCTCTGTTCCACGGATCTCATCGGTCATCACCAGAATGCCGCCCGCTTTTGCAAGAACCGGGATACTGTCCAGAGTACGGTACATATCCACCATTCGTCCACCTTCATAGCGCAGACCTGTATAAATATCATACCATACCCCATCCGGCAGCCATACTGCTGTCTTTGCTACATTAAGGCCTTTTACTCTCGGTGTTGTCACAACCGCTACCATCAGCTGGTCTCCGAAAAAGTACTGATTTTTTACCGCATATGCCTCCGGTGCCTCCGGATATTCGTAATACATCGGCTCCACCAGAGGAAGATCTTCCTGATAGCTTCTGTAGTTCATTGTATAAAGATACGGCATCATTCTGTGGCGCTCACGGAGAGCTTCTTCCATGACAACCTCTGTCTCCTTTTTGAAACGCCACGGCTCTTTTCCGTTGAAGTCACTGCATGAGCTGTGGAGACGCATGATCGGAGAAAAGATCCCGTACTGTGTCCAGCGGGCGGTCATCTCGTCATCCTTATATCCAAGCATATGCCCACCGATATCATGACTCCACCATCCATAACCGATGTTGGAGGCTGTGGATGTAAAGTATGGCTGAAAATCAAGGGAATCCCAGGTAATATGAGTATCTCCGGAAAAGCCTATCGGATATCTGTGGCTTCCGGGACCTGCATATCTGGAAAAGGTCATGGGACGTTTTCCGTTTCTGGCACTGTCCAGGAAATGGAAGTGGTTGAAGATCCACAGAGGATCAAGCCCTTCGATCTTGCAGTTGCTTCCCTGCTGCCAGTCGATCCACCAGAAATCCACACCTTCTTCCTCTCTCGGATGATGAAGATATTTGAAATAGGCTTCCATAAATTTCGGACTTGCCGGATCGCATACTACCGGATCCTCATTTTCATAATCCACACCCATGGCCTTTGCCATGTCCTCATACATTTCTTCCCAGCCCTGTACGCCGTCTGCAGGATGTACATTTAATGTGGTACGCATTCCTCTTTTATGTAAACCATCCAGGAAACGCTTCGGGTCCGGGAAGAGCTCTTTATTCCAGGTATATCCGGTCCAGCCGCTTCCGTATTTCGGGTCAACATCGGTCACATGCCAGTCCATATCAATGACTGCAACCGTAAATGGGATATTTTTTTCCTGGAATTTATCCATCAGCTCATTGTAGCTTTCTTCAGAATATTTATAATATCTGCTCCACCAGTTTCCGAGAGCAAACCTTGGAAGCATCGGTGTTTTTCCGCAGAGTCTGTAAAAATCATGAAGTGCTTCTTTATAGTCATGTCCGTATCCGAAGAAGTACAGATCCTTGATACCCTTTCTTCTTGGCTCGATCCAGCCGTCCGGCAGAAGCACCTGCGATCTGCTGTCGTCCACCAGAGAATATCCGAACCTGGAAAGAATACCATGCTCCAGCTCTGTTGCTCCGTCCACCATATCCAGCGTTCTGGCGGTTCCCTTCAGATCATGGATCTCTTCTCCGTAGTGCCAGATGCTGTGGTAAGCGCTTAAGTTTCCTTTTACCTGAATGCTTAAGCCCCAGCTGGTAAATTCCTTCTCATTATAAATAAGGTGGATTCTTTTCGTATGGACCTCGATCCCATTCTCTGTACGCACTACACGATAGTCCGCTTTCGGAAAATCCCTGAAAAACACCATCTGCGTGGGGCGATCCTCAAATACGCCCTCCTCATCATACTCCAGACGGATCAGTCCCTCTGTAAGAAACGTAATCCTGTATTTATCCCCTGTGATCATATTTTCGCTTAATGCCAGAGGATGTGTTTCTACTTTATATATATCCTGCATTTATGTCCCTCCGTTTATTATCTGTATGCCATCAGCCCTTTACAGCAGATGCTGCGATTCCGGCGATAAACTGTTTCTGGAAGAACAGATAGATCAGAAGTACCGGGATGATGGAAATGGCAGTTGCCGCAAACAGTGCACCATAATCTGTGGAATACTGTCCGTTAAACATCTTAAGACCAACGGCAAGAAGCTGTTTGTCTTTGTTTGTAATTACCAGGTATGGCCACAGGAAATCCTCCCATGTCCAAAGGAACTGGAAGATCGCAATACTGAAGATTCCATTTTTTGACATCGGTAATACGATCTTGTGGAAAATATAAAACTCATTGGCTCCGTCAATTCTTGCCGCCTCCAGGATCTCGTCCGGAAGTGCGGAGATATGCTGCTTCATCATGAAGATTCCGAAGCCGCTGAACATAGCCGGGATGATCAGTGCTTTGTAGCTGTCCATCCAGCCAAATGCCTGGATCATGGAATACTTCGGGATAATGGTAACACACCACGGGATCATCATAGTAGAAAGTACGAATCCGAAAAGAATATTTCTTCCTTTAAATTTGTATTTACTCAGTACAAAACCACAGATAGTACTTGTATAAATTACGATCAGAGTGATCACTACCGTAATAACAATACTGTTTAAAAAGAAACGGACAAAATTAAAATGTGCGTTCATATTGATGTAGTTATCAATGATGAATTTCTGCGGAAGGAGATGCTGCTCCAGAGCCATGATCTCCTGATTTTCCTTGAAGGATGAAAAAATCATCCATACAAAAGGATATACGGTAACCACTCCAAGGATCAGAAGGAGTGCATTTAAAGCAATACTACTGACTTTTCTTTTCATGAATGTTTTCCTCCTTTAATCTTCTGTTCCGGAAACACGGAATGATAACCAGGTAAATACTGCTGTGATAACGAACAATACAAAGGACAGTGCAGATGCATATCCGAAGTTGTATTTTACAAACGCTTCATCATAGATGATGTAGGATGCAAGGTAAGTTGCTGTTCCGGGGCCACCTTCCGTCATGATCAGGATCTGAACATATGCCTGAAGGTAGGAAATAATAGAAGTGATGATAACGAACAGTGTCATAGGCTTCAGCAGCGGAAGTGTGATGTAACGGAACGTCTGCCATGCGTTGGCGCCATCTACTTTTGCGGCCTCAAGAGCATCTGTCGGAAGAGAATAGAGACCTGCCATGTACATAACAACTGCGTATCCGAAATCCTTCCAGATGGTCATGATCATAATTGCAAGAAGAGCGGTTTTCGGATTCATCAGCCAGTTTACATCCAGTCCGAAGATCTGATTGATGGTACCGATCTGAGGATTGTACATGAATTTCCATACAAAGGCTACGGCTACCATAGGAGTTACAACCGGCATATAATATACAGCTCTGAAAAAGCTTTTATATTTTATCAGTGTGGAATAGATCGCATAGGCGATTCCAAGTCCAAGACCTACACGAAAGAAAATAACTACAGCAGAGAAGATCACTGTGTTCAGCATGGATTTTCCAAACAGAGCACTGGTAAATACTTCCTTATAATTCTCAAGACCCAGGAACCGGTAAGTACCGCTCAACGGGTTCCACTCATGAAAGCTTCCTGCAAAAGCGATTCCAATAGGTACGATCAGAAATACCGTAAAGAAGATCACCATTGCCAGAACAACGATATTTCTCAAAATGATCTCGCTTTTGCTC
Source organism: Blautia schinkii (assembly GCF_013304825.1). Lineage (GTDB taxonomy): Bacteria > Bacillota > Clostridia > Lachnospirales > Lachnospiraceae > Blautia_A > Blautia_A schinkii_B. Next base: position 57,972 of record NZ_JAAWUO010000006.1, on the reverse strand, counting down.
TGCAGCGGATTTGTTTTTTTAAACATCGATGCATCCTCCTTATCTTTTCGATACACATCTTTTTGCTGAGAAAGGCGCACCCTTTTCCAAGTGCGCCTTTCTGCTCTGATACCTGCGGATTGCTCACGGCATCTTTTTATTTTGCATACTCATAAAGGTTTTCTACAGATTTGAATGTACTGTTCTTCATATCCTTTGTGATGTTGGCTTCTGCCTCGTCCAGGGCAGTATCAATGTCAACACCGTTGAAGAATACATCCTCTCCTGCTTTTTTCAGAGAAGTCTCCACAGTTGCAGGCATCGGGCCCGGCCAGATATAGTGGTCAATGTGCTCGGAAAGAACCTTCAGAGAAGGATTTTCAAGGATCTTCTCATTATCTGCCAGAGATTTCTTAGCCGGGAAGGTACTCATTGCCAGGTTAAATGCGATCTGTGCGTCATCGTTTGCCAGGAAATATTTTACGAAGTCCTGTGCAACTGCCTGCTGGTCAGCCGGAGCGTTTTTGTTTACGCCAAAGGTAGACTCACCGTTGTAACGGTTGTAAGCATATGGCTCGCCGTCAAAGGTCGGGATTTCAAATACGCCAAAGTCGATGTTGCTCCATGTTGTTTTCAGAGTGTTGTAGTAGTGTCCCCACTGGATGACCATGGCTGACTGTCCCTGTCCGAAGCTGTCTGCTGCTTTCTCACCGAAGTCCTTGGAACCGATGCCATCTACATCATACATATCTACCAGCATCTGCATTACCTTCTTCATTGCATCAGAGTTTACATTCGGAGTAACTCCGTCTTCCTTGAAGAGGTTTTCTCCCAGCTGATAATTCAGGCCAAGGAGGTAATTCTGATGGAAATCATCGTTGAAGTTCAGACCTGCCTGAACGATCTTGTCACCGTCTTTAATAGTAAGCTTCTTGGCAACCTCGATCATCTCGTCCCAGGTCTTCGGGATATCATCATCTGTCAGACCTGCTTTCTCCCACATATCTTTGTTGTAGTATACAGATCCGGTCATCATACCGTAATCAATATAGTAAACCTTTCCATCGATCACATGGGCGCTTACACCGTTGAAATCTGCCTCCAGATCCTCTGTGGGGATATCAAGAGGAGCCATGTAATTGATCAGGTTCTCATGGTAGCTGTTATGTACGTTGAAAATAGCCGGTCCGTTGTTCCCATCCAGTGCAAGAGGAAGCTTGGTCCAGTAATCCTCCCATGGGTTATCAACAAGATTGATCGTTACATTTGGATGGATCGCTGTGTATCCGTCGATGATCTGCTGGAACAACTCGTCACTGCCCCACTCCCAAAGCTCTACGGTGATGTCTTTTCCGTCATTGAGCTCCACACTGGGGTCATATTTGACCGTATCTCCGAAAGGCTCTGTAGGTACCTCTGCCTTAGCTTCGGATTTGCTGTCACTTCCGGCAGAACTTCCTGTACTGCCACATCCTGTAAATGCAGTTACAACCATTGCTGCAGCAACTACCGCTGCAAAAACTCTCTTTTTCATGCATTACCTCTTTCTTTCCGGTATTTTCCTGTTTTTTGACTACGTTTTCCGTTCCTTTTAGTTTAGCGCTAAATCTATTGTTAATCTATCACGCGCATAGAGATTCGTCAATATAAATTTATTATTTCGTCGATTTTTCCAGTATTTATATGGAATTTTTGTGCATTTTTCATATTTCAAGGCTGCATTTTTTTATTTTCCCGCAATCATACATTGATTTTTTCACTATGTTGGACTATAATATATATAGTTTATAAACCGTTTTTTTCGAACATTTATATTTCGTGTTTAAACCTTGTAAACCTGTAATAAGAGGATACATAAATTCTGGATTTTTCATTGTATTTTTATTTTTAACTGAGAAATGTGTCAGAATTTTTTATATAATATATATATGTATGACAGCAGTTTCCTTCCCGGAAACTGCTATGGAAGAACAGAGGTGTGTAGTATGACATTAAAAGATATCGCAGATCTGGCCGGTGTCAGTATGATGACCGTCTCCAATGTGATCAACGGCAAAACCAGCCGCGTTTCCCAGAAAACCAGAGACAAGGTCAATGCGATCATAGAAGAATACGGATATGTTCCCAACCTGAATGCCCGGAGCTTATCCAATAAAAAATCCCATATCATCGGCATCATCATTTCCCTCGATGAAAAAGATGTGCTCCTGGGAACCAACTATTTTGAGAACCCTTATGTCAGCACTATGATCGGTGCTATCGAAAAAGAACTGCAGAAGAATGAATATTTCACCATGATCCGCTCTGTATCAAAAAATGCGGATATCATTTCCCTTCTGAAGAACTGGAATGTAGATGGAATCATCATTCTTTATCCTGCCGCCGGCGAATACATGGCAAGGCTGATGGATTCTGCCACCTGCCCCATCGCCACTTTTGACTGTGAACTGGAACACCCCAATCTTATCAATATCACTTCCAATGATGAGAAGGGTCTTTACCTTTCCACAAAATATATGATCAATCACGGTCATTCTGCCATTGCCTTTGTGGCCGATTACAAAAACAACCACGTTCTTACCAGCCGTTTCAATGGCTATAAACGGGCGCTGGAGGAGAACCATATTGCTTTTAACCCGGATTACGTTTATGAGTACTCTCCTTCTTATGAGGGCGGTATCCAGGCCGGCCGTGAGATTGCATCCAGCAACTCTCCAGTTACCGCTGCGGTAACTACAGCGGATATCTGTGCTATCGGAATTATGGAGGGTGCCCGCCTGGGCGGCTACCGCGTTCCTGTGGATCTCTCTGTGATCGGATATGATAACCTGACACTGTGCCAGTACACTCTGCCCAAGCTGACCTCCGTCTCCCAGAACATCCCCCGGAAAGCACTCCTTGCCACCAGTCTTCTCCTGGAAAAGATCCGCACCGGCTCTGTCAGCTCCTCCTGCCGGCCTGCCCTGGATGTTGAGATCGTGGATCGGCAGTCAGTGATCTCGTTGTATTAAGTGCAGTGATTTTATCCTGACTATCTCTTATTCAAGGATCAAATCATAAAATCCCGGAACTGCTGCAGTGCTTCTAATCTGCCAGCACTGGCACAGCTCCGGGATTTCCGTTACAAACCCTCCCGATACACGCTGTTGATCGTAGCCTGGGCGTGTTCCAGCTCTTTCTTCCGGATGATGGCTTCCCGGTCACTTAAAATCGCCAGCATCTCATCGATCACATCCTCCACTCTGGGACTTGTCACCCTGTATAAATACCCCAGCATCCGTGTAGCTGTGTAATCGGTATTCATATGTTTATAGGCGATTTCCCGGCACAGTTCATCGGGATAGCCTTTGTCCTGAAGTGCTCTGTAAAGCTCATCTGTTCTTGTATCTGCCATATGCTCCTGAGATTCCTTTCCTGTTTTTATTATAATTTCATCAAGCGGATATTCGCGATCCACTTTCACTGGTTCCAGCCATATTCAGTACAATAAATCGGACATTTATCTTCCACTCTGCTGCATGATCACAAACGCGACCGCTTCACGATTTATCATCCTCATCCATGCCAGTTTCTTTATCAGTCTTATATATTCCCCGGATCCCCAGGATCAATGTTACGAAAATCCCTGCGATCAGTATCCACACCGGCCACATAGGTGCCGTTCCCAGATTACCGCTGATTCCGGCATAAAGACATACTCCAATGGATAACAGCTTGATCACAGACATCATTTTGGACGCGATCTCAAAAATACGCTCTCTGTTTTCCTCCGTCACCTCAACCGGATAATTCCACCACTGCGGAAATCTCTGGCAGAACATCAGAAGCGCCAGGATCAGCAGACCCAAAATCGGCTCCAGAAGAAGGCTGCCCTTCTTCCCATACCGGTCCGGGATCCCATGCGCATTAAAATGTATCGGCACCCTCTCCGGCAGATTTCCCCAGGTGGCTACAAGATACATCACGTACACTAGGATCATCAGAAAACAGATCACATCTGTAATATTCCGAAGTTTTTTCTCAGACATTATCTACTCTCCCTTCATCACAAAATAAACCCGTCTGTAAATCGAATACTCTCTTTTCTGTATTTTACACACAAATTACCTGCTTGTAAAAGTATTTTGCAAAAAATTACCTTACATAACAATATCTGTTAAGCATTAACGATTGCACACAAATTTTTTATATGATAAAATAGACATGTTGTCCAAAAACATATTTAAGAAAGGGAAAGAAATATGTTAGAAAAAATCTTCAAGCTGTCCGCAAACAAAACGGACGCCAAAACAGAGGTTCTGGCAGGTATCACCACCTTCATGACAATGGCGTATATCCTGGCAGTTAACCCAAACATCCTGTCCGCAACCGGCATGGATTCCGGAGCTGTATTCACAGCTACCGCACTGGCAGCCTTCCTTGGAACGCTGCTGATGGCGATCTTCGCCAACTACCCGTTCGCACTGGCACCCGGAATGGGTTTGAACGCATACTTTGCCTATACAGTTGTTATCGGTATGGGCTACAGCTGGGAGTATGCACTGACTGCAGTTTTTGCAGAAGGTATCGTATTTATTGTTCTTTCACTTACCAATGTACGTGAAGCGATCTTCAATGCGATCCCTCTGAACCTGAAATCCGCAGTCAGCGTTGGTATCGGTCTTTTCATCGCATTTGTAGGATTACAGAATGCCAATATCGTGATCGGCGGCTCCACTCTGCTGCAGCTTTTCTCTGTAGATGGCTACAACGCAGCCAAGGGTGTAGAGGCTTCCTTCAACAATGTGGGAATCACCGTTATCCTGGCTCTGATCGGTATCATCGTAACCGGTATCCTGGTTGTTAAGAATGTAAAGGGAAACATCCTCTGGGGTATCCTGATCACATGGGGACTTGGAATCATCTGTCAGTTCGCCGGACTTTATGTTCCGAACCCGGAGATTGGCTTCTACAGCCTGCTCCCGGATTTCAGCAACGGACTCTCTATCCCGAGCCTTGCTCCGATCTTTGCGAAGCTGCAGTTTGACGGAGTTTTCTCACTGGATTTCCTTGTTATCCTGTTTGCATTTTTATTTGTAGATCTTTTTGATACTCTTGGAACTCTCGTTGGTGTCTCTTCTAAAGCAGGCATGCTGGATGAAAATGGCAAGCTTCCTAACATCAAGGGCGCACTTCTTGCAGATGCAGTTGCAACAACTGCCGGTGCAGTTCTTGGTACATCCACAACCACTACCTTCGTAGAAAGTGCTTCCGGTGTATCCGAAGGCGGAAGAACCGGACTTACCGCAGTGACAACTGCCATCTTATTTGGCCTGTCCCTGTTCCTGTCTCCAATCTTCCTGGCGATCCCGTCCTTTGCCACAGCTCCGGCTCTGGTGATCGTCGGATTGTACATGCTCAGCAATGTTATTAGCATTGATTTCAGTGATATGTCCGAGGCGATCCCATGCTATGTATGTATCATCGCAATGCCGTTCTTCTACAGCATTTCCGAAGGTATCTCCATGGGAGTTATCACATACGTAGCCATCAACCTGATCACAGGTAAAGCAAAAGAAAAGAAGATCAGCGCTCTGATGTATGTACTGGCAGTGCTGTTTGTCCTGAAATATATTTTCCTGTAAAATATGGCAAAAAAATTCCCGGGAGTTTTGTCCCGGGAGTTTTTTATTCCAGCAAAATATTCTTATTTCTTCGGCTGATACCGCATATTCGATACATTATAAACCGTGATAAACGCTTTCGGGTCCTCCTGGTTTATAAACTTCATCAGCTTCTGATATTCACCTTTATCTACGATGGTGATGATCTCACGGCGTTTTTCCATGTTGTAGGCACCGATGGCCTCATAGATCGTTGCACCGCTGTGCAGGTCGTGAATGATAAACTGCCTCAGCTCCTCTTCCTTTTTCGTGATAATGCAGACACGCCGTTTGATGTTATGGTCAAAAATAAAATGATCCAGAACGATCCCGTTAAAATACGTTCCCAGAATACTTAACACCACCGTCTTCTTATCATAGACAAGAGCCGCAGAAAGTGCCACGCACATACCGGAAAGAGACATGGCTTTTCCAAGTTCCATGTGGAGATACTTATTCATGATCTTCGCTACGATATCCAGTCCGCCTGAGGATGCATTCCGGTTAAAAAGAATGCTAAGTCCCACACTCACTACCAGAACATAACACAGAACATCCAGTTCCTGGCTATCTGTCATAGAACCGAAATTTGGAAAAATGATCTCAAACAATCCCAGAAACAACGGCAGCATTACACTGGTATAAACCGTCTTAACTCCAAACTCTCTTCCACAGGTAAAAAATCCAATGATCAGCAATACCACATTCAGAATCATGGTAATAGCCGACAGCTGCAGCGGCACAAAGTTGGAAAGCACGATTCCAAGACCGGAAATACTGCTGACCGACGTATGGCTTGGCACCAGGAAAAAATATACCGCTGCTGCGATGATCGCCACTGCTACAGTCAGGATCACCGTTTCTTTGACAATGTCAACATAATTCAGTTTCTTTTTCATGGCTTCAGATACTCTTCCCACTCTTTTTCTTTTGCGCCCACCAGAATTTTATCCTCCGCTACAAGAATCGGTCGTTTCACAAGCATCCCGTCTGTTGCAAGAAGTGCAAGCTGCTCTTCCTCGCTCATTTCCGGAAGTTTATCTTTCAGTTTCATCTCTTTATAAATATTTCCACTGGTATTGAAGAAACGCTTCAGCGGAAGACCGCTTTTTTCCCACCAGGCTTTCAGTTCCTCTGCAGTTGGATTGTCCGTCTTAATATCACGCAACGTATATTCTGCGCCACTCTCATCCAGCCATTTCTGAGCCTTTTTGCAGGTACTGCATTTTGGATAGCATACAAATAACATCTTATGTCCCCCTGTTCTTCGGCAGTAAATACGTAAATTCACTGCTGTCTGTTTTTTTGCCTACAGCACAGAGTTTTTATAGAACTTTTTCACTGTACTGTCCAGGTTTTATTTTAACATAGACGATGCGGTATTTCTATCCTCTTGTTCCGACCATATCAGCTTCGATTTCTGTTTCATCTCATCCACAATTTTCTCCGCTGCATCCAGATCTCCCTTTGCTTCCATCTCTGTTAATTCCAGGCTCTTCTTTCCGGCCTCCTCACTCATATAATAAACCTCTGTTACCGTTTCCGGGGTGCTGTCATCTTCCGGTGATACTTCCTCTGTCTTTTTGGAAAAATCCTGAAGCAGCATGTCATCGCCTTTCAGTTCCAGAGTTCCTGCATATGGCGCGTCAATGGCGTAGACGAACTCTGTTTTTCCATCTTCTGTGTACTGTACTTTCATTCGATTGATGAGATTATTGGAAGAATACAAACTGTTATTTTTTACGTACATTCCGCTATTTTCCAGGGTCATGTATTTTTCGTTGAAATACCAGTGGTTGTAGCCTGCTGCCGCAGCGATGAGTGTCAGGATAACTGCCACTGCAGCTGTCAGCACTCTGCGTACCAGGAGTTTTTTCCTGATTTTTTTCAGTGCGGATATGCTTCCGGTATTTGCATTACTTTCAGTATTTTCCGTCCTACCAGCTCCACCTCCTGTTATGGAGGCTACAGATGATCTTATCCGGTCCTGCTCTTTTCCCTGCTCCTCTTTCATGATCTCATACATTTTTCTGCATTCCTGACAGGTTCCTATATGTTCTTCCACCAGTACCTTGCTGTCTTCGCTTAAAATCCCATCTATATAAGATGGCATCAGATCCTGTATTACATCACATGTGATCTTCATATTTCAGCTCCTCTCTTATCTTTACTCTTGCACGGTAATAAGTCACCCGCGCCCAGTTTTCACTTTTTCCAAAAAGCATTCCAATCTCACTAAACTTAAGCTCTCCGAATGTCCGCAGGGAAAAAACTTCTTTATACGGTTCCGAAAGGCTATGCAGAACTTTATGGATCTCCATGGCCTGGCTTCGCTGTGCCAGTTTTTCTTCAAAAATTTCTCCGCCATGGCTTTCTGCTGTTTCCAGCTGCTCATCTCCGGGAAGCTGCTTTTTCTGCTTTTTCAGATGGTCGTATAACGTATTCTTTGCGATCTGGCAGAGCCATACCCGCACATCACAGTCACCACGGAACTGATTTATCTTTTTCAGTGCCTTAAAAAACGTCTCCTGAGTCACTTCCTCAGCCAGCGGTCCATTCTGTGAGACAGAACAGATATACCAATATACAATATCAAAATATGTCCGGTAAAGTTCTTCTATGTTCATTGGCTTTCTTCTTTCCTCCCTTCTCACTTATAAGACGATCCTAGTTCAAAAACATTACAGAAAATCTTTCAAAATTTTGCCGTTATTTTTATTCCGGCATTTCTTTTATCGCAAACGAAGGGGATGTAAAAAAACTCGATTGAGTTTTTTTACATCCCCTTTTTTCAGCTTCTGATAAAACTTTATACTGTCCGGCTCAGATTTCTTTTCCCTTTGTCGCAACGGCATGTACAACAAACGGTACAAACAATGTAATAAACGCCGCATATCCAAGGTAAGCGTAACCTTTTTTTACAACTGTCATCAGACCGAACTGTGCAATAGCAAATGCCAGGAATGTAAAAATTGCTGTGAAAACTGCGTTTCTTCCAAGATGTCCCTGAGCTTTTTTTGCCGGGCTGTCCATACGGCGCTCCACTGCGTTTACACAACGTGTCACAATACCGGAGATCATATTTACTGCCGTGGAGATCGCTCCAAGGATGATCAGCAGAGAAATGACCGGTGTCAGGATACCGGAACCTACGCCATTCTGAACAAGTACAAGCATCGGTACAGATGCAGATGCAAGCTCACCTACATATGCAATGGCAAGAAGTCCCAGAATGGAAAGCTCCATTGCACAGAAGTTGCATACAAACATCCAGATCGCTGCTTTGTTGATCTGTTTTTCGTCCGTTACATCCTCCATGTGCTGGTACATAACAGAAACAGATGCCAGCTGGAAGAAGAAATAAAGGACTGCTGAATAGAGAGCCGGTCCAAAGGCTCCGCTCTCGGAGGAAAGTACAGTCATTTCTCCGGAGGACATAGTATGGATGGAAGCTGTGATATCTCCCCACTGTGCAATGATATTCGGAACAAGTACCAGTACAAGACCGATGATGATCAGCACACTTAAGGTAGAAGCACATTTTCTTACAACATTGGTTCCGAAAAGTGCGATCACAAAGATAAATGCTGCAATGATCAGTGTACAGAACCAGTATGGTATCCCAAACAATGTCTGCAGTGTGGAACCGCCGGTTGCAAAGGCTGCTGCAGATGCAGTTCCGATCATGATCAGGTAACAGATCTCATAGAGATTGGACATAACCGGTTTCGTTTTTCCGTAAAGACTGTCGGAAAAGCTTCTGTAATCGTAGGTTTTGTGTTTATAAGCATAGCGCATTCCATACCAGAAAAACAGTGCATACAATCCCTGTGTCACTGCCGGCAGGATCAGACACCAGATACCGTAGTTGATAAAGTACTGATAGATCTGCGCTCCTGATGCGAATCCGCCTCCGAACTGTGTGGTAAATGCTACGAACGCAAGTCCCATGGCCAGAGGCATTTTGCTTTGTAATGATTTATTCTGACTCATCTCTCTTTCCCCCATTTTTTATTTATTATATTCGATGACTTTTCCCGGATTCAGGATCAGTTTATCATCGAATGACAGCTTGATGGCTTTATAAAGAGCGATCATTCTCGGTCCCGCAAATTCTTCCAGAAATTCCAGACGTCCGTTTCCGATGCCATGCTCACCGGAAAGCTGTCCGCCCAGTTCCTTGGACAGTGCATACAGCTCTACCAGACTTGCGTGAGTGGCTTCCTTCCACTCCTGGTCACTCATTTCCGGTCCACGGAGCATCTCTGTGTGGATGTTTCCATCTCCGCAATGACCGCAGGGCTCTACACGGATGCCATGTGCACTTGCGATCTTTTTGGCTGCTTTTACATACTCGGCGATTCTTGCACGCGGAACAACTACGTCACATTCTTCCTGTGCTACAGAATCTGCTTTCATACCTTCCAGGATTCCGCCACGGACACTCCATACAGCTCCGGCACGTTCCGGCGTTCCTGCAATACAGCAGTCCAGAGCTCCGTTTGCAAGGGCCGCTTCTGCTGCTGCCTCTACTGCACTGTCCAGCTCCTGTTTGCTGGAAGCATCATACATAACGATCAGAACTGCTTCGCCTTGTTTTACCGGGAACATTTTGTTCAGATTACGTTCTACGATATCGATCAGTTCTCTTTCCAGAAACTCGATGGCTGTTGGCACAAACGGCAGCTCCAGAACCTTCGGGACCATGTCTGCACATTCCTCAAGACTCCTGAACGGCATTACAAGGGTACAGGTGCAGGTCGGTGCGGGAAGAAGCTTCAGCGTTACCTGAGTCAGGATACATAAGGTTCCCTCTGAGCCGATCACCAGATCTTTTACATCATATCCTGTTGTGTTCTTCACAACGTTGGATGAAAAATTCATGATGGAACCATCCGGCATAACTGCCTCGATACAGCGGACAAAATCTCTGGTCAGTCCATATCGTACTGCCTTCATACCTCCGGCATTTGTGATAACATTACCGCCGATGGAAGCTGTTTTTTCCCCTGGATCAGGCGGGTAAAAAAGTCCACCTGCCGCTGCCGCCGCCTGGATATCAATGAGCAGTGCTCCCGGCTCAGCTGTGATGGTCTGGTTCTTTCTGTCGATCGGAAAGATCTTGTTCATGCGCATCACAGACAGCATGATACCGCCATATTTGCAGGTTGCTCCACCTGCAAGTCCGGTTCCTGCACCACGGCATACCACCGGAATATTTTCTTTATATGCGTAAGCCATGATGGCAGAAATCTCTTCTTTATTTAAAACCTCCACATAAAGCTCCGGAGGAAAAACTCCGTACTCCGGCATCTCATCACGATAATATTCTTTTGCGATATCGTCGCCGACCCATACACGATCTGAAGCAGTCACAGAACGGATGTAGTCAAAATCTTCTGAAGTCATTTTTTTGTAGGGATATGCCATGACTTAATCCTCCTTCCGATTCTTTATCAGTTCTGTCAGCTCCGGTACAACCTGGTACAAATCGTCCACAATGCAGTAATCTGCAACATTAAAGATCTGTGCTTCCGGATCATTGTTGATCGCTACGATACAGTCAGATCCTGTCATGCAGGAGGTAAACTGGATGGCACCGGATACACCGCAGGTGATGATCAGCTTCGGACGGACAGTTCTTCCGGAAAGTCCGATCTGATGTGCAACATCTCCGAATCCGTTTTCTACCATAGGACGGGTGAAGGCAAGCTGTCCGCCAAGAACCTCTGCCAGTTCACGGCACATTTCCACATCCTTTTCATTCCGGACACCACGGCCTGCTACTACCAGAACATCCTCTTCCTCCAGGCTCTTTACCTTATCAATAACCCTTGATGAAAGAATTTTGATCCTGGAATCTGCCATTTTTTCATTTACCGGACATACGACCACCTGACCGTGAGGATTTTTTACCTTTTCTGCCTTGTCCATAACCTTATAACGGACAGTGGCAAACTGTGGTCTTGATTTGGTGATCCCGATCTGAGCCATGATGTTTCCGCCAAAAGCCGGTCTGATCTGGATCATATCGGTGTTGGAACGGATATCCAGTGTGGTACAGTCTGCAGTCAGTCCCGTATGGAATCTGGTGGAAAGCCTCGGCGCAAGGGAACGTCCCAGCGCAGTAGCTCCGATCAGCACAGAACTTGGCTTGTTTGCTGCGATACAGTCTGCAACTGCATCTGTGTAGCAGTCTGCACGGAAGCCCTCAAAACCTTCATGCTCATATACGTACACATTGTCCACGCCATATGGAAGCAGCTTTTCCGCATTTTCCTTTGTTCCTCTGCCTCCGACGATCACACAGTTAACCTGATAACCGACTTTGACAGCCATCTTTCTGGCTTCCCCGATCAGCTCAAAGGTAACCGGATGGATCTCACCTCTCTCCTGCTCCACATAAATAAGAAAGTTTTTCCATTTATCCTTGTCAAAGGATTTCGCCCTCTGCTCAAACCGGATCGCCTTTTCCGGGCAGTTACGAACACAAAGTCCGCACATACGACAGGCATCGCCTACAACAATTCCTTTTCCTTCTATGGCAAGAGCTCCGAAAGGACATTTCTCTACACAGATGCCGCAAAGAATACATTTATCTGCGTCAAATTTTAAAAATTCCATCTTCCTCTTCCCCCTATATGATTTTCTTTCCTGTCAGAATAGCCACAAGCTTATTTGCTTTTTCCTTTGCAGTTCCTTCCAGATAAACCTGTTTTTCGCTTTCCTCCGGTGCAAACATTTTTTCCACAGAGGTGGGGGAACCGATCAGTCCGTAACGGCTCAGGTCCTGATCCGGCATATCTTCAAAGCTTAAGATCCGTACCGGACGGTCGGCAGTTGCTCTCTTTAATAAGTAGGACGGCAGACGTGGCACGCAGGTATCCTTGTCAATGGTTAAAAGACATGGATACGGAATCTCGGAAACCTGGGAAACACTGACCAGATTCTGACGAACCTGAATGCTTTTTTCATTGACATCCATAATCTCTGCTACCCATGCAGCATGTGGAATGGTTAAATGCTCTGCAATGGCCGGTCCAACCTGGGCTGTATCTCCATCTGTGGTCTGTCTTCCGCAGATGATCAGATCTGCACCGCCGATCACCTGGATTCCCTGTGCCAGTGCATAGGAGGTTGCCAGAACATCCGCTCCCGCAAATTTTCGGTCTGAAAGGATCACACCTTCATCAGCTCCCATAGTATAGGCATCCCGGATCATCTCTTCTGCCTGAGATGGTCCCATGGTCAGAACTGTTACAGTTCCGCCTGTTTTTTCCCTGATCGAAAGAGCTGTTTCCAGTGCAAACAGATCATATGGATTAGTTCTTGTCTCACCGGACATTCGTTTCATGGCACCTGTTTCCGGATCGATATCAACCTTGGAGGTTGCCGGTACCTGCTTCATACATACAACGATCTTCATTTTCTATCTTCTTTCCTGTATTTTCACTTTTATTTTTCGCTTTAAAACGTTAAACAACTGTATAAGTATAGCATTAACGTGGTGTAAAGTCGAGAGGGTTTTGGTAAATTCTGCATAAAAAATCATTGTAAAAACTTTTAAGCATGCTATAATTACTCTCCGTTAGCAAGTAAAGCAGACATATTAATCTTTACAATATCACATCGATCAAGGAGCATATATGTAATGGAAGACATCCGTGCAATCTACAGAATTTTCAACAATCTAAAATATGAAATGGAAAATAATGGATGGGTCTATCAGTGGCATTTAGGCGATGAACCTATAAAAGTAACTCATAAATTTAACCCTCCTGTAACACCTGAAGAATTTCAGCTGTTTGAAAAATATTTTCCCAATATGAAACTTCCTGCTTCATACAAAGCTTTTTTATCCTGCTCAAATGGCATGGAACTTTTTTGCGGAGAGGAAGGCAGAGACGATTACCTATGCTATCCAGCTCCAGATACTGATCGTTTTAATATCCCTTTTAATGAATGGCTGGAAAGATATATCGTATGCCAGGGGCATGAATTCTGGTATTTCTTGAATCCATAAAACAGAAATTTTATGAATATTTTTCGTAAAAATACCCCGGAACCAATGGCCCGGGGCATTTTATTATTCGAATCTTAAAGTCACATCCTGCGGGATATGATAAAAATCTTTGAAATCTTTTTCCCATTCTTCTGTAGGTGGTACAGTTTGCCAGCAATATTCCGAATAAGGAAGGATCGGAAGCACGATTTCTTTCTGGTTCTGCTCTATTCCGGCCTGGATCAGCTGCGATCTGTAATCGTTCACCTGACCAATCGCCAAAAATATTCTTATATATAACAGCTAATACACATGGAAATCCGCTCGTTTTTATCCACTACATTCCAGATACACAGAAGCACATTTACAAAAAACAGAATCGCAAGTATCGTATTGATCCCGTTATTCAGCATTTCATTACTGTCAAACACCCACTGCGGATATACTTTATGAAAAACACTGTATACACTAAATCCGCAAAATACTACGGACATCTCTGCAGTCAGGAAATTCTTTTTTCCTCTTTTTATGATCAAAAATAAAAGAATTCCTGCAAGAATCACATTCAAAACCCAGTTATTGATCAACAAATGATACCAGATCTTACTGATAAACTGTTCTGGCATTCCGTTAAATGATATCTTTTTATATCCGGTACCTGTTGCTGCTTTTGTGTAACCTCCATTTGAAAACATAAAATATGCTCCAAGTATTGATGACCAGAGGAAATTCACCTGTATAACCGGAAGTTTTCGATACCTGACCAGTGTATAAACTGCCACCCACACTGCATACAAAAGCACAAATATCGTAACATGTTCACTGAACAGCTGAACAGAAATACCGGTGGAAAAAAATTTACAAATGCTGCCGGCCATCCATAACTCTGCTGGAATAAGGTTGCCGGAAGAGACAAAATCAGAAAAGCACAGCTTAATAATAAAAACAGATCTTCTTTTGTCTTTTTCTCTTCTTTGAAATATATATTTTTATACATTACATGAAAAAGCCATACTACTCCGACAGCAATTACCAATGTCTTCGCTATTACACTTCTTGTGATCAGAACTGCCAGAAGGTTGCCAAGATATCGTCCATTATAACCAGTAAACCCTCTTTTCATAAGTTGAAAACGGGCGTCCGTCCCCCACCTCCACTCATCATGACAATAGGGTACTTTATACCCGATATACAGAAATAATGCAAATACCAGTGCGTAAACAAACCACTAAATTTTTACTCTTTTCTTCATAAGTTCTCCTTAACCTCGTCTGCTATACGGCCTTCATTTTTACTGTGCCAGATTTTTCATCTGTTTGTACTCCATTTACATTTCAAGCTTCATCTGCTCCTACGGCCTACTCCTGTTTCCAGCATAGCCTGATATTTTTTTCAAATCCGGGAATCTTCTCCTGATCCGGCTTATTATCTATACTGTCTTTCAGGTAACGCAGCACATGGGCAAAGCATTCCTGGTAATCTGCACCATAATTATAAAAGGTAACATCGTAATCGTGGACAAGGATTCCCTGATAATCCATTTTGTGTGTGATAAAGCATTCTTTTTCTTTGCCATAAAATCACATGATCCTCTCACACGTAATATAATCCACACCCCAGTTCCTGTAGCAGTCTGCCACTTTAGAATCTGTAAAAAGCCACAATGCAACACGGATATTTCTGGAATGAGCTCTTTTAATAATGGATCTGTTTGTGCACCGGTACTGTGCACTTACGTCAAATTTATATCGGCTGCATTCATCCAATGCTGCTTTTGTGATCCGATCCCGTAGAATCCACTGTATGCTTACGGTTTTGTTGATCTGCCGGAGCATCTTTAATGGTTCTTCCTTAAATGAAATCACCACAGGGCTCTTTTTTGACATTTTTATGATTTGGTTAAATTTAGCTACACTTTCACTGTTCAGCTGTGATTTGATCTCGATCACTGGTACTACAGAGTATTTATTACAGCAAGCCAGATACTGTTTCAGTGTGGGGATGGTGTTATTTTTGTATGCAGAAGCATTGGTTCCGGTAATAATAGGATATTTTTTTACTTTCTGATATGTAAGATCCTCTATTTTCTTATTCACCCCGCACATGCGCTGAAGATTTCCGTCATGAAAAATCACGAAAGTTCCATCTTTCAGCTGCCGCACATCCGTCTCTATATACTGCGCGCCTTTTTGCCCGGCAAGTTCAAAAGCAGGGAGGGAATTCTCCGGTGCCTCCAGGCTTAATCCTCTGTGCAAAATAGTTCCGGTGCTGCCATTAAGAGGCGTATCTGCTGTTTTTATGTATTTCAGTTCCGCCACAACTGTAACTTTCAGCGATGCTGTATATCTGTATTTTCCCAAAGATACGCAGGTTATATTTACAGTTCCTGGTGTTTTTGCAGTTAAAATTCCATTAGATGAAATTACTGCTATTTTAGGATCTGATGTTTTATATATCGTTGTTTTTCCCCTGAGCTCAGGTTTCAGCTGCAGCTTACTTCTGACTTTTATTTTTGCTGAAGATGCTTTATATCCTTTAAAATTCGTACGGGCATTTTTATTATATGCATACACGGTACAGTAAATGGTTTTTCCGCCGTAAACAGCGGAAATCCTGACAGTGCCCCAGTTTTTTGCAGTAAGAGTACCTTTTGTTACAGATACTTTGTTCGGATTGCTGCTTTTCCAACGGATTTTTCCCGGATTTACTTTCCTTCCATTATTATAGGCAATAAGACTTTTGCTTTTTCCAACCTGCAAAGACACTGTTTTCTGCCCAAATTTGTATCCCTGCGTTGCTGCCGCAGCTGGAACTGCTATACATATCAATAATATAAATGCTAATATAAAACCACTGATCTTCTGTTTCATACCGTACTCTCCTGTAAAGCTGTTAAATTCTTCTGATATGCAAAAAACTATCTTACATTCTCACTGTTTTTCATCTGCAATTTTTAATTGTTACAATCGAAACATGGGTGCTGCCATAACGGTAGGCGGTTAGTCCTTCTCCAGAGGTTGCTGAGTGCCACTGGCACTCGTTTAGCAACGACCGAACGGAGTGTAGACCTGTGACCTTCTGATTACATAGAAACCTGTAAAGGAATCCAATAGAAAGAAGGACTAAGCCAATGAGTATTGTTGACTTCATAGCAGTAGTGAGCTTCGGCTTAACCTGCTTTAGTATCGGATATACATTAGGCAAAGATAATCATAAACCACAAAAATAACCGCCTTGGTCTGGTAAACTAAGCGGTTATCTTTGATGATATTCTAAATAGTAAAACGGACTAACCGTCTATCGGTAGCACTCTTTTTCTATAATCATATTAGCACGCATCTGTGAAAATGTCAAAAAGTTCTTTTTCCATAGTATGTAATACTAATTTGAAAATACTTATAAGCCGAAAAAATACACCAGTACCAGCTTGATCACAGCAGCTCCACCAAAAGCAACAACTGCAGTTACAACTAATTGCATAGGTTTTGAGAAATTTTCGAACACAAAAACTTTCCTACTCTTGCTCCGCACCTTGCTTAAAGATCCTGTCGTAAATGCTGCCATCATTATGACTGACACAGATACCAAGGTCTCACAATAGCCGGCAAGCTTTCCTAACACATCATTATACATATATGCACCTGTTTCATGCAGAATCCAGTATAGAACCAATGCACAAACTCCCATGACACTTTGGAGCTTCATTTCCTTAAAAATCTTCTCTTTCTCTGTAGTTGCATAATCTGACATTGTTTTAGCAATTTTTCTTTCTTCTTCGTTCATCATCTCGCTTTTCCTTTCTCCACTGATAATCTCAGGAATGCTGATATCATAATAATCTGCAATATCCACAAGAATACTGATATCCGGCATATTGTTTCCGGTTTCCCATCTGGATACAGTCCTTCCAGAGACATTTAATATTTCTGCCAACTGCTCCTGTGTAATGCCTTTTTCTTTGCGAAGTATTTTTAAAAAATTTCCGATTTTTACTTGGTCCACCTCAACTCCTCCTTTCATCATCAAATATAGAATCTGTTATCTGCAAATAACACGACACAAAGCGAGAAATGTCGTATTTTCACTAATAGACACAGTTGTCTATGCGTTTTTCATTTTTTCAATTATACAAACTGGAATTTATCGTCTTGTTCCATTCTTATCAAAATTCTTTTTTAATGCTATTTCTGTTGGGAGAATAGACCCAATTAAAGGAATAAGTTGAACACCACAGATAATTCCTCCTATACTCCCAACACAATCTTCATTTTTTCCAATCACTAAAAGCATGAATATTACTGTTATCGGCAACATAACCATTCCACAGACATACCAGACTTTACCACAATATTTATGAGCAAATTCCCATGTGTCTTTGTTCTTCATAGACATCGAAGTCCGATATCCAAATACTGAATTTATTTCCTTTGGAGCCTTTTTCGTAAAATATCTTCCAAAACCAATCATCGTAAATGGAAGAAGCAAATCCATAATCAACATAAAAATCCAAAACCCCATTGTAAACCTCCTTTACTACAACTTCCGATTTATCTCTTACATTTTATCATATTCTATCCCATAACTCTATTCTTAGATTGCCAAAGAGCAGCCTTCCGACTGCCCTTTCTGCTCACATATACACGCTCTCTTTCAACACAATTTCCTCCGCACATGCCTTTATATTATTTATCAATCCAACCCATTTCATCAGATCCTGCATTTTCAGTTGTTCCGTCACACCTTGTTTTTCCTCAATCTGCTTTACCAAGGTTTCCACCTACTCTCTGGCCTCCTGATCGACTCGGTTCAGATGTGCCGTCAGCTCCCCAGTCATCAATAAATACTGGTATCGTGCCGGTCTATGCTCTTTCAGGAACTGTTTCCGCAACATTCCGTATTTACCATGCCTGATGTAGATAATCTGCTTACATCATTCTATCAGCTTGATAATGAAGCCAGACAGGAAGTTGTGGAAACTATCCGTTTGAAGCTACAATATCATCGTGATCCGGAACGTGCTGAGCAGATCAAACAGATCAAAGGCTGGTAAAAAATTACTCCTGTGAATAGCAAACATTCGCAGGAGTTTCTTTTTGGCACCGTTTTGGCACCACTGGTCTGATTTTCGGTTTTTAGTTTGTTTGTACTTCGTCTTACTGATTAATTTTCTGCTTACTTTTATCTTGAAAACTCATAGGTGATTTTACTTTCCACTCAACAGAAAAACCCCGGAAACCTTACGGTTCCGGGGTATCTTACGTTTGGACACAATGTACCTTGCGGTACTCAATATATATTAAATTAGGATGTTATACTAATTAACGATTACTCGATAACTGTAGCAACACGTCCTGATCCTACAGTACGTCCACCTTCACGATACTTTAATCCCGTTTTTCCTTATATTTTTTATGGTTTTTTCTCCAAAATACAGTGAAAAACGGCTGATTTGCACTATTTATTTTCATTTGCCTGATTTCTTGGCACCGTTTTGGCACCGGAGAATACTCAAACTAATTCTCTTCTGTAGCTACCAGATACTTCTCTACCAACTTTATATTGCACCGGTAGTTTTTAACTGTTATAATCGAAACATGGGTGCTGCCATAACGGTAGGCGGTTAGTCCTTCTCCAGAGGGACTGTGACCCTCTGATTACATAGAAACCCGAAAGGGAATCCAGTGAAAAGGAGGGCTAAGCCAATGAGTATTGTTGACTTCATAGCAGTAGTGAGCTTCGGCTTAACCTGCTTTAGTATCGGATATACATTAGGCAAAGATAATCATAAACCACAAAAATAACCGCCTTGGTCTGGTAAACTAAGCGGTTATCTTTGATGATATTCTAAATAGTAAAACGGACTAACCGTCTATCGGTAGCACTCTTTTTCTATAATCATATTAGCACGCATCTGTGGAAATGTCAAAAATTTTCTTCTTTCTCAACTACATCTATTTCCATACATTTTTACAACCTATTTCAAGTGTTCCTCAAAAATTGATTCGAGTTCCTTATTCCCCCTCAAGAATTCATACTCTTTCTTATTTTCAATTTCCGAATACAATTCACGAACAAAATTTTTTCCAAGTCCCGAAAAAGCTTTTCCCTGTGCAGTATCTTCATACCTGTAATACAAAGGGGATTGTGTCATATTCCAAGGCTTCTGTGATTCACTTAATAATCGCTTAATTAACTGGATACATTTTTCTACATCTTTTCGATATCCAGCAATCAGCAGATATGGAACTGTGTTGCCATAATTCCATAGTCCAAACAATGATATCATGTGATCTGTAATCTCAGCAATTTTCTCTGCTTTATCATGATTTCCTGTCTCTTCTTCCATTTCTATTAACTTATACAAGTAGCTTTGGATATTGATAACTGCCTGTAGCAATTTCCCTTCTAAGAATAATGCAGCAGTATCTGTTCCTTCCTGATGTGCTAATACACTTGTTTTCATAATCGTTGCATCAATTACAGTATCAGGAATTTTTTTCAAAAGGACATTTGCTTCTTCATATTTCTCCATTTGGACATATTTTGTTGCAAGTATAAAAACGCTTGAATTTCTCACTCTTTCATCCTGACTATCTGCTGTTCGTTCCAGCCACTCAATAATAGCTGTATTATATTCCATTCGTTCTTCGTCATTAAGATCTGACAAAGTCAAAGATCCGTTCAGAACGGTTGCAATCGTATATATTAATAAGTCGCAATGAGGATACTCCTGTATTTTACGAGATGCCATCTCGAAAGCCTCTGTAAAGCTGTCCAATGAAACTTCCGAAAGTTCATTCACAAATTGTCCAATCTCTTTTTCTGTCAATTCTTCATGAAACGAAAACAATTCATTCATATCAATTTTCAATAGTCGTGCCAAAGCTGGAAGTAATGAGATATCGGGATATGTATTTCCCTTTTCCCATTTATTTACCGCTGGAGTAGAAACACCCAGATAATTTGCCACCTGTTCTTGTGTTAATCCCGCAGTTTTTCGATAATTTTTTATCTGCTCACCAATACGCATTGTTCACACCTCCTGTCCTTATTTCCATTATAGCGTTCCCAATACATGTTTACAATTGAGCCTTTGTTTACTTATTACTTTCTTTTTTTAACTTTCAATTAATTTTCTCTAATATTTATATCATCAGCAACAAACTGCCCACAAGTTTATGAACGGGCTACTAACCCTCAAACGACAGTGTATTACATTGCATCAACTAAACCAACCTTGTTATCCTGAATCACCACTCCTTCATCTTCGCTTCATGCCTATTTTTCATAATTTGCAACTGGTATATAATGACAGGGATTAGAAAAATCACAGCAACTATGCCTAAAATAACAGACCGATTTACAGTAGCAAATGCCGCGAACATAAGCATTAATAACAGCCAGGGATTTCGCAAATTACTGTAATAATTTGCCCTATCTTCATAGGACGTATGAAGGTCAAAAGGTTTTCCATCATTTTCTTTTTCTACAATCAGCAATTCCCTGTTAAATGTTGTAGTGTTTGTTGCAACACGACCGCCAATTTCAGCCCACGGACGCCAGCGAACTTTACCAACAGAATAATTAAGATTGATATTTTTATAGAATACGGAATATCCCATTTCTTCCAAGAAATCATGGTAATCTTCAGCATTAGCTTTTGATTTTTGTCCTATAAACTCCACGCAATATTGAACTTGACCTGGCTTACATTTTTCAAATTCATAGAGTAATTTTCCCGTTCGAATAAGGCGATAACCTTTTTCAGCCATCTTATTCAGCCAGTTTTTCTGTACCGTTAATAGCCCACCAAAAAAACGATAACACTTTTTGCTCATAGTGTACCTCCTACAATTCCGCTTGCAATACCTACAAGTTCACGAAGTCTGATAAGTTCTTTTTCAGCTATCTCCTTTCCTTTTACAGTGATAAGATACTCTTTTTTTCTACCTTCACTATCTCCGAAAAGCTCAATCCATCCCTTTTCTAGCATTGAATTTAATGCACCATATAAAGTGCCTGCTCCCAATGAAAGCCGCCCACCTGTTTTTTCTTCAATGAACTGCATGACAGCATATCCGTGTTTAGGTGAATAGAGTGAAAGCAAAATATAGAATGTCACTTCTGTGAGTGCACCACTTTTCACATTATCCCTCATAGCATTCCCTCCTTATTACGGTTACTGTAATAACTATATCAGTAACCGTAATAAAAATCAAGAGATGTGAAATAAATCTTAATAAGCCGGATAGTATTTTGCTTTTCCTGTTCAGTCCTTTACAAACAATACTTATATATAAAGTATTTCTCTCAACACCATTTCTTCTGCACTAGCTTTTATATTATTCATCAGTCTAACCCACTTCGTCCGATTCTGTACCTTTAATTCTTCAGTTACGCCCTGTTTTTCTGCCATCTGTTCCATAAGCATTTCCACCTGCTCTCTGCTCTCCTGATCAATCTGATTCAGGTGTTCCGTCAGCTTTTCAGTCAACAACAAATATTGATATTTTGCTAATCTGTGTTCCTTCAGAAACTGTTTCCTCAGCATTCCATATTTCCCATATATCGGTTCTTCTTCATTCAATACCAAATCCGGCAAATAATAATCTCCATGCAAAGTATAGCTTAATCCGTTCTTTTCATCATAAATGTGTGTTCCCATAATCTTATCTCTCCATTTCTCTGTTTTTTGATTTAGTTTTCTTACGCTGCTGATTCTCCATCTCGCTTTTTTTCATTCCCCATGCCAATCTTTCATGAATATTTCCCTTCGGCATTTGTTCCATCCGTCGCTTTTCTTCCAGGACTTTCTCGTTTTGAATATCCTGCTGTACTGCTGTATCTACAGTTTCTATTCCAAGAACACGCACAACACGATCATACCTATCAGAAACACCTTGTAATATATCTTTTTCTTCTGACAATTTCTGATTATCTTTACGTATATCATCCAGTTCTCTCTGAATAGCATTATATTTTTGTTTCACCTTTTGATATTTTCTCTTCCAACCTTCCACCTCTTTCGTGAGTTCTTTAACCTGAGCCGCCATTACAGCAACCTTATTCTTTATTTGAAGAAACAGTGGTTTAATTTTTTTATCTCGATAGGTTACTGCCCGTTCTAGCGTGCCCGCCTCCGGCAGTAACATTTTAACCGTTCCATATTCTTTGATTTCTTTGCTCACACTATCCATAATCGGTTGTAGCTGTTCTCTGCGATCTTCCAGGCTTTTTAGTTCTTTTTCTGCGCTCCCTGCCTTTTGTTCTGCTTCTTGCTTCGCCTTGATTGCCTGTTCCTTATCGTCTTTTAAATTCTGGATATCTGCTCTGGATTCTGCAATTTGTGCTGTTAATTCTTCTTTTTCAGCAGTTAGATGCTCTTTCTCCTGCTCCAATTCCTGTACTTCCTTTTTCCGTTCTTTTTTCTTGAAGTTATAGACATCCAGATGTTCCTCATGAGTACCTTTCTGTTCCCATTCAATTCCATACTGCTTTGCAGTCTCTGCCAGAACTTCTTTTTCATGATTTATCCACTGATTCAGTTCCGTATCATGCTTATTTCCACCTTGAAATCCAAGACTTTTTAATGCCTGTTTCAGTGAAACTCTGGTATCCATTCCTTTTCCTTTCCAACCCGTCACATAAGGAATAAAGTCAATATGGAGATGTGGAGTAGCCTCATCCTGATGCAGATAGCAACTAAATACCCGAAGTGTCGGATTCCGTTTCTGGAAATCTTTTACATACTCATCCAGTACGTTTACAGCCAGATCTCCTGCTTCTGTTCCAACAGCCATATCTTCTCGGTTTCCAATCTGGAAAATCACTTCATGGAACAACTTTTCCTGTTTTCCTTGGCGAATCTTTTCATAATAATTTGTAATCTGCCGATCTTTTCTTTTCCCGACATTATACCGTTCTACAGCTTCATCAAACAGCTCTTTATAGACTTCTTTCAGATTCTCATTCCGGTAACAAATATTTAATTGCACTCTGTCTGGATCAACATTTTCTGCTATAAAATCTCGTCTGTTATGAGCCAGAGACCCTGTCCCGATCATACCACTGATTGTTCGTTTCATCGTCATATTCCTCACCCCGCTTTCTAAAACCAGTGCCAGACATGGCACATAAATTTGTATCTTTGCGAGCTATAGTATAAAAAGAAATATTCGCCGGATACGGCGGTTTTGTTACTTTTGTCAAAAGTAACGCAAAAGCACTTTCGACAGCCGTACCGTCCATCAAAAGTACCCTTGCGCCCTCCGGGGGTACAGAGACCTTTACTCCGGTATCCTTGCCCGAATATATTCCAAATCACCACAATACGGTGTCCCTACAAGATACCATTCTCTTGCAGGATTCATTTCCATTCTGGTCTGAACCCATTCATCATCAAGCAACACTTCCAGGCATTCTCCACAGTGAAATCCTGTATCAATCCATAGATCTGATGATAATAATCCATATCTTTTGTTATAACTGTTATATCCTAATCTTCCTTCTCTCATTGTGCCAATCTCCTTTCATCTACCGTTTCCGCAGGGGCGCCCTGAATCAGGGCTCCCTTTTGAAAATTCTCTTCTACGCCAGTCAACTCCCGACTACACCTTACCAACATTCTCCTTGTCTGCTATCTACAGGTGCGTGACACGCTCCTGTAATAAAGTGTTCAGAAAGAATCTTTACCATCGAAAGTTCTCCGGTATTCCCCGTCTGTCCAGATATTCCTGCCGGAACTTTTCTCTTTCTTCTTCCGTTGGTGCTGTTTTGGATTTGCTGTATACTTCACGATTCACCATTGCATCCAGTTTTTTCTCCAATCCCAACCGGATTATTTCTTCGCCATCGTAGTTATCCATCAAAAAATATTGTAAGAGCTGAAAGAATAACTCGTATGGAATCTGTACACTTTTATTTTGCATCTGTTCTCCTTTCAAGATAGCAAGATTCCCTCTTCTTAAGAAATGGTAATCTTGCCATCTTCCATTTTTATTCTGGCAACATCCAATACCATTGCTTTCCACGTTTTACGGAATCAATTTCAAGTTCCCGTTTGGCGTTCCATAGCGTTTTACTTTTGATTCCTCTGGCTTCTGCTTCTTCTGCAATTTTCTTCTGAGTCATTCCTCCATTTGCCAGTATCTCAAGGAGAAATTCTTTTGCTTTCCGACTTTTCTGTCCTCTTCCGTCTCCATTAAGAAGTTCATCGGCACTGATATCATATTCTCCAATCCATTCAAACCCATTATTCTTATCCAGTCTGAATGCAATGGACGTTCCTTCCGGTGCAAGAGAACTCTTCGTATGACATACCACTCTTACTTCCGGTTCATCTTTCACTCGCCCGACAATCAGAACACTTCTTGCAGCAGCCTGAAAATCAATGGATCCAAGTCCTCGATAAGAAGATTTGCCGTTGCTGTTTTTGTTCATATGACCGATTAAAATGACTGCACAGTGATATTTTTCTGACAGCACTGCGATACGCTTCATCAGTGGTCTGATCTCATTTGCCCTGTGCATATCTACGTCCGCTCCCAGAAAGCCCTGTATCGGATCAAGAACAACCATTTTTGCTTTTGTCTGCACGATTGCTTCTTCCAATCTGACATCTGCCATTGTCAGTGGCTGGTCACTGTCATCAATCACCAGCACCTTTGAACAATCTGCACCTGCAGCAAGTAATCTGGGTTTGATAGTATCTCCAAGTCCATCTTCTGCTGTCTGATAGATTACATTTACAGGTGACACAGAAGACTGTTCCTGCATATTATCTTCAGCATCTAAATCTTCATTCTCACTATCGACTTCATCACTTCGTTTTTCTTTTGTTTTCGTTGTATCAGTAACAGGAAGAATCGGCTCTCCTCTGGTCAGTTTTGCAATAATCTGAAGTACCATCGTTGTCTTGCCTTCTCCTGGATCTCCCTGTATAATGGTCACTTTTCCATAAGGAATAAACGGATAAAGCAGCCATTCTACCTGTTCCACCTCTACTGAATCCATATTGATCAGTTTCAGTTTTGGTTCTATTCTACAATTCTCAATTTTATTTTTTTCATTCATATTCATTCCATCATCTCCTCTTGCCCTTCCGGGCAAGTCTCTGATGAACAGATATTCGGGAATTGTCGTATTTCCCGATTCGTGATATACTGAATCTGCCAAGATGGTATATCAGTGAATCTGATTATCAGAGAACTTGCTCAGATTATTTATCTGGGCTTTTTCTTTTGCCTTTTCAACATTCATCTCTTTCTTCTCCCAATCCGGTAACAGCATTTCCATTTTCATTATCCAGAAGATTTGCAATCTTTCTCTGCTGATTTGGATAAAGATGTCCATAAGTGTTCAATGTGATACGAATATCTTTATGACCTAATCTGTCCCGAATCAATAACGGTTCCACACCTTTCTCAATAAGATAAGCCACATGGCTGTGCCTGATATCATGCACTCGAATTTTCTTCACTCCTGCCAGCTCAATCTGCCGTTTCATCTTATGCTGTACCGCTTCCTGAACAACCGGAAATAATCTTTCTGTATCCGGCATTCCGTAATGACCATCTACAAATTCCTTAATTTCCTCTTTCAGAAATTCCGGAATTTCGATTGTCCGAAAGGACTGTTTTGTTTTCGGTTCTGTGATAATATCCTGCATTCCTGTCCGGTAATAAGTCTTATTGATACTAAGCCGATTCTTTTCAAAATTGATATCAGCTTTTGTAATCGCAAGCAGCTCCCCGATCCTGCATCCAGTCCAGAACAACATCTCAAACATAAGATAATATCTTGTTCCCGGCTCCATTGTCTGTATAAACTGTTTGTACTCGTCCAGTGTCCAGAAGTTCAAACTTCTCGAATCTGAATTTCCCATTCGTTTCACTTTCTTGCATGGATTAACCGGCAGATCATAGATTTTAGCTGCATGTGTAAACAGGCTGGTCAACTGATTCTGTATCATTCTCAAATAAGAATCTGAATATCCTTTCTTCTGTATTTCATTCTGCCACTGAATAATCTGCGAAGCCTTGATCTCACTCATCATCTGATTTCCAAAATATGGAACTATATGCTGTTGCATCATATATCTTTTATTTTTGATTGTTCGATCTTTCAGATCATTTTGTTTGTCTGAAAAATAAATCTCAATAAAATCGCTCAGCTTCATATCCATATTTCGCTCATTGCTCAACTTTTTGCTTCGTTCAAACTCCAATGCTTCTCGCTTTGTTTCAAATCCACGCTTTCTGCGTTTTTTCTTCTCACCCATGACATTTGTCTCAAACCACTGGGCTGTCCATTTTTTTGTGTCTTTTTCTCTGTAAGCCATATTGATCCTCCCTAATTTCCTGCTATTTCATAGCCATACATCTTTTTTGCCCAAAACGCCTTTGGTATTCTTCCAGCCATCGTAATATATCCCTGTGCAGATAATTCTTTATTCATAGCTTTCACCAGTTTATAGGCATGAGATTTTGAGCAGTTTAATTCCTGTGCCACTTCATCAGCACTCATCATATAATTGTAACTTGCCATATTGCCTCCTCCTTTCCTCTCCAGATATAGAATACGTTTACTGTATTTCTATATCTGTACGATTTTCGTAAATTGATAATATCATGTATTTCTATCGTTGTCAATATTTCGTAAACACATTTTTACGAACTTCGTACACTATTTTTTCTTTATTTTATTCCACGTCTGTGTTATGATATTTTATAGATTTATGTTTTTCGTAATTTTCTAATATATGAAAAAGGAGGATTCTATGGGTGACGGTAAAAATTTAAAGAAATATCTTGATGAAAAAGGCACAAATGTCCGCAAAATTGCAAAGGCAACCGGAATCAGTGCTACAACCTTATATTCAATTATTCAAAAAGATTCCAATATTCGATTTGATTTTGCATTAAGACTTGCGAATGAATTGCAAATTGATGTGAATGAGATATGTTCTGCCAGTCCATTTTCTGGCACAATTAAGGAAGAAGAGATTTATCCTACACTTCCAGACGGTTTGAACGGAGCATTAGACGCAAGTCGTGTAAAGACTTACTTAAAAAATTCTATGTATCCGCTGATGTACCTTTTCGGTAAGAACAGTATGCCTGATGTAGATAATCTGCTTACATCGTTCTATCAGCTTGATGATGAATCCAGACAGGAAGTTGTGGAAACTATCCGTCTGAAACTACAATATCATCGTGATCCGGAACGTGCTGAACAGATCAAACAGATCAAAGGCTGGTAAAAAATTACTCCTGTGAATAGCAAACATTCGCAGGAGTTTCTTTTTGGCACCGTTTTGGCACCGCTGGTCTTATTTTTCAATTATAAATTTATCTGTATTTCATCTTGCTGATAAATGTTTCGCTATTGCAAATCTGATAAATTTACGAATAATTCTTTTCTTAGAGTACAGAAAAACCCCAGAAACACAAGGTTTCTGGGGTATCTTACGTTTGGACACAGAGTGTACTCCTGACACTCAATTTATATCAAGTTATAATTACTCGATGATTGTAGCAACACGACCTGAACCTACAGTACGGCCACCTTCACGGATAGCGAATGTAAGACCCTGGCTCATAGCGATCGGATGAATCAGCTCGATTGTCATCTCGATGTTATCTCCAGGCATGCACATCTCTGTTCCCTCTGGAAGGTTGCAAACACCTGTTACGTCTGTTGTTCTGAAGTAGAACTGCGGACGATAGTTGTTGAAGAATGGTGTATGACGGCCACCCTCGTCTTTAGTCAGAACGTAAACCTGAGCTGTGAATTTTGTATGGCATGTAAGTGTTCCCGGTTTAGCAAGAACCTGTCCACGCTCGATCTCGTTTCTCTGAACACCACGAAGAAGTGCTCCGATGTTATCACCAGCCTGAGCCTCATCAAGAAGTTTACGGAACATCTCGATACCAGTTACAACAACTTTACGAGTCTCCTCTTTGATACCAACGATCTCAACCTCATCAGATACGTGAAGAACACCAGCCTCAACTCTACCAGTTGCAACTGTACCACGTCCTGTGATGGAGAATACGTCCTCTACAGGCATTACGAACGGTTTATCTGTGTCACGCTGTGGGTCTGGAATGTAGCTGTCAACAGCATCCATAAGCTCCATGATCTTGTCGCCCCACTCGCTGCTCGGATCCTCAAGAGCTTTAAGAGCAGAACCCTGGATAACCGGGATGTCATCTCCTGGGAAGTCATACTCGGAAAGAAGCTCACGGATCTCCATCTCTACGAGCTCAAGAAGCTCCTCATCGTCTACCATATCACATTTGTTCATGAATACAACGATGTAAGGAACACCTACCTGACGGGAAAGAAGGATATGCTCTTTAGTCTGAGCCATAACACCGTCTGTAGCAGCAACAACAAGGATAGCACCATCCATCTGAGCTGCACCTGTGATCATGTTCTTAACGTAGTCAGCATGTCCTGGGCAGTCAACGTGTGCATAGTGTCTATGCTCTGTCTCATACTCAACGTGTGCTGTAGAAATTGTGATACCACGCTCTCTTTCCTCTGGAGCCTTATCGATGTTAGCGAAATCTGTAGCTGTATTTCCTGCTACTCTCTCAGACAGAACTTTTGTGATAGCTGCTGTTAAAGTTGTTTTACCATGGTCAACGTGTCCGATGGTACCAATGTTACAATGCGGTTTTGTTCTCTCAAACTTAGCCTTTGCCATTTTAAAATGTCCTCCTTAAAAAACTTGACTCTGTAATCAGAGCATTTTTTCAGATTTAAACTTGCTAACCTTGATTATATTGCAAACCAAGGTTATTTGCAAGCATTTTATTTATTTATAGTGGATCAGTCCTTCTTAGAAAGGATCTTCTCCTGTACAGACTTCGGAACCTGCTCATATTTCTCAAAGAACATAGAGTAGTTACCACGTCCCTGTGTTCTGGAACGAAGGTCTGTAGCGTATCCGAACATCTCGGAAAGCGGAACATATCCACGGATCATCTTACCGCCGCCGATATCTTCCATACCCTCGATACGTCCACGACGGGAGTTGATATCACCGATAACGTCACCCATGTAATCCTCTGGTGTAGTAACTTCGACCTTCATGATTGGCTCAAGAAGAACCGGAGCTGCTTTCTGCATAGCATCCTTGAATGCAAGAGAACCTGCAATGTGGAATGCCATCTCAGAAGAATCGACTTCATGGTAAGAACCATCGTATACATTTGCATGTACACCAACTACCGGGAATCCTCCGAGGATACCAGCTTTCATAGCTTCCTCGATACCTTCGCCAACTGCCGGGATGTATTCCTTCGGAATAGCACCACCAACAACTGTGGACTCGAACTTGTACAGCTCTTCTCCGTTGGCATCCATAGGCTCGAATTTAACTTTACAGTGACCATACTGTCCACGACCACCAGACTGTTTAGCATACTTGCTGTCTACATCAACAGGCTTGGTGATTGTCTCTTTGTAAGCAACCTGAGGTGCACCAACGTTAGCCTCAACCTTGAACTCACGAAGAAGACGGTCAACGATGATATCCAGGTGAAGCTCACCCATACCAGCGATAATGGTCTGTCCAGTTTCCTGATCTGTATGAGCACGGAATGTCGGGTCCTCCTCAGCAAGCTTAGCAAGTGCCTCACCAAGTTTGCCCTGTCCGGCTTTTGTCTTAGGCTCGATCGCGAGCTCGATAACCGGCTCCGGGAACTCCATGGACTCAAGGATTACCGGATGCTGCTCGTCACAGATTGTATCACCTGTTGTAGTGAATTTGAATCCGATCGCTGCAGCGATATCACCGGAGTAAACCTTATCCAGCTCCATACGTTTGTTAGCGTGCATCTGAAGGATACGTCCAACACGCTCTTTTTTATCTTTTGTGGCATTCAGTACATAAGAACCGGAGTTCATTGTTCCTGAATAAACACGGAAATAAGCAAGTTTTCCTACGAATGGGTCAGTCATGATCTTGAATGCAAGAGCGGAGAACGGCTCATCATCAGATGAATGTCTCTCAACTTCGTTGCCGTCAAGGTCAACACCCTTGATAGCCGGGATATCTGTAGGAGCCGGCATATACTCAAGGATTGCATCCAGAAGTTTCTGAACACCTTTGTTTCTGTAAGCGGAACCGCAGCAAACAGGTACTGCTGTACACTCACATGTAGCTTTTCTGAGGACAGCTTTCAGCTTGTCTACAGAAGGCTCATCTCCCTCAAGATACTCCATCATGAGGTCATCATCCAACTCGCAGATCTTCTCGATCAGCTCTGTATGATAAAGTTCTGCATCTTCCTGCATATCCTCCGGGATATCAGTAATGGAGATGTCATCACCCTTCTCATCGTTGTAGATGTATGCTTTCATCTCGAAAAGATCGATGATTCCTTTGAAGTCATCCTCTTTTCCGATTGGAAGCTGAAGACAGATAGCGTTTTTACCAAGACGAGTCTTGATCTGCTCTACTGCACCGTAGAAGTTTGCACCAAGGATATCCATCTTGTTGATGAATGCCATACGAGGTACATTGTAGGTATCAGCCTGACGCCATACGTTCTCTGACTGCGGCTCAACACCACCCTTAGCACAGAAAACGCCGACAGCACCATCAAGTACACGAAGGGAACGCTCAACCTCAACAGTGAAGTCTACGTGTCCTGGTGTATCAATGATGTTGATACGATGCTCAAGAGCACCTGGCTTTGGTTTGCAGTTCTCCTCAAGAGTCCAGTGACATGTTGTAGCAGCGGATGTGATTGTGATACCACGCTCCTGCTCCTGCTCCATCCAGTCCATTGTTGCTGTACCTTCATGAGTATCACCGATCTTGTAGTTAACACCTGTATAATAAAGAATACGCTCTGTAAGAGTTGTTTTACCAGCATCGATATGCGCCATGATACCGATATTTCTGGTTCTCTCTAATGGATATTCTCTTCCTTCTTTTCCAGCCAATGAATTTTCCTCCTCGAATTAGAAGCGATAGTGAGCAAATGCTTTATTTGCCTCAGCCATCTTGTGCATGTCTTCTTTTCTCTTAACGGATGCACCTGTGTTGTTCATTGCGTCCAGAAGCTCATTAGCCAATCTTTCTTCCATTGTCTTCTCGCCTCTCTTACGTGAGAACATTGTAAGCCAACGAAGAGCAAGTGCCTGACGTCTGTCTGCTCTTACCTCGATCGGAACCTGATAAGTAGCACCACCGATACGTCTTGCTTTTACCTCGAGAACTGGCATGATGTTGTTCATAGCCTCTTCAAATACTTCAATTGCTGGTTTACCAGCTTTTTCCTCTACTCTGGCAAATGCACCGTATACAATTTTCTGAGCAACACCTTTCTTACCGTCTAACATGATGTTATTGATAAGTTTGGTAACCACTTTGTTATTGTACATCGGGTCAGCCAGAACGTCTCTTTTCTGAGTATGTCCTTTACGTGGCACGTTACTTCCCTCCTTAATCATATTGATTATATCATCGGTACTCACGCAGTAAAACTATTGCATGTTCGCACTGGTAAGGTCCTATATTTAACCCGCAACCGACAGGGTATATGGAATACCGTACAAATCTTTATAGTCTTCCGCTGTAATACATTAGATGAATAATATCTTTGTAATCCTCCTGATCGTCTGCAATCAGGAAGCGGTGTAGATTTCTGATCTACTTAAATTATTTCTTAGCTTTAGGTCTCTTAGCTCCGTATTTGGAACGAGCCTGTTTTCTGTTAGCAACACCTGCTGTATCAAGAGTACCTCTGATGATGTGGTATCTTGTACCAGGTAAGTCCTTAACTCTTCCTCCACGGATAAGGACAACGCTATGCTCCTGAAGATTGTGACCCTCTCCTGGAATGTAGCTTGTTACCTCGATACCGTTGGAAAGACGAACTCTGGCGATCTTTCTAAGAGCTGAGTTAGGCTTTTTAGGAGTAGCTGTCTTAACAGCTGTACAAACACCACGTTTCTGTGGAGCAGCCTGATCAACTGATTTCTTTCTTAAAGAGTTAAATGTTTTCTGCAGAGCCGGTGCTGTAGATTTCTTAACAGCTGTCTGACGGCCCTTTCTTACTAACTGGTTGAATGTTGGCATTCCATTTCACCTCCCGATTTATTTCTCCATGGGTTATCCCATGGGGCCTTGCGGTTGCTATTTACAAATTACGGCATGCGAAAATATAACGTTTCATTCGCACGCTTGCTCATTATAGACCGTAAATATACGGCTTGTCAAGGTGTTTTACAAAGAATTTTTGCTGATTTTACAGGGGTTCAGCGCAATTTTCTTCATAGATGTCACAACCCTGCAAAAATGACACTTTTACTTCCAGGACCTTGTCTTTCCCGATCTCCGCCATCTTTTCCGAAGAGACTGCTTTATAATTTATTGCATGAACTGCAGTACTGTACCTGTATATCTTTCCCATTTCCCGGAAAAACATTCTGCAAAACGGCTGCTGCTCCAAAAACCTCTGCATTTTCCTCTGTATAACCGCCTTCTTTATCCATCCAGAAATCCACAACCTTCTGTGCATCTTTATACCGTCTGTCTGCGATCCAGGCATAAATCAGCGCAGCTGCCGCAGCCGGATCATTCTCATCCTCTCCATACCATCTCTCGCAGAAATCCCCTGCCTCTTTTTTCTTATTTAAAGACAGCATAGATGATGCCAGACGGAACCGTATATCAGACGGCGATGCCTTTTCCCACGCAAAAAGCTTCAAAAGTTTTCTGCATACTTTTTCCAGCTGTTCCTGCTCCTCTTCCTGTTCCAGAAACTCCATGTAATCATCTAGCCATATCTTCAGATCAAACATAAAATCCGTGCTTCCATCCAGGATAAAAAGCTCCGGTGCGAAATCCCCGTATTTTTTCCGACCATACTCAACGATCTCTGCCAATGTCTCAAACGCCCGGTTCCACACCGTCATATCGGAATCTTCCTTTACCATACCTTCGTAAGACTGTACCATCTGCGTCTCCAGTCTTTTCCACAGTTTTTCCATGATATTTCCCTTTCTTCCAGACAGATCATTCTCTATCTGTCTGCTGACTGTTCCCAACCATTCAGCACCGCACAATCTGAACCAGCTGATTTTTCCGTTATGGCCTCCGCTCCTTCCAGGAAGTATATCACGTCTTTTTCTGTTGAGCTACTATATCCAGGTAAAATATCTCCTTCTCCCGTAATTTTTCCGCTTTCTGCTTCCTGCATACTCTATAATTCCCAGCACAAATACCATTAATATAGAAAGAACTGCTCCCAACCGAAGCCCAGGTGTATGATATTTCATAACAATCTTATGTGCTCCTGCCGAAAGCTTCACCCCGGTAAGTCCCTGCAGGTTCAGTGTTTCCGCTTTTTTTCCATCTACATAAATCCGCATATCCGAATCATAAAAACTGCTAATCATAAGTATTCCGCCCCTTTGCACAGTTATGTTCCCTTTTCCTCCTTCAAGATCTATCTGCTGTAAGGAAAGCTTTTCATAGATTTCATCCAGATCCGTCTCCTGATAAGTTCCGAGAACAGCTTCGTGTATACCGGAATTTGCAGTGATATGAACCATTGTTTCTGTATCATAAGTTCCAAGATCCAGAAAATTATTATTCCAGTAATCTGACTTCTGTTCCTGCCCATTGATCGTAACTGTATCCGGCTCTGTTCCCGGAATGTAAAGATACCCATGTTCGTCTTTTTTCAGTCGGATATTGAAGGCTGCCATTCCGGTAAGTGTTGTCTCAGAGCTGACTGTCTTCAGATTATAAAGTCTTTTCCCTGCAATGCCTCTGAGCAGCCGGTTCTGTACTTCCATTGGATTAGTGCCTGCCATTGCATAATCCACTGCAGAATCACTGACCATATATCCGGCTTTCAGCGCACGGGGATTTTCATACAGGTCAAAAGACAAACTTTCCCCCATCTTCTGATAGGATGTGTTCAATATCCTTGTATTCCGACAGATCAGATAACGGATTCCCAGAAGCATATCCATTGCCTCTGTTGCACCTGCATATTGATAGCGGTTCTCCAGATTTTCAAAACCCATGGTTTTCACAAAATCCCACATTTCTTCCGTATTGGTAGATGAATACATTGAAATTCCATTAAGCTGATACAGAAGTTCCTCATTTCTCACCAGCGGATTCACAATAGCAGCTCTGTAATTTACCTGATCTGCACTTACAGAATCCATAAGTTCACTAACTTCCTGCTCGCTTTCCACATAAATATCACGACTGGCTGTTCCGTTATCTGTAATGCTTACAATCCCGTGGATTCCGGTTTCTGCAAGGATCAACAGCATAAGTATACAGCTGCATATTTTTCGAATTTCCACATGTCCGAAGTGGTTTACCGGAAGTTTTCCACAAATAAAACATTCCGTCCACACAGGTAAAAACATCAGTGCAATAGCACCGGCTGAGAATAAAATTTCTCTGTTTTTCCCACCCAGAATCCCTACAGCTACACAAAATATTTCTGCTGCTGCCAGCCCTGCAAAAAGCCATTTTCTGCTCTGTACGGATATTTTTCCCCAGGCATCACTGGTCACTCTTAGAAGCAGGAACACCAGAACAAAAGCAAATCGGTTGGGAATTCCCACCGGCTTATGCAGCCCGTGAAAAAGAAGATTCAACATCGTTACATGAAACCCTGCAAAATATAAAACGATCAGCAAACCCAGCACGATTTTTTCCACAATTCGGATCTCTTTGTTAAAAAAATACATTCCTGCAAAAAGCAGCACCGCGCAGCCACAGTAAAGGTTCACATCTCCCTGCTCACCTGATTTCACAAAAGACAGGGAATCTTCCATCAACGCGCCAAGCTGCTTCCAGAGATCTCCGTAAACACCGTTCAGTTCGCTTCCTGCCTCTGTTGCTGCAGCTGTTCTGGAAACCGCGATGATTCCGGGGATCAGCGTGATACCCCCTAGGCCTGCTGCCGCAATGGAAGCTCCCGCGAACGTCCCCAGTGAATAAAAAATCTTAGCTCCGCGCTGATCCGTTTTCGTCGCCACCATAATAATGAGATTGGCCAGATAATAAAGTGCTGCAAATACGCACAGCATAAATCCCATATAATAGCTGGTCAGAATACAGTACCCCAGCACCAGGCAATATCTTTTCCATCTTCCGGTATGTACAAACTGTTCTATAAAATATGCCAGCACCGGAAGCATCATAATACAGTCAAACCACATCACATTGCTGTAATAGCCCAGCATAAAATTAGACAGGCCGTACATGCAGCCAAGAGAAACTGCCATGCTGCTTCTGCCAGGATATTTTTTTCCGGAATACCATGCCATGGACACGCTGCAAAGACCCACTTTGACCAGGATCACAGCTGTCACAGCTTCGTTTACGTACATGAATTTCATCAGCAGAAGAACCAGCAAACTGAATGGACTGCAGAGATAATAACAGAATAAGCCATAGAAATTGTATCCCATGGCGTGTGAAGAATAAGTCCATCCCAGACCTTTTCCAAGCTGGCTGGCAAGCTCTTTATAAAAAGCTGTATACTGGTGAACACCGTCTACAACAAGTGCTGACGCCTCCCCAAAGGGATACACGCCTTTTAGGGAAAAACCAGCTGTAAATATGATTACCGGAAACAAAAATGCCAGGATATAGACCCAGACCGGGATTTCGCTTCTATGATTTCGTTTTTTCAGTAATTTCATCGTATTTCCTCTTCCGTCGATTCTTATCAGTCGTCAGGCAGATATTCACCATCTGCATTCAGGTCATGCGGATATTCGCAATCCACTTCGCACTTGCTCATAAAAGCAAACGCTGCGCTTATCTATATTCGAAATGTATTATAACACTTCCTATAATGTATCACGTGTTTGTGAAAATACTGCGAAATTTTTGACTGAATATTACATAAAGAAAAAAGCTGCCATACCATTGGAGACACAGAAAACTCCGCCGATATAACAGCTTTTTTCTGAAGTAACCTGTGTACGCTGATTCACAGGATCCTTCATGGGTGTAATTATTAACTTTATGTGATGAGTTTTTTAGTTCTGCCCTGTATTTATGTCGGATACTTGCATATCCGTAGGTGGCTGATACAGGTTAAGAACTATTATGGTTATATGATAGCATGACCATGTTTATTTGTAAAATTAATATTTAGTTTTTATAATATAGAATTCATTAATAATTGGACATGATCGTTTTATTTCTATAAAACAGAGTATCCTCTGGATTTCAGGCATTCTCTTACTTCCATGATATCTTCTGTATGGAATACCATGATCGGCTTGCCGGAATCACGATTAAAAGAAAGATACAGATAATCCACACTTACGTTACTGTCCTTTAGTGTAAGAAGAAGATCATTGAGATTTCCTGTTTTATCTTCTACTTCTACTCCGATCACCTCAATAACATGACAGAGATAACCGGCACCGATCAGAGCCTCCTTCGCTTTTTCCGGATCAGAAACTACCATTCTTACGATTCCGTACTCAGCACTGTCGTTGGTAACAGATCCCAGAATGTTAATGTCCTCTTCCTTCAGGATCCCTGTGATGTTCTGCATAACGCCCTTCTTGTTCTCTGCGTATATGGATAACTGTTTCAGCATGATAAAAGCCTCTCTTTCTTTCGTGGTGTATTCAATGCCTGGCAAAGCAGCTATTGCACTTATATACAAATCTTCGCACAACTCACCAGGTATGTCAACTTAATTTCGCGCATGCAGATACTTCTCCCGGGTCGCAAGCCCTCCACGGATATGTCTCTCCTGCTTATTCACATCCAGTACCTTCCGCACTTCCACAGCCATCCCCGGATTGATCACCTTCAACCGTTCCACACAGTCCTTATGTTTGGTTGTCACTAATTAGAACGGTTTCATCTAAGCCTAAATCACCGAAGATTCGTAAGTAAATATCTACGTTACCATCCTTGTCTACTTCAATTTTCTGGATAATCCGTTTAAGCTGTGCATTGGTCATCTGGTGAACATCGGAAATATCTTCAATCTCTTTAAACGTGCGATTCAAGATTGTTTCCAGTTGTTCACCTTTTGTCAGGTGATAAGCAACCATTTTCAACTCATTCTCCAGACGCTCGATTTCCTGTTTTGTGCCGCCGATTTTTTCATTCAGTTCCTCACGTGTAATGAGGTCATCGGTGTACATATCCATGTATTTCTGACGCATTTTTTGAAGCTTGTGAAGCTGTGCGTTCAATTCCTTTTCGTAATTCAGGTTCTCATCCTTGGCTTTGTAAACCCTCTGGAATTCGCCTGTTACGTGACGAATTACATTTTTCTTTGCTTTCAGCAGCTCGGAAAAGTATTCGGACAGAACTTCAATCAACTCTTCCTCGTCCACTGTCTGAGCATTCGGGCAGCTATCCGCCCCACGTCCATTATGACCGGAACATACCCAGCGAATATAAGTATTCTTATAAGTACGAACAGTTCGTCGAAATGACCAGCCACATTCCTTACATTTAATCAGAGTAGAAAACAAATACTTATTGCTCTGCCGTTCCTTTGTTAATTTAAAAGTCTTGCTTCTGCACTCCAAAATCTCCTGTGCCTTTTCATACATTTCCGGCTCAATAATCCGCAGTTCCGGACGTTCTGTTACCATCCACTCCGTTTCATCTTTTTCCGTTCTCTGTCCGGTCAGGAAGTCAGTTACTTCCTGCTTTCCATTGATAATTTTTCCGGTATAAAGTTCATTCGTTAAAATCCGGCACGTCGCATTCTGGCTCCACTGACAATTACGCTTTGTTCGGATGCCTTTCGCATTCAGCATGTTTGCAATCTTGGCGGCACCATATCCTTCTTCGATATACCATTTATAAATCTGCCTGATAACAGCTGCTTCTTCCTCGTTGATTGCCAAATTAAAGTAATCTCCAATGGTTTTATCATATCCGTACACAATATTCGGAACTCGTCCTTTTTCAGCATTCATTTTCTTGCCGAATTTCACACGCTTTGAAGTATTGGCACTTTCTTCCTGCGCCAATGCACCGAAGATTGTCAGAACAAATTCACTGTTTCCCATGCTGGTCATGTTGGCCGTCAAAAACTGTGTCTCGATTCCTAATGCTTTCAGTTTGCGGACATTCTGCAGAAGGTCTACAGTATTTCTGGCAAAGCGAGAGATGTCCTTTACTACTACCATATCAAATAGTCCATGTTCAGCATCAGCCATCATGCGTAAAAATTCTTTTCGATTTTTTATTTTCGTGCCTGAAATACCCTCATCTGCATATAATCTAACTAAGTTGTCACCAGTACGCTGGGTGTACTCAGAGAAAAATTGCTTTTGAGCTTCCAGACTGTTGAGCTGATCAGCTTTATCAGTGGAGACACGACAATAAGCAGCTATATTCATATCTAATACCTTTCTGTTATATTTAAGTCGTTCTGTTACAACTTTATTGTACCATCTAAAATATAATTGTAAATAGCAAAATAAGGAATACCCTTTCTTCAGAATATTCCTTATATGCATTACTCTTCGATAAAAAAATTTTCTAACAATAGCATAATGGATTGTTCATCAACATTACCTGGTTCTTTTAAATTTTTTTTCTTTTTATTCAATAACAAATATGTATCTGTAAAAACATCTTGTATCGTCCCAAGGCATTTATCTTTTGCTAATTTAACCATCAACTCAAGAATTACACGATCCACATAGATATGCAAATGTTCTCCTAACATTTGTATTCGTTTATGGCTTTCCCCTGCATGAACAATAGCATTTCTAAGCCTATATAAGCGATAAAGATGCCATTCAATTCTTTGACAATACTTTTCGGAAAGATGCCATAATTTTTCGCGATTTTCTCTTTGCTCATATAAGTTATATATTTTATAACGTATATTGGGATAATACTTAAGCTCATTCGCAAAATAATCTTCTCGATATTTCTCATATTTTTCAAGAAATATAAAGCCTGCGATTTTACAAATCTCTTTATCGAATTCTGTTATATCTTTAAGCAACAAACTTACTTTTCGATTACCTAAATTATTTTTCAAATCGTCAAGTATATTAGAAAATATGCATTCGAAATAGTCATTTTGTAGAATGGAAACTATATTATCAGTAACGCTTTCAATTTTGGATTTTGAACTATCTGTAACACTTGCAACCTCCAACGCTGACCACAAATTAAGAAATGCATCATTTAAGTCTTGTTGATTTAATGCCGCATTATGCAAATCAACAATCTTATTAAGCTGAGAATAAGTTTCCTTTCCTTTTTCTTGGCATCCCAAAACAATTGTATCTATTTCAGTTTTAAAATTTTCTCGTGGCTCAGGCTTGATACTTTTATACCCAAACGCTTTTACGGGAAGAATTATTCCCTCTTGGGTATCTTGTCGAATTACCAATCCGTTTTTACCTATTACACTGATATTATCATTCAAAAAAACTTCTAAATATCTCAAAAAAATTTCTAATGCAGAATACGCTCGTTTCATTGCTGAATAATTATCATATGCCTTTGTTTCCATAACCCCTATAAAGGACTTTTGCTTTCTTTTAATCTGTTTAAAGCAACCATCATCTTCAAACGAAATATGCAATCTTTCATTTAACAACTTTTGATATGGCTTTAATTTTTCATAAAAAACAAAGTACACTTTGTATTTACCAATTTCAAAATCAAACCTATTCAAAAAAATCTGTGCTTTTTTTTCTGGATCATTTATACTTTCCTCAAATATATTTCTCAGGAATCTATATATATATTCCGATGAATATCCATGCCATAGCAAAAAAGCAAGCCAAGCACGAAGTCCTTTTTCAATTTCTGTTTTACGGTTTGATTCCGACAAATTTTCTTTCAAGTATTTACAACATATTTCATAGTACTTTTTCTTTGGTATCTTATTGAATATATAATGTACCGCTGTTCTTTGATCTTTATCTAAAAATTTTGCCATCTCTTCAATAACTTCATATTTATACAACTCTCGAACAATAACGTCTGTCATTAAACTCGACTTAATCTCTTTTGCAATTATATCTAATTGATATTGCTTAATACTCCCTTTCACCACATCTTTTTCAGTATCAACATATTCTTCTAATAATGTTTGTGTATTATGAACAGGCGCTTTAACAATATCATCTGAATAATGAAACAACATTTCTTGTAGTCTTTGAACAAAAAATAAATATCCATCCTTAGTAGATGTCCAATCTTGTGTAATATATTTCATTTTTCATCCCCCTCGCATTTTTGTAAATCAATCATTTTTTATCAAGTACCACTTTGCATACCTATTAGTTCCTGTTGTAACAACAATTCCATCCTTTTTCATTGCCTGTAACAAATTAGAAACCTTCTTCGATTTCTGTTCATCGCTAAGTACTTCTGGCAATGCTTTTTCCAGTACTTCCATTAAATCTCTTTTGCTGGCTTCTCCCATTGACTGAAGTGCTTTTATAATTAACTGCTTGCAAATATCATCATCTAACCCTTTATTTCGAACATAAGCAGCTTTCTGTCCGACAATATCTGCCACCTTGAAAGATACAAAAACATTAGGATAACGTCCTTCCACAAGACCTTTTTTCTTCAAATCCTTAAAGCTTTCTTTAGAAACTACTTCCTGTTTCTGAACTTTATCCAACAAAAATACAGTTCTCATATCTAAATCTTCATTGGAATATAAAAGCTGAGTATAATTCTTATCCAATATCTTTCCGTACACAGTCACTGTAACTCTATTAATTGTGTTCAAATCATATGTCGGCAATGGGAAGCATTTATCACGCTGTATCTGATACATCATTGGTATTCCCATTGAATTTGTATCAATCATATACAGATTTACCATTGCGTTACACAAAAACACATTTCGATAATACGGTGGTTTATATCCCGGTTCCAGTGCTTGTTCAATAGTTTCTGGTATAAAAGCCCCCTCATTGATAAATACCAGTCTGTCCTCAAATTCCTCTACGTTGATTTTTCCACGCAAGCGATAGTCCTGATGAGCAATACAGTTATTAATAATCTCTTTGATCAGCTCTGGTTCATATTGATCTACTTCATCCGGAAACAAAGTCTGCTGTCCGGCAATATAACGATACTTTACATTTCTGATCCTGGAATATACCTTATCCACTGCCATTAACATCGGTATATCAAAATGTTCATAAGCTTTTACCGAATTATCTGCATTATAAAGTGTCCAGGTAATTCTAGGAATAAAGCCATCAAAGAAATATTTAGCCTCACTTTTTCCTAATAACAATAATGCCGTTCTGGTGATTTTTCCTTTTATTGTAATACCAGCTTTATTTAAAACCTCAATATCAGACAGTTTCTTTAAAACTTCCTGTGCTTTTTTTCGATCACTCTGACGTTTTGAGAAAAGTTCTCTTGCTCTTTTAATCGCTTCTTCATCCAAGTCTTCTATCGTTGCATCTTCTACAATTTCTTTTGACCAATCCATTCCTATTTGACTTCTAAGTAGATCTACTTTATTCATCGGAAGCGGTGATATAGATTCATGCTCTCTGGCATACGCTGCCCCTTGCCATGTTGTCGGAATCCCCCTAATAGCTGGAGGAATTTGAAATGCTATCACTCGACATTTTTCCATTGTCAGTTCGTATATCTCCAGAAATGTCAATCGTTCATTGGTTCCATTTACGATTTCCTTTTTCAAACTTTGCAGACTTCCCTGTTTCCGAAATTCCGTTCCTACATATCGTTTATCATCCGAAATTCCGAAAATCAGCCACGCCTCCTGTAATCCCCGAAGATTTGCTTCATTGCTAAGTGCAGAAAAATATTTACCAATGTCATTAAACGAATAATTTGTGCGTGCTTCTTTAAATTCTACAACTTCATTTTCAAAAGATTCTATCATGCGAACAATCTTTTCTTTTAATTGGCTATCCGTATATATCATATTCTTCCGCCTTTCAAAATTTTCTATGACTAAATTCTATGACTAATCTATGACTTTCTAGAACTAATTTTAACTGATTTTCAGACAGAACACAAGCAATAGCAAAAAAATAAAAGGCATCCCACGCGCTACGCAGGACACCCTCCATCATGTTTTGGTTCATTGGGAAGCTCATCCGCTGCTTCTTGTATTGCCTGTTCCACCTTACTTGCATTTGCTTCAATCAATATCTTTAACAGATAGTCGGCGGTTACTTCCGCAGTGTTTGGATTATGGAATCGATAATTAAGTTTTCTCTTTTTCATAGCGGAATTTCCACCTCCTCCCGTATGTCTTTGTCCATAACTATGAAAATGTTTTTTGAAATAGTCCTGCCAAATGCCATTCCTGTTCAACTTAAATAGATGCCGGTCAAAGGGGCATCCCTGTTGTAAACCACCGCTGTAAACAAACTCCAAAAAATCTAATTCTTTTTGTTTTTTCAGTTTTCTTTCCTCAATACCAAATTACTCTTATATATCTGTTTACTGTTTACAAATTCTACAAGTCAAAGCAATATCCATAGAAAAAAGTGTAAACAACACGCCAACTACCGTAAACCTGACTGGCATTTTACTGGAAAGGTAACTCCACCTGCCGGGCTTCCTTCTCAGTAATCGGATGCCAGTCATTTTCATTTTTTAAGTCTTTTGCGTCTCGTTTACAGTTTTCGTTTACACATACCCACGAACGCTGTGTACCGTAATCCTTGAATCTTGTCATCGTCCCCTGTTTCCAACCCACAATGCTTGTATTCATGATTTCACAGATGCGGTCTGTCTCCGCCTTCTTCGGCTTTACATAAGGATTGTCCAGTGCCTCTTTAAAAAGCATCAATGAACAGACTTTTCTGTCTTCATGTTCATCCAGCCATGCCTGTATCATTCCGGCTTCCGTATCATCCGCCATGAACTCCTGCCGCAGTTTATCAAGCTGTGTTTCTGTTTCCTTTGAAAACGCCAGTTTAAAATTTCCATTACGGTACAACATCATTGCTTCCGCCCACACCTGATCAATATACTGTCTGGATTCCTTCTCATTTTCGAGGATATGAACCTCCATCTCTGCCCGGTTCGTCTGAACCGGAACGAATCTTCGATTTCCGGTACGGTCAAACGGCAGGAATCGCTTAATATTGGATGTTCCTCCAAATACACATTGCCTCGGACGATCAAGAGCATATACTGCATAAGAATCCCGATAAGTCTCTTTCTGCCTGCTCAGAAAGCTCTTTGTTTCCTCAATACTCTTAGAGCGTGCCGTTGCGACCATTTCAGACATTTCAATCATCCAATGACCACGAAGCTGACAATAAACTTTTTCCGAATCCAGTTTGCCGATGTCATCAGTGAACCAGTCATCCTTTACTGCCATGAAACGAAAAAATGTAGATTTTCCCACGCCCTGACCCCCGACCAGACAGAGCATATATTCAAACTTAATTCCGGGGCGGAACGCACGGGCAATAGCTCCCAGCAAAAACATTTTCATACTTTCATAGGTCAACTCATCCACAGGTGCACCAAGAAAATGATGCAGCACATAGCGGATACGTTCCTGCCCATCCCATTGCAGACTGTTCAAATAATCCCGGACAGGGTGATATTTGTTCCGATCTGCCTGATGGACAATACTTTTCTGCACAATCTTATCCATCGTCAGACCGTAAGTCTCTTCCAAATAAAGCATAATATAGTTCAAATCCATATCTGTGAATGCCGGGCTTATCCGTTCCCACCACACGGGTTTTACAATGTCTGTCTGCTCAGTCAAAATATTGTGCCGGAATACATCTTTTAACAGAGGATCATGTTCTAAAATTAGCTTACAGTTATGCCGATTGTTTTTCACAGCACCCTTCTGTGTCATTTCCAGTTGTTCTCTGATTTCCTCTACTGTCAACTCCGTTTCCATTATATCCATTACTTCGCACAATTCCTGTCGTGTCTGTGGTGATAAAGTCTGAAATTCTCTGTTCAATCGCTGTCACCTCCTTCCCATGAGCCACCACTACGGCAACTCGTTCTTCTAATGTGCCTGATAATAATGT
Organism: Blautia schinkii; assembly: GCF_013304825.1. Taxonomy (GTDB): domain Bacteria; phylum Bacillota; class Clostridia; order Lachnospirales; family Lachnospiraceae; genus Blautia_A; species Blautia_A schinkii_B. The sequence continues at coordinate 13,323 of NZ_JAAWUO010000006.1, read as the reverse complement.
ATCCAACAGGTACTCTGTTTCTGATATTTTTTCCAATGCCTCCATAAACAGCGGATGCCAGACATCTTCCACCTGTTTCGGAGCACACTCTTCTTTCCACTGTTTCAACAAATGCAGGTAATCTGCCAGTGCACGGAAATATCTATTTTCTGCCTGCAGATACCTCTGTTCCTGTGTTAGCTGTCGTTTGATTTGTTTTCTCTGTGGCGGGCTGTGCCCCATGTTCTCATAATGTATAGAAAAATCTCTTGCCAATTTCTCTGCCGCCTCTTTTGGTTTTAAATTGTACAAGTGTGCCGTAAAATCAATCACATCCCCATCTGCCTGACATCCGAAACAATGAAAACGCCTGTCCACTTTCATGCTTGGATTCTTGTCACGGTGAAATGGACAGACCGCCATTCCATTCTTGTTTACCCGTATTCCATAGCTTTCTGCAGCCTGCCGGGTAGTCACAGACTGTTTAACTGCTTCAAATATATTCATCCTTTTCCTCTTTTCTTTACATCACAACTCCATATCGTTCCTTCCCAATTTAGTTCTTCCTTCGTGTTCCCATCGCTCTCGGTTCTCCTGTTCCGCAGTAATTTTTGCTTTTGCCAGCCTATCCAGAATGGAACTTCTGGCTTTTTTCTTAATCTGTTCGGTATTCACCTTTTTGACTTCCGGTTTTATCAGCGTGGTCTGGATTGTTTTAACTGCTGTCTGCATAGCTTTTGTAATTTTGGTAATTACTCCGTCCAATCGACTTACAGCATAAGTTCTTTCTTTTTGGGAAGCCTTGCGCTCAGGGGAAAGCACCCACGCCTTTGACTGTTCTACCAGACGAATGTCTTCTTTATGGGTTTCCACTCTGACCTCATCCGTCACAACCTCCACAGCTTTGTCGTAAGCAATATCTGAAACTTCATCGATCAAAGCTTCTACTTCTTCAATTTTCAAAGTAAGTGTATCCAGTATTTCTGTCTGGTTTTTCATCTGTTCCTTTTGCTTAAACAGGATATAATCCTGCTTTTCAAGATAATCTCGCCCTCCATAAGACGGTTCTTCTTCCAGATGCAACCCGTATTTTCGAGTTATATCAAAAAGCATTGTCCGGCAAATAGCATCAAAAGTCTGCTTTCGATTATTATTGCGGCCTTTAGGTTTATCCGGTTTTGGAAGTGCAATCCCTAATTCTTCCAGTGCTTTTTCCTGCTGGGGACAGATTTCCCCGTACTTATTCTCACAATCAAAAACATGACGTTCATGAATGTGCGGCGTTCCTTCGTCCAAATGCAGTGCCCAGTCCAGAATATGGACATGAGAACCGAACCGATTTGTGAACTGCTTTGTAAAGTCCTGTACGACCGCAAGTAATATTTCATAGGAAACAGATTCTTCTACTGTTCCTATTTGAAAAATAGTTTCCTCTGGACAGGTTTTATTGTTCTTTAGTAAATCTTCCACAGATCGGTTACGCTCTGTATGACGGGTTCTTGCATTTCTTTCATTCTGCGCTTCTATATATTTTCCATAATGTTCCTGATAAAAAGTACATTCAATTTTCTCAAAACTGATATCCTGAGAATCTTCTTCCCTGTTCTGCATTGTGGTATAGCCACGGTAACAGTCCCAGTAAATATTTTCTCTGACTCTTCCAGCATCAATATGTTCACTGTTTTCCAAGTCGAAACGGCGATCATTATGCCTGGGATTATAAGTGCCATTTTTCCCGGAGCGTCCATTGTGTCTTGTTGCTTTCAATAATTTTCTTGCCCTCCTTTTTCACGTTTTTCCAAATTAAATAAGGCAGCGAAGCTGCAAACCTGCGTGAATTTGCGTCAGGTAATACCCAGTATGAGTAGACGCACGCATCAACTCACTGGGCAATGGCTGCCGCCCTTAACCTGCACAAAAGACTTCGCTCTCCGCTCTGCTCCAGATTTAGTTACTATTCTCCGGCACCCTTCCATTCCCCTTTGCCATCCATTCGAAAAAAGCAATTTTACTAACCTTAATTAATCTGCCGCTTCGAAATGCCGGAAAACCGGGTGTATGAACCAGTTCATAAGCCGTTACTCTGGAAATCCCCATAATCCGCTGAATATCAGCCACATCCAGTACAAGAGGCAGTTCATCATAATTGTTTAATCTCTTATTTTCACTCATGTTGTTCCTCCATTTTTGATCTCATTTTTTTAGCTTCTCATTGCCGTTTTCTCTTTCCTGTTTCCTGAGTCATACTGCTGTCAAGGCATACAACACGTCATCCATTCGGATGCGCTCACTTCTTTTATCGAAGGTCATGGCGGTTTATCTCAGGTTAGACGGTCATAAAGTTGTCAAAGTACACTGCATAGTACGAAATTACCATTCAATCGTATCTTATCAATCTCATCTTGACTTTTCAATACTTTCGCGATACCATAAATGTAACTAATATTATATTTTTTAAAATTACCATACAAAACAGGAGCAAATAGAAATGGCTTATCAATTTATAAGGCAAGAACCTTGCTACGACCACATCCTCTTCGTTCTGGCATTGGATAGAGACAAAATGAAGGAGCGAATTTTAATCGGAACGGAACAGCAAATCCGTTTTCGACTGGACGGAAATAAAGATAACGATGTCATATATGATATAACACGTCCTCTAGGACGTTTTCTGATAGATTTTGAATATGATAAAGAAAAGAACTGGAATATATATGGACTTGCTCCCCTACGTGATGCATTGCACACTAACCGTTGGAAACAGCCTGCACTGGAACAGACTGCTGGTGATTTTCTGGCAAAAAAATATCTCACCGGTGATCCGGTGAGAATGTATGCTACATTCCGTATTTGGAATGAATATCTTGTTACAAGGGAATATCGTGACCGTAATACTGCCTGTGATCGTTTTATAGAAAAAATCCAAATTTTGACTCAGGCATTCCAAACAGAAAATGTCATGAATTTTAATTCTGATACCGGAAAACCAGAACGTTTTCATACTGGCAGTCTTTATTTCCGCAACACTCCTGCTGAAATCACTCGACTTGAACTTTGGTTTCCGGATAATAGGCGCAGAACAGAATGCGTAGCTGCCTATAGCTCTTTTTATCCGCTTATCACTTATTACTTGAATCGACTGAATGACTGGGGCCTTTGTTTCCGTCAGTGCAAAGTCTGTGGAAAATATTTTCTGGCAAAAAGCCAGCGTTATGAACTGTGCAGTGATAAGTGCCGTAAAGCACAGGCACTTCAAAACAAAAGGGAGTTTGATGAACGAGCCAGAGAAAATAACTATGATCTGCTTTATAAAAATGAATGCCAGAATTGGCGTAATAAAATCAATAAGTCCCAAAAAACTGCTAATTTTCCGATTGAACGCCTGGAAGAAATGAAAAATGCGTTTGACCTTTTTAAGAAAGAAGCTCTGCAGCGTAAGAAAGCTGTAAAGGCAGGAGCAACCAGTCCGACAGAATTCACAGACTGGTTGTATCAGCAGAGCAATATTATCTTAAAACTCAGCAAAATCTGAATCCATCCCTGTAAAGGAAAGGCAGCGAATTTACTCGCTGCCTGCCTTCTCATTGAACTTGTATCCTACACCCCAGACGGTTTGAATATATACCGGGTTACCCGGATCATCTTCTATTTTCTCACGAATATGACTGATATGGCTCATTACTATATTGTAATCGCCAAAATAGGATTCTTTCCAGACTATATCATAAATCTGTTCTTTACTAAATACTCTTCCTGGATTTTGTGCTAATAACTGCAGGATTTCAAACTCGGTGTAAGTTAATTCTATTTTTCTATTATCACGAACGACTTCTCTCCGTTTCAAATCAATCGCTATACCCTTATGCCATATTTTCGATTGAAATTGTATTTCCTGAAAAAGAAATTTCTCTCTGCCGGAATCTAACACAGAAATAACAGAATTTACCAAATCTTCCTCAGCTCCCTCGAATGATACCAGCAATATTTTTCCCACCTAATCGTCCTCGTTTCATTTAATACTAACTTAATGTTTCGCCTCTGAAGTATATCCATCAAATGTTTCCGCTTCCGGATTAAATTCAGTAAATAATTCCTGCATTCTATTTTTGCTTACTTTTTGAAAGCTGCTGATCTTTCCACTTTTGTCTCTCGTTACTTCAATGTACATAGTTCCGTTGCTGTTAGAAAAGATTCCCCTTCCCTCATCATATAAATCTGCTATAATCTTACCATTATAAACCCAGTTTCCTTGAGCATCACAAGATACTCCATAATCAGCATACTCCTGTGGAACAGCAATATTAAGACCTTTTCCCTCTTCACTGCTATATTCGCCCATGTCATCAGCCGCTATGTTCTCACTTCCTCCTTCTTCAAAAACAGATCCTTTCATTTCATCTGCAGTTACAGCTTCTCCGCCGGAACTTTCAACCAATACTGCCGGTTCTGACCAAAAATCATCTGATAACGGTTCTGCCTTTACGTCTGTGATGGTGCCATAGTTTTCCCTTTGCACTTCAACTCGAAGCGTACCTCCACGTTTGGAACTTATTGTATAAGTACCCGGCTTAAACTCATCCCGGAAATATCCAATGGTCTTTCCATCATACATCAGAAATCCTGTTTCTTTCTGGTAAGTTATTCCCGCTTTTGCATATTCAGAAAGCTGTTCTTCGCTGAATACATTTTCATTACTGTCTTTATTTTCGGTGACCGTTTCTGCTTCCTGCTTCGCATATTCTATATTTTCCGGAGAATATGCCATTGTAATTCCCACTGCATCATCAGATGATTTCGACAACTTCATCCCATCTTTTATTTTTTGAAGATTATCCTCATAAAGTGCAATCGTCTCATCTACCTTTTCCTGTGTCCATACAAACCATCCGTCGCCGCCTGTATAAGCTTTTTCACCAATCATAGACTGCAGAACTTCTTTTTCCTCGTCCAGCCATTTCGCATACTCTTCTGCTGTCCACCATTCCACATCCGAACTTGAAAGTGATTCATCTTCCCGGATATTCACTTCGTTTAAAGCAACTGTTGTTTCACCGTTTTCTTGCGCTGTCTCTGTCTTTTTCTCCAAGGATGATGCGGAAGTTGCAAATCCACCTGTCACGCAAATTACCAATACTGCACTTATAATTACTGCAAACTTAGATGTCTTCTTTATCTTCATAATTGCTCTTATCCTCTCTTCAATCGCATTTTTACTGAAACTGTTACATAATGGTGTCAGTCCGCTCTTTTTTTCTTCCATAGATATTAAAGCAGTTGCATATACCGACTTTATATCCATTCCAAATCTACGGACTACGGTTTCGTCACAGGATAATTCCAAATCTCTGTTAAAAAGAATATACATTACCCACACAAGAGGATTAAACCAATGAATGCATACTGCAGCAATCATTATCAGCTTTGTAAGCATATCAAGCCGTCTGATATGCACATATTCATGTTCCAACACATAACGAAGCTGATAAATATTTTTCCATTCTGTATTTTTCGGCATTAAAATAACTGGGCGAATCACACCATAAGAAAGTGGTGCAGCTATGGTTTCTGTCTGCCGGATGGATAGACTCCTTTTTAGTGGATGTTTTTCCTTCCATGCTTCCAAAATATCATTTTCAACAGGCAGCGAAAATCGAAATTCCCGATAACATTTTATATAGGAAACCGCAAAAAATCCAAAACAAAGTAACAGACCTGCCAGCCATATTACACTCAAAATCGAAATGGATTCTGTTCTCTGTACCATAGCCTCTGATAATCCATTTGCTATCTCAGGCATATTCCCATGAATGGGTAAAAATGTTGTCGTTTGCGCCGTTCTCACTGGGTTTATATCAGAATAAATACTCTGCAACAGAGAATAAATACTTGTGACTGATTTTATGGAAAATGGAACTAATAACCGTATTAATGCAATCCACCATAAAATCAAAAATGTTTTCTTCGGTAATCTGTTGATAAGCACAGCCCTTAATACCACAATAAGTAAAATAATAACCGTTCCCAGAAAACTCATTTGCAGCAGGCTCATATACATCACCTCATTCCAATTCACTGACGATCTGCTTCAGGTTCTTAATCTGCTCCATAGAAAGTTTTTTTCTGCCAAGAAGTGCCGCAAACAACTTGTCAACAGATCCATCATATATCTTATCAATAAGTTCATCTGTTTCCAGATCCTGTACCTGTTCTTTTGCTATAAGCGCATGGCACATAAATCCCGGTTCCGTTCGTTCAATCGCGCCTTTATTGATACACCGCTTAATCAATGTATACGTTGTGTTTTTATTCCAGCCGACTTCTCTGTTTAAAGTATCTGCAACATATTTCGCTGGCACGTCACCATCCTTCCACAGAACATCCATTACCTTTAATTCCGAATCAAAAAGTTTGATATTTTCCTCTGTCACTTGTTTCGCCTCCTATAAGACTACAGTAGTCTGTTCTTGTTTTCAGACTACCACAGTCTTATAACATTGTCAATCATTTTCTGTCGCTAGGAAAAGAAAAACAGCCAGCCTTTCGGCTGACTGCTCCATACTAAATATAAACCATTTCGTTCAGTACAATTTCTTCTGCTCTGTTTCTAATATTATTACACCGTTGTACCCAAAGCATAGCATCTTTCCGCTTCAATTCCTCCGTCACTCCCTCAGCCGCTTTCATCTGATCAACAATACACGTAAACCGTTCCTCCGCTTGTTCGTCCAAATCCTCCAGATAGCTCCAAAGTTTTCCGGTCAGCAGTAAACTGGAATATCTACCGTAGCACTGCTTTTTCAGATACTCCCTGTGCATTCGTCCCCACTTACCGATAGATCGCTTTTCCTCCGGCAGCTTCAAGTCTGGGATATAATAATCCCCGACAAGTACATAATCAATGCCATTCTCCGTAATTCTTGTTTTCAAATCCTTCATGGTTCGTTCCTCCTTGGTTTTTCTTATTCTATTACCCAAACGAACCGTTCTATATTATTACTTCCATATGTACCGTACTCTTACTGATTCCGAATTTCTTCGCCGCCTGCCTCACCGTAGCCTTTGTTTCTATAATATACCCTGCGATCTCAACTGCACGTTCCTCTATATAATCCTTCACTGTCAAGCCTCCGAAGACGCTTTTTTACAGTGTATGCCGGGGAATTTCGAGGTATGTCTTTACAAATGATTTCTATACATTTACGTATTACTTTATTACTATCCTTCTTTACACTTCAACCTTCTTACGCTTCTTATAAATCACAAGACAGACAATCACAAACACAACGGTAACAGTCACAGTCAACGGCAGGATTCTGGATGATTCCGCACCAAGCAGAAGGCCGAATCCCTGTCTCAGAGTCAGGATTCCGAAGATGGAAAAAATAAAAAATGCAACCGTATTGAGGATTCCTTCCGGTGCCTTGCTCTTCAAAAGATAACCAATAAGAAGCCCGATCACATCCGCAGCAAAAAGTCCCAGGGAACAGGCGAGCCATACAACAACAGCAGCACTTAATCCCTCATTTGCTCCAAAAGTGATCGCTGTGAGCTGTGTCTTATCGCCAAGCTCAGCAACAAAAAATGTACAGAACACAGAAAGCGGTGCGAACTTGATTTTTCGGTCCTTTACATTCTCTTCCTCATCATCGTCACTCTTTAAAGTAGTTGCTGCAAAAAACAGGAACGCCGCACCTGCGATCAGCCGGATCAGCCAGGTAGGAACTACTGTACTGACAAGACCACCTGCCAGAACTGCCAGTCCGTTAAGAACCAGGATTGCAACACCTGTTCCAAGCAGAATGTCTTTCAGTTTAAATTTGGAAGTCATCGCTACCAGCATCAGCTGTGTCTTATCACCCATTTCTGCAATAAACTGGGTAAAGAGCACCTTCATAAATAACAACATATCTCTTTTTCTCCTTTTCATATGTATCCGGTCAGAAGATATTTCTCATGACAAAAAAAGACCCACGTATACCTTATCTCCACAATAGAAATAAAATATACATGAGTCTCATTCTTTAAGATTTGCCAGGTGCGCACACCAGTATGTTGACAAACCACGTTTACACGCGAATTACTCCCTCACGGAATTAATTTTCGTCATTATAGCAAAGTTGAGAAATTTTGTCAATTCAGAAATCACGTCCTGCTCCGCCACCTCCGAAGCTTCCTCCGTCACCGGAATCTCCGCTGTCATAACTGCTGTCATAATCATAGTCATCGTTATTATCCGTACTGCTTCCACTACTGCTGCCTTTTCCGCCTCGGTTAAGTAACCAGCTAAGCGGAAACAGAGAATTAAACAAACGATGCAGAACTATCATCTTACTGAAATTTTTTTTCCAGTATTCCGACATATCCTTTCCCTGGATTTTCCAAAGAAGACCTTTCAAAAGTAATACGAGATTTACAAAAATAAATACAGGAATCGTAACAAACCCCAGATACGCCCCCGCCATGATCAGAACGATCAGTACTAATCCCAGGGCGATTTCCCACGGTTTTCCTTCATCCTCTTCATCTGCTTCTGCCTGTGTTTCCTTGTATTCCGGCACTGTCACTGCTTCCAGCCCATACTCATCACGAATTTCATTTAACAGTGCATAATAAAGCTGCACAGTACCTTTTTCAAAATTATCTTCTTTATAGGAAGGAACTGCATACTCATCCAGAAGCCGTCCTGTCTTCGCATCCGGCAGCTTTCCTTCCAGGCCATATCCGACAGCGATCCAAACTTTACGATCAGAAACGGAAAGTACAACCAGAACTCCATTATTCTTGTCTTTTGATCCAATTCCCCATTTACGTCCCACTTCAACTGCATAATCACTGATATCCTCCCCATCAGTGGAATCAACAGTAAGCACTACAAGCTGGGCAGTTGTATCATCATGAAGCTGTTTTCCTGCTTCACACAATGTCTCTTTCCAGGTATCACTGAAAACACCTGCATAATCATTCACATAAAATTCTTTCGTGGCAGACGGAATCTCACCGTAAACTGCCAGAACATTTCCGGACAGCATCATCACCAGAAACAGAAGTGCTGCCATCCATCTACGCATTTTTTTCATAGGCTGTTCCCCCATTGCAGTACAGCTTATCATTCAGCAAGCAGTTCTCCTACATCCGGGTTCTCACCGGCAGAAGCACTGGCCTCAAAATATGCCGCCTTTTCAAAACCCAAGGCTGAACCCAGAATATTTCCCGGAAATTTCACAAGCTTCGTATTATAGGTTTTCACAGCATCGTTATAATCTTTTCTTGCTACGGAAATACGATTCTCACTTCCGGACAGCTCATCCATAAGACTAACATAAGTTGTATCACTCTTCAGTTCCGGATAATTCTCCACTACAACTTTAAGGCCATTCAGTGCACTCTCCACCTGCTGATCTGCCTCCGCTTTCTCTTCTATAGTATATGCATCCATCAGCTGGCTGCGGGCTTCCAGAACCTTGTCAAAAACTTCCGTCTCATGTTTCGCATAACTCTTTACTGTGCTGACAAGATTCGGGATAAGATCTGCCCTGCGCTGCAGCATGGTATCCACATCAGCCTGTGCCGTCTCCACAGACTCCCTGCTTCCGGCCAGACCATTATAGCTGACAGCCAAGCCTCCCGCCAGTATAAGGATCACAATACCAATGATCGCGAGTATTTTCTTCATCGCTTCTTCCTCCTTCCGGTATACTACTTACATTGTACCAAACCCGCAAAAAATCCACCACAAAAAAGTCTGATTTTCCATCAGAACTTCTCAGCAATCTCCTTCAGTCCCTGATACATTTTTTCAGATAAAGGAATCTCCACGCCCAACCGTTTCGCCTCTTTCACAATATACCCGCTGAAAGTCTCCAGCTCTGTCTGTTTCTTACAGATTCGATAATCTCTCTGCAGAGAACTTGTGGCATTATCTGCATGCACGTGGCGGAATTTATGGATCACCTCATTGATATGCTCATCTGTCAAAGCCACACCCTTGGCACGTCCTACACTCGCAGCCTCCCACACAAGACTCTCATACTGCTGTGCTTTCACCTGATCACTTCGCAGTTCTCCGATGGTATTGTCATAAAAAGCAGTCATCACATTAAACGCGCAATTAAGGATATATTTCCGCCAGATCTCTACCTCAATATCCCCCTCATCTTTATAATCAATATCTGCACCTTTCAAGATCTTTGCAACTTCCGCAACTTTCTCCCGCTGCTTCTCATCCGCATTTTTGATCCCTATGCACAGCCATGTAAATGTATCCTGCTGAGAAATGGAAAAATCTTCATTTGCAAAAGCCACTGTATAGATCAGAGAGTCTACCACCGTTCCCTTTCCGATCAGGGCACGGATATTTTCTCCCGGATCAACACCATTCATTACCGGAATGATCACCGTATCATCCGTAACCATATCCCGGATACTCTCGCACACCTCTGCAAGAGAGTAATTTTTCACACAGATAAAAATATAATCCTGCTGTCCCATATCGCGGACTGTAACGACTCGTTCCGGTCTTGCAATGATCTCACCTTTATAATCACTGTGCAGCACAAGACCATTTTCCCGGATGCTCTCTGCTCTGGCTCCACGTGCCACCATTGTCACATGAGGATATGCTTTCGCCAGCATTCCTGCCACATATCCGCCAACACCGCCGATTCCGATCACTGCAATTCTTTTCTCTTCTGCCTTCATATCATCTGTCTCCTTTTCCCACGGATATCCTGTATTTCTGCGATTATAAAACCATTATCTCCATATAATTATTCATAATTTTATTTTATCAGATACAAAAGAAAATTACTATCCTGCCTTTTTTTGAAAAGCATTCTGGTGTATACTGGAATTAATTTTTGTAATGAAAAAATAACCAAATGAGGTGACAGCCAATGGATACAAAACCCGTTTTTCACGGAAGTGATATAGAAAAAATATGCAGCTACTATAATTTAAAAAAAGAGGACATCGTCAAATTTGGAGCCAACGTAAACCCTCTCGGATTATCTCCGAAAGCCAGCAAAGCAATTGCAGAACACGTTGATCTTCTTTCTTCCTATCCGGACAGAGAATACACTTCTCTTCGCAATACGATTTCCCGTTACTGCGGGATCCCGGCTGATTTTATACTTCCAGGAAACGGTTCCAGTGAACTGATCTCCCTTCTTATTGAAGAAAGAGCACCAAAGCACACTTTGATCCTTGGCCCGACCTACTCCGAATATTCCAGAGAACTCTCTTTCTCAGGAAGTACACAGGAATATTATCATCTTCAGGAGAATAATGATTTCGGGCCGGATATTCCGGATCTCTGCAAAAAGCTTACTCAGGGCTATGATTTTCTCATTCTCTGCAATCCCAACAATCCGACATCTTCTGCTATTTCACAGGAAGATCTCCGCAAGCTCATAAGCTTCTGTGCGGAAAAAAATATCTTCGTAATGATCGACGAAACTTACGTAGAATTCGCCCCTGATATCAGTGCCATCACAGCCGTTCCTCTTACACAGGAATTCACCAATCTCATGGTACTCCGCGGCGTATCGAAATTTTTTGCTGCTCCCGGAATGCGCCTTGGCTACGGCATCACCGGAAACATGGATTTCCTCTCAAAAATGCGTGAGAAACAGACACCATGGTCCTTAAACAGCATTGGTGCTTTTGCAGGAGAAATCATGCTTCAGGATGAAGAATACATCCGAAACACAAGAGAACTGATCCTGTCCGAACGTGTCAGAATAATCTCCGAATTAAAAAAAGTTCCAACTTACAAAGTCTATCCGGCTTATGCCAACTTCATCCTTCTCAGGATCCGGAAAGAAGGCCTGACCTCCTATGATGTTTTTGAGGCCTGCATCCGCCAAGGACTTATGATCCGTGACTGCTCCTCATTCCAGTGTCTTGACGGCGAATTTATCAGATTCTGTATTATGATGCCAAAGGACAATTCACGGCTTATAGATGTGCTGAAAGCCTTATGAAATCCGGCGTTGTGCTTCCATATAGGATATGTTATACTTCACAGGTATTATTAAATCAATGCAAAATATGGAAAACAGAAATAACTAACTTCTGAAACAATTATGTTATACTTTAACAGATATCGGCTATTCTATATCAGAGGAGCAATATAAATCAGAAACAGAAAACCGGAGGATATGTAATGATATTTTGGCTAAAACAAATAATAAAAATGCTTTTCCAGCAGCTTATTCTTCCGGCTGTTTATAATGTCCATGCCATGAAGCCGGTTATACCCGGAACCGTGATACTGGCTGATGCACATCACAGCGAGATTCCATTCAGCATGCTGGCCATCCGTGAGGAGCTTCTGACCCATCCGGAGCTTCAGATCACCGAAATGTACTGGAACAATAACTCCGATTCTCCTCTGAAGGTTTTTCAGAATATGACCTCTTTTATGAAAAAATATGCGTCCGCAGAAACAGTGCTCATATGTGACAATTTTCTGCCTGCAGCTTCCTGCAAAAAACGCAGCGAAACTCAGGTAATACAGCTTTGGCATGCATGTGGAGCCTTCAAAAAATTCGGTTATGACACGGATGCAGATATTCCATCCTACTATGTTGGCAATGTAATGGCCAACTGCAATATCGCCACTGTCAGCTCAGAAATCTGCGTGAAACCTTTTGCCAGTGCCATGAAACTTCCGGAGGATTGCATCCTCCCTGTAGGCGTCAGCCGGACGGACATGTACTTCAACAACAGTTTCAACCAGCACTGCCGCGAACAGTTTTTCCGGCAGCATCCTGAAGCACAGGACAAAAAAATCGTACTCTGGGCTCCTACTTTCCGCGGAAAACCTGGTTCTGCCCAGGTCTGCGGACTGGAAGATGTCCTCAAGGCGCAGGAACGCCTCAGAGATACTCATTACTTTATCATTAAACTGCATCCCCATTCCCAGCTTCATACACAGGGAACCAACTGCAGCATTCCTTCTGAGGAACTGCTCCCTGTTGCTGATGTAGTGATCACAGATTATTCTTCTATCCTTTTCGACGCAATGATCTACAAACTTCCGATCATTCTGTTTGCACCGGATCTTAAAGAATACGTGGACAACCGGGGATTTTATCTGGATTACTTTACACTGCCCGGCATACTTGTCCGCGACAGTGAACATATCGTTCAAACGCTGTCTGATGAAGCAGCTCTTGACGCTTCCATTGATCAGCATTATTTCGAATTTTTCGAACAGTATATGGCCGCCTGCGACGGACACTCCACACAGAGAATTATAGATTACATCACAAAACCCCAGAATAACTAGGAGGTTATTAACAGTTAAATATAAATTATAAAATCATATAAGTACATGTTGAG
>NZ_JAAWUO010000005.1 GCF_013304825.1 Blautia schinkii | reverse complement strand
GAGCCATGCAGCTCTGTGCGCTTATGCGGTATTAGCAGTCATTTCTGACTGTTATCCCCCTGTACAAGGCAGGTTACCCACGCGTTACTCACCCGTCCGCCACTAGAAACAATCTAAATCTGCCGAAGCTTCAATAAAAGGTTTCCCGTTCGACTTGCATGTGTTAAGCACGCCGCCAGCGTTCATCCTGAGCCAGGATCAAACTCTCTGATAAAGTGTTTGAATCTTTTACTCAAGACAACCGTTTGGCTATCTCTCGTTTTTACTGCTAAATAGGTTGTAACTCCGATTTGCCTTCGCTCATCGGAGCAGGTTCATGCTTTCGCATTCACCCGAACCGTTCTTTAAATGTAAAGAAATTTTCGAGAATCGTATGTGTTTCACTGTTTAGTTATCAAGGTTTGTTGTGTCTGTCTCTCAGACAGCTCGTTTATTTTATCTCATCTCTTTTTGTTTGTCAAGCACTTTTTTAAGTTTTTTTCAAACATTTTCGAGTTAAGATTTTGTTGCCGCTTTGTTGGCGACTTGGATACTTTATCATATCTTCTGTCTTTTGTCAACTGTCAATTTCATTTTTCTGAAATTCTTTTTAATTGTTTGTTTTTCAAAAACAATTATTTGCGACAGCTCAGTTATAATACCACTGGGAGTTATGCTTGTCAACCATAAAATTCAAATTTTTTTGATTATTTTGTTTGTTAGTCTAAATGTGTTAATTTCCATTGGCATGGAGAGGCCACTGGCTACGCACGTCACACTATTCTAACCGCATCGTCATACCAATACCGCTTCACCCTCACACTACTTCCCACAACCCAGGACAGGGCGCAATCGCGTCCGCATCCGTCCTTCACCCAATTGACTACCAGCCGTGGAGCTGGGGTCTGTCTGGGCAACTCTGCAGGAGGGTCGAAACTACTTGGGCTGCGGGGAGCGGCGTTATTTTCAAAAATCCTGCTGTCTGAGCGCAGCGAGTTCAGGATTTTTGGAAATGGTTTTAGCCGATTCACGGAGTCCTAGTAGTTTCCCCCAACGAAGCCCTGCCCGGACAGACCCCAGCTCCACGGCGTACGTTCGTTAATAACCACAAAAAAAGCAGGTAGCTCCGCACTGCTCCTGCTAATCTTCACTATTCACACTCACTCACTTCATATTAGCGAATCTCTCCACAGCCTTAGTAAAACTCTCTATCGTCTTATCCGGATCTCCATGGGTGATTCCATCCCGTACACAATGCTGGATATGACCCTCCAAAACAACCTTTCCCACCTTATGCAAGGCCGACTTTGCCGCATTTATCTGAGAAAGAATATCCTCACACGGAATATCCTCATCTATCATCCGATCAATAGCCTGTACCTGTCCAACAATCTTCTTCAGTCTTCTGTGAAGGTTATCCGCATCCATACACTGCTTCATACTACTACCCCCATTATGCAAAGTTCATTTCATTTATTATTTTAAAGGCCTCTAACTTTCTTGTCAAGTTTTTCTCACACCCAAACATTTTTCCGGAAAAGCAAAAAAAGCCCAGGACATACCATCTCAGTCTGTCCCGGACATTTTTCCACTGCGTACACTCTCAGTCAGAGCCTCGCCGCCTTTGCGATACCACTCCTTAACAAACGTATCAAAATAGCTCACAGGCTTTTTCCCCATAATAATCTGGATAAAAGCCTTCTTCTCCAGTTGCTGCAAAATCTGCGGGATCTCACTGTCCCCATCACCCATATATTTTCTCTCCGGTGGATGATAAGAGGCATCTACAAGAAGTCCCACAGCCGTGATCCTGGATTTATAGGCAGCCCACTCCTCCACAGACGGAGAATCTGTGCCGAGATATTTTTTGCATGCATCAAAATACGAAACCTCGATAGCACTAAGCTCCTCCCGCATCCTGGAACCGTAAAGAGCCTCCCTGATATGCCTTGTCACCATATAAGTAGCTTCATTATAATCCACATTGATCATCAGCGGCCTGGCCGTAGGATCTACATTCAAAGCAAAATAAGCATTCATTTCCTCTGTATCATCAGCCTCATACCGGGAATAATCAAACAGCACACTCAAAACCTTCATCACGATTTCCGGATGCTCGTATCCTTTGCGCACAACTACATATTTATTATCCCGAAATGTAGAATATACTTCAACCTGCCGCCTGGCACCAGAAGTCAGGTAATAAGGCTGCCAGTCCGCGTCTTTATTCTGACGGTACTCATCCATCAAAGGATTGTTAGGCGTCCACCAGAGCCCAAAAAAAGCCCCGCATTTTCCCTTCACAACAAGATCACGGATATTATTCTGTGCACGCAGTGCAAAATCCGGATCCAGAATCCCTCTGCTATAAAGATCATGCAAACAGGACAACGCATTCTTCGTCTCTTCAGTCAGCGATCCATACACGATCTCCCCCTCAGGATTACGGATCCACTGTTCAGGATAAGCCCCGAAATTTTCGAATATGGCATCCATGGAATAACTGGTACTGACAGTTCCCACAAGACCCGGATCACACACCAGACCTACCGGTTCTTCATCTCTCTCTGCGCCCATCCGGTTCTCCTGAAAAGCCTGGATCACAGAAAAAGCATCCTCCAGTGTTTTCGGCTCTGTAAGTCCCAGCTGTTCTATCCAGTCACGGCGGAGCCACAGAAGCTGCGGACCGTGATCAATGGCAGTTTCCGGAAGTGCAAGAAGCTTCCCGTCAAAAGTTCCGGATTCCAGAAGCTCATCTCCATAGCTTTCATACATCTCCCTGATCCTGTCTGATGCACAGCTTTTGTATACATCTGTCAGATCTTCGATCAGATCATTTTCAACCAGTTCCTCCAGTGTTTCCCTGTCCGACACCAGAAAAACATCCGGCAGATTCCGGTCTTTTACCAGAATATTCAAAGCCTCATCATACCCCTCTTCACTTTCCATGAAAATATTCTTATTCTGTACATTGAGGATTTTTTTCAGATACCGGGTATAGGCATTATTCTCATATGTCTCCCCCTCCGGTAGATTGGAATTGCCGGTGCCCTTCATCTGACCCAGGGTGTATGTCACTGTCTCAGGATATTTTCCCAATGGAGAAGTTTCAGCTTCCTTCCATGCCTTCTGCCTCTGTGCCATCTTAGTTCTCGTGTCTGCATCCTGGCTTTTTTTCTCGCCGGAAGTACACCCTGTAAGAAAAAGCACTGCACTTAGTATCAGAAGCATTCCGGTTTTCAGCTTAAGCCTTCTCATCTTTTTTCTCCTTTCCCGGAATTCTCATCTCAACCCTGGTTCCTTTCCCAACCTGGCTTAAGATCCTAATGGCATATTCCTCTCCATATAAGATACACATACGGTCATTGACATTCTTTAATCCATAACCTTTGGCCTGGTAGGTGATCAGCTTCTCGGCCTGCTCCTGCTCCATTCCCATTCCATTATCATCTACCCGGATCACCACGTCACTGCCATCCGCAAAAAACGAAAGCCGAAGGATTTTTTCCCCTTCTTCCTTTACATCAAGACCATGCTCCAGCGCATTTTCGACCACCGGCTGCAAAATAAGCTTAGGTACCAGTTCCTGCTGCACCTCCTGATCGATCTTCCATTCCACTTTAAAGTCATTATCATGCATGATCAGCTGGATTTCCAGATAAGCCTCAATATTCCGGATGCAGTTCTCCACAGTCACCATATCAGCACCTTTACTCAGCGCAGTCCGATAAAAAGTAGAAAGAGCCAACGTTACACGGCTGATCTCCTTCTGCCTGCTTTTGATGGCCATCCAGTTTATAATAGAAAGAGAATTATACAAAAAATGAGGATTGATCTGTGCAGTCAGAGCTTTCAGTTCAAATTCCTTAAGCGCGATCTTATTCTCATAAACTTCTTCGATCAGCCGGTTGATCTCATCCATCATATGATGGAAGCTCCGTATCAGCTGACCCACCTCGTCCTGTGAATCGCTGTAAACCGTAACCTCTCGGCTTCCCTGGTTGACCTGTTCCATATTTCTGGTAAGCAGTTCAATATTTCTGGTAAACAATTTGGAAAAAGTCATCCCCAGAACAATAATGATCACAACGCAGAGGCCGATCAGCGGGATTTCACTGATCAGAAGTTTGGAGACAGAGCTCTCAATCACTGCAGGCGGCTTATAAAAATAATAAGTCCATCTCGTTTCGTGGCCGCTGGTGCTGACATAAGCATATTCCTCCCTGAGCCTGTCCAGCATTTTTTCGGTACTTTTCTGCGCGGAAATATCGCTGGCAGCCAGATTTTCCCCGTGGTAAACCACATTTTTCTGCTTATCTACCACTATGCCGCCGGAATTTCTCTCAATAATATTGGCAAGAGGCCGGAAAACTTTTTCATAATCAAGAGTAATGCAAAGAACTGCGTCACGTTTTTTTTCGTTATAAATCTCACGCACAGCTGCAATCTGCCGATTGTCACGGTCTACGATCCACTGCGCCATCACACTTCCGTCCAGTTTGCTGCTCCACCATTCCCCGTACATCTCATCCAGCGGAACCAGCGTATATTCATGGCGTACCGGAATGCTCTCTGCAAAAAGCTGTATTCCAAGAATGGCATCGTGATAGGATTTCGGCACAGTAAGAAGTGGATCTACTACCTCTGTATACTGTTCATAAGCGGTATACCGGTCCATATCCTTATTCTCGATCACTTCCAGAATCTCCGGAGAATAAGTGAGATAATTTAGAAGACTCACATAGATCTCCATCTGGCCGTCAATACTCTCTCTTATCTGCTCCAGGATAGAATACATATCTTCCATCTCATTTTCCCGTACAAGACTGCTCATACGGCTGTGGCTGTACAAAGCCAGAACTGTCATCGGAACAAGGCTGGCCACAACAAGAAGAAGCGTTAGTTTGTACCGGTATTTCATATTTTTATACTTCATCAGAAGCTTCTTCATCCTCACTGTTTCCCTTTCTGTAGGACTCCGGGCTGCTTCCGTAATATTCCCGGAAACTGCGGCAGAAGTATGACGAATTGGTAAAACCTACCTTTTCGCTGACCATAGCTACTTTCATGTTCGTTGTACGCAGAAGCTCTTTTGCTTTTTTCATGCGGAATACACGGATAAAACGGTTCAGGTTCATTCCTGTCTCCTTCTTGAAAATAAAGCTTAAATAGCCGGAAGAAAGATAAACTTTTTCCGCCAGTGTTTCAAGATTCAGATCCTCTGCATAATGGTTGTAAATATAGTTCTTAACTGCTGCCACCTCATCTCTGGATTCGCTCATGGAACGATCCAGGAACTCTTCGTACTGATGAATATTTTTCTCCGTAACCTCAATGATCTCCTGAATGGTAGAACAGCTATACAGATGATCCACTTCCAGATCCAGCCTGTGCTCACCCGCAAAACGATTCTCCTGGAACAACTCCCTTATCACATTGGAAAAAACAAATTTCACATACATGGCAGAAAACTGGGTATTGGACTGATATTTGGATGCCAGACTGCGGAAGTGGCTCCACAGCTGCTTCACATCTTTTCTGGAAATATCTTCTGAAATTTTTTCCATGAGTCTGGAATCTTGTTCTTCTTCCCGGGTATTTTTTTCCGCATCTTCCTCACTGGTGTAAACATGGATATCCGGATGATAGAATTTCTCTTCCATCTGCTGTTCCAGCTGCTCCATAATGTCCGGAAGCTCCTGATATCCATCAAAACGTCTGCTCACTGCCAGGTGAAACCTCACAGAATGCAGTCTTTTCAGAAGAGTGTAGACATTTTTTGCCACAAGTACATAATCGCAGTATACATCTTTGAAAAGAAGCAATGACTGACGGCCGTTCAGATTCAGGTAAAAAAATGATCTGCGCAGCTCTTCCATGATTTCCTCCGGAACCTCATCATTCGCAGACTCAAAAAAAGCTTCATCTGATTCAATAAGGATCGCGCAGTGCCATTCCTTCCACATTGCCAGATCCACGATCCCCTCTGCTTCCTTCAGCCGTTCCTGGTCTCCTGAATAGATAAAGCTCAGAAGAAAATATTGCTGCAGAAAACTTTTTTCTTTCATCGACTGCTGTTCTTTGTCCTTCCGGGATGTAATCTCTGCCTGTATTTTCTGAATCGTCTCATGAAAACGATCCGGATCAACAGGCTTAAGTACATAATCTGTCACACCATAACGTATCGCTTCCTGTGCAAACGAAAAATCTCCATATCCACTGAAAATGATGATCTCCAGCCCCGGATACTCTTCTCTTGCTTTTTTGGAAAGCTCCAGCCCATCCATATGCGGCATTTTGATATCTGTCAGCATCAGATCAATCTTATGGCTACGCAGCTCATTTAACGCCAGCTTTCCATTGGCAGCCTCATAAATCTCCCACTCACCTTCTTCCATAGACAGCAGAAATCTGATTCCCTCTCGTTCCAGCTTCTCATCATCTACCACCAAAACTCTGTACATTCCCCACCTCGCCAAATATGGCCTGATCCACGTAAAGACACGCAGATCAGGCCGTTTTTCTTTCATTTTACCATTATTCAGTTGATTTGTCAGCCCTTAACAGCTCCTGCAACCACACCTTCGATAATATATTTCTGGCATGCAAGATAGAATACAATGATAGGAATAATAGAAAGGACAAGAACTCCCATCATAGCTCCCATATCAATCGTACCATAGCCACCCTTCAGATACTGGATCGCAATGGAAATTGTTTTGTACTTCTTGATATCAAGTACCAGATATGGAAGAAGATAATCGTTCCAGATCCACATGGTTTCCAGAATTGCTACTGTTACACAGGTCGGTTTCATAACCGGAAGAACTACTTTAAAAAATGTCTGAATCGGAGTACAGCCATCGATCATGGCAGCTTCCTCAATCTCGATCGGAATGGATTTTACAAATCCGCTGAACATAAATACCGCAAGTCCTGCTCCATATCCAAGATAAATGATGATCAGTCCCCACGGAGTATTCAGTTTCAGAATGTTTGCGATCTTGGAAAGGGTAAACATTACCATCTGGAATGGTACGACCATGGAAAACAGACACAGCATGTACATGGTTTTTGTCAGCGTGTTGGTAACACGGTTGATGTACCAAGCACACATGGAGGTACAGAGCAGAATTACCGCAACCGAAAATACTGTGATAAATAATGTCCATCCAAATGCCTGGAAAAATCCGGTTTTTGTAAGACCATTTACATAGTTTTCCAGACCTACGAACATTTTATCCGTTGGGATTGCAAAAGGATAACGGCTGATGTATGCTTTTTTCTTAAAAGAATTGATCAAAACCAGAAGAATCGGGAAAATATAAGCAACAGATACCACGCTCAGGATCGCAGTCCACAGACCGCTGAATTTTACTTTTTTATTCATTACTGCTGTACCTCCTTACTTCTTGTGAGACGATTCTGGATCATGGCAATTGCTCCAACCAGGATAAAGAAGATCACGGCCTTCGCCTGTCCTACACCTTCCCATCCGGTACGTCCATAGAAGGTATTGTAAATGTTCAGTGCGAGCATTTCTGACATGTTGGAAGGCTCACCATTTGTAAGGGCAAGGTTCTGATCAAAAAGCTTGAAGGAGTTGGTAAGTGTCAGGAAAGTACAGATAGTGATGGACGGCATGACCATAGGAATGATCACATGCTTCAGAAGCTGTCCTTTGTTTGCACCATCAATCTGTGCAGCTTCGATCAGTTCACCAGGAATGTTCTGGATACCTGCGATGTAAATGATCATCATATATCCGATCTGCTGCCAGCACATCAGGATCACAAGACCCCAGAATCCGTAAACTGATGAATATGTAAGTGTTTTATTAATCTGAAGAAGCAGACCATTTAACAGAAGCTGCCATACATAACCAAGGATGATACCACCGATCAGGTTTGGCATAAAAAATACAGTACGAAATACATTGGTTCCTTTGATTTTCTTGGTCAGAAGCAATGCAACTGCAAAACCTATCACATTGATCAGAACAACCGATACAACCGTAAATGCAGTAGTGTACCATAATGCATGTCCGAATGTTCCATCCTCAGTAAAAATCTTCACATAGTTCTGTAATCCCACAAATTTTGCATCCGTTACTGTGGTAAATTTACAGAAGGAAAGATATACGCCCATGATAAACGGAACAATAAATCCAATGGTAAATGCCAGCAGGGTAGGCAGGACAAAAACCGGAAAATACTTTTTCATCATCTTATTCTGCATGTTTTCTCTTCCTTTCTCCTGAGGATGCATCCTTCCCTACTTTACGCACCCTCTCTTCATTGAAAGAGGCAGGCGGAAACCGCCCACCCCTTCGTGATCACGTTTCAGTTATACCTTATCAGCCTTCATTTGCTGCTTTGTACTCTTTTGCCCATCCGTCAACAAATGCAGTTTTCACAGCATCCCACTCACCGGTACCCTGTGCATACTCAAGCATTGCACTGCCGACCTGGTTTTTCCACTCTTCAGAAGGCATGGTTGTGAAGTTCCATGAAACCGGAGTTTTACCAGCTTTTACATATTCATTGGCTGCTTTTACAAGCGGATTTGTAGACTCATAATTCTCATCAAAGGTCTTGAATGGTGTTGTAAATCCCATTTCCTGGCTTATAGATTCTCTTCCTTCATCACTTGTGATAACCCAGCTGAGGAAATCAAGAGTTGCCTGGATATCCTTCTCATCTGCTTTTTTATTTACGCACCAGTAGTTCTCACTGCCTGTGCAAAGTCCCTGATCCTCTTCACCATCTACACCAATGTAGATTGGAAGCATTCCCATATCCTCGTCTGCTACTTCGTTATCTTTGATGCTATCATAAGCCCAGGTTCCATTCTGATAGAACACAGCCTCTCCAAGACCAAATTCAGCATTTGCATCATCGATAGTCTTGCTGGAAAGAAGGCTTGGCTCACAGGTAGAATCTGTGATATAAAGGTCAAACAGGTTCTTGAAGTTATCAAGATAGGTTCCTTTGATCGCATCTGTGGATGTGATTCCATCTTCTTTGTACTCATAATAGATTGGAAGGTTTGCAAGATGTGTCTTGAAACGCCAGTCACTGGAAGAATCAAAGCCTGCGGAAGTAAATGCACCGTCAACTCCAAGGTCATCTTTCTTAGCCTGGATATCATCTGCAACCTTCTTTAATGTCTCAAAATTGTTGATCTCATCTGCAGACTTGATCACAGCTCCATCCATCTCACAGTATTTCTTAAGAAGTGCCTTGTTGTAAATAAGTCCATATGTTTCAATTACATAGGCGATACCGTCAACTGCACCGCTGTCATCCTTCAGTACGAAATCGTCACTCTCCACATTTTTATAAACATCACTGTCTTTCAGGTCATAGCAATAATCCTTCCAGGATGCAAGTCCAACCGGTCCGTTAACCTGGAATAATGTCGGAACCTCATCTTTGGCCATCTCTGATTTCAGAGTAGACTCATAAGTTCCGGAAGCTGCTGTAACAACAGTAACAGGTACACCAGTCTCATCGGTGTATTTTTTTGCCAGATCTGACCACTGATCTGCCTGCTCCGGTTTAAAGTTCAGATAGTAAACAGAACCCTTACTGTCATCTCCTTTTGCCATGGCCGGAACTGCCGGGATCATGGTAGCTGCCATTAATGCTGCAAGACCAAATGCTGTTGCTTTTTTCATTCTCATAATCGTTACCTCTCCTTTACCTTAAATGATATTCAGTTCGTTCCCCGGATATGCTTATAACGCCCCATTTGCATATCCCTGACCGATAAGCTTTAAATTTGCTTCTCGATCAACTTGATGTTATTGTAAATCGGGGAGGTCATTTTCACTATATAAAAAAATCAAGAAACATGTTCATTTTTTTATATAGTGAAAATATTGATATTTTATCATAAAAAAAGAAACCGGAAGAGGATCACTCCTGTTCCGATTTCCTTTATATATTATTTTCGATTCATCATGCTTTATTGACAGATCCGAAAAGCTCCATTTTCTCTTTAACAGTAGCTTTGATCGCCTCTGCTCCAGGTGCAAGAAGCTTACGTGGGTCATATCCTTTACCCTGCTGATCTTTACCCTCTTCAATGTATTTACGTGTAGCTTCAGCAAATGCAAGCTGGCACTCTGTATTTACATTGATCTTGGAAACGCCAAGGCTGATCGCTTTCTTGATCATGTCTGCCGGGATACCTGTACCACCGTGAAGAACAAGCGGCATATCTCCTGTCAGTTTCTGAATAGCATCCAGAGTCTCAAAGCTTAAGCCCTGCCAGTTAGCCGGATATTTTCCGTGAATGTTACCGATACCAGCTGCAAGGAAGTTGATTCCGAGATCTGCAACTCTCTTGCACTCCTCAGGATCAGCGCACTCGCCCATACCAACAACACCATCTTCCTCGCCACCGATGGAACCAACCTCTGCCTCAAGAGACATGTTGTGCTCAGCAACGATCTTAACCAGCTCTTTAGTCTTAGCTACGTTCTCATCGATCGGATAATGAGATCCGTCGAACATAATGGAAGAGAAACCAGCCTCAACACATTTCAGGCATCCATCATAGCTGCCGTGGTCAAGATGAAGAGCAACCGGAACAGTGATGTTCAGCTCTTCCATCATACCGTTAACCATACCTACAACAGTCTTATAACCTGTCATGTATTTACCGGCACCCTCGGAAACACCAAGGATTACAGGAGAGTTGAGCTCCTGAGCTGTCTGAAGGATAGCTTTTGTCCACTCAAGGTTGTTGATGTTGAACTGACCAACTGCATAATGGCCTGCTTTTGCTTTTTTCAGCATTTCTGTTGCGTTTACTAACATGATAAAATCCTCCTAACCTGTATTAGGATACGGAAAAACCGTGTCCTTTATATCCAACCGTACTCATAATAGCAGATTTCCTTTGGTAAGTCCAGTGTTTTACCAAAAATGCTGATACTGTAAGAATTATTATTTTTTTTGAAAAAAAGCTTGCAATTTCATTAATTATTATATATAATATTTTTGTTGTTCACGGATGGATTCCCGAGTGGCCAAAGGGGGCAGACTGTAAATCTGTTGGCACCGCCTTCGAAGGTTCGAATCCTTCTCCATCCATCAGATTTTAGTTCTTACACTTTGTGAAGTGTAGGAACTATTTTTTTTGCTCAAAAAAGAAAACCGCAAAGGGGACGCAAAGCCGCGTCCCCTCTGCACACCCCTTGGGCTTTTTTTATTAGTGCTTAGCTGTGGTATACGTAATGTTATTGACTTGTGTCTGTATGATTCGGTATAGGATGTGATACGCTATGCCGATACACTCCCACACACCACATTTCCCAGAACAGGACGCCTGCGACCGTCTCCGTCCACACAATAGACAGCTGTACACATTAATGCCTTCTTTCGTAATATAACTTTGTCCTCTTATACCTATATTCTTCGTCATCGAATATGATACACTATACCGCTTCCCACACACCACACTCCTCAGGACAGGACGCCTGCGTCCGCTTCCGTCCACACAGATGCCCCATTCACAGCGTACGTATGTTCATTCGTTTCCCCCACAACAAAAAAAGCGGCCGCCTCCGAAGAACCAGCCACTCTTTTCACACATCATATATAGGAAGAAAATCTATTATTTATTAACTCTGTTAACTGTATTACCAGCCAGGAATGCCTTGATATTATCAACCGTAATATCCATGATTCTCTGTCTGGAAGCCTGAGCAGCCCAGGAAATATGTGGGGTGATGATGCAGTTTTTGGCTTTGAGGAGTGGGTTATCTCCTTTGATCGGCTCTGTGGATACAACGTCAAGTCCTGCTGCATAAACTTTGCCGCTGTTAAGCGCATCTGCAAGATCCTGCTCTACTACCAGCTGTCCACGGCTGTTGTTGATAAGGATAACGCCGTCTTTCATCTTTGCAATGTTCTCTTTGTTGATCATACCCTCTGTCTCCGGGAAAAGCGGGCAGTGAAGGAAAATCACATCAGACTGTGCAAACAGCTCATCAAGGGAAACATACTCAGCAAGCTTTGCACCAGCCTCACTCTGGTAAGCATCATAAGCAAGAACCTTCATATCAAGAGCATTCAGAAGCTTGGCTGTAGCCTGTCCGATTCTTCCAAGGCCAATAATACCGGCAGTTTTTCCATAGAGCTCGATCATCGGATAATCCCAGTAGCACCAGTCATCGTTGTTCTCCCATTTGCCAGCCTTAACAGTCTCATCATGATGACCATAGTGAGAGCAGATCTCAAGAAGAAGTCCAAGAGCATACTGACCAACGATCTGTGTACCATAAGTAGGAACATTCACAACCGGGATATTTTTTTCTTTCGCATAAGTATAATCAACAACATTGTAGCCAGTAGCCAGAACAGCGATCAGTTTCATATTCGGGCATTTGTCAATTGTCTCTTTGGAGATCGGAGTCTTGTTGATGATAACGATCTCAGCATCACCGATACGCTCAGCGATCAGTGGAGACTCCTCGTAGGAAGTTCTGTCATAAACAGTAACATCTCCAAGCTCTTTTAATGCGTCCCAGCTTAAATCTCCAGGGTTCTCTGTGTAGCCATCCAATACAACAATCTTCATATTCGTACTCACCTTTCTTAAAAAAATTTTTGTGGTATGTATGATTTATTTAATTCAGATCGATCAGCAATCTGAATTCAACTTTTCATCCAGAGCCTTCATATCATTAAGCTCGCGGATATACAGATCCTGTGCAAGATCAAGGCTTACCTCGACGAAGCGGATCTTCTGTCCAGGACGTGCCTGTGCGATCTTTGTAAAATCAACTGTGATCACAGTACCGATCTTCGGGTAGCCGCCTGTACTCTGACGGTCAGCCAGCATGATGATCGGCTGTCCGTTTAACGGGACCTGAACTGATCCCATGGAAATACCGTCTGTATTGATATTACCATCACCAGCATGCTCAACCGGCTCTCTCTCTATACGGCATCCCATGCGGTCAAATTCATTTGTGATCTTGCCGCTGTACCAGAAGAATTTACGGACCCCCTCTTCTGTAAATTCATTTTCCTGCGGTCCAAGAACAACCCGGAGAACAACCTCATCATCCGGAAAGATCTCTGCCGGAACATGGCGAAGCTCCATATTCGGAAGCTCTGTCTTCGGTGCTGTAAATTCGATACTGTCACCCTTTTCCAGCTTTCTTCCCTCAACACCGCCAATATGGTTACGAAGCAATGTGGACTTGCTTCCCATCACAAGCGGAATATCCAGTCCGCCTGCAAAAGCAATATATCCGCGGCTGCCGTTTCTGGCACCTGCAAACATCAGCTTCTGGCCTTTTTTTACAAGGACTGCCCT
The DNA here is from genome assembly GCF_013304825.1 of Blautia schinkii. GTDB lineage: Bacteria > Bacillota > Clostridia > Lachnospirales > Lachnospiraceae > Blautia_A > Blautia_A schinkii_B. The sequence continues at coordinate 148,911 of NZ_JAAWUO010000005.1, read as the reverse complement.
GTACATCGGAAAAGGCTGTCCGTCCAGCATCGGTGTCAGGTCACCGCCTGTCACCGCAATAATATTATCACTGGTAAAAGTAAGCGTTGGTCCGATGAAAGTCATCTCCAGCGCACCTTCTGTCATCTCATTTCCAACCAGCAGATTGGCAATATGGAAGGAATGAGGATCCATAGCTCCGGAGGTAGATACGCCAAATGCCTGGTTTCCGAATCTTCCTTCATCCTGAACGGTTGTCAGGATTCCTCCGTTTTCAACTGTTATTCCCATATCATGTCCCTCCGTTCTCAGCCATTATCCTGCAGTGTGTAGGTTTTTACTTTGTAAGTACCATTTTCCACATCTCTACGGATCTGGTCATATTCTGCTTTTGTGACGGGAACATGTTTTACCCAGTCACCCGCACGCACAAGGAACGGATCGTCCTTTGCAAAATTACAGATATCAAGCGGTGTACTTCCGATGATATTCCATCCGCATGGCTGCTCAAACGGAATAAAATCTGACAGTGCCAGCTGAACTACAATGGATCTTGCAGGAATCTTAACTCTCGGAGAAGTTCTTCTCTTAAAGCTGAAAGGCTCCTCAAATCTTGCCATATACGGATGTCCCGGTGCAAAACCAAGCATATATACATAGTACTCATGCTGGGAATGCTTGCGGATGATCTCCTCCGTAGTGGTATTCTCAAGTTCTGCACAGTACTCAAGATCCGGCCCTGTCTCACCGCCGTAATAAACCGGAATCTCTTTTACGACTTTCTCAGTTGTTGTGGAAACTTCGTGCATGTCTGCAATTCTCTTCTGCAGTTCCTCTACAAGTTTTCCGTAACGGATCACCTCCGGGCGGTAATGCACGATCAGTGCACAGTAGGTAGGAACTGTTTCCACCATACCTTCAACAGGAGATTCTTTTAATTTTTCGTCCAGCGCACGGACTTTTGCATTGACCTCAAGACTGATCACGCTGCCGAATTCAACGGAAACTGCTCTGTCTCCTGCGATCAGGAACTTCACATCCATTTAAGCTTACCTCCGTTCTTAATTTGACAAAAAGGCCCGTCATACGTGGTGACAGACCTTCCTGCATGTATCTTTTATTCGGTTAGTCTACAAATTCAAATCCGACTTTTTTAAGAGCTTCGTCAACCCATGGACGCGGCCACTCTCCACGTGTCAGGATTCCCTCAAGCTGTTTTTCTTCACCTGCATGATAGTTTCTTGCAATCTCAGCAAGCTCAGCTGTATGCTCATCCGGCTTGATCGCCAGAAGTCCATCAGAGTCTCCGACGATGATATCACCAGGATTGATTACGATTCCTGCGAAGGATACCGGGAAGTTCATCTCTCCCGGGCCGTTCTTGTATGGTCCGTTAGGTGTGATGCCTTTTGCATATACCGGGAAATCCATCTGGCTTAATGTGTAGCTGTCGCGAACACATCCGTCGATAATGATTCCTGCGATTCCTCTGGATTTCGCATAATTGCTCATGATCTCACCGCAAAGTGCTCTGCTCATGCTTCCTTTGTTTGCAAGAACGATAACATCTCCTGGCTGAGCCATATCCAGAGCTTTGTGGAACAGAAGGTTATCTCCTGCCGGTGCGTTTACTGTGAAAGCTGTTCCCAGAAGTCTTGCCTTCGGGTTCAGAGGGAAAATACTGGAATCTACAGCAGCGATTCTGCCACAGTTATCATCAATATTTGCTACCGGGATACCACGGAATGCTTCTACTAATTCTTTTGACGGTCTTTCAAAGTTTCGTCTGATTCTACATCCTAATGACATATGAAAACCTCTCTTCTTCTGATTACTGATCACTTGGTAACAGTGTCTTGTTTTATCTGCATTTATCATATCACACAAGTTTACCATTGAATAACGAATAATTTCTCTGTATAATATAAATAATTTTTATATTGTTTTGAAACTTACTTTATTCCTGATAGATTGTACCAAAGAAAAGGAGCTGATCATATGAATCTTGCTGAAATTGAAACCTTTCTCACCATCGTAAACACAAAAAGCATCACCCGTACAGCGGATCTTCTTTTTCTTTCCCAGCCTACAGTCAGCCACAGGCTCACTTCTCTGGAGAATGAACTCGGCTTTCCCCTTGTGATCCGCCAGAAGGGGCACAAGCAGGTGGAACTGACTGCCAAGGGAACCGATTTCATCATTCTTGCGGAACGATGGATGTCCCTCTGGAAAGAAACCATGGAACTGCAGCGCAACCAGGATTCCCTGCTGCTTACTATCGGCTGTACAGACAGTCTGAATGTTGCTGTCTTCGCACCTCTGTATGACAGGATTTTAAATGAGCAGACCAAGCTGGACCTGAACATTGAATCCCACCACTCATCAGAGCTCTATGGACTTCTTGGAGAACACAGCATTGATATCGGATTTGTCTACCATAAATTGCATTACAAGAATATCATAACAGAGAAAATCTTTGAAGAAAAGCTTTATCTGGTACAATCAGATCAGCCAGCCATTTCTGCTCCGGCAATACATACCGATGAGCTGGATCCATCCCTGGAGCTGTTTTTAAGCTGGGACGACAACTATCAGATCTGGCATGACCGCTGGCTTTCCTCCGCTTCCAGGCCTCACATTGCGGCAGATACCATCACGCTTTTGGACCGTCTCTGGAAAAAAACGGGAAACTGGATGGTCGCACCACAGTCTGTGATCCTTGAGCTTTCTCATTACCGGCCTCTTTTTATCAGTGAGCTAAAAAACACACCGCCAAACCGTGTCTGCTATAAAATCAAACATAAATATCCAAAATCCACCAGTAAGCGAGCTGTGGAATTCTTCGAAAATGCGCTGGAAGACTTCCTCGCAGAATCCACTCCTTCTTTCCCCATCGGTCAGGTATGGGAACGTCAGAAATAAAAAAACGGCAAGCATAAATCTGTCACAGGAACATTCTCTGCTTTACCGTTTCTTCTTATATTATATACCAGAATGATTCATCCACCGCTTTTCGCCACAAAAAGCGGTGGATATTTTTTTATCTGATTATTTGTTTTTCAGCTCTTCCACTGCTTTTTTGATTCTCGCGCATGCTTCCTGAAGATCCTCATAGCTACATGCATAAGAGATTCTTAAATATCCTTCTCCCTCGGAACCGAATGCAGATCCAGGTACCAAGGCGATCTTTGCATTATCAAGAAGATACTCGGCAACCTCCATTGAAGTCATTCCAAGGCTCTTAATATTTACGAAGATATAAAAAGCACCATGTGGGTTGTTACAGCTGATTCCATCGATCTCGTTCAGTGCTTTTACCACATAATCTTTTCTTCTCTGATACTCTTTTCTCATTGCCTCAACATCATCTGCACAATCAGTTAAAGCTGTGATCGCTGCTTCCTGTACAAAGGAAGATGCGCAGGTAACTGTATACTGATGAACACGTACGCAGGCCTGGATGATTTCAACTGGTGCACACAGATATCCAAGTCTCCATCCTGTCATGGAGTAAGCTTTTGAAAATCCTCCTAATGTGATAGTACGCTCTTTCATTCCCGGAAGAGATGCAATACTTACATGCTCTGTTCCATCGTATACAAGCTGGCTGTAGATCTCATCTGCGATCACAAGAAGATCATGTCTGATAGCGATCTCGCTTAATTTCTCAAGTGTCTCTCTGGAAAAAACACCACCTGTCGGGTTGCTTGGGTTTACAACAACGATCATCTTAGTCTTGTCTGTGATCTTTGACTCCATCTCCTCAAAGTCGATCTGATAATCGTTCTCTTCTTTCAGGCTGTATGTTACAGGTACTGCTCCAAGCGCTGACGGAACATGGATGTAGTTCAGCCATACCGGGTTAGGAACAAGGATCTCATCGCCAGGATCCAGGAAAGCGTCCATGGATGCGAAAGTTGCCTCACCAACACCTACTGTTACAAGAACTTCAGATGCTTCATAATCTGTACCATGGTTCTCGTTCTCCCATTTTGCAATAGCTTCTCTCAGTTTCGGGATACCGTAATTGGATGTGTAAAATACATGTCCTGCTGCAAGGCTCTCGTTTGCTGCCTTTTTGATTTTCTCCGGTGTATCAAAATCCGGACGGCCGATCTCCAGGTGAATGATCTTCTCTCCTGCCTGCTGCATTTTGTTTGCTTTTTCCATTACTGCACGGATACCGGAAAACGGAAGGCATTCCATTCTTTTCGCTGTCTTGTACTCCATATTCATTTCCTCCTGAACCCTTTTATTTTTCTGCGGATGTCCCGCTTTTTTACTCTGGAAATTCCGGACTGTATCTGTGCAGATGGGCAAATCACCTGCACAGCTGCGCATTCATGTCCATTTAGTATTTAAGCGTATAGCTGATGTTTCAACTATACGCTTAAATGGTATCATCGTAGTAATATTAAGTCAATTTAATAATTTGTATGTATAATATTAATACTTTTTATATTTACTTACGCGTTATATTTGTTTACGTCAAGCTCATTCTCTTTCTTGTTAACGATAACGTTGACTGTTGCATCACCGATTACGTTAAGCGGAAGAAGTGCCATCTCAACCGGACGGTTGATAGCTACAACCAGTGCATATGCGATCATGCAGAGGTCAGATGTCCATCCCATACCGGAAAGGATTGTTACGATCAGTGTTGTTCCGGCGATCGGGATAGCCGGGCAGCCCATTGCTGCACAGATGGAAAGGAATGCAACTGTGATCAGGTTTGCCGGTGTGATGTCGATTCCGGATGCTGTTGCAATAAAGGTTACTGCAAACATATGCATAACTGTTGTTCCGTTCATATTGATGGTCATACCTGTAGGAAGTACAAAACTTGTGATCTCCTGAGAGCATCCAAGCTCATCAATACATGTTCTGGTGTTCAGCGGAAGGCATGCTGCGGAAGAATTTGTAGAGAATCCGAACACACCGACCTTTGCGATCTTTTTAAGGAATTTCATCGGGCTTAAGCCTGTTGTAAGGCCGATACCGATCGGGTAAATAGTAACAACAAGTACAAACAATGTCAGCATTGCGCCTACAATGTAAGCTGCTGCAGGTGCCAGATACTCTGCTCCGTAGATAGCAAATGTACGGGAAATCAGACAGAAGATTGCAACAGGACCAACTTTGTTGATCAGGAATGTCAGATACAGGTTGATGATGTCGCTTAAGTTCTCAAGTACGCTTTTCAGCGGTTTCATCTTGTCGCCAAGTGCGTTCATGCAAAGACCAAGAACGATAGCTACTACTACAACTGCAAGGATGCTGTTATTGCTGCTGAATGCGGTTCCGATATTGGACGGAACTGCTGTTACGATTGTTGCAAGCGGGTTGAACTGATCCAGTGTTGCAGCCTCTGTAACTGCCTCTGCCGGAAGTTTTACGTTGAAAAATCCAGCTGTTTTCATTGCGAATGCAACAATACCTGCGATAAGTGCGCCAACTACATAGAAGCAGAAGAATCCAAGTAATGTACGTCCTGCAATTCTTCCAAGCTTGGAGGAACTGGAGATACTGCACATTGCAAGGCTTAAGGATACCAGTACCAGCGGTACGATCGCCATCTGTAATCCTCTCATGAACAGCTGTCCGATGATGTAGAAGAGACCGATGGAATGAAATCCCTGATCTGCTGTGATATCCTGGAACAGAAGTGCATTGATCACGTTCCATGTCCCCTCTGACATCTGCTGTTTCAGAAGCATGAATCCAAGTCCTACGACCAGACCGCCGACCAGAGCGATCATCATGTTTCTTACTATGTTGTTCTGTTTTTTCTCTTTTGCCATAGTTTCCACCCTTTCCTTTCTTATCCTAAAAAGGTACACATTTTCATATAAAAAGAGCCGGACAAATCATCGCAGTAATCCCTTGTTTTAAATCTCCTTTGATTTATCCGGCATTCTATCTCTCATGTGAATGTACTTTATTTAGTTTTTATAAGTGTTTGATCTCAATACCTTCTTCTATGAATCTCTCACGGATCTTCTGTACAAAAGCAAGTGCCTTCGGTCCGTCTCCGTGTACACAGAGTGTGTCACCCTTGATGTCAAGCTCTTTTCCGTTGATGGATGTTACTTTTCCTTCTTTGATCATCTTCACGCATCTTTCGATGGCAATGTTCTCATCTGTGATCATGGATCCCTCCATCTTTCTCGGTACAAGAGAAAGATCATCCATGTATGCACGGTCTGCAAAGATCTCGGATGCTGTACGGAGTCCCTTGCTCTCAGCGATATCACCGAGAACTGCTCCTGCACAGTAGTAAACGATCAGATCTTTGTCATACTCACAGATTGCCTCGCAGATTGCTGTGGAAATGTCCTCATCATACTGGCAGGCATTTCCCATTGCTCCATGAGGAGCGACATGCTGAAGCTTCATTCCATAGCTTTTTGTGAATGCAGCCAGTGCTCCGATCTGGTATCTGACGTAATTCTTAACTTCATCATGAGAGAGAACCATCTTTCTTCGTCCAAAGCCAAGAAGATCAGGATATCCAGGATGGGCTCCAACCATAACGCCACGTTCCTTTGCCATGCGGACTACCTTATCCATTACCATTGGATCGCCTGCATGCCAGCCACATGCTACATTTGCTGTTGTGACATATTTGATGATCTCTTCATCTCCGCCAAGCTTATATGCGCCAAAGCTCTCACCCATGTCACTGTTTAAGTCGATACTGTACATGTTGCTACCTTCCTTTCTTTCTTTACTTGTTGAAAGTATAACATGTTAAATAAAAATAATAAAATAGAATATTTTTTCAGAATATATTAATATTTTCTATATTTCTTTTGCAATAAATTTTACTTTTCTCTGATCCGTTTTTTGAAAATCTATTGACAAAGGATTTTATATATGATTAAATAGTCATATGAACATTAATTCATATATTCATATAAATAATCAGCAAGGAGAATTCATATGAAAGAGATATTAGAGAAGACTTCCTCAGATTCCTGCGGATGCGGTCACGACCATCATGATGTACATGACCATGTAGAACATGCGCATGAAGAACATCACCACCATGAACACAACGATGAGCACTGCGGCTGTGGCTGTGAGGATCATGAACATGAACATCACCACCACCATGACCATGACGATGAACATTGCAGCTGTGGCTGTGAGGATCATGAACATGGGCACGAACATCATCACCATCATGACCATGACAACGAGCTCTGTGCTTGCGGCTGTGAGAATCATGAGCGCGAGCACGAACATCATCACCATCATGACCATGACGATCACTGTGCTTGCGGCTGTGAGAATCATGAACATGGGCACGAACATCATCACCATCATGACCATGACGATCACTGTGGCTGCGGCTGTGAGGATCATGAGCGCGAGCACGAACATCATCACCATCATGACCATGACGATCACTGCGCTTGCGGCTGTGAGGATCATGAACATGGGCACGAACATCATCACCATCATGACCATGACAACGAGCACTGTGCTTGTGGCTGCGAGGATCATGAGCACGAACATGGCCATCACCACCCCCACAGCACAGCATCTGCGAAGCGTGTCTACATCCTGGAGAACCTTGGCTGTGCTCACTGTGCTTCCAAGATGGAAGAACAGATCCAGCATCTTGACGGCGTAGAAAGTGCAACCATCACTTTCGCTACCAAACAGCTTCGTCTCAATGCAGCAGATCCAGATGCTCTGCTTCCGCAGATCCGTAAGATCTGCACCTCTATTGAGTCCGAAGTTAAAGTTGTTCCGAGAAATCCGAAGCCTTCTGCTTCTGCTGACGTAACAACCAGGATCTACCTTCTTGAGAACTTGGGCTGCGCTCACTGTGCTTCAAAAATGGAAGAACAGATTGCCGACCTTGACGGCATCTCCGAAGCTACCATTACTTTTGCAACCAGGCAGCTTCGTGTAACTGCAAAGAATCCGGACCGTTACCTGGATCAGATCCGCAGGATCTGTACTTCCATCGAATCCGAAGTTATAGTAAAAGAAAAAGATCCGAGACCAAAGGCACAGGCAGCTACATCCGAAACTCACGCAGCCAGTACAAAGAGAACTTTTTCCAAAGAAAAGATCGACACGATCTGCATTATCATCGGTGCGATCCTCTTTGTTGCCGGTGAGATCATGGAACATAAAGGATTTTCAGATACTGCCACTCTTCCGGTATTCGTGATCGCATACCTTGCACTTGGCGGTGTGATTGTTGTAAAAGCAGCCAAAAACATCTCACACGGACAGATTTTTGATGAAAACTTCCTGATGAGTATTGCAACACTTGCCGCTTTTGCTATCAATGATTCTGCTGAGGCCGTAGGCGTTATGCTCTTCTACCGAATTGGCGAGCTTTTCGAAGAAAAAGCTGTTGAGCGAAGCCGCGGTCAGATCATGGACGCAGTTGACCTCCGTCCGGAAGTTGTAAACCTTGTTGCCGGCGATGATGTTCAGGTAATTCCATCTGAAGATGCTCAGGTTGGAGATGTTCTCCTGGTTCGTCCTGGTGACCGTATTCCTCTTGACGGTGTGATCATCGAGGGAAGCAGCCGCATCGACACATCACCGATCACAGGTGAGCCTGTACCAGTTGCTGTAAACGAAGGTGACGAGATCACTTCCGGATGTGTAAATACCTCCGGTCAGTTAAAGATCCGTGTGGAAAAACCACTCGGAGAATCCATGGTAACACGTATCCTGGATTCTGTAGAAAATGCAGCAGCAAGCAAACCGAAGATCGACCGTTTTATCACACGTTTTGCAAAAGTATACACCCCTTGTGTTGTAGGAATCGCTGTTGCAACAGCACTGATTCCTTCCCTTGTAACCGGGAACTGGCACTACTGGATCTACACAGCGATCACCTTCCTGGTAATGAGCTGCCCATGTGCTCTTGTACTTAGTATCCCGCTTGCTTTCTTCTCAGGAATCGGTGCTGGTTCCAAAAAAGGAATCCTGTTCAAAGGCGGCCTTTCTATTGAAGGATTAAGCCACCTTGGTGCAGTCGTTATGGATAAGACAGGTACTATCACAGAAGGTAACTTCCAGCTCCAGAAAGTTGTTACAATCGGAGAATACAGTGAAGAGCAGCTTCTTGCCATGTGCGCAGGCTGCGAACAGAACTCTACTCACCCAATCGCAAACAGTATCGTAGCTGCCGCAAAAGAGCGCGGAATAAGCCTTGAAAAGCCCCTTTCCCTTGAAGAGATCTCCGGCCATGGAATTTCTGCCCAGATGCCGGAAGGCAAAGTCCTCTGCGGAAACCGCAAGCTGATGGACAAATTCGGTGTTGCAATCGGAGAACTTCACGAAGCAGCTTACGGATCTGAAGTATTCATGGCTGTAAACGGAAAATTCGCCGGATATATGTTAATTTCCGATACCATCAAACCGGACGCAAAAGATGCCATCGCTTCTCTCAAGAAACTTAATCTTCACACAGTTATGCTTACCGGCGACTCTGAGGACAGTGCTCAGGCTGTTGGAAAAGAAGCCGGAATTGACGAGATCTATGCAAAACTTCTTCCTGAAGATAAGCTGAACGCATTAAAGAAGATCCGTCAGGAACATGGAACTGTAATGTTTGTCGGTGACGGAATCAACGATGCTCCTGTACTTGCAGGTGCTGATGTAGGAGCTGCTATGGGAAGCGGTGCTGATGCCGCTATCGAAGCTGCTGACGCCGTATTTATGAATTCCAACGTAGATGCGATCCCTCAGTCCGTTTCCATTGCAAAGAACACCAACCGCATTGCATGGCAGAACGTAGTATTTGCTCTTGTGATCAAGATCGCAGTTATGATCCTTGGTCTTGCAGGACACGCAAACATGTGGATGGCTGTATTTGCGGACACCGGCGTTGCCATGATCTGCGTGCTGAATTCCATTCGTATCCTGTATAAAAAATAAAAATTTGACCGGTGCGGTTTTTTCAGCTACAATAGAAGTTAATATTTTGGAGGATGCGCAAATGAAGAAACCACATATAGATTACCCGATCAACGATGATACACTCTACAGACTTGCGGATCTTTTTAAGGTTTTCGGAGACCCGACAAGAATCCGCATCCTGTACGCACTTTCTGTTGAAGAGCTCTGCGTCCAGGATATCGCAGACAGACTTTCCATGACCCAGAGTGCGATTTCCCATCAGCTCCGTGTACTGAAGCAGATGTCACTGGTCAAGTTCCGCAGAGACGGAAAAACAATTTTTTACTCCCTGGCAGACAGCCATGTGGCAACCATCATGAATCAGGGTCTAGAGCATGTAACAGAAGAATAAAAAAACGGTCTGGCTTTCCCTTTTCCGGGAAATTACCAGACCGGCTTTTTATATCTGCCGGATTCCATTACGGAAGTGTCCGGCAGATTTTTTATTATTCATATTCACGATACACTGCTGCACCGAATAACTGCCTGTCAGTCTGATTCGGCCACGTCATTTTCATTCATTTACACTGTTGATTGCATCCACTGTTTTCTTATATTCAGCAGCTACCTTTCCAAGCAGCTCCGGAAGCCTGGACACATCCGGATTTCCGTTTCGCAGCTCCTCTGTGATATCGCTTGAAACTTTGAAAAGCTGTGTGAAACCAAGATTTGCACATACACCTTTTAAGGTGTGAGCTGCACGGAATGCCTCTTCATAATCCTGTTTTCCCAGAGCATCTTTCAGTAACTGATAGCTTGGATCGTCCAGAAATTTCCGAGCAAATTTCTCAACCAGCATCTTATTTCCTGCAAAACGTCCAAGTACCTCTTCGTAATTGCTTTCGATGGCATTATAGCACTGTTCAATTGTCATTTTTAAATTTCTCCTTTCCGGCCCATCAGATATCTGCCATTATTTCCAGGACAGCTGTCTGATCTTGTGTATTATTTATATTTATCTTTAGCTCCATGATAAAGCACCATGACTCCGTATGCAGGCATTCGTACCTGAAGGATTCCTGCTTCTGCAATATATTCTTCTGCCTCTTCTGTATAGCCGTTTTTAGAGGAAAGCATGATTCTCTGGAAAGCTGCAGCACCTTTACGGCTTACACCTGTTTTCCAGGCTGTCACACGCACGTCCCTCTCATATTCCTGATTATTCAGGATCACTATAATCTGCTCATCATCAGAAAAACGTCCATAGCTTAAGCCCTGATAATCATTCCACAAAAATTCCAGGGATCCTTTTGAAAGGAGCGGATATGCCTTGTGTATACAAATCATCCGCTTGTGGAAATCAAGCATTTCAAGATCTTCTTTTCCCCAGGGGTATGTCCTCCGGTTGTCCGGATCTGTAAATCCGCAGACACCAGCCTCGTCTCCGTAATATACGGTTGGCGCGCCAGGCCAGGTCATCTGGATCACAACAGCCTCTCTCATGATCGCAGGATTGATGTTTGCAGATGCTGCCTCAGCTCCTGCGTAGGAAAGTCTTCCTACCCTGTGGTTCGTTCTTGTGAGGAACCTGGAATGATCGTGATTGGAAAGCTCATTCATAGCCCCGTAAAGAGCTCCCATATGAAGGGAACGCATGTGATGCTTCATAGCCCCGATAAAGGCCTCACTGTTGCCGTAGAGATCTTCTCTGTACTCATCACTGTGCTTCTCCATCCCGGTTAGAAACCAGGTTACAGGCTCCATAAAAGCATCGTAGTTCATCACAGTATCCCACTCATCTCCAAGCAGCCAGCTCTCCGGATTTCCATAATGCTCAGCCAGGATCACTGCTTCCGGATTCGCTTCCCGCACTACTTTGCGAAACTCTTTCCAGAAACGGTGGTTAAATTCATTGCTGTGCCCCAGATCTGCTGCAACATCCAGTCTCCATCCATCTACATTGTAAGGCGGGGAAACCCACTTCTTTCCTACTTCCAGGATTGTTTTACAAAGCTCCTCCGACTCCTCGTAATTCAGCTTGGGCAGAGTATCATGGGTCCACCATCCCTCATAGGAAGGATTGTACGGCCACAAATTCTGATTCTTGAAACAAAAGAAAGAACGGTAAGGGCTGTCTGCTGAAACATAAGCACCTTTCTCATAACCTTCCTGATTTTCATAGATCCGCTCCCTGTCCATCCATTTATTGAAGGATCCGCAGTGGTTGAACACACCATCCAGGATCACTTTCATTCCTCTCCTGTGGATTTCCTCAACAAGCTCCTGAAACAGCTTGTTGCTGGCCTCCAAGTTGCGTTTATCCGTCACACGGCAGATATACTTGGCCGCATGGCTGTTATCCCTGTCTCCCGGGCTTAAAAGGCCGTCACAGTCCTCCACGATCTTCCCGATATGGGGATCGATATGGTCATAATCCTGACAGTCATATTTATGATTGCTGGGTGAAACAAAAACCGGATTCAGATAGATCACGTCCACGCCCAGCTGCTGCAGATAATCAAGCTTATCCATCACGCCCTGGAGATCACCGCCGTAAAATTCCCTGACCCCCATTACTGCAGGTATTTTTTCCCAGTCATCTACTTTCACAGAAATATCTCCAATATAAGAGTATTCTGCTGTCTCCACATCATTAAAAGGATCTCCGTTATAAAACCGATCTACATAGATCTGGTACATTACCGCACCTTTCAGCCACTCCGGCACATGATAATCCGGATAGATCTCAAACTCAGTCCGTTCTTCATGTCTGGTACTGACACCATTGGTATCATAATAACAGGTAACAAGACCTGAATGGATCTCAAAATAATACCGCAGGATATCGGTTCCCATTACAACCTGTGCAGTATAGTAATCAAAGCTTCCCGATGTCTTCTCATGTTTCATTTCCAGATATTCTCCGTCATGCACAAGACAGACATTGTCCACATTATTACGCTGTGTCCTGAAACGGATCGTAACCGTATCGCCCACATCAGGCTCCACCGGTGTCCGGTAATATTCGGTTCCGTCACTGAACATTGCGTCTTTATTTAATACCGGACTCATATTGAGTATATACTGCATTTTTTTTGTAGTCTCCATGCTTTCATGTAACATTCTATTTTCCTCGCTCCGTTTTTAGCACTCATATTTAGTATATTAGCGTAATTTTTTATATCCTGCAAGCATTCCTGCCTTTGTTTTTCTTATCTTCCCACTCATATCTTTTTATATTTTTTTACAGTAAAAAAGACAGCTGGTTAGGCTGCCTTTTTTGGAGAAGGTATTTCTTCTTATGGGGTGTAGCAAAAACTATATAATGTATTGGGGGGTTTTTACGGTATATATAGTACCATGCGTCCACCAAAAAGTGTGCACAAAGTTCACAAAATTCAATATGTTTTTTTGTGCATTTTATTCGTTAATTTCTGCAACCCCATTTTTTTCTGTTGTAAAAAGTGCTTCAAACTCCTCACGATGTACTTTTTCCTTCTCAAGAAGAAGGGCTGCACAGCCATGAAGAACATCCATGTGCTCACGGATAATGCTCTCAGCTTTCTCGTGGCACTCGCTGATAATACGGGATATCTCAGCATCGATCTCTCTTGCTACTTCTTCGCTGTAGCCTCTTGTATGCGCCAGGTCACGGCCGATAAATACCTCATCATCGTCATTTCCATAGGCAATCAGACCGATTTTCTCAGACATACCATATTTCATGACCATGGAGCGTGCGGTCTCTGTTGCTCGCTTGATGTCATTGGAAGCACCTGTTGTGATATCACCGAAAATGATCTCCTCAGCCACACGTCCTCCTAGAAGTGTGGTGATATCCTCCAGCATCTTATTCTTTGTGTTGAACATCTCATCATTATCCGGCAGCGGCATGGTGTATCCTGCTGCTCCCATACCTGTCGGGATGATGGAAATGGTATAAACCGGATCCATATGAGGAAGAACATGGAAAAGAATCGCGTGTCCTGCTTCGTGGTACGCTGTGATCTTCTTCTCCTTGTCAGAAATCACCTTGCTCTTCTTCTCTGCTCCGATTCCAACTTTAATGAATGCTGCCTTGATATCTTTCTGCATGATATACGGGCGGCTCTCCTTAGCTGCGTCAATGGCTGCCTCATTGAGAAGGTTCTCAAGGTCAGCACCTGTAAATCCTGCAGTTGTCTGGGCGATCTGACGAAGATTCACATCATCTCCCAGCGGTTTATCCTTGGCATGTACCATCAGAATCTCTTCTCTTCCCTTGACATCCGGACGGCCAACACCTACTTTACGGTCAAACCGTCCAGGACGGAGAATTGCCGGATCCAGGATATCCACACGGTTGGTCGCTGCCATTACGATAATTCCTTCATTTACACCAAAACCATCCATCTCAACAAGAAGCTGGTTCAGTGTCTGCTCTCTCTCATCGTGTCCACCGCCCATACCGGTTCCTCTCTGGCGGGCAACTGCATCGATCTCATCGATAAAGATGATACACGGTGCATGACGTTTGCCTTCCTCAAAAAGATCTCTTACACGGGAAGCACCGACACCGACAAACATCTCCACAAAATCCGATCCGGAAATAGAGAAAAACGGTACGCCTGCTTCTCCTGCAACAGCTTTTGCCAGAAGGGTCTTACCGGTTCCCGGAGGGCCCACAAGAATTACTCCTTTCGGGATTCTGGCTCCGACTTTTGTATATTTCTGCGGAGATTTCAGGAAGTCAACTACCTCCTCCAGATCCTCTTTCTCCTCCTGGAGACCTGCAACATCCTTGAATGTTACTTTCTTATCGTCAGGGGAAGACATTCTGGCTCTGCTTTTTCCGAAATTCATCATCTTCGCATTGCTTCCGCCGCCACCGGACATCTGACGGTTCATCATCATAAAGAAAAAGATGAGGATAGCTCCTGTCAGTACGACCGGAAGAACAGTTCCGATCATAGAACTGTCTCTTGGTACATTGCGGATGGTTGGATCAATGTCATATTTCTCAAGAAGTTCCTCTGCTTCTTTTACATCGGTTACATAGACTGTCTTCTGACCGTCTGAAACAATGTTTGCTGTTACATAACCGGTGGGCACTTCTCTGTTCTGATGGATCACAGCATCCGTCACCTTGTCTTCTTCCAGGGCCTTCTCCAGCTGTCCCATTGTGTAGCTTCCCTGGGTCGATACCTGGTCATTGAGATACAGATATCCTGCGATCAGCGCCACAATAAGCAGAAAGTACAGGCCTATCTTACCTGAATGCTTGCTCACTTGGTTAAATCTCCTTTCAGTCCTCCAGCTCCACTACTCCGATGTAAGGAAGGTTTCTGTATTTCTGGGCATAATCAAGTCCATAACCAACTACAAACTCATCCGGAATGTTGAAGCAGCAGTAATCTACCTCTACATCTGTCACACGTCTCTCCGGCTTGTCAAGAAGTGTACAGAGTTTAATACTGGCCGGGTGTCTGCCCTTTAAGATACGCAGCAGATAACTTAATGTTCTTCCGGAGTCAATGATATCCTCCACGATCAGAACATCCCTGCCTTCCAGCGGCTGGTCAAGATCCTTGACGATCTTTACAACTCCGCTTGATTTCGTGTCATCGCCATAGCTGGATACAGACATGAAATCCAGAGTTACCGGGCGTGTGATCCTCTTGGCAAGCTCACACATAAAGAAAACGCCACCCTTCAGTACACAGATCATGTGTACTTCCTTGCCTTCATAATCTTTGTTGATCACATCTGCAACTTCCTGGATACGGGCATCTACCTCTGCTTCACTGAGTAAAACTCTGATTTTTTCGCTCATGCTAAAACTCCTCCTTGGTAATGTAATTCCAACACTCTCCCTGTAGTGGAAGTGATCTTATACTGTTCGTTCATCCGTCCTCCCGGGATCCAGAGAATCTCGCTGCCTGCTGCAACAACAGGAATCTTATCTCTTAAGCTTGCCGGGATCTTCTCATCAATAAAGATCCGGTTCAGTTTCTTCCTGCCACCCTCACGGTTCACAACAAGGAAATCACCCTGTCTTCTGGTTCTAACGCATGGACTATTTTTTATTTTATCATAATCAAACCATTTCGTACACTTTTTTTCTTCAATCTTCTGTTTCTTATAGGAAAAAATTTTTGCTTCGAAGATGCCAAACGGGCATTCCAGACTTCCAGGTACCGGAATTTCCCAGAAATCTTCTGCAGGATATTTCTCTCTTTTTACAAGGGATTCTGTACTCTCCGGGGCTTTCCGCGGAACTGTCTTTCCCAGATGGACACCTTCGTACTGCCGGACTGCATAAAGATTCTGCGGGAGCCTTATATAACGGCCGATTCCTTTCTCTGAAACAGACAGCACCTGTTCCACATGAAGGGCAGTAAAATCTTTTCTTTTTCCTGCCAGCTTTCCGAAGGCTTCCAATACTGCATACTCCTGAATGATCTGATCCTCCCTGAAAAACTCCCCCTCAAAAAGATATCCGTCTTTTCTTTCACATCCGGATAAAAGCCGGCTGCCTTTTTCCAAAAGATAATGGTCTGCCGCTGCCAGCATCCTGGCTGTTTCTGCCATATGTTCCACTGCTCTTGGATTGATTTCCTTCTCCATGGCAGGCAAAACATGATGGCGGATCCTGTTTCTGGTGTATTCATCCGACAGATTGGTGCTGTCCGTGATATATGAAATCCCCTTCTCTTTCAGATAATTGACAATTTCCCGGCGTTCTAAACATAAAACCGGACGGATGATCCCATCACCGCAGGGACGGATTCCCGCGAGACCGCGAAGACCTGTTCCTCTGGCCAGGTGATGGAGCATGGTTTCTGCCAGATCATTGCGGTTGTGGGCCAGTGCCACAAGAAACTGCGGCTGGTCTTCCGCCTTCTGTTCCGGAAATCCCATTCTTTCTCTCTCCCTGAAAAAAGCCTGCTTCCGGACAATCCTTCCGGTTTCCTCCTCTCCAAGCTTCCATTCCTTCGCAAGCTCCGGAACCGGATAGTGATACACCTCAAAAGGGATCTCCCATTCTTCGCAGATTTTTCTCACCATGGATTCGTCTCTGTCTGCCTCTTCACCACGGATTCCATGATGGATATGGACAGCCTCCAGCTCGAAGCCCATATCATGCTGAATGCACTTCAGGATATGGAGCATGGCAATGGAATCTGCACCGCCGGACACTCCTGCAGCCACCATATCCCCTGCCTTCAGCATATGATTTTCTCTGATATATTTCTTTACACGTTCGATCATTTCTTCTTATATCGTCCTTCTGTATAAAAAACTTCTATTTCTTCCACAGTCCTGCCACAACAACTGTCATGTCATCCCTGGCACGGTAATCGCTGTATCCAAGAACCCTCTCCAGGATTCCCCTCCCCATCTCCTTAGGCTCTTTTTCCCGGACATCCATGATGATCTCCTTCATGGTCTCCTCCTCCCGCTCAGCCGGAAGTGCATCGAGAACACCGTCTGTCATCATGATCAGATAATCCCCATGATAAAGTTTTCTTGAGGCTGTGTCAAAATCCAGCTGCTGCACAAGTCCTGCTGCCAGACTCTCTGATGCAATGGATTCCACCCAGTGATCTCGCTTGATAAAAGTAGACGAAGCTCCTGCCTTGAGAAAATTGCAGATTCCTGTATACAGATCCACAGCACAGATATCCACTGTGGAAAACATCCCTTCCCTGCCCTTCAAAAGCAATGCGGAATTCACCATTCTGGCTGCTGTTTCCTGAGAAAGCCCTGATTCCATAAACTGTTCCAGAAGTTCCACAACAATCTCACTCTCCTTGAAAGCTTCCATCCCGGACCCCATTCCATCGGAAAGGCAGAGAAAAAATCTTCCATCTTCTTCCTGTCGGCAGATATAATTATCTCCGGAAACCTTCTCCTGTTCTCTTGTAATCCTGGCCACTCCATAAAGCATCTGATAGCTCACATCTTCCACAAAATGCACAGTATGGAATTCTCCGTTCACAATGCTTCTGCTGCCCTGTTCCGGAGTCATGGGACTTCCGCAGATTCTTGACAGGATCTGGGAGCTCTCTGCCATGGAAATGCACTGGCCGCTCCTGGCTCTCATATTAAGAAAAACCTGGCGTCTTCCTTCGATCTTGTCCATGACCCAAACATGGCGGATGATCACATGTTTTTTTCGAAAAGCTTTTCTAAGATCTTCCTGAAACTGCGGATCTGCAGGCATGATATCATAAAGCTCCTCTGCCATATGATCCATGATCCTGGATATCTCCGTAAGCTGCTGCGCTACTGCCAGCCGGCTTTCAATCATACGGTTGTCCCATACAAGATTCTGCCGTTCTTCCCTGAATTCTTCCCCCATCACCTGAAAATACTGGGATGATTTTCCGCAGACTCCCATCCATTCACTGCGTACCTGGCGGATAGCCTCCTCATCTCCTTCTTCCATAGTGCGTATCAGGTTTTCACTGCAGCGCATGGTATCACCGGCACGTTCTCCCCAGCAGATCTCTCTCTGATAGCATCTGGAACATACTGTCTGGCTGGTATCTGAGATAATCCGGTTCAGCTGTCCGCTGCTCAAAAATTCCTTGCGGTACGGCATGCCGTAAAAAGTATCTGCCAGCTTACGAAGTGATGCTGCATACCTCTCCACCTTCTCCTTCTGGGGATGGCTTTCACCCAGCGGCATGATTTCTTCTTTTTCGTGCTTTTTTCCCGAAAAGACAGTTTTTGCCATGTCCCGGATCATCAGCAGTATGCTGATTACGAGCATGGCAATTATCCATTCCTGCATATTCTCCCCTCCCCTGATAGCCTTCACTGACTGATTATTATAAAGGAGGTTTTATGAAATATCTGTCAAAGCTGCACGAAAACCAGAAAAAACTTTTCACCAAAATACGAAATATTTCGGCTATTTCTCTTCCTGGAATACGATCTCGTTATCTTTCACAAGACCAAGCTTCTCCCTGGCTGCTTCTTCCACATATTCATCTGTCTTCATGTATTCTTTCTCAGCATCGATCTCCTTGGTACGATCTTTCTCGCTCTCAATAGATTTCTCCAGTGCGGACGCCTTGGAATTATAATAATCCAGACGGTTCTGAAGCGTTCTGGCCTGCATCATAAGGCTTCCAAGCATAACCAGTGCAATGACTGTAATTCCCATCATGCCGAGATAATTGTATCCGATTTTTCTCTTTCCTTTTCCCTTCCCTGGCTTCTTCAATCTGTCTGCTCCTTTTTCATTTATATCTGCATCGTTTCCTTTTTCTGAGCTTACATATCCAGATTTTACATCTTCTGCAAAGAAATATCAACCAGTTTGCCGTCTTTTTTCTTCAGCGAAACAGCCTTTTTAAAAGGGACTCTTCTTTTTTATCTTTTTTTCTGCCAGGATAGCTGAGACTGTCGATTCTTCCTTCCAGACTGATCTCCCCGCTTTCCAGGTCAAGGTGTTTTACATGGAGTGCTTCACCCTTTATGTCCAGTTTTCCCTCTTCTGTATTCAGCAGTATTTCTTTTTCGTCAAAAGAGATCACCTCTCGGATTCCTGTGATTGTACCGCCTTTTTGCCTCTCCAGCATCAGTCTGTGAAGTGATGCAGATTTCTTCTCGTCCAACTCCAGCCTCCCAAGCGCGATTTCTCTTTTATTTTATGAAAAAGGCTGCCGGAATAGAACATTCTGCCTGACTGACAGCTTTCCCTTCATCAGATGTAGCGGAACATACTCTCCACTTCGTCTTTCTTTACAGTATCTTTCACCTCCAGAACTTCCACCTTTACATTCCGGCTTCCGAACTGGATCTCAACTGTGTCGCCGGTCTTCACCTGAACAGATGCCTTGGCCGGTTTGTCATTAACCAGAACTCTTCCCGCATCGCATGCTTCATTAGCTACTGTGCGACGTTTGATCAGACGGGATACCTTCAAATATTTGTCAAGACGCATATTTTTTCCTCCTAAAAAAGCAGGGGAAACCAAAATCCGGTTCCCCCTGCCGTTATCACTCTGAACTAACAGATTATTTACCGTTGACAACGTCCTTTAAAGCTTTTCCAGCTTTGAATTTCGGAGACTTGGAAGCCTCGATTGTCATGGTCTCACCAGTCTGAGGATTTCTTCCCTCTCTTGCAGCTCTTGTGCTGACTTCGAAAGTTCCGAATCCAACCAACTGAATCTTCTCGCCCTTTTTCAGCTCATCAGTTACAACATCGATAAAAGATTTCAGAACAGCTTCTACATCTTTCTTGGAAAGATTGGTATCTTTCGCCATAGCTGCTACTAATTCTGTTTTATTCATGGTGTTTCCTCCTAATAATTGATGTTCTCTTATTTTTTGGCTTTGCTTTATATATATAACCCTTTTGACTTATAATGTCAAGGTTTTTCGCGTATTACAGGCGTTTTCTCCGATTTTTTCCCGCTTTTTCAGCTCATCCCAGGAAAGGCTGCAGGCTTCTTTATCTTCCGGGAAAAATATCTTGGGATGACGGAATTTCATCTTGTCTGCAACGCCGCTGATCACATCATCTACGGTGAACGCTCCCTCTTCACGGGCGATCTCACTCTGAAGGATAACCAGCATCAGAAGATCTCCAAGCTCCTCGCAGAAATTGTCACTGTCCCCGGTGTCCCGGAAGTGATCAATACCTTCCAGAACTTCCTCAGTCTCATTGACCAGACATTCTTTCAGGCTCTCGTGGGTCTGTACACTGTCCCACGGACAATCTCTGCGAATCCGCTTTATGATGTCAACAAGTTCTTCGAATGTGTATCTGTCCTGTTCTGCCATTATTTCATGGAATCTACCATTGCAAGAACAGCCTTGCCCATTGCATCCGATTTCTCGTCTGCATCTGCAAGGGATGTTCCCTTAACGCCATAGTAGAATTTAACCTTCGGCTCTGTTCCGGACGGTCTTACGCAAACCCATGCATCGTCTGTAAGCTCATAGTAGAGAACATTGGAATTCGGAAGACCTGTAGGTTTCTTCTCGCCTGTTGCAAGATCTGTGATCTCGTCAAGCTTATAGTCACGGACAGCTGTTACCTTATGTCCGGCAAACTCTGCCGGCGGGTTCTGGCGAAGAGTTGTCATGATCTCCTGGATTTTCTGAAGTCCCTCGATACCTTTCATGGTAACTGCCTGAATAGCATCCTTGTAGTATCCGAACTCCTCGTACATGTCGATCATTGCATCCCAGAGAGTCTTGCCCTGAGTCTTATAATAAGCTGCTGCCTCGCAAAGTGCCATAGTTGCAACAATGGCATCTTTATCTCTTGCGTAAGTTCCGATCAGGCAGCCGTAGCTCTCCTCAAATCCGAAAAGATATGTACCCTTACCGCTGTTCTCAAATCCAAGAATCTGCTGTCCGATATATTTGAATCCCGTAAGTACTTCGATCAGTTTTACGTTGTATCCCTTGGCAATAGCATCTGCCAGGTTAGTTGTAACGATTGTCTTTACAAGGGCTCCGTCTTCAGGAAGGCTTCCGTTTACAGCCTTTCTCTGGCTCAGCTCATAGTTTGCAAGAAGGCATCCGGACATATTTCCGGTAAGATCATGGTACTCGCCATTCTTATCTTTTACGCGGACGCCAAGGCGGTCTGCATCCGGGTCTGTTGCAAGTACAATGTCTGCATCAACTTCTTTTGCAAGCTTCAGGCCAAGTTCAAATGCCTCTGCTGCCTCCGGGTTCGGATAGCTTACTGTCGGGAAATCTCCGTTCGGAAGCTCCTGCTCCGGTACTACGTATACGTTTTCAAATCCAAGCTCTTTGAGGATTCTTCTGGCCGGGATATTACCGGTTCCGTGAAGCGGTGTGTAAACGATCTTAAGGTTCCTGCCCTCTGCCTCGATGGCGTCCATATGGATGATCTGTTTCTTAAGCTCTGCCATATAAGCATCGTCAACAGCCTGTCCGATCACCTCGAAAAGTCCTGCCTTCACTGCTTCTTCTTTATCCATTGTCTTCACTGTGTTCCAGTCAGAGATTGCTTTTACCTCGCCCATGATTCCTGAGTCATGAGGCGGTGTGATCTGTGCGCCGTCCTCCCAATAAACCTTGTATCCGTTGTATTCCGGCGGGTTATGGCTGGCTGTTACGTTGATACCTGCAACACATCCCAGATGACGTACTGCAAAAGAAAGCTCCGGTGTCGGGCGAAGTGTCTCAAAGATATAAGCCTTGATTCCGTTAGCTGCCAGACAAAGTGCTGCTTCCTGAGCAAACTCCGGTGACATATGACGGGAATCATATGCAATGGCAACACCCTGGGATTTCTTGTCTACTTTAGCAATGTAGTTGGCAAGACCCTGTGTAGCTCTTCTTACAACGTAAATATTCATACGGTTGGTTCCCGCGCCAATGATACCGCGCAGGCCTGCCGTACCAAACTCAAGATCCATATAAAAACGCTCTTTGATCTCGTTCTCGTCGTCTTTAATTGCTTTCAGCTCATCTTTTGTTGTCTCGTCAAAGTATGGGTTTTCAAGCCACTGATTATAGATTTCCTTATAATCCTCCATGTTTCAAAGTACCTCCCTGTTTCTCATATACTGTACTCAATATTATATTACAGTTTTCTGAAAAATGGAAGTTTTGTTTTTGCCTTATTCAGAATAACTCCTGCACGAAGCACTGTCCTGAAAAACTTTCCCACTGCTCTTTCTGACGGATCATCATGCGCAGCTTTTCCACATTTTTCCCGGAAACTACCACCTTATTGTGGGTGTAATAATGATTGGCAAGCTTCCAGTATTTTTCCGGATAGAAAAAACGAACTTTCAGGTTCTGCCATTCTGACTTTGAGATCGGACGCACTGCATTATAAGATGAGAGCATTTTTTCCGCCATACGGGGATCCCAGCTGTATTTCTCCAGTATCTTGCGCATAAATCGGTAAAGATCTGCCATCTGCACGTCAAAACTCCAGTGGCCGAAATTGGTCACAGCTGCATTTCTGCCTAAGATCAGCACATTGTGCTGGTTGAACTCTCCATGACAGATACAGCCTGCACGCAAAGCTTGTTCCCTGAGCCTGTCATAATCCGTTGTCTTAAGCATGGAAACTGCCTCTTCGCCTTTTTCCAGAAACCATTCCACACTCCGGAGGTAATCTTTTTCGAAAGGATTGGATGCCCCTTTCTTTCGGATAAAGCTGCGTATCTTACGGAGTTCCTGGTTGTGGCGGATGTATTCATCTTTCAAGTCTCGTCCTGTATAATCCTTCTCCAGCGGGAGCTGCATTTTTCTGTGGATCTCTGCCAGTATGCGCACACTTTTCAGGATATCAGCTTCTGATTTTGTGTCACATTCCCGTCCGTCAAACCAGATCTGTGCAGTATAGGGTATGGAATCTTTGTCCCTGCTTACCAGCGCGCCTTCTTGATTTTCCAGAAATGTATCAACATGGCAGCCCTCATTCTGAAGTTTCATAAGAAGCATCTGCTGCACGGCAAGCTTTTTTTCTGATCCGTGGAATTCCCGCAGGATCACAGGGCCTTTTTCTGTCCTGCACAAAAGCGCACCTCTTACCCTGCCGGAGATTGAAGCAGTAAGCCCATACTGCTCCAGTACGCTCAGACCATAATCGTACAAACAATTTCCCCCCTGCCTTATTTTACGTTCTATCTTATGCAGGGGGGAAATTTGTTATTCTATTCGGTTTTTATGCTATCTTTTTCTGCTGCTTCAAGAAGTTTTTCTTTTGTATTAAGGGAAGGATCTTCCAATACACTGTCAAGAAGCTTTTCCAGAAGATCTCCCAGTTCCGGTCCTGCCGGGTGTCCGGCATTTATCAAATCTTTTCCGGTGACTGCCAGGGTCTTCAGAGATGTACACTCGCCTCTTTTAAGGATCTCCTGATAAGTTTCTGTCACGCCGTTCAGACGTGCCAGCTTTTCCTCTCTTTTATACATACTCTGTGATAAAAGATCTGCCCTCTGTACTTTCAGATACAGTGGAAAAAGCTCCTCTCCAATAAGGTTCACGGATCTTCTCACATCCTCAGCTGACGGAGTCGGGCGAAGATCATGGTACCGGATCAGGCGACAGGTGTTTCGAATTGTTGCATTGTCAAATTTCAGTCGGCGCAGGATCTTTCCTGCCAGCTTCTCGCCTGCCGGTCCATGAGTCTTGAAGTGGTCTCTACCGTTCTCATCAGTCTTTTTCACAACAGGTTTCGCAATGTCGTGAAGAAGCATGGTGATACGGAGAAGCCGGTCATTTTCAATCTCTGTAAGGCTTTTCAGAATGTGCTCACCCACTGTATAGCAATGATGCGGAGTGTTCTGCTTTGTCTCCATACAGGCATCAAATTCCGGAAGAAATTCCCGGGTCAGGCCTGTCTCCCATGCTGTGCGAAGATAGTCCGGATGATCGGATACCAGCAGCTTCACAAGCTCTGTCTGGATACGTTCTGCGCTGACATGCTCCAGGTTTCCTGCCATTCGCGCCAGTGCCGCCTTCGTATTCTCCTCCACTGTAAAACCAAGCTGTGCAGAAAAGCGTACTGCGCGGAGCATCCGAAGGGCATCTTCTGTAAAACGCTCCACCGGATTTCCCACACAGCGGATGATCTTCTGATCAATATCTTCCATTCCGCCAAACAGATCCACCAGTCCATGTTCCGGATGATAAGCCATTGCGTTGATGGTAAAATCTCTTCTCTTAAGATCTTCCTCAAGGCTTCTGGTAAATGTCACTGCATCCGGATGGCGGCCATCATGATATTCTCCGTCCACACGGTAGGTTGTCACCTCGAAGCCTTCTTTATCCATCATCACTGTTACGGTTCCATGCTGGATCCCTGTGTCCACGGTTCTGTGAAAAAGTTCCTTCACCTGCTCCGGAAGTGCGGAGGTTGTGATGTCCCAGTCTCCCGGCACTCTGCTCAGCATGGAATCCCGGACGCAGCCACCGACAACGTAGGCCTCATAGCCGGCAGCATTCAACGTACGCAGGATCTGTGCTGCCTTTTGTGGTATATTTATTGTCATAAATTTAATATGCACGTCCCCAGTAAACCATCTTCTTAGCCGGTTTTCCGCAGCATACGCAAACATCGCTTAACTGCTCCTGCTCAAATGGCATACATCTGGATGTTGCCTGGAAATCTTCTTTGATCTTGTCCTCGCATGCACGGTCGCCGCACCACATAGCTTTGATAAAGCCTGGCTTGCTGTTGATGATCTCGCCGAACTCTTCATAATTCTTTGCTACGTAAGTATGTGACTCTCTGTGTGCACGTGCGCGCTCCAGCATATCATGCTGAATAGTATCCAGAAGCTCTTTTACCTTATCTGCAAGCTCCTCGAAGGATACTGTATATTTCTCACGGGTATCTCTTCTGCAGAGAACTGCCTGACCGTTCTCAATATCTTTCGGTCCGCACTCAACACGAATCGGAATACCACGCATCTCCTGCTCAGCGAATTTGAATCCCGGGCTCTTGTCTGTAGCGTCAACTTTTGCACGGATTCCTGCTGCTTTCAGTGCTGCAAGAAGCTCATCGGCTTTCTCCATAACGCCCTCTTTACGCTGCTGGATCGGAATGATCACAGTCTGCACCGGAGCAATTCTCGGAGGAAGAACAAGACCGCTGTTATCGCCGTGTACCATGATGATGGCACCGATCATACGTGTTGTCATTCCCCAGGATGTCTGGTGAACATATTTCAGTGTGTTGTCTTTATCTGTGTACTGGATTCCGAATGCTTTCGCAAAACCATCTCCGAAGTTATGGCTTGTACCGGACTGAAGAGCTTTTCCATCGTGCATCAGGGACTCAATAGTATAAGTAGCCTCAGCACCTGCAAATTTCTCTTTATCTGTCTTCTGGCCTTTGATAACCGGAATTGCGAGAACTTCCTCACAGAAATCTGCATAGATATTCAGCATCTGGATGGTACGCTGTTCAGCTTCCTCAGCTGTTGCATGTGCTGTATGTCCTTCCTGCCACAGAAACTCTCTGGAACGAAGGAACGGACGTGTTGTTTTCTCCCAGCGGACAACAGAGCACCACTGATTATATACCTTCGGAAGATCTCTGTGGGACTGGATTTCTTTCTGATAGAAATCGCAGAACAGAGTCTCAGAAGTCGGACGCACACAAAGTCTCTCCTGAAGCGGATCAAGACCGCCATGAGTAACCCATGCAACCTCCGGAGCAAAACCTTCTACATGATCCTTTTCTTTATCAAGAAGAGACTCCGGGATAAAGATCGGCATGTAAACATTCTCTACGCCGGTTTCTTTAAATCTGCGGTCAAGCTCATGCTGGATATTCTCCCAGATCGCATAACCTGCCGGTTTGATCGCCATACATCCTTTAACACTTGTATAGCCGCAAAGCTCAGCCTTCTTAACAACGTCTGTATACCACTGAGCAAAATCCTCATCCATAGACGTGATGGCCTGTACTAATTTCTTTTCTTTTGCCATGATAAATCTCCTTTTTCTTGTGATCTAAAACAAATCGCCGACTGCTGCCCAGCCGCCAATAATCCGGAATCCATCCGGCCACTCTTCCATCCCATAAACCGTACATCATATCACAGTCCCGTTTTACGGACAAAAAAATAAGCCCTCCGAATCCCTCACAAGGGACCGAATGACTTCGGCGGTACCACCCCAGTTAACAGCCGAAAAAGCTGCTCTCTCAATACCCGTTAACGCCGGAAACACACGCCACGCTTCAATCACGCAGAGCTCCGAGGCCGGTTCCACAGTTAACCTGACAGGACTCTCACACCACCATCTGACTCTCATCAGCTGGGAATCCCTCTCTGCGACATATCCCTGTGTACTATTCTCATCATCGCCGTATCTTCGTCCATTTTAGGCGAAAATCCCGACAATGTCAACCCCAAAGATCAAGGATTTACTTCTTCTTTTTATACGAAAAACCCGGTATCCCTGACTTTCTCAAAGATACCGGATCTCCTATCAGTTAAGCTGGAAATGAGACTCGAACTCACGACCCCTTCATTACGAGTGAAGTGCTCTACCGACTGAGCTATTCCAGCCTGTGATAAACACAACTGATATTATACCTGATTTTATAAAAAATGCAAGTGTTTTTCCAGAATCTTGCCAGATTATTTCGCCATCATTTCTTTCTGGAGGTTACTTTCTTTACTGCATCTTTTACTGCTGATGTTGTTTCTGCTGCTGTTTCCCTGACTCTTTTCACTGCACTGGTTACTGTTTTTTCTGCCGTTTTCTCCGCTGATCTCATATCTGCTTTCTGCTTCATATTTCTTTCCGGGATTTTCGGAACTGATGCTTTTGATCTGGATTTCGGTATTTTTGCATTGGATCTCTTTGTTGTTCTGCTTTTTCCGGATGCAGTCTTTACAATTTTTTTATCTTCTTTTGTGTGTTTTGGTGCTTTTGATGTTTTTCTCTGCACTGTTTTCTTCTCAGGTGTACAGATGAATACAGCCACACCATATGCCGGAAGTTTCAGTTTCAGAGAATATTCACGGTTGTCACATTCTGTATCTGCACAAGACTTTGCCCTGACATTTACCACACCCTTGCCGCCATATTTTCCGCTATCGCTGTTTAAGATTTCCTTATATTTTCCTTTAAAAGGAACTCCCACCTGATAGCTGTCGTAGGAAACCGGTGAGAAATTGCACACTGCAAGAAGGGTTTCCTCCGGCTTCTCTGTTTTTCTCAAAAATGCAACGATATTCTCATCAGAATCTGTAAACCGGATCCATTCAAAACCGTCAGAATTACCATCCATTGCATACAGTGCTGGATTTGTTCTGTAAAGCTCATTCAGATCATGAATGTACTCTTTCAGCTCCGGCTGGATATCAGAATCCGGTGCAGTCATCTTTATTCCCGGATGAAGGATAAGATAAGCATATGCTTCACGTAGCTGTGCGTTTTTCTCTTTCAGAGTTCCCGGAAGTTTTTCCAGAAATTCAGCGGTAGTACCTACGTCCCTTTTTCCCAGGGTAAGTACATAATGTTCACTGTAGGCATACATCATGGAAAGAGTCATCTGGTCATAATGCTCATGTCTCCTCACAGGCTCTGTTTCCATATATGTGAGAAGATCCCTTGTCCATCCACCGCTCCATTTATAATCAAAGCCAGGATGATCATTCTCCACACTGTCTGTAAGCTGCGGCCATAAACCATCCTCCTGAGCGATCATAAGAACCCCCGGATTCCGTTTCTTTACAATGGAATTCAGATGCTTGATAAATTCCAGTGCCTGAAGATTCTCACCGGAACCATAGATATTAGGAGTCCACTGGCCTGCCTCCCTTCCGAAATCCAGATACAGCATGGCATCCACATCATCCAGACGGAATCCGTCCACATGAAATTCATCCAGCCAGAAAAACGCATTGGACAGCAGAAAATTTCTCACCATCGGGCTTCCGTAATTATAAAGCATGGTTCCCCACATCGGATGCACAGCCATAGCCGGATCCTGCACTTCATAAAGCGGTGTTCCGTCAAACTTCTCAAGTCCTGCATCAAAACGCGGGAACTGTGCAGGTGCCCAGTCAAGTATCACACCGATCCCGGCCTGATGGAGTTCCTCCACAAGTACGCGGAAATCCTCTACTGTACCAAAACGTGTTGTCACAGAATAGTATGCAGAAGTAGAATAACCACCTGATTTCTGATCCAGATATTCCATGACCGGATGTAATTCCACATGTGTATAGCCGGTTTCTTTTACGAAATTTACAAAATCAATGTTATTTTTCCATGCAGTGATATCTGTCTCATAAACAGATACCGGAATTTCGCGGCTTTCATATTTTACACGTTCCTTCATCCACACATCATCCTGCCAGGAAAAATCTCCCAGCTCTGTCACAACGGAGATCACGGAAGGCGGTTCCTGCGTACCGTTTCCATAGGGATCTGATTTTCGCCGGATATTCCCTCC
This sequence comes from Blautia schinkii, assembly GCF_013304825.1. GTDB lineage: Bacteria > Bacillota > Clostridia > Lachnospirales > Lachnospiraceae > Blautia_A > Blautia_A schinkii_B. The sequence goes on along the minus strand of NZ_JAAWUO010000005.1, from coordinate 120,141 downwards.
TTTGACTTTGATCTCATATTGATAAGCACTTCCTGCCTTCACTCCCGGAACAAACAGTTCAAAGATACCTGACATTGGCATGCGGTGCATTGGCAGACGCCGTCCATCCCATCTGTCAAAATCTCCCACTACACTGACACGTATCGCATTCGGTGCCCAGACAGCAAAATAGGTTCCCTGTACACCACCGCAGTTCCCAGGATGCGCACCCAGCTTCTGATAAGCTTTGTAATAAACACCTGCACAGAAGGCTTTCTCCTCTTCTTCTGTAATCTGGCAAGGACATTCATATGCATCATAAAAAGTTTCCTTCATGTTTCCTCTTGTTACGCGGAAGCGATATTCCGGAATTCTTTTCAGAGGGATCATCACTGCATAATATCCCGCTTCATCTTCCAGTGTCATTGGATAGACTTTTTTTCCAACTAATACTTCCGCTGCTTCTGTTCCCGGAAAAAATCCCTGGATCAGCACACCGTCTTCCGTCACCCTGGGCTGCATCACATCCCTTGGCGCAGCTTCCTCACCATAAACAATTGCCTCGATTCGGGGCCAATCCATATATTCATACGCTTTATCAGCCATAATCGTCTCCTCCGTCATTTTTGTTGTTTTATAGACTCAGTTTATCACTTTTTTACAGAAAAATAAAGATTACCATCATTAATCTTCGCAAAAAAATATACAAGTAACCGGTAACAGAATAGAAAATAAATGAATTTGGTTCTTCCCAAAACCACTTTCAGCGATTATAATATGAACCAGAAATATGAAGCACATAATAAAATTATCAGGAGGAAACATAAATGGAAAACAGACTGTATGATGTAACAGCTCTCGGCGAGCTTCTGATCGACTTTACAGAAAACGGCGAAAGTTCCCAGGGAAATCCAACTTTCGAGGCCAATCCTGGTGGGGCTCCGTGCAATGTTCTTGCCATGCTGAACCGTCTTGGTAAAAAGACTGCCTTTATCGGAAAAGTAGGTAATGATATGTTTGGCAAACAGCTTAAAAGTGCTGTCGAAGAATGTGGAATCGATACCAGAAATCTTGTTATGGATGATGAAGTGCATACAACTCTTGCTTTTGTACATACTTATCCGGATGGAGATCGTGATTTCTCTTTTTACCGTAATCCGGGTGCTGATATGATGCTTACCAAGGATGATGTGGATGCTGATCTGATCCGCAATTCCAGAATTTTCCATTTCGGTACTCTTTCTTCTACTCATGAGGGAGTTCGTGAAGCTACCCGTTATGCCCTTGATGTGGCAAAAGAAGCCGGATGTATCATCACCTTCGACCCAAATCTTCGTCCTCCTCTCTGGAAGGATCTTGACGATGCACGGAGAGAAATCGAATATGGAATGGAAAGATGTGATGTTCTGAAGATTTCTGACAATGAAGTGGAATTTCTCTTTGACACCACTGATTATGATAAGGGTGCTGCCCTGATCGAAGAGAAATATCATATTCCGCTTGTTCTGATCACCATGGGTAAAGATGGAAGCAGAGCTTACTATCGCGGACGTAAAGTGGAAGCTGCTCCGTTCCTTCAGGAGCATACGATTGAAACTACTGGTGCTGGAGATACTTTCTGTGCAAGTACATTGAATTATGTGCTGGAGCACGGGCTTGAGGATCTCACAGATGAGAATCTCTGTGAGCTGCTTACTTTTGCAAATGCAGCAGCTTCTCTTATCACTACCAAGAAGGGTGCTCTTCGTGTAATGCCTGAGAAGGATGAAATTCTTAACTTCATCGCATTGCGCAAATAGAGTTATCAGTTCTTGAAAAGCTAAGGAAAACCGCAAAAGAGCGAGAGAGAAAGACGTTCGGAATTACAAGTCATACTTCTCTCGGCTCCTTTGCGGTTTTCATTTTTTTCCAAAAAAACGCTGCATCCCGTTCACCACAAACGAAACACAGCATTTTTCAAAAAATCATTCTAAAATCTTGTTACTTTACTTAACAACACGCACCCTGTACATGCCCTCAATCTCCTTGAGTTCATCAAGTGCTTTCGCAGAAGCCGCACTCTCAAGATCAATAAGAGTATAAGCAAACTCCCCTTTACTCTTATTGGTCATATCCGCAATGTTCAGTCCCTCAGATCCGAGGATCTTGGTTACCTGGCTGATCATATTCGGTGTGTTGCTGTGTGCAAGAGAGATTCTTCCAACAGCTACACAGGTACCCATATCACAGTTCGGATAATTCACAGAATTCCTGATATTACCATTCTCAAGGTAATCACGGATCTCTTTCACAGCCATCTCCGCACAGTTCTCCTCAGACTCCTCAGTAGAAGCACCAAGATGCGGAGTTACCAGAATACCTTCGCGTCCTGCAACTGTCTCATTGGCAAAGTCAGTCACATATTTCTTAACCTTACCGCTCTCTACAGCCTCGATCAGCGCATCCTCATCAACAAGAAGATCTCTTGCAAAATTCAGCAGAACCACTCCGTCCTTCATCTTGTCGAAAGCTTCTTTATTGATCATCTTCTTTGTACTGTCAAGAAGCGGAACATGAATGGTGATATAATCACACTGGCTGTAAATCTCGTCCAGGCTCTTGCTGTGTTTAATGGTTCTGGAAAGGTTCCATGCTGCATCGATGGAAAGATACGGATCATAGCCATAAACTTCCATTCCAAGACCGCATGCTGCATTGGCAACCATGGCTCCGATTGCTCCAAGACCGATGATACCAAGCTTTTTGCCACTAATCTCGCAGCCTGCGAACTGTTTTTTCTGCTTCTCGGCAAGTTTGCCGATATGCTCTTTATCTTTCTCCTGTGCAACCCACTCGATGCCGCCAACGATATCTCTGGATGCAAGCAGCATACCTGCAAGTACAAGCTCTTTTACGCCGTTTGCATTTGCTCCAGGTGTGTTGAATACAACAACACCTTTCTCTGCATACTCTTTAACCGGGATATTGTTGACACCTGCACCTGCACGTGCAACTGCACAAACACTCTTCGGAAGCTCCATATCGTGCATTTTTGCACTTCTTACAAGAATAGCATCACACTGATCTGCACTCTCTGTTTTTTTGTAATTGTCGCCAAAAAGTTTAAGTCCCTTCTCAGCAATAGGATTCAGGCAATGATACTGGAACATTATGCATTTTCCTCCTCGAATTTTTTCATGAATGCAACCAGCGCCTCTACGCCGGCCTTCGGCATAGCATTATAGATGCTGGCACGCATTCCGCCAACTGTACGGTGTCCTTTCAGGTTTACAAGGCCTGCTTCTGTTGCCTCTTTGACAAACTTCGCATCCATTTCCTTGTCTCCTGTTACAAACGGAACGTTCATAAGAGATCTGTCTTCCGGAACTACAGTTCCTTTGAACAGTTTGCTGGAATCCAGGTAATCATAAAGGATTTTTGCTTTCTCCTCATTGCGCTGTTTCATCACTTCCAGACCGCCCATCTTCTTCAGCCATTTAAATACTTTTCCGCATACATAGATGCAGTAAGCATTCGGTGTGTTGTAAAGAGATCCTGCGTCTGCATGTGTCTTATATGTAAGCATGGTCGGTGTGCCCGGAAGAACGTCCTCTGTGATCAGATCCTCACGGATGATAACGATAACCATACCTGCCGGTCCGATGTTCTTCTGAACACCACCGTAAATAATACCGTATTTGCTTACATCAACCGGCTCAGACAGGAAGCAGGAGGATACGTCTGCTACCAGAGTCTTGCCTTTTGTGTTTGGAAGTTTTTTGAATTTAGTACCATAAATGGTGTTGTTCTCACAGATGTATACGTAATCTGCATCCGGGCTGATCGGCAGATCACTGCAGTCCGGGATATAACTGAAGGTTTTATCCTCAGAAGATGCGATCTTGTTTGCTTTTCCGTATTTCTGAGCTTCCTGATAAGCTTTCTTTGCCCACTGACCTGTTACGATATAATCTGCAACCTTGTTTTTCATAAGATTCATCGGGATCATGGCAAACTGCTGGGATGCTCCTCCCTGGAGGAAAAGTACCTTGTAATTATCCGGGATGTTCATAAGCTCGCGGAGATCTTTCTCTGCTGTATCAATGATCTCCTGGAAAGCTGCACTTCTGTGACTCATTTCCATAACGGACATTCCAGTGCCGTTATAGTCCATCATCTCATCAGCTACTTCTTTGAGTACTTCCTCCGGAAGCACTGCCGGTCCGGCAGAAAAATTATACACTCTACTCATGTTTCTTCATATCCTCCTCGTCAAATACATCATCTAGATTCGCACCAGCCGGTACCATCGGGAACACACTCAGATCCTGATCGATCCAGCAATCCAGAACGACAGGTCCCTCTGCTGCCAGTGCCATCTTAAGTGCAGGTTCCACATCCTCCATTTTTGTCACACGAATGGCTTTTGCACCCAGTGCCTCCGATAATTTCACAAAATCAACGGCGTCATCCAGTACTGTGGAAGAGTATCTCTTTCCATAGAAAAGCGTCTGCCACTGACGCACCATTCCCAGTACATGATTGTTCATAACAATCTGGATCAGCTGTCTGCCACAGCGTGCAGCTGTTGCCAGCTCATTCATATTCATACGGAAGCATCCGTCACCTGCTATATTTACAACTATTTTTTCCGGTCTGCCCATCTTCGCGCCAATTGCAGCGCCAAGGCCGTAACCCATGGTTCCAAGTCCACCGGAAGTAAGAAGCGTTCTCGGCTCTTTATATTTATAATACTGTGCCGCCCACATCTGATGCTGTCCGACCTCTGTGGAGATGATGGCATCACCGTTTGTCAACTCATAAAGCTTCTCTATAATATATGGTCCAGTAAGCTGTGTGTGATCATAATTCAGCGGATATTTTGCTTTCAGGTTCTGGATATGAGCAACCCAATCCGGATGTTCTTTCTCCTGAATTTCCTCAAGAAGACGTTTCAGAACTTCTTTCACATCTCCGATCACGCTTGCATCCACTGTGATATTTTTGTTGATCTCAGCTGCATCCACATCAATCTGAAGGATCTTTGCATTATGTGCAAAAGTCTTCGTATTTCCTGTTACACGGTCACTGAATCGTGCTCCGAGAACGATCAGAAGGTCACATTCTGTTACACCAAGGTCGGAAGCTTTTGTTCCGTGCATTCCTACCATACCTGTGTAGAGAGGATCTTCTCCCGGGAAAGTTCCCTTGCCCATCAAAGTATCACAAACCGGAGCCTGGATCCTATGTGCAAGTTCACGTACTTCTTTATCTGCGCCTGCGATCACACAGCCACCGCCTACGAAAATAAACGGTTTCTCTGCTTCTCTGATCATTTCCAGTGCCTGGTCCATATCTTCTTTACGGATATTCCTGACCTCACGGTTGACTGTTGCAGGACGAACTGGCTCGTATTCATATTTCATTCCTGTGATATCCTTCGGAACATCCACAAGAACAGGACCAGGTCTTCCGCTTTTTGCAATATAGAATGCTCTTCTCAACGTGTCTGCAAGATCTTCAATATTTTTTACAATGAAGCTGTATTTTGTCACAGGCATTACGATCCCTGCGATATCAACCTCCTGGAAAGAATCTCTTCCCAGGAGTGGCCTTCCTACATTTGCAGTAATGGCTACCATGGGTACGGAGTCCATGTATGCAGTAGCAATTCCTGTTACCAGGTTGGTGGCTCCGGGACCGGATGTTGCCAGGCAGACACCTACCTTTCCGGTAGCTCTCGCATAGCCGTCAGCAGCATGAGATGCCCCCTGCTCATGGGAAGTCAGTACATGCGTGATCTCATCTTTGTATTCATATAAGGCATCGTAAACATTCAGTATCGCGCCGCCCGGATATCCAAATACGGTGTCAACGCCCTGTTCTTTCAGACATTCTACGATGATCTCTGCACCTGTAAGCTGCATGTCTTTCGTTCCTCCTTATTTTGCTTTCGGTACTTCCAGGATTGCACCGCGGTTTCCGGATGTTACCATGGAAGCATATCTTGCCAGATAACCTGTTGTTACCTTCGGCTCTCTTGGCTGCCATTTCTCTCTTCTTGCCTGCATCTCCTCGTCAGAAACCTTAATCTCCAGTTTCAGCTCCGGAATGTTGATGCTGATGATATCGCCTTCCTCAACCAGTGCGATCGGGCCGCCTACTGCTGCCTCAGGTGATACGTGTCCGATAGCGGCTCCTCTGGATGCGCCGCTGAAACGTCCGTCTGTGATCAGGGCTACGGAAGAACCAAGTCCCATTCCTACGATGGCGGATGTCGGGTTCAGCATCTCTCTCATTCCAGGACCGCCTTTTGGTCCCTCATAACGGATAACGACTACATCACCCTCTACGATCTTGCCGCTCTTGATGGCCACAATTGCATCATCCTCGCTGTCAAATACTCGTGCAGGGCCTTCATGTACCAGCATCTCCGGTACAACTGCGGAACGTTTTACAACGCCGCCGTCCGGTGCAAGATTTCCCTTCAGTACTGCAAGTCCACCTGTCTTTGTATACGGATTGTCGATCGGGCGGATAACCTTCGGATTCAGGTTTACACAATTCTTAATGTTCTCTCCGACTGTCTTTCCTGTTACTGTCATACACTCTGTATGGAGAAGTCCGATCTTGTTCAGCTCGTTCATAACTGCATAGACACCTCCGGCCTCGTTAAGATCTTCCATGTAAGTCGGGCCTGCCGGTGCAAGATGGCAGAGATTCGGAGTCTTCTCACTGATCTCATTTGCAAAACTGATATCAAAATCCATTCCGATCTCGTGTGCAATAGCAGGAAGATGAAGCATGCTGTTTGTGGAACAGCCAAGTGCCATATCTACAGTGAGGGCATTCAAAACTGCCTCTTTTGTCATGATATCTCTTGGGCGGATGTTCCTTCTGTACATTTCCATTACCTGCATTCCTGCATGTTTTGCAAGACGGATACGCTCGGAATATACGGCCGGGATGGTACCGTTTCCTTTCAGGCCCATTCCAAGAACCTCTGTCAGGCAGTTCATGCTGTTTGCAGTGTACATACCGGAACATGATCCGCAGGTCGGACAGGTTTTGTTCTCGAATTCTGCCAGATCATCAGCTGTGATGGTTCCTGCTGCATAGGAGCCTACTGCCTCAAACATGCTGGAAAGACTTGTCTTATGTCCTTTTACATGGCCTGCAAGCATCGGGCCGCCGCTTACGAATACAGTCGGAACATTGATTCTTGCTGCTGCCATCAGAAGTCCAGGTACGTTTTTATCACAGTTTGGTACCATAACAAGGGCATCAAACTGATGAGCCAGTGCCATAGCCTCTGTGGAATCTGCGATCAGGTCACGTGTTACAAGTGAATATTTCATTCCAACATGTCCCATTGCAATTCCGTCACATACTGCGATAGCCGGGAATACTACCGGTGTACCGCCAGCCATTGCAACACCAAGTTTTACAGCGTTTACGATCTTGTCAAGGTTCATATGTCCCGGTACGATCTCGTTGTAAGAGCTTACGATTCCTACCAGCGGTTTATCCATTTCTTCGTTTGTCATTCCAAGGGCATTAAACAGGGAACGGTGAGGTGCCTGCTGTGTGCCTTTTCTTACGGTATCACTTCTCATTTATCAGGATTCTCCTTTTTTTATTCTTTACGATATGTTTCTGTATCGCTTATCTGTTCCGGTTTATTTATGCGATAGCATCTGCAATCAGGTCTCCCATCTCTTTTGTTCCGACAAGCTTGCATCCGTCTGACATGATATCGCCTGTTCTGAATCCGTCTGTCAGAACCTTCTGTACTGCTGCTTCTACTGCATCTGCTTCTTTGTCAAGATCCAGAGAATATCTCAGCATCATAGCTGCAGAAAGGATAGTTGCGATCGGATTTGCCTTGTTCTGGCCTGCGATATCCGGTGCGGAACCGTGGCTTGGCTCATAAAGACCAAGTTTTGTCTCATTTAAGCTTGCGGAAGAAAGCATTCCGATAGATCCTGTCACCATGCTTGCCTCATCAGAGAGAATATCTCCAAACATGTTCTCTGTAAGGATAACATCGAACTGTTTCGGGTCACGTACCAGCTGCATTGCACAGTTATCTACAAGCATATGCTCCAGTGTTACATCCGGATAATCTTTTGCAACATCTTCCACAACGCTTCTCCAGAGTCTGGAGGAATCAAGAACGTTTGCCTTATCTACGCTTGTTACTTTATTTCTTCTCTTACGTGCGATCTCAAATGCCTTGATAGCAATACGGCGGATTTCATTCTCATTATAAGAAAGAGTATCCACTGCTGTGCGGACTCCGTTCTCTTCGGTAGTCTTTCTTGCTCCGAAATAAAGTCCTCCTGTAAGCTCTCTTACGATGATCATGTCAAAACCATCTCCGATGATCTCATCACGAAGCGGGCATGCATCGCGAAGCTCATTGTAAAGATATGCAGGACGAAGATTTGCAAAAAGGTTCAGTGCTTTACGGATAGCAAGAAGTCCTGCCTCCGGACGTCTGGACGGCTCCAGTTTATACCATGGGGATGTCTTGGCATCTCCTCCAATGGAACCCATCAGTACTGCATCAGAAGCTTTTGCCTGGGCAATGGCTTCCTCTGTAAGAGGTACTCCGTGAGCATCAATGGATGCACCTCCTAAAAGAACCTCTGTGTATGAAAATTTATGACTGTATTTCTCGCATACTTTGTCTAAAACTTTTCTGGCCTCGGCTACAATTTCCGGGCCGATTCCATCTCCTGGAATCAGGGCAATTTTGTACTCCATTTTTTATTCACTCCTCCGATTTCCCCTGTGCTGTAAAATTTTAACGCACTGGTGTGGATAATTGTTATTATCATAACGCACTTTTCGACGGATTTCAACCTATTAAATAGATAAAGTTTTGTCATCCCCTCAAAAAAGGGCCGCCATACCTTTTTTCGGTATGGCAGCCCTGGCTGTTTTTCTTCTGTTTGTCTTCGATTTATGCCTGTCAAAACTTCTCAGAACTTTCCGCTGGAACCCCCGAAGGTATCTCCTGATGAAGAAGTATGAGTGGTGGAACCGCCGCTGTGTTCCTCTTCTTTCGGCTTGGCAGTTCTTGACACTGTCCTGTAGAGATAAAAATCGTTGCTCTTTGTTACATCCATGCTGCCTTTCCGCACATAGGAAGCTGCCTGCTCCTGCTTCTGCACAGTTTTCAGCTTTCTTCTCATATTTCCGGTTACGAGAAGACCTGCCACAATACCGACTCCTATTGCGATCAGAAGATTCGCACCTACATCAAACGGCTCTTTGGGCAGATTATCTACATCATACGGTTTTCCTGATTCTGCCTGCATGATAAAATCGTCGCACTGCAGGGCAAAAGTCTGAAATGCTTCACTGTAATCCCCGTCACTTAAATACGGCTTCACCTGATCCATTATGTAGGACTGACCTGCATCCGTAAACGCATCGATGGCATATCCATGTGTGGCAATGGCCCAGTTTCGGTCTCCCATATCTACCAGAAACAGGATTCCATCTCTGTCCTCACCCTGACCATAACCATAGTCAGTAAAATAATCGTCCGCATATTCCTGGGCTGTTTTTCCCCCGAGGCTGTCTGTGGTAACGATTACAACGTCTACTTCTCCCCGTTCACTGATGTCATCCAGCGAAGCACTTAAAGCATCCTGCTCATCTGCACTTAAAAGCACGGCCTGGTCTGCCAGACGGTTTTCTGTCCCTGCCCATACAGGAAAAGCGCATGCCAGACATAAAAGGATTGCTGTGAGAAATAGGGATATTCTTTTTTTCATAGCACTTACCTCCTTACAATGCCCAGATAAGATACAGGATGATGTATGCAATCACAGTTACGATTCCCGTAGTTCCTGCAAACCATCTGGCAAAAGCACTTTTGTCAGTAGGCAGATTGCCGACAAATTTACCTGTCTGTCCGTTCATGGCAAATATGTAGTTCTCACCCTTCCACCTGGTCTGAAGGACCCAGACAGGATACAGGGCATATTTCGTAGTTGCGTTCTTCAGCCGAATATTGGTATTCTCGGGGACCACACTTGAGTATCCTTTTACGGTATCCCTGAAAGCATCCTCTGTGCTGCGCCGGATACGCTCATTGGCGCGCTCTATACACTCTTCTGCCGTTACATCGTACTTATCTGCAAAATATCCGGCCAGATAAGCTGTCTGAAAATCCACCGCCTCCCTGAAATCAAAGGGCTCTATGGATTCCATCAGATCATTCTCCATGCTTTTGGAACCATCCACAGGCACATGGTCGAAACCGATCGAACCTTTTCTGTGTATAGAATAATAGCTGGTTTCTGTATAATCATAGTCCTTATCGCTCCAGAAGCGGGTCTTTGTTCCCTTATAGCGGATATCTGCATTGGCATCTGTATCATAAAGCCAGAAAGGAACGTAGATTCCCTTTACTTCACTGATATGATTCTCACTCTTAAAAGCCTTGGGCAGAAGCCGCTTTCCTGTAAAATGCTGCTTCAGCTTCTCTTTGGCTGCCTTTTTATCCAATTTAAACGGAATCACATAATCCGGTTTCAGTGCCCCGGACAGATTGCCCGTCATAACTACAGGACTTCCACAGAACGGACAGGCAGTAGCTGCAGTGTTGGCATCACTCACGATCTCACCGCCGCATGACTCGCACACATAGGTACGTAAACCTTCGCTTTCTCCTTCCTGCCATTCGCCACCAGCCTCATCCGACCAGCTCATATTCTCCGGCTCTTCCTCTTCCACAGACTGTGCATATTCTGACAATGTCTTAACATCAAATTCCGTGTCGCAATATGGGCACTTCATCTTCTGCACGGAACTGTCAAATTCTATGGAACCGCCACAGCACGGACACTTAAATTCCTGCATTTTCGCCATATTTCCACCTCCTGCTTACACAGCATCCTCCGTTCCAAAAGGATCCCCGCACTCCGGGCAGAATTTCGGCGGATTCTCCGGGTCAGCCGGTTCCCATCCGCACTTGCTGCAACGATATCTCATCTTCTTCTCCGGTTTCCTGGTTCCGCAGTTCATACAGAATTTACCTTTGTTCACAGTACCACAGGAACAGGTCCAGCTCTCATCTGCAGGTCTTGGTGCGCCACATTCCGGACAGAACTTGCCTGTGGAAACTGCACCGCAGCTACATGTCCAGGAATCTCCGTCTGCTGCTGGCTGGATCTTTTGCTGAGGCTGTGTGTTCTGTGCTGCCGCCTGTGCCTGCTGCTTCTGTCCCATCTCAAAAAGCTGCTGCGCATTCAGTCCGCCTGCATTGGATGCCATTCCCATTCCCATAAAGCCGGTCATGGCACCTGCTGAATTAGACGCTGCTGCTTTCATGGCATCTGCCTGCGCACCGGTCAGTGTGGCTGCTGCCATGGAAGGATCACGCATCATTGCAGTGCGCTGTGCCTGTTTGATCATCTCTGCATCCTCATCCGGAAGTGTGACAGACCCAAGTGCAACGCTTACAACCTTCAGACCGCGAAGCTGCTCCCATTTGGCAGAAAGAACCTCATTCATTGCATTCTCAAGCTCTGTATTATGGGTTACGATCTGATTGGGACGGAGCTCCAGCTCGGAAAGCCGTCCAAAAGCCGGCTGCAGTGCGCTGACAAACTCTGTTTTCAGCTGACTGTCAAGTTCCTCTCTTGTGTACTCCTGCTCTACATTTCCACACACATTTGTATAAAAAAGAAGAGGATCTGCAATCCTGTAGGAATATACGCCATGACAACGCACAGACACATCAATATCCAGTCCGATCCTGGAATCCACAACACGGAACGGGATCGGTGTCGGAGTTCCAAATTTATTATCTACCAGCTCCTTGGTATTAAAATAATAAACCCTCTGATCCTTACCTGTATCTCCACCGTATGCAAAACGCTTGCCGATGGTCTGGAAGGTACTGCGGATACCTTCCCCAAGGCTTCCTGCAAAAATACTTGGTTCTGTGGATGCGTCGTAAGTATACTCTCCCGGATCTGCGCAGATATCCACAACCTTCCCCTGCTCTACGATCATCATGCACTGACCGTCTGCTACTGCGATCCCGCTTCCGCTGGTAATGATATTGTCACTGCCTCTCTTATTGGAAGATCTGGATGATGTACGCTTCGTTCCTTTTACTACCATCACTTCTTTATCCATTGCCTCACAGTAAAAAAATTCTTTCCACTGATCTGCCATTGTACTTCCTGCTGCACCTGCCGCTGCTCTTATAAGCCCCATAAAACCGACCCCTTTCTGAATTCTTGTTTCTGTTTATTATTTTATTATATTATAAAAAGAAACGCACTCTCATTTCTGATAGTAATATCATTATTACATGATTTTCTTAAAAAATCCACTCTTTTCCATGCAATATTTCACATATCCTGTTATTTCGGCATATATCGTCAAAAATAAAATTTCCCGTCCTCAGTAGCCAAAAAAAGACACCGCGCATCAAACGCAGTGCCTCTCTTCACTCTCATATTCCAGGTGCATTAAGCAGATGCCTGATCTGCCTTTTCAACCTCGGCGATTGCCTGTTTTCTCATTGGGATACGGCAGTTCTTGTTGTTACCAAACTCAACGATAACATCTTCCTCTGTCATATCAATAACAACTCCGTAAAAACCGCTGGTAGTAACAACACTGTCACCAACCTCCATGCTGTTTAACATTGTCTGGGTTCTCTTCTGCTCCTTCTTCTGCGGACGGATCATCATGAAATACATAATTGCAAAAAGCACTATGATCCAGACGATACCAAGACCTGCGCTAAGTCCGCCAGCTGCTGCTGTAGATGATGCGATCATTCCAATTCCTCCTGATAAAATCAATTCTTATGCGGTTTCCCGCCGTTTCTGACCTATAGCGGTAAATTGCTATAAAAAGTGTCACTTCGTACTATCATACACAAAAATCCCTGATTCTTCAAGGTTTTTCTTGTAATTTCCAACAGTTATTTCTCTTACGGAATACCTTTATTACCGGTTGCCGTTGATCTTGCCTTCCTCAAATCCTTCCAGACGCATCTTCTTATATGCTGCAAAATTGCCGGCATCCAGTGCGTCACGGATTTCTTCCATCATATGATTATAGAAATACAGGTTATGAAGCACGCAAAGTCTCATTCCCAGCATCTCCTTTGCTTTAAGAAGATGGCGGATATATGCCCTGCTGTAGTGACGGCAGGCCGGGCACTTGCATTCCTCGTCGATCGGCCTGGAATCCAGCTCATACTTGGCATTGAAAAGATTCATTTTTCCATGGTTGGTGTACACGTGACCATGACGGCCGTTACGACTTGGATATACACAGTCAAAGAAATCAATACCACGTTCAACACCTTCCAGAATGTTAGCCGGAGTACCAACGCCCATAAGATAAGTAGGTTTATTCTGCGGAAGATGCGGTACTACCTCATCCAGAATACGGTACATCTCCTCATGGCTCTCGCCAACAGCAAGTCCGCCTACTGCGTATCCGTCCAGATCCAGCTCTGCGATTGCCTGTGCATGCTCAATACGGATATCTTCATAAACAGCGCCCTGGTTGATACCAAAAAGAAGCTGATTCTTATTAATGGTATCCGGCAGGCTGTTCAGACGTGCCATCTCATCCTTGCATCGCTTCAGCCAGCGTGTGGTACGTGCCACGGACTTCTGTACATAGTCCCTGTCTGCTACACTGCTCGGACACTCATCAAAAGCCATTGCAATAGTAGAACCCAGATTGGACTGAATCTGCATACTTTCCTCAGGGCCCATAAATATCTTATGACCATCAATATGAGAGTTGAAATAAACACCCTCTTCCTTAATCTTGCGGAGTTTCGCAAGAGAGAACACCTGGAATCCGCCGGAATCGGTAAGGATCGGTCTGTCCCAGTTCATAAAACGGTGAAGTCCTCCAAGCTGTTTCACGATCTTGTCGCCAGGACGCACATGAAGATGATACGTGTTGGACAGCTGTACCTGCGTACCGATCTCATGAAGATCTACCGTGGACACAGCTCCCTTAATTGCAGCAATTGTTCCTACATTCATGAAAACAGGAGTCTGAATCGTTCCATGAACAGTCTTAAATTCTCCTCTTTTCGCTCTTCCTTCTGTTGTAATCAGTTTATATTCTGCCATTTCATTTCCCTTCTGAAAATCAGTCTGGCGGATATTTCCGATCCGCACTGCTGTTTCTTCATTCTCTCACTCACAGTCCGCTTTACAGGACTATGCCCTGATACGAGTCTGCTCCGTCAATATTTTGCCAGAGCTTTTGGACAATATCATAACACATTTTTCTCTTTCCTGCTACTGATTGTTAAACTTTTACATTGCCATTTTTTAAACGATATCGTATAATATAGAGTATTCGCTTAAAAATCCTTTTTAATAAGAAGAAATAACTCCCGCCCGGCAAATATGTCAGAAGCGGGCAACCCCTTTATAGATACAGCAAGGAGGAAATCAATTTTTTATGAAGAAACACACACTTGGAATTGACATTGGTTCCACCACTGTCAAGATTGCCATCTTAGACGAAAATGATAACCTTGTTTTCTCTGATTATAAGAGACATTTTGCAAATATCCAGGAAACACTTGCAGATCTTCTTCAAAAAGCCGAGAACCAGCTTGGCGAGCTTACGCTCTGCCCGGTGATCACAGGTTCCGGTGGACTGACACTTGCCAACCATCTGGAAATTCCTTTTGTCCAGGAGGTTATTGCTGTTTCCACTTCCCTTCAGAAGCTTGCACCTAAAACCGATGTAGCCATCGAGCTGGGCGGCGAGGATGCCAAGATCATCTATTTTGAAAACGGAAACGTTGAGCAGCGTATGAACGGTATCTGCGCCGGAGGTACAGGCTCCTTCATCGACCAGATGGCTTCCCTTCTCCAGACAGATGCACCAGGACTTAATGAGTATGCCAAGCATTACAAGGCGCTCTATCCGATTGCAGCCCGTTGCGGTGTTTTTGCCAAGACAGATATCCAGCCTCTTATCAATGACGGTGCTACCAAGGAAGACCTTTCCGCTTCTATTTTCCAGGCAGTTGTCAACCAGACCATTTCAGGTCTTGCCTGCGGTAAACCAATCCGCGGACATGTAGCATTCCTGGGCGGACCGCTTCACTTCCTCTCAGAGCTTAAGGCTGCTTTTATCCGTACTCTGAAGCTGGATGACGAACACATTATTGCACCGGATAACTCTCATCTGTTCGCAGCTATCGGTTCTGCACTGAATGCAAAACAGGATGTGAATGTATCCCTGATCGAGCTGAAAGAACGCATGCGTACTACTATCAAGCTTGACTTCGAAGTAGAACGTATGGAGCCGCTTTTTGCAACAGAAGAAGATTATCAGGCTTTCCATGACCGCCAGAGTGCCTACAAGGTAAAAACCGGCGACCTTTCTACATATAAGGGCAAATGCTTCCTGGGAATCGATGCAGGTTCCACAACTACCAAAACTGCACTGGTCGGTGAGGACGGAACCCTTCTCTATTCTTTTTACAGCAACAATAACGGTAATCCACTGAAAACCACTATCAGCTCCATTCAGGAAATCTACGAGCTGCTTCCTGATGATGCAGAAATTGCTTTTTCCTGCTCTACCGGATACGGAGAGGCACTGATCAAGGCCGCTCTTCTTCTTGATGAGGGCGAGGTTGAAACTGTTTCCCATTATTATGCAGCCGCTTTCTTTGACCCGGAAGTTGACTGTATCCTTGACATCGGCGGTCAGGATATGAAGTGCATCAAGATCCGCAACCAGACTGTTGACAGCGTACAGCTGAATGAGGCATGTTCCTCAGGCTGCGGTTCCTTTATCGAAACTTTCGCCAAATCCCTGAACTATACAGTACAGGACTTCGCGAAAGCTGCACTTTTTGCAAAGCATCCGATTGATCTCGGAACACGTTGTACTGTATTTATGAATTCCAAAGTTAAACAGGCACAGAAAGAAGGCGCAGAGGTTTCTGATATCTCAGCTGGTCTTGCCTACTCCGTTATCAAGAATGCCCTTTACAAAGTTATCAAGGTTTCCGATGCTTCCGAACTTGGCAAGCACATTGTTGTACAGGGTGGTACTTTCTACAATGATGCGGTTCTTCGAAGCTTCGAGAAAATCGCCAACTGCCAGGCTATCCGCCCGGATATCGCAGGAATCATGGGAGCCTTCGGTGCAGCTCTGATCGCAAGAGAGCGTTATCAGGAAGGAGAAAAAACTTCCATGCTTTCCATCGATCAGATCAACAGCCTGCAGTATACCACTTCCATGGCTAACTGCCGCGGATGTACCAACAACTGCCGTCTGACCATCAACAAATTCTCCGGCGGACGTAAATACATCAGCGGAAACCGCTGCGAGCGCGGCCTTGGAAAAGAGAAAAACAAGGATCATATCCCGAACCTTTTTGACTATAAATATAAGAGGATCTTTTCCTATGAACCGCTTTCTACAGATAAGGCAACCCGCGGACAGGTTGGTATCCCACGTGTGCTGAACATGTTTGAGAACTATCCGTTCTGGTATACATTCTTTACTGAACTGAAATATCAGGTGGTTCTCTCTCCGACTTCCACACGTAAGATCTATGAGCTGGGTATTGAGTCCATCCCAAGTGAGTCCGAGTGCTACCCTGCAAAACTTGCTCACGGACATGTGACATGGCTGATCCGCAATGGCGTGAAATTTATCTTCTACCCATGTATCCCGTATGAGCGAAATGAGTTCCCGGATGCAGTCAACCACTACAATTGCCCGATCGTTACTTCCTATGCGGAAAATATCAAGAATAACGTGGACGAGCTTAACGATCCATCCATCACTTTCCGCAATCCGTTCATGGCCTTTACCTCCGAGGAAATCCTGACCAACCGGCTTGTGGAAGAATTCCCTGACATTCCTGCCGCCGAGGTAAAAGCAGCTGCACATAAAGCATGGGATGAGCTGTCCGCTGTACACCGCGATGTGCAGAAAAAAGGCGAGGAAACTCTCCGGTACCTGAAAGAAACAGGACGCCGCGGAATCGTTCTTGCAGGCCGTCCGTATCATATCGATCCTGAGATCCACCATGGAATCCCGGATATGATCAACAGCTACGGAATCGCTGTATTTACTGAAGATTCTGTTGCTCACCTTGGCCATGTGGAGCGTCCAATCCGTGTTAATGACCAGTGGATGTACCATTCCCGTCTCTACTCTGCTGCAAACTTTGTAAAGACAAGAGATGATCTGGATCTGATCCAGCTGAACTCTTTCGGCTGCGGACTTGATGCAGTTACTACAGATGAGGTTTATGAAATCCTGGACGGAAGTGACAAGATCTACACCTGCCTGAAGATCGATGAGGTCAACAACCTCGGTGCTGCAAGGATCCGTATCCGTTCCCTGATTGCTGCCATCCGCGCAAAACAGGCGCAGAATAAAAAGAGAAACATCAAGCCGGCTTCCATTGAGAAAGTATCCTTTACCAAGCAGATGCGTAAGGAATACACCATCCTCTGCCCGCAGATGTCTCCTTTCCACTTCGGAATCTTTGAGGCTGCCTTTAACGCATCCGGCTATAACCTGGAAGTCCTCCCAAATGACAACAAGCACGCTGTTGATGTGGGCCTTAAATATGTAAACAATGATGCCTGCTATCCGTCCCTGATGGTGGTAGGACAGATCATGGATGCCCTTCTTTCCGGCAAATATGACCTGAACAAAACAGCAGTTATCATGTCCCAGACAGGTGGTGGCTGCCGCGCCTCCAACTACATTGCATTTATCCGCCGTGCCCTGAAAAAAGCCGGCATGGAACAGGTTCCGGTTATCTCCCTGAACTTAAGCGGCCTTGAGAGCAACCCTGGATTCAAACTGACACTGCCTCTGATCAAGCGTATTGTTTACGGTGCCGTATTCGGTGATATCCTGATGAAATGTGTATACCGCATGCGGCCATATGAGCTTGAGGAAGGTATCGTAAACCGCAAGCACAAGATCTGGGAGCAGCGCGTCATTGCCTTCGTAACAGGCAGCAGCGTAAGCCATGGTACCTTTAAGAAAATGTGCCGTGAAATGGTTCATGATTTTGATACGATCCCGATTTCCGATGATAAAAAACCTCGTGTTGGTATTGTAGGTGAGATCCTTGTCAAGTTCCTTCCGGCAGCAAACAACCACCTTGCAGACCTGCTGGAGGCAGAGGGTGCAGAACCGGTTGTTCCGGATCTGATCGACTTTATCTGCTACTGCTTCTACAACCAGAACTTCAAGGTTGAGAAGCTTGGCTTCAAAAAATCCAAGGCTACCATTGCCAACTTAGGTCTTAAGGCTATTGACTGGCTGCGCAAAACTGCTAACGAAGCTCTTGAGCAGAGTCGTCACTTTACACCTGCAGCTGATATCCGTGACCTTGCAAAAATGGCTTCTCCGATCGTTTCTGCCGGAAACCAGACAGGTGAGGGCTGGTTCCTGACAGGTGAGATGATGGAGCTGATCCACGGCGGTGTTCCAAACATCGTCTGCATCCAGCCATTTGGCTGCCTGCCAAATCACATCGTAGGTAAAGGTGTTATCAAGGAAGTTCGTCGCGAGCATCCGGAAGCAAACATCGTTGCCATTGATTATGATCCGGGTGCAAGTGAAGTAAACCAGCTGAACCGAATCAAGCTGATGCTCTCCACTGCACAGAAAAATCTGCATAAGGATGATAAAAAGAAATCGTAATAATACGCAGCAGACATAAACTGTAAATTTTAAATATTTAAGCTGCACGGCTGTTTTCAGGCATAACAGAAACAGCTGTGCAGCTTTTCTTATTTCATCAATCTTCGCAGGACGCTTTACACGGATTATCAAAGCTAGGATTAAAAGCATAGAAATTTTTTGCATCCAGCTGTTCCTGAACAGAACGAAGTGCCTCACCAAAACGCTGGAAATGCACAACTTCTCTTGCCCGAAGGAAACGGATCGGGTCAGCAACCTCCGGAATATTTCTTACCACACGGAGGATATTATCATAAGTGGAGCGTGCTTTCTGCTCTGCAGCCAGGTCTTCAAACAGATCCGTGATCGGATCACCCTTGCTCTGGAATTCGCAGGCATTAAACGGCACTCCTCCTGCCGCCTGCGGCCATACTCCCACTGTATGGTCAATATAATACGGTCCAAGTCCGCTGTTCTCGATCTCTTCCATGGAAAGATTCCTGGTCAGCTGATGGACAATGGTGGATACCATTTCCAGATGTGCCAGTTCTTCTGTCGCAACATCATTAAGAACTGCTGCTGCCATCCGGTTCGGCGCAGTAAAACGCTGGGAAAGATAGCGCATGGAAGCTCCGATTTCGCCATCCGGCCCACCGTACTGGCTCATGATAAACTGGGCCAGCTTTGCGTTCGGAGTTTTAATGTTTACAGGATACTGAAGTCTTTTTTCATAATTCCACATAACTTATCTGCATCCTCCTTCCTGTTCCCAGGGAAACGGCTGTTCCATCCACTGCCAGAATCTGAGGCAGCTGTCGTTTGCTGTATCAACAGTCAGCGGCCCGTGGAGTTCTGCGTATTTTTTCAGAAGCTCATTTCTTCTGGCACTGAGTTCACTGAAATATTCCAGTGCCCGCTTTTCATGCGGATGAGTATCCAGGAAAAGAAGAAGGTCATTAATAGCAAAGCTTACCTGATTGATGGACTGCAGAAGTTCTTTTTTTGAAGCACAATTCCCATTTCCAGTCATTATCTACGTCCTCCTCTCCTGCCACAAAACGGCTTGCAAAGTTCCGGAAAGATCGTTCCGACCTGAAGAGCCTTTTGAAGTTCAAAGGTAGGTGCAAACTCCTGGCATGGTACATAAGCCATGGCCGGAACCAGATGCTTCAGATGAGAATACATTTCCTGAGACGGCTTGATTCCCGGCATTTTGCAGCTGCAGCCTTCTTTCTGATCTTTCTGATTATTCATGCAGCTGCTGTTCTGTCTGCTGCAGTTTTGCATATCTGAAGATGAACGATCATTGCGGGGAAAAGACGTATTATTCATTCCACATGTATAATTATACGGTCTGCACCCCGAACGATTCATCTGAAATCGATCCATAAGCGAATTCCTTTCATTCATGATCACGATATATTTTATGATATTTTTTCCAATATGTGAAAATCCCCTTCCTCTTCTTTTTCAAAAAACATTCTTTCCTTCATAAATCTCTATGTTTCTATCATTTTTTTCAATAAATAGAAGAAAATATTACTGTTTAAAAATCCTGGTTACAGTGCTATAATATCCTTGCCTATTTTTACACTGATAGGCATTTTTACTTATGATTGTAGCCCTAGCCGGCTATTGAAGGAGGAAATTATGCAGGTAATTATTGTAGGCTGCGGCAAAGTTGGCAGAAACCTTGCAGAGCAGCTTCAGGCAGAGGATATTGATATTACTCTGGTCGACATTGTCGCCGATAAGATCAATGATCTCTGTGAAAATATCGACGCTATGGGAATCGTCGGTAATGGTGCCAGCATCAATACTTTAATGGAGGCAGGCGTTGACACTGCGGATATCCTGATCGCAGTAACTGCATCTGACGAACTGAACCTTCTCTGCTGCCTGATCGCACAGAAGGCCAACCACTGTCAGACTATCGCCCGTGTCCGAAACCCAATTTATGGAAAAGAAATCGGCTTCATCAAAGAACGTCTTGGTGTTACCATGATCATTAACCCGGAGCTTGCCGCTGCACAGGAAATCTCACGACTTCTCCGTTTTCCATCAGCAATCAAGATCGACACCTTTGCACGTGGCCGTGTAGAGCTTCTTAAATTCAAGGTTCTTCCGGAATTTAAGCTTGACGGAATGAGTGTATCTCAGGTTTCCGACACTTTCCGCAGCGATATCCTTGTCTGCGCTATCGAGAGTCCTGACAATGTATCCATTCCCGGCGGTGATCACATCATCCACAACGGTGATATGGTTTCCATCCTGGCTTCCCCGCTGAATGCAGCAAGCTTTTTCCGCAAGATCGGCCTCAAGACCAATCAGGTCAAGAACTGCATCATCGTAGGTGGTGGAACCATTTCCTATTATCTTACCCTTGCACTTCTTGATATGAAAATCGATGTCAAGATCATCGAGCAGAACAAAGAACGCTGTGAGCATTTAAGCGAGCTGCTTCCTGAAGCAACCATTATCAACGGTGACGGAACAAACCGTTCTCTCCTTCTTGAAGAAGGACTTACAGAATCCGAATCCTTTGTCACCCTTACCAATCTGGATGAGGAGAATGTTTTCCTTGCCCTTTTTGCCAAAAGTATCTCCGATGCCAAGCTGATTGCCAAGGTCAACCGTCTGGAATTCGATGATGTCATTGATACGCTTGATATCGGAAGCATTATTTATCCCAAGAACATCACTGCTGATTATATCCTGCAGTATGTTCGTGCCACACAAAATAGTATCGGAAGCAATGTGGAAACTCTTTATCATATACTGGACGGCAACGCAGAAGCCCTGGAATTCGCCATTCGTGAAGAATCCCAGGTGACAGATATTCCTCTTGCAGACCTGAATCTCCGCAAAAATCTTCTGGTCGGCTGTCTTAACCGTAACGGTCGTATCCGCATCCCCCGTGGTCAGGATACCATTCAGGTCGGTGACACTGTTATCATTGTTACTACACACAAAGGCCTCCGTGACATCACAGATATTCTTGCGTAGAAAAGGTACCGAAAAATGAATTATTCGATTATTGTTTATATACTGGGATGGATCATGAACGTAGAAGCTGTATGTATGCTGGTTCCCGGAATCACAGCTCTGATCTACCGCGAAAAAGCCGGCATCGCTTTTCTGATCACAATACTGGCATGCCTGGCTGTCGGCGTTCCGCTGGTCAGCCGCAAACCCACAAAAAAAGCTTTTTATGCACGTGAGGGTCTTGTGACAACAGCACTCAGCTGGATCGTCCTCAGTATTGTAGGTGCTGTGCCCTTTGTGCTCAGCAAAGCTATACCCAACCCTATTGATGCTTTTTTTGAGATTGTTTCCGGATTTACCACGACCGGTTCCAGTATTCTCTCCGATCCTTCACAGATGCCTTACTGTATTAATATCTGGAGGTGTTTTTCCCACTGGATCGGTGGTATGGGAGTTCTTGTATTTATCCTGACACTACTGCCGCTGGCAGGCGGTTATCACATGAACCTTATGAAAGCAGAGAGCCCTGGTCCTTCTGTAGGCAAATTGCTGCCGAAAGTTCAGGCAACTGCAAAAATTCTCTATAAGATTTACATTGCCCTGACTGTTGTTCTGATCATACTTCTGCTTCTTGGTGGCATGCCTCTTTATGACAGTCTCTGTGCAGCCTTTGGTACTGCCGGAACCGGCGGCTTTGGCATCAAGGCAGACAGTATGGGAAGCTACAGCTTATATATACAGATTGTGATCACAGTATTTATGATCCTGTTCGGTGTCAACTTCAATGTCTACTTTCTGCTCCTTACAAAAAAGTTTTCACAGGCACTGAAGTCCGAAGAGGTTCGCTGTTATTTTATTGTTATCATTGCTTCCGCACTGATGATCACCTTCAATGTGCGTCATCTGTTCAACAATGTATGGGAAGCACTTCAACAGAGCTTTTTCCAGGTGGGTTCCATTATCACAACTACCGGTTATGCTACCACGGATTATAACCAGTGGCCCGCGGTATCCAGGACGATTCTGGTGCTGCTCACATTCTGCGGAGCATGTGCAGGCAGTACAGGCGGAGGAATCAAAATCTCCCGTCTTCTGCTCCTTGCAAAATCTGTTCGTAAAGAACTGCATCTTTATCTGCACCCCAATGCAGTAAAGAAGATTAAAATGGATGGAAAAGCAGTATCCCATGAGGTCATGCGTGCCACAAACATCTATATGATCGTGTATCTGATGCTTATGGCTGCATCCATTTTTATCATCAGTTTCGATGAATTTGACCTTGTGACAAACTTTACAGCAGTTGCCACTACTTTAAATAATGTAGGTCCTGGTCTTTCTCTGATTGGTCCTACGGGAAATTTCGGAATCTTTTCTCCGTTATCCAAGCTTGTACTTTCTTTTGATATGCTTGCAGGACGACTGGAGCTGTTCCCCATTTTAATCCTTTTCCTTCGGGAGACATGGAAGAAATTCTGATGTTGAAAAGCCATGTAAAGCAGTGTTTAAATTCTCTGTTTTACATGGCTTTTATCTTTCAGCGTCATATTCTGCTTGTTTTGCGTCACAAATCACATTTTTTCACATTTTTTTCAAATGGTATTCACATTTTTTTCACATTTATCCTGTATATTATTACCCATAGAAGGCGATGAGCTTTCTATAAATATTTTTCTTTTTCATACGCGCCGGTACGAAAGTACCGGCCTCCTTCCATTTATGGGATATTTTTTTCTACTCCCTCGTAATCGAAATCAGGAATAAAGCTTTCTGAGGCTGTTTCCCCTTCCTGTATGAATCCGTTTTTTATTCCCATATCTACTGCAGCATCCAGAACTTTTTCGTATTCTCTTTTTGTTATTTTTCTGTTTAATTCCTTACAGGAATCGAATGTACGGACTGGTGTGTACTGGTTCATGATGCTGATATAAATATTGTCACCATAAGTTTCGTGAAGATATTTCAGTACTTTTACGGAATTTCTTGTATGTCCCGGCAGAATCAGATGGCGGACTATGGTTCCCTTTCGGATATAGCCATCCTCACCGAATTCACATTTACCAGTCTGACGCACCATTTCTCCAATAGCTGCTTTCGCTGTTTCCGGGTAATCGGCCGCATGGGAGAACTTTTGTGCAAGCTCTGATTCCATATATTTCATGTCCGGAAGATATACATCCACATACCCTTCCAGAAATTTTAATGTCTCAAGCTTTTCATATCCGCTGGAATTATATACTACCGGCAGATCCATTCCTTTCTCTCCGGCCATGTCAAGAGCCTGCACGATCTGCGGTACGTAGTGGGCTCCTGTTACAAGATTGATATTGGCAGCACCTTTTTCCTGCAGCTCCAGAAATATCTCACTGAGGCGTTCCACTGTTATCGGAAGCCCTCTGCTTCCAATGGCAATATCATGATTCTGGCAGAAGCAGCACCGAAGCCCACATCCTGAGAAGAAAACCGCACCGGAACCTTTTTTTCCTGAAATGCAGGGTTCTTCCCACATATGAAGGGCTGCTCTTGCAAGATAGATTGTACTGTCCACACCACAGAAACCTGTTTTCCTGCTGTTTCTGTCTGCTTTACAGTTTCTTGGACAAAGGGTGCAGGAAGACAAGCTCGCTGCTGAAGTTTTTATGGACGTTGTTTTTATTTTATTTGTTAATTCTTTTGTTATTATTCTGTTATCCAAAGTCAATTTAATATCTCCTGTTTACTATATCAACACAATTTTTTTTATAGTTTATCACACTGCTTCCGGTATTCTCAAGTGATCAAAATCCATTTCATTACTGTTCCCCACATGGTCAACAGCATACCTCACGATCATCTCCAAAATGCCCCGCAAAATATGGTCAGTGAACAGTATCCCCTTATTTACACTCCATCCCCATTATAGTACAATAACAGTATTCACGGAAATTATCGGAATTTCATGAAATCTTAAGATTTTTACCCCTTTCGTCTTAATTTGGCGCTGCTATTCTAACATCATCAGGGAGGTACAAAAAAGTGGCTAATATACTTGTTTGCGATGACGATAAAGCCATCGTGGAAGCAATCGAAATCTATCTCACACAGGAAGGCTATCATATTCTGAAAGCCTATGACGGGCAGGAAGCACTGGATATCCTGAATACCCAGGCCATTGATCTTCTTATTATCGACATCATGATGCCCCGGCTTGACGGCATCCGGGCAACTGTAAAAATCCGTGAGAGCAATCCGCTTCCGATCATCATCCTGTCTGCCAAATCCGAAGATACCGACAAAATCCTCGGACTAAACATCGGTGCAGACGACTATATCACAAAACCATTCAATCCTCTGGAGCTCATCGCCAGAGTGAAATCCCAGCTGCGGCGCTACACACAGCTTGGTGCTGCAGCACCGACTCCATCGGAGCACATCTACACAACAGGAGGTCTCACAGTAAACGACGACAAAAAAGAGATCCTGGTAGACGGCGAACCGGTACGCCTGACACCTATTGAATACAACATTCTCCTTCTCCTCATGAAAAACCAGGGACGCGTTTTTTCCACCACTCAGATCTATGAGAGCATCTGGAATGAAGACGCCCTGGCTGCAGACAACACCGTTGCCGTCCATGTCCGACACATTCGTGAAAAGATCGAGATCAATCCCAGGGAACCACGTTATCTGAAAGTTGTCTGGGGCTTAGGCTACAAAATTGAAAAACTTAGCCGGTAGGTTCGCCGGCACATGAAGGCTTTATACTTCAGAAAGGGGTATTATGAACACACCTGAACATACAAAGCACAGCAGCTCTTTTTCGCGCGTTCTCGCTCTTATTCTTGGACTTTTCCTACCACTGGTCATAGTCTTTTCAGGTATACTGGCGATTCAGGCAGGAATCCACATGGGCTCCCTCAATGATCTGAAAACAAAGGATTATTTCCAGTCTTCAACGTTTTATGATGATTTTTATTCAAAAGTTTCCAATATTTTATGTGGTATCTCTGCACAGGAAATCCTGAACACTACAAATGAAAACGCCTGTATCGACCTCGGCGAACTTTATAACGGAGATACGCTCACCTTTAAAAACACCTCCGGTCTTGCCTATTCTTTCAAAGAGCTCAGGGAGTGGAGCTTACAGGATATTCATTACAGTGATGACTGGATCGTTCTGAGTCTTACCACACCGGAAAAAGAGACCAAATATATGTACTACTCCGATTTTGTAAAAGCCCTGAATACCGGCTCTCTGCAATTAAATGCCGCTTCCGGGGCTCTGAAAGCTGAGGAAATCTCCCAGGACGAGTGGACAGACCGAATTCTTTCCTCCCTGAAATCAGAATACGCTGATTACGGCATTGCATCACAGGAGCCTCTGAAAAATATCACAGATAAAAACGGAAATATAGTCTACACAGATGTTGCAAATGCACTTACTCCGGTTTTTGAGATTCACTGTGCCCCTGAAGGCTATGACAGCCTCCTTGACTATATGAATTCAACCTCAGCAAAAACCCGGAATTTTAAAGGTACTCTCACCGATGCTTTGGAACAGCTGGATAATGTGCGGGAGCTTTTTTCCGACTGGACATCATCTTCCCAGACATTAGATTCGTACAGCAGCAATAAATCCAACATTCGTTATGCCTATACCAATAACACCACCAAAGAAATTTATACAAATACAGATGCAGCATATTCGTCCGACCTGACCGGAATTTCCGGTTTTTCCAACAAGAAACCATATGTTCAGCTCAATGTCAATGACACTGCTGCAAACGAAAAAGATGCACAGAACGGTCTTACAAATCTGAATATTTCCGATAATGCAAGTCATTCTGTTGCCGAATGGATAAGCCTTCTCAGAACCTCCACATATGATGATAATTGCAGTTTTCTGGCCTGGATCGACGATACCAGCCTTCCTGTAGATGATTCCATCCGGACTGCACAGCAAAATTTCCGGTATTGCCGGACAGCTTTTATCCCGGCAGCTGTAGTTTGTATATTTAGTGTCCTGCTCTTTCTCATAGATTTCATCTGGCTTACTGTCCATACCGGCAGAAAAGGTTCTGCTGACGGCAGTTCAGAAACACACCTGAACGCTTTTGACAAAATCTATACGGAAATAGCAGCAGGACTTGTATGTATTCCGGCTCTTGGTGTATTCATCACAGGAATGAATCTCCTGTACAGCACATATAACGAAATTGTCTCCGCCATCATTGCAGGCCTGATTGTTTTCCTGATCTCCTGCCTGTTCTGGATCGGTTACTTAAGTCTGGTACGGCGTATCAAGGCCCGCACTCTCTGGAAAAACAGTCTCTTACGAAAATGCCTGCATTTTCTTGGACTGGGCTTTCATAAAACCGGTGATCTGATCCTGTTTTTTTCCAGAAATACGATCAGCAGGATCCGCATGGTACTGGGGCTTGGAGTATTTCTTTTTCTTGAATTTTTCCTCAGTGTCATGATTCCTGCATCTGATGGATGGTTTCTGATATTTTTTCTGCTTTTCGCACTGGATCTGGGAGCTTTCTTCTGGATGTACAAAGTTGCACTTGGACGGGAACTTCTCCTTGACGGACTGAAACGGATCACGGACGGCGAACTTTCCTACAAGATTCCGGAAGAAAATCTTCGCGGTGATCAGAAAGAAATGGCCCGATATATCAATCGTATCGGCAAAGGTCTCGATGCAGCCGTGGAAAAAAGCCTCAAAGATGAGCGTATGAAAACAGAGCTGATCACCAATGTTTCCCACGACCTGAAAACACCGCTGACTTCCATCATCAATTATGTGGATCTTCTGAAAAGAAAAAATTTCACTGATCCGGAAGTTCTCAATTATCTTGAAATTCTGGATTCCAAGGCACATCGCCTGAAAAGTCTGACTGAGGATGTTGTAGAAGCTTCCAAAGCAAGCACCGGCAACCTTTCCCTGGAAATGGCTGATCTGGATTTTATAGAAATGCTTTATCAGGTAATGGGCGAATTCGAAGAACGTTTTTCAGAACATCATCTGATGCTGATGACCCATTTCCCGGACTCTCCTGCCATAATTTATGCAGACGGACGGAGAATGTGGCGCATCCTTGAAAATCTTTTTGGTAATATTCTGAAATATGCCATGGAAAACACCCGTGTCTATGCGGAGGTACTTCTTCAAAACAATATGGTTATCTTCACGCTGAAAAATATTTCTGCACAGCCATTAAACATTCCTGCTGAAGAACTGACCGAACGTTTCATCCGCGGCGATGTTGCCAGAAATACCGAAGGAAGCGGACTCGGCCTTTCCATTGCCCAGAGCCTTACTGAGCTTCAGGGAGGAAAATTTGAGCTTTATCTGGACGGAGACCTTTTTAAAGTATGCCTGAAATTCCCCATGAAAAAGAAATCAGAGCCAACATCATCTGATATGCTTATCAAATCAGAACAGCCTGAAAAACAGGACCTGAACATATGACGGAAATTCCTGTACAGCACTCTGCGAATCCAGATAAAAATAATTTGAACTCAAATATCTGAAAATTGCAAAACAGCAGCTGGGGATCATATCCCAGCTGCTATCTTTATACTTCGCTGCTGATCCCTCGGGTCAGCAACCATGTCTCCTGCTTATATTCTTATCTCATGATGTTTTCAAACCTTGATCATGATCTCTCTGTCTGTACTGTTATACTTATAATATCGCACTCCTGCTGCATCCAACATCTTCTTGGAGGCGATCACAGACGGAGTATCTGCATATTTATCACAGTCATACACGATCGTCTTGATCCCTGCCTGAATAATCGCCTTGGCACATTCATTGCAGGGGAACAATGATACATAAAGCTTGGCACCTTCCAGGCTTCCGCCCCTGTAATTCAGGATAGCATTCAGCTCACTATGTGTCACATAGAGATATTTGGTATCCAACGGATCTCCCTCTCTTCCCCAGGGAAACTCATCATCTGAACATCCCTTGGGAAATCCATTGTACCCCATAGACAAAATTTTGTTATCCTCACTTACGATACAGGCACCAACCTGCGAATGCGGATCCTTGGAACGCATACCGGAAAGCATGGCAACTCCCATAAAATACTCATCCCAGGAAAGATACCCCTGCCGCTTCTGTCCCTTTTTCTCCATACGGCAATCCTCTTTTCTTTAATCCTCGATCATATTAATTCTTCTGATATGACGCTCATCATTGGAAAATGGCGTATCCAGGAAAGTATCTACAATCTTCAGTGCAAGTCCAGGACCTACCACGCGTCCCCCCATAGCCAGAATATTGGCATTATTATGAAGTCTTGTAGCCTCTGCTGTAAAGCAGTCTGTGCAAAGTGCTGCGCGGATTCCTTTGAATTTATTGGCTGTGATGGAAATTCCGATTCCTGTTCCGCAGATCAGGATTCCATTCTCGCATTCTCCGCTCTGAACAGCCTGTGCAACTTTTTTTCCGTATACCGGATAATCTACGGATTCCGGTCCGTTGCATCCGAAATCCCTGTACTCAAGGCCTCTCTCTTCCAGATGTTTCTTAACCTCCTGCATCAGCTCATATCCGCCGTGATCACATCCCAGTGCTATCATTCTCTTTTTCCTCCTGTACATTAATAATTTTATGACCAGCCGCTTTCAGTAAGCGGTTCATGATCGCCTGTCCCATTCTTGGTGTAAAAAATGCCTCTGAGTAAATGGCACTTACATTACAGCTGTCAAAATCACGCAGCACCTCATAGAGATGGTGCGCAATGGTTTCCTCCTGTTCGCGGCTTCCGATGCTCTTGATAATACCGTGGGAATATCTGCCTTTCGTCTCATCCGTTGCAATGATTCCCACTTTCTGTCCCTTCTCCTCCGCTTCTTTCGCCCTCTTTTCTATCTCAGAGATTACCTGCTCTGTCGAACCTTCTACAATGGCAAGGTCTGCTTTTGGAGCATAATGACGGTACTTCATTCCCGGTGCCTTGGGATGAACCTTGCTGTCCGGTTTGATCAGCCCCTTATCCATCCGTACATCACCCAATGTTTCCTGCAGCATTTCCAGGGAAATATAACCAGGTCTCAGAACAACCGGAATATCCTCTGTGAAATCCACGATCGTAGATTCCAGTCCGATATTTACCTGTCCGCCGTCAATGATCATATCAATGGCCTCTCCCAGATCTTCTGCAACATGCTGTGCAGTGGTAGGACTTGGTCTACCGGACGTATTGGCACTTGGTGCTGCCACATAGCCCCCTGCCGATCGGATCAGCTCCTGGGCGATCCGGTCGCTTGGGAAGCGTACAGCAACGCTGTCAAGCCCGCCCGTTGTCTCCTTCGGCACAATATCCGACTTCGGAAGAATCATAGTCAGCGGACCCGGCCAGTATTTATCAGCTAATATTCTTGCCTTCTCAGGCACTTCCGTAACGATCCTGTCAAGATCACGGATATCTGCAATATGTACGATCAACGGATTATCAGAAGGTCTTCCCTTGGCTGCATAGATCTTCATAGAAGCCTTCGGATCAAGCGCATTGCCGCCAAGACCATATACCGTCTCTGTGGGAAATGCTACCAGACCGCCATTTTTCAGGATTTCACCGCCTCTTCTGATCGCATCTTCATCTATATTTTCCGCTGTCATTACTGCTATTTCTGCTTTCATCTTACGCTCCATTACTGTCTGATGTAAATACCCTGCTCTTCAATAAAATCCTCCAGATCCTGCAGCGCATCCTGCGCCCATGTCTCCGACTTCTGAAAAGTCTCCGGGAAAAACATCTCTTTTACAATCTTTTTACCTGTTTCTGTCTTAAAAATCTTTTCTGCACTTTTCCTGATATATTCCTTATCAAGATCATCCTCAAAATAATTTACAAGAAAATCAGCCTCAACCAGAACCTGATAGTCCGGACCGTCAATATCCTTGTATGTATGATGATGTCCAACAAGATACTCCACTCTGCTTATCACATTCTCACGGAAGCCAAGTCTGGTCATCATCTCACGCGCAGCTGCCGGTCCTTCCTGTTCCTGAATCTTACCATCAGACCGGCCGTATTTCTCCATTCCGATCTTGATTCCAATATCATGGACAAGAGCTGCCGCCTCGAGTATATACATCTGTTCTTCATCCAGTCCCTCCGCCTGACCTATCAGTCTGGAAAAACTGTGCACTTTCACAAAATGCTGAATATGCCTGGGATCCCCCTGATAAAACCGGATCATTTCCATGTAGAGTCTGTCAATTCTGTTCATAATATATTCCTCCTCTCAGCAGCCATGTCGTAGCCTTTACTGTACAGCACATGCTGTATTTCTGTAATAGCTCTATTATAGCGTTGTTACGGAAAAATTGTCAATCCTGCTCCACTTTGTATAATTCATATGATATTGCCAGCACTCACAATACCTCAGTTTACTTTTACAATATAAGTTCCTGTCATATCATCTGCGTAAACAATGCTTCCAAGACTCTGAAGCAAACTGTCATTAAGTGCCGTACCGTATTTCTCCTGTTCCTGTCCGCCTACAAATATATAGGAAATGTCATATCTCCTGATCAGTTCTTTCACTGTTTCTTCATCTGCGGAAGTGTAAATCGTCTCTATATCCGCACTCTTCTCATTCAGATCCGGCACATCATTTCTCCACAGCCACTCATGCACATACCAGCCCAGAACAGTCGGAAGTCCTGTTGATGCGGAAACTCTCTCATAACCAGTGTAACTGTCCCCATTAGCCTCCAGAACAACCGGGGCTCCTTCAATATTTTCTTTCAGCCAGCGGATAGCTGCTGCATCCTGCGGAAAATCACTCTCAAGGAAAGTCGTTGCATCCAGACCCTGGTACTGAGACGGATTCCACACTTCTCCGAACCAGGAATGAACTGCATTTCCGAAATATCCCACTGTCCAGATCAGTACCACAAGGCCTGCTCCTGAAAGGATCCTGAAGATTTTCTGCTTTGATACTGCTATCAGTCTGTAGATTCCATATCCCATTGTCATTCCAAATAGAATATACGCCTGATATGTAAGTTTGAACATGGTGTTTGCCCTGGCATTTCCATTTTCATAAATATCTCTTACATACACAAGCTCCGGAATCACGATCAATCCAATTGCACACAGCCCCATGATAATCGCAAACAGATCAGGAATGGAAACAGCCTCCATCAATCTGTACAGGCTCTTTTTCTTCATTCCTTTCAGCTTCTCCATAAGAATGGATATGATCAGCAGCACAGTAAGGATCACCGGAAGTCCCCAGAGGATCACAAGCTGATACCACAGAGAATGGTGCTGTGCAAGTGCCACACCCTGTACCATAGTGTCAAATTTCAGAGTAAACGGCAGTATCACAAGATAAGAAACTGCAATGATCTCCACTGCCTGCACAGCTGTCACTGCCAGGATGCGGACCGTTTTTCCTTCAAAACGGATGATATTTACAAACAACAACACACCGCCTGTCACCACAAAATAGATCACAAAATCCCAGTAGTTAGTCCACTGGAACATTCCCAGAAGTACAGCGGCCAGAATAATATGGGGCATCAGAAGCTGTCTGAGCCAGAAATCTCTCGGATCCTGTTTTTCCGGCTCCGGCCCTCTCTTTCGGATCATCTTCATCCAGGCGTAGAGAAGTCCCACCAGAAAGGTCACAAACATCACATTAACCACATGTGCATGAAGATCTCCAAGTACAAAGGAATAACACGGAAATTCATGGATTGTCTTATCACTGTCATTTACCGGGTTGTATCCAATATAACGGGTAGCATCCGGGAACCAGTAACTTTCTGTCTCTTCTGCTCCTTTCAGTTTCTGAATCAGAGGAATCACGCAACGATATACGATATAATGCACATTTCCTGCAATAGAAACCGCAGCACCTGCTGTTACACCTGCCACAGACGGAAGATATTTCTTTCTTCCTTCCATATGTCCGTACAGTCTGTCCTTCATCATCTGACGAACCAGAGAAAACGGAAACACAAAGGCAAATGCTGCCACAAAAGTACGCATCAGATTATAGGTAACTTCCACTCTGCTGCCTGTAAGTTTCGTAAGAAATACTGCAAAATACTGTCCACCGTAATAATAGTTGATCGTTCCTTCAGAATACCAGAGATCACGGGCAGGAAGTGTTGTGCTGCGCATCATGGCTTCCATAAATCCGTAATCCATAAACTTCTCCGTTCCATATGCCTGCGGACGAAATCCTGCCAGATATGTCCACATAAGAAAGATCCCGAAAAACAGCAGTTCTTCACGGATAATAAGTTTTGTTTTCCCCGTCGGATAACACTCGATATCTTTTTTTAACTGGATATGGAAAATTACCGCACAGAACACCGCGCATACAACAGAAACGCCGATGCACACAGCTGATGTAAAAGGAAGAATCTCTACAGCAACCAGAAACCATGTGAGAAATCCGGTCACAGCAATAGCCAGCACTTTTGAAAAAAGCCAGCCTTTATCTTCAAATCCTTCAAATAATCTTCCAGTCAAAGGCATGGCCACCATCCCCATAAATAATGCCAGAAGCCACCATGTCCAGAATGTCCACACATCTCCCTGCAGAAGATATGCAGAAAGCACAGCCAGAATTACCGCCGCTACACTCTCCGGAAGTATTTCCCTGATTTTTGTTTTCATCGGTTCATTCCTCCCTGTATCAGATCCTGTGGCGCAGACGGATAAAATCTCCAAATGCCTGTCTGCCTATGACTGCGATCCGCTTCATATTAATAGAATTCTTTCCTGCCTGACGAGGACGGAAAGTAATCGGAATATACTCTACATGCAGATGATGTTTCTCATAGATCACTGTCATCAGCACATTGGAGAGAAAGAATCCGTCAGGGATCCTTTTGAGAACTTTCTCCAGCTGTTTTCCACGCATCAGACGATATGGAGTATTAGCATCTTTTACCCATGTTCCAAAGATCAGAAACAGTACAAGACGCAGAACTTTCGTCACAAAAAGTCTGGATAGACCATCTTCTCGTTTTTTACGGTAGCCAATCAGAAGCCCGCATTTTTTTCGTTTTTCCCAGAACTGCCAGAACTCCTCGGGCAAAGTCTGTCCGTCTGAATCCGTCTGGAATATATAATCTGCACCTGCATCAACAGCGTAATGATAACCTTTCAGAATTGTTCCGCCGTGTCCCTCGTTTGGCTTGTCAATCCCTGTCAGTCGATCATATTTCTCCTGATACTTCTGAATTTTCTTGTAAGTTCCGTCTTTACTTCCATCATTAAGAATCACCAGCCGACTGTCTCCGCCGATCTTCTCCACTACCGGATACCACTGCTCGATCACAGAGCCGATATTTTTTTCTTCGTTGTATGCTGGCATAATAATATATAAACTATCTTGTTTCATAGATTCTGATTCTCCCATCCTCCGAGGTATAAACTAACGGATACGTCTCTCTGATAATGTCTTCACGACACTCCTGGCTTTCAAATGACATTCCATCTTCAAACAGAATATAGGTGATCTTCTCCTGCTCCACTGTCTCTCTTAAAATATCCTGATCATCTGTTGTATAAACAGTCACAGCCTGGTCTGCCCGGTAATAAGTATCATACCCTGCTGACCACGCATAATAAGGCCATCCGCAATAAAGCATCACACCAGACATAGTTACTTCATTCATGGTATACTCCGGCGTCAGGAGCAGATCATCTTTATGAAGATTCTCAGAAAGCCAGTCTGTGAGGTCACTGTTCATGTTTACAGTCATCCTGTGTCCGGAATCATTATCTCTCAGAATGATCACATAATCATAAATTCCTGTCAAAGTAAGACAGAGACAAAGAATCGCGCAGACACTTCTGCCTGCCCATTTCTTCCAGCCTGTTTTTCCCATAAGAAAACTCTCTCTCATAAACCAACCCCAGAAAATGGCTGTAAACGCATAGGAGATCATCACATACTTATGGTTTACATTGATGTCCGGTGTCAGTGATACCAGAAATGCAAATGCCAGCGGAAGCAGAAATCCAAACAGAATAGCCCTCTCTTTTCTTTTCAGGAATACAACTGTTACGGCCAGTCCCACAAAGAAAAATCCGCTGATTTCAGCCAGATATCCTATCACACCGATAAGACTTTTATTCCCGGCCAGAAATCCCCAGTAAAAAGAAGGACTCATCACACTTCCGGATACAAAGATCTTTGACTGAAGCTCTGAGAAAAATACTGCCAGTGCCGCACAGATGGCATAATCCAGCTTGCCATCTGAAAACACTGCCATTCCCGCCAGGATCAGAAGTCCTCCGATCAGGGCCGCACCATTCCAGAATGCAGTCAGCCCCAGAAATACTCCAAGTAAAACCGCAGCCTCAACATTCCTGCAAACCCACGCCTCTTTAGAAAAGATCCTTTTTCCAATCCACTCTATGCCTTTTTCACTGTGCCTGCATCCTGCTTCCAGCCATTCCATAAAAATCCACACAGCTGCCGCAACTATCAAAAGCCCGAATGCCAGATGTCTCTGATTCAGATACACGTTAAAATTCCAGAGTCCCCAGTTTTCATTGGTTGTATAGCCGATAAAAGAGGTATTCTCTCTCAACGTCTCCGCCAGATTTCCTGCACGGAAATGTTCCCACAGATACTGCCAGAACGCAGTACCGCTGCGGAAAAAGAAAAACACGATTGCCGCGGCTCCTGCCCAGAAGCTTCGGAACATCCGGTAACTGATCGCATAAAGGATCATAAGAAATCCCACCAGCGAGAAAATACTTACCAGATTATATCCAATATCAATTCTCATTCCCAGATATTCCAGATTTCCCACAAGAAACTGGAACATAAAATGATATTTCACGTCCTGCCCGCCATAATGCGGATACTGGGTAGGAAAATTATTCTCCCTGGAAAAAGATCTCATCATTGCTGTATGCGGTGCATAATCCCCAAATACAGAAAAACCGGAATACAAAATTCCATCTTTCATATGAAAAACATAAAACATCATCCATGTAACAAATACAGTTACCATTGTAAACAGAATGATCTCTTTTCTGAGAATCCACTTTCTGGTGAGCATTCCCTCTGCCACCGAAAAAATAATCTTCTTTTTTTTCTTAAAAAGAACTGCCAGTACCAGTGTTGCCACAGTCATAACGATCAGATTTCCATAAAAAAGAGGATGTTCTGCCCCCGCACATACACTAAACATCCAGGAAATGATATAAACGGCCCATGTAAACATCAGAACTCCGGTTCCAAAAGCTGCGGGCAGTATTACCCATATCCGATTTCCATTTTCAGCTATCCTGTGCGGAAACAGACACCCCACTGCTTCCATTCCTGTTAATATACATAATATAAGATAAATGATTCCAAACATAGGATTCTCCTTAATTCACGTAAAGTATAGCAGAATAACCATCCTATGAAAAGGCTATTCACATTTTTTTCAATTTTTTTCGTTCTTCTCTGATGCCAGATATTCATCGATCCCGTCAGCTATGGCTAAAGCCACTTTCTGCTGGTAATCATCTTTCTGCAGAAGTCCGGCTTCATCCGGATTTGTAAGAAAGCCGCATTCTACAATATTGATCACACCCTCGCTTCTCTTCAACAGATAGTACGTCCTGTTCCCTTTTGCTGCTCGGGGACGCTGGATTTCCAGCTGCTGGTTCATTTTTTCCTGGATAACAAGCGCTAGTCTCTTCCCCTTCTCAGAATCTTCGTAAAAAAAGACCTGGGGACCTTTTACAGCCGGATCACTGTAACTGTTCTGATGGATGCTGACAGCAAGCAGCGGCTTGTATTCTTTTATCATAGCAATACGGTTCTGAAGATCCTGGGCTTTCATATTCTTTGTATTTTCCTCATAAAGTCCTTTATCTTCTTCTCTTGTCATAAGGATTGTGTATCCTCTTTTTTCCAGTACTTTTTTCAATTTGACAGATATCTCAAGATTGATGCCTTTTTCCTTCAGGCCATCCACACCTATCATTCCGGAATCTGCACCACCGTGACCGGCATCCACCAGGATCACTTTTTCCTCCTTGATATTTCCGGACACATTTACAAGTTTTCCTGCTGTCTCAGCCGCCTCTCTTGACAATATGTAAAAGCAAAGCAGCATAAGAACTGCCATTCCCGTTTCAATCAGATGTTTTTTCACGCAAAACACCCCCGGCATATTTAGTTAAATATATGCTGTCGGGAGTGTTTTTATCATTGCCCTGCTGCAATGTTTCATCTTTGGTTTAAGTAATTTATAACTGTCAGGAAAGATTCTCTGTGATGGTCTGCCATATCCCACTGTTTTCAAATCCCAGTTTCCACTCAGCCACACCTGCAAGTTTATATTTTGAGATCAGCTTAACTTTCTCTGCAATGGACTTGGAATCCTCCAGCCAGATCTGGTATGTAGCTCCATCCCCTTCATAGGTTCCGTAATTCTGGCTTGTTGTCTTATCCCAGTAAGTCTCTGCTCCATTGTCTGCAATCACCTTCTGTGCCTGATCCATTCCGATTGCTTCACTTGTCAGGGCCCCTCCATCTGTTGTCTTCCAGAGCCTGGTATAAAACGGAACTGCAAGTATCGTCCTCTCTGCCGGAACCTCTGTAAGTGTATCTTTCACACCCTGCTCTACCCACGGAAGCGATGCCACGGAACCTGCCTCAGATCCCACATAATGTTCATCATACCCCATAATGATCACATAATCGGTAACTTTTCCCTGCTCAGCTCTGTCATAATGACTGGTAAAGTTCTCCGGAACCGGGTTATCCACAGAAAGTACCAGATTGTTCTCATGACACTGAATGGAAAGTTCCCGAAGGAACTGCAGGAAATGGATTCCAACATCCTCGCTTAATGACTCAAAATCTATATTGATTCCGTCAAGTCCCACCTTCAATGCACTTGTGATCAGCTGATTCTCCAGATTCTGTCTCGCGCCGGTGCTTGAAAGAACTGTCATCGTGCTGATATTCTCACTGAAATTATCTACAAGCCCCCACACCTTCAATCCTTTCGCATGAGCCTGCATCACATAATCCCCAGATGCAATATTGGTTATATTTCCGGAATTATCCGCAACAGAAAACCAGGTAGGTGAGATCACATTCACACCAGTCATGTTCTGTGCTGCATCTGCGAAATAACTGTTGGCCTCCGTGCTTGTTGTCTGATGCCATACCAGATTCACCGGTTCATCCATAGTCAGATAGGTATATGTCTCTGACTGGAAATCCCTCTCATAAGTGGTCGTATCTGCCGCACTTACTCTCTTCTTCTGTATGTAGCCAATATATCCATCCTCCGTAGCAACCTGATTCCAGTCCTCTCCTTCATTGATCAGACGCAGAACTGTATTCTTCGGTATTTCTGTCAGAATTTCAGATTTAATTCCTCCCCGATATCGTATCACTGTATCCTTTTTCGTTGTAACAGTCTGCACATTCTTAAATTTATTCTGTATCGCGATTCTGTCAGGATCTTTATATATATATGCATCGATATCTGTATACTTTTTGACATAATCAAGCTTAAGATAAACACTATCATCTTTCAGCCATACCATTCCGCCTGCACTGTCTGAAGCTGCTTCTTCAGTAAGACTGGACGGAGTCGCATACAGGATCTTCTTATCTTCACTATCCCAATAATATCTCTGATTAAGATATCCATCTACCACATCAATAGGAAGATACACATCATCACCGGAAATCAGTGCTTTCTGCTCAAGCTTCTCAGTTCCCAGTATCAGAGCTGCCTCTCCCTCTTCATTCTGTCCATAATAATCAGACAGATTCATCTGTTTCCTGGTCGGAATAAGTTTATTGATTCCATAAGCAGCTCCTCCTATAAGAGCTACCAGAACGATCAACAGACCTACCACCAGGACAGGCATGTGTTTTTTTGTCATTTCTTCTTCCTTTCGGTATTAAATACTATAACAGCTTCTTCATTATATCATACTTTATCTGTGTTTCGTTACAAAAATCGACATTTTATATTTTGTTTAGATTTCCATTGATGCAGGCTGCAGACATTTTCTCACTGTGTAATGTATGAGCTCAGGGGAAACTTATCAGATTTACTTATAATAACAAAAATATCCACAGCCTGACTTTCATTTACGTGTTTCGTATAAAATCAAAGCTTACACAGGCGATATGGCCTTCCTCATCTTCTGTATAATCCCGCATATACACCCCATCTTCCGCAATCTGACAGGCTTTTGCGATTTTCTTCGGAGTACTGGGTGCTCCGTTCAGATAAAGTTCTATTCCTTTATCCCGGTAGCTTTCCAGTTCCCTTCGGAGAGGCTTTACGGATTTCTTTTTTACCTGTGATATATTTGACGTATCCTGACCTCCTTTCCTGGTTAGATTTTCAGAAAACACCAACATAGGTTCTCAGAAAAGCTGCACTGGCCCTGTTTATATTACTTAAAAAGGGGGAATTTTACTGATCTGTGCCCGGCAGAAACACCGATGATCTCAGCACAGAATTCTTGTCTTTAGAAAAAGCTTGAATTTAAGTTATCTTTACTGTCGTCCTGTTTGTTTAGGTCTGGCAGCTTTCCTGTTTTTCATTATACATTTTTTCTGATGAGATGCAAGCCTTTTATCTTATTTAAAAAAATTTCTTTTTTCCGGTGATTCAACATCTTTACATCTTGTATGCAGCTGTTATATAATACATTATGTAAAAGATTAATTTATCAACCATAGGATGTGATTATATGAAAATAGAAAAAATCAACGACAATCAGATCCGCTGTACATTGACGAAAGAGGATCTGGACAGTCATCAGATTCGTATCAGCGAGCTTGCATACGGTACTGAGAAGGCCAAACGTCTCTTCCGTGATATGATGCAGCAGGCTCAGATACAGTTCGGTTTTGAGGCAGATAACATTCCGCTGATGATCGAAGCAATCCCCATAAATGCAGAGAGCATCATTCTCATCATCACCAAGGTAGAAGATCCGGAGGAACTGGACACCCGTTTTTCCAAATTTGCTCCATTTAAAGGCGGCAAGCCTTCAGATACCGTAGAGATCGATGGTGCAGATAATATCATTGATATTTTTCAGAAACTCTGCGAATCCAAGCTGAAGAATCTTCCACAGAAACCCGAAGAAAAGGAAACGTCCGCAGCTAATGCACAGCCTGCAGAAAATCAGGATAATTCCCATATTTCCGAGAATTCAGTAAGACTTATCCGTCTGTATACATTCCCCGGACTGGATGATGTGATCGCTGCTGCTCATGGTATGAACGGGTTCTTTGACGGTGATAACATTCTCTACCGTGAGGGAGAAGATGACGTTTATCAGCTGGTTCTTCATCAGTCCGACTGCACACCGGAAGAATTCAACAAGGTCTGCAATATTCTTTCTGAATATGGAGTTGGCCGTGCATTCACTCCAGCAGGTGAGGCCTATCTCCGGGAACACGGAACTCTGATCGCACAGAATGCCCTTCAGAAACTCCTTGCACTCTAATACATGTATAATAAAACCGCTGCCGGAACTGCGATCTTTCTGATCTGCATTTTCCAACAGCGGCTTTTTTGTTTCAGCAAAAAATTTCTGCTTACTCACCAAGAAAATCATTGATCTGTGCTACGAGAACGTCCGCATCCAGTCCATGAACCATAGCTGCCTCTTCCAGTGATTCCATCTGGGAAGACGGGCATCCAAGACAATGCATTCCTGCTCTCATAAGAATCGGTGCAATGTTCGGATCTACAGTGAGAAGTTCGCCGATCAGCATGCTCTTTGTAACCTTTGCCATGATTGTATTCTCCTTTGCTCATTTATCGAAATATTTTCATTTCGTGTCTGCTATTATAATACGAAATCTCCATATAATCAACGGGTTGCTGCGCATTCCGCAGTATGTCTCGGGTTTTCTGTAACCTTCGCTCACAAAAAACACCTCTCGGGATATTATCAGTAACAGTAACACAGACCGCTCTCTTTTTTAGGTCTTGTTTCTAAATTTATACTTGTATTCTTGGTACAGATATATTAGAATGGGAATAGAATCCCCGGTGGGGATACATACAACATATCATTGTAAAGGAGGATATCAATTATGGCATATGTAATTTCTGACGAGTGCGTTAGCTGTGGAACATGCGAGGGTGAGTGCCCGAACGAGGCTATTTCTCAGGGAGATGAGCATTATGTAATCGACGCAGATGCTTGCGTTGACTGCGGAACATGCGCTGAGGCCTGTCCAGTTGGTGCTATCTCTGCTGAGTAATGCACCATCAGCTATAAGCTGCTATAATAAAAGAGGCTGTCGGTTTACCGGCAGCCTTTTTTGTTTCTTTTGTTCTTTTTTCCTTCTGTGGCAGCTGCTGCCTCTCTTCTGGCCTGCTGCTGTCTCCGTATAGCCTCGTCCAGCGAACGACACCTGTATTCGCCTTCTTTTTTCCGCTGCATTTCTTCTTGGATCAGTCGTTCCAGGATTTCCTGAAATTCCACAATTTTATCATTATCTACAGATTCCTGCGACTTCATTTCTGCTTCAGGCAAAATATCTTCGATCTCCACTGCCTCTCCATCCTGTACACTGACAATCGCTTTATCGGAATCAGGTACATTTCGCGCCATCTGTGGAATAAGAGCCCGTATGGCCTTCAGCTGAAGCCCCCTGCTTTTCAATTCATTTATCTTAAGAAAAAGCTGGATATCATAGGGTGTATAATAGCGATGTCCCAGTTCATTTCGCCCGATATGAAGGTCAAGCTCCTCCTCCCAGTAGCGCATAACATAGGATTTCACGCCAGTCATCGTCACGGCCTGTCTTACTGTATATCTTTTTTCCATCGTGACAGCCCCCTTATGGTTGGATAGATGAATAAATGTGTAGCTGTATCGTATGTTCCAGATAATGGAAACATAGTTATAGTATATCGCATCGGAAGTAAAATTGGCAAGGAATTTCGGTTGACATAAATCGACCATATTAAAAAATAACACAAATACTGTCACACTACTGCTTCATCCTATAGACGAAGAACAAACGGGCTTCAGGATAAATACGAATGTTTATCCCAAAACCCGTTTATTTTCCGTCTGCACGGCTCTACTTTTTCATATTTACAAACTGTGTATATCTTGGAAGCCATACCAGCTCCACAGTTCCGATAGGGCCGTTTCTCTGCTTGGCTATGATAATCTCCGCAATATCCTTTTTCTCAGTATCCTTATGATAATAATCATCACGATATATGAACATTACCACATCAGCATCCTGCTCAATGGCTCCGGATTCTCGGAGGTCTGAAAGCATTG
Source organism: Blautia schinkii (assembly GCF_013304825.1). GTDB lineage: Bacteria > Bacillota > Clostridia > Lachnospirales > Lachnospiraceae > Blautia_A > Blautia_A schinkii_B. Next base: position 78,232 of record NZ_JAAWUO010000005.1, on the reverse strand, counting down.
GTCTGTGGTCTGGTCTCTGCTCTACAGCTCGGCTGAGCTGTGAAAGAGCGATCACCGGCACATCGATTTCTCTTGCAAGCGCCTTGAGGGATCTTGATATATCAGAGATCTCCTGCTGACGGGAATCGGATTTACCGCTTCCGCTCATCAGCTGCAGGTAGTCGATCATAATGATTCCAAGATTATGTTCCAGTTTATACTTTCGGCATTTGGACCGGAGTTCCGCAATGGAAATTCCCGGTGTATCATCGATGATCAAATTAGAACCACCGATAATATCTGCTCCTTCTACCAGTTTCGTCCAGTCCTCATCCTTCAGATTTCCGGTACGCAGATTCTGGGAATCTACATGGGATTCCATGGCAAGAAGTCGGTTTACCAGCTGTTCTTTTGACATCTCCAGACTGAAGATGGCTACTGTTACATCTTTACGAAACGCCATGTACTGGGCAATATTCAGTACAAAAGCCGTTTTTCCCATAGAAGGACGCGCTGCTATCAGCACAAGATCGGAAGGATGCATACCCGATGTCTTATAATCCAGATCAACAAATCCGGTAGGAATTCCAGTAACAGAACCTTTCAGCTTAGAAGCCTTCTCAATATTGCTAACTGCATTTAAGACAACCTGCTGGATTGGAACATAATCGCTTCCATTGGTTCGCTGAAGAATGTTGAATAATTTTTTTTCTGATTCTTCAAGAATGGTCTCTGTGCTGTCCTTCTCCAGATAACAGGCATTGGCAACTTCCTCCGTGGTCCGTATCAGACGACGGAGAACAGCCTTCTCACTTACAATATTTGCATAATATTTCACATTGGCAGAAGTAGGAACTGCTGCAATAAGATCACGGACATATTCCATGCTGCTGATATCCGGTGGCAGCTCTTTCTCCTTCAGACGATTCTGCAGGGTGATCATATCTACCGGTTTTCCCTCATTGCAAAGTTCCACCATGGCATCAAAAATAATGCCATACTGTTTCTGATAAAAATCATCACTGGTCAGAATCTCGGAAGCTACCAGAATCGCATCACGATCCAGGATCATTGAACCGATCACTGACTGCTCTGCTTCAATACTATGAGGTAGAATCCTCTTGATCAATGCCTCTTCCATTTATTATGCCTCTTTTACCCAGACCTTAAGGCTTCCGGTTACTTTCGGATGAAGACGTACCGGAACATTGGTAACTCCAAGATTACGAATCGGGCTCTCCAGCTGAAGCTTCTTTTTGTCAATATCAAGGTTCAGCTGTTTCTTCGCCGCCTCAGAAATTTCCTTGGAGGACACGGAACCAAATGTTCTTCCACCCTCTCCTACTTTCAGAGTGAGGATGACTTCTTTTGTGGAAAGTTCCTCTGCAAAAGCCCTGGCTGCATCAAGATTCTCCTGTGCAACCTTCTCCTCATTCGCCTTACGGAGCTTAAGGTCATTGAGGTTCCTGGAAGTAGCCTCAACACCAAGTTTCTTAGGCAGGATCATATTTCTTGCATATCCATCACTTACATTTACAATCTGTCCCTTTTTTCCCAGGGATTTAACATCTTCCAGAAGAATTACTTTCATTTCTCCCGTTCTCCTTCCTGATATAATTGGTCTATGATTTCTTTCAGCATTCTCTCGGTCTCATCCATTGTGTCTTTTACCTGGGCACCGGCGATATTTAAATGTCCGCCTCCTCCCATTCGCTCCATCATGACCTGTACATTGACTTCATCGATGGCTCTGGCACTGATATAAACCTCGTTATTATAGCTGGTAAGAACAAAAGATGCTTTGACTCCTGCAATATTCAAAAGCTCATTGGCAGCCTGCGCGCCTACAACAGTAGGACTCTCCAGGCCTTCACTTGGGCATCTGGCAATGGCAAAATAATCTCTGTAGATCTCCGCTGTACGGACAGCCTCAGCTCTTGCCTTATAGGAGTCAATATTATCACGGAGCATCTTGCGTACACGTGTCACGTCTGCTCCGCATCTGCGCAGGAATGCAGCGGCCTCAAAGGTCCTCACACCTGCCCTTGTTGTAAAGTTATTAGTATCGATCATAATACCTGCATAAATACAGTCTGCCTCGATACTCCGAAGCTTCAGTCCGTCTGCAAAATACTGCAGGATCTCAGCGATCATCTCACAGCTTGAAGAAGCATACGGTTCCACATAGGAGAGCACTGCGTTCTGGATCACCTCACTGCCCCGGCGGTGATGATCCAGCACCACGATAGTCTTGGTCATATAAAGAAGATCCTGACACTCTGTATAGCTTGGCTTATTGGTATCAACTACGATCACTACCGTATTATTATCCACCAGTTCTTTTGCCTGATTGCTGTCCACAAACATAGATGGCTCATAATCCGGATTTTCCATAAATCCGCTCATCAGCGGACGGATGGATGTAGTCGGATCATTGATCACAATGTGTACCGGCTTACCAAGAGTCTTACCTGCCCGGTAAATACCGATTCCGGCTCCCAGTGCATCTACATCTGTGATCTTATGCCCCATAACGACCACACGATCTTTTGTGCTCATAAACTCTTTAAGGGCCTGAGCCTTAACACGTGCTTTAACGCGGGTAGACTTTTCCATCTGCTGAGCCTTGCCGCCAATATAGGTAATATTATTACCATTCTTGATCACGACCTGATCACCGCCGCGTCCCAGTGCCATCTCAATGGCAATCCGGGAATACTCATAATTCTGGATATAAGTTGATGCATTTAAACCCACACCAATACTTAAAGTCACAGCCATCTCATTACCGATATTAACAGTCTTGACTTCATCCAGAATATGGAATCTCTGCTCCTTCAGTGTCTCAAGAGAGCTCTGACGCATGATCAGAAGATATTTATCCTTCTCAAGTTTCTTTACAAGGCCATCGAAATTGGAAAAATATTTCGTGATCTTTCGATCGATCAGAGCAATCAGCAGAGATCTTCGCACATCTTCCACACTCTCAAGTGCTTCCTCATAATTATCCAGATAGGCCAGAGCCACAACCAGCTTGTTGTCCTCATTCTTCTGAATGTATTCCTTAAGCTCTGTCTCATCATAGAGATACATGGCGATCAGACTGACATTCTGAGACATGTTCTCAAGAATATCCGCATGGCTCACTACCTCGCCCATTGTGACTCTCTGCATGGAAACCCGGTAGATACGTTCTCCGAAATGAGTGCTCATCTCGGAAATTTCCTGTTCCTCTGCCACCGGAAGCTTATCCGGCGTGATATCCGGAAAAACTGTGCTGATATTTTTTTTATAAAACTGATCCCTTCCCGTGATCTCCGAAAAAATACGGTTGGACCAGATCATGCGGCCTTCCATATCCATAATGGCATATGGCAGTGCCAGTTCCTCCAGCATCCTCTTCTCCACCACATCATACTGATTGGCAAACGCGATCATATCATTGATGATCAGCGGTTTGTGATATCGAAAAAGCTTTACTGCAATAAAAATATAGATCACAGTACCTACAGACACCAGAATTCCGGCCTTCACACTTACAATAAACACCAGCAGATCCAGCAGCATCACCAGAGCTGAAAGATACAGTGGCCAGCGCATAAAGTGTTTCATAGGCCCTTTAAATTTGACATTGTTGTTCATCGCTTTTTCCTGTTCTCAACATAATTTAAACCATAAGTTATCTGTTATTATACCAGATTTCTTATTACAATTCCATAGTTATGATGAAATCTGTTGTATCTGACAAACCTTCAATCCTCTTATGATATTACAGAAAACAAAAGCAGGGCCGCTGCTGCCCAGATGACTGCTCACCTGTTTCACAACGACCCTGCGGATGATCTGAATTAGTCCTGAACGTATGGCATCAGGGACATATGACGTGCTCTCTTAACAGCAACTGTCAGTGCTCTCTGATGTTTCGCGCAGTTACCTGTAATTCTTCTCGGGAGAATTTTACCTCTCTCGGAAACATACTTTCTTAACTTTGCTACATCCTTGTAATCGATCTCGTTATTCTCTTTACCGCAGAATACACAAACTTTTTTTCTTCTGCGTCCGCCTCTTCTCTTCATCGGAGAATCTGGTCTCTCGCCTCTATTGTAAGCCATGATTGTTTCCTCCTATCTTATTCATACCATCTGTGTTTCAGATGTTCTAGTTGAACGGCAGCTCCTCGTCAATTCCGTCCGGAATGTTCATGAAGCCGTCGGCGCTTGCTGCGCTCGGACTTGGCATAGACGGTGCAGATGCTGCACTGGTCTGAGGATGGCTTGCTGCATAACTGTCACTGGATGACTTGCTCTCAGCAAATTCCTGTTCCTCGACAACAACCTCTGTCGTATAAACCTTCTGTCCCTCGCGGTTCGTATAGCTTCCTGTTTGGATACGTCCCGTAACTGCAATTTTCAGTCCCTGTCTGAAATACTTCTCCGCAAACTCTGCTGTACGTCCGAAAGAAACACAGCTGATAAAATCAGCACTTGCCTCTCCGTCACGGCGGAACCTGCGGTCAACTGCCAGCGTATATCTGGCGATTGCCAGGGCATTTTCTCCTGCGGAATATCTTACCTCAGGATCTCTTGTCAAGCGTCCCATTAATATTACTTTGTTCATCGTTCTACCTCTCTTATGATTTCACTTAACTGAACAGGTTCTTAATGGTGTTTTCGAAAATCCGCTGCAAAAATTATGCCTCTTTCTTGACAACCAGGTATCTTAATACATTGTCCATGATGCGGACATGTCTCTCGATCTCTGCCGGGCACTGAGAATCTGCTTCAAACTGAATAAAATAGTAGAAGCCTTCATGCATTTTCTGAATTTCGTAAGCTAATTTCTTCTTACCCCATTCTTCAACTTCTGTGATCACGCCGTTGTAACGTGTAATATAGCTTTTAGCTTTCTCAACTACAGCGTCACGTGCTTCGTCCTCAAGCTTAGCGCTCACAACTAATGCTAACTCGTACTTGTTCATGCTTGTCTTAACCTCCTTATGGTCTTTTGGCCCTTTGCCTGTCAAAGAGCAAGGATATGAAATATATCACGATTGTTGATTCTAGCATAACTTTCCCGGGATGTAAAGCATAAATTTAATTTTTTTCGAATTTTTTCAAGTTTCTTGTATTTTTCTCCACAAGCTTACGTGCCACCATGATCTGATGACCGCAGCCCGCACATTTCAGGCGGAAATCCGCACCTACCCGCAGGATCTCCCACTCCTTGCTGCCACAGGGATGTGCTTTCTTCAGTGTCACCACATCTCCCACTTCATAATTTAATCCCATAATATTACTCCTCGATGATAGATTTATACTTTCCGCACAGCCCACGGCTGCCCTGTCAGCTTTCGTCCTGGCAGATATCCCGGCTTCCTGTGCAATGTAAGATTCTACACATGTATCCGGCTGAATACCATTCCGATCGGCTCTTTAATAAGAAGATCCGCATACTTATCCCTTGGTGTCGGTGCCTTGTTGATCACAACCAGATGATCTCCTCTGAAATAGTCGATCAGTCCTGCTGCCGGATACACAGCCAGAGATGTACCGCCGATGATCAGCACCTGTGCCTCTGAGATAGCCCTCACGGATTCCTGGATTGTATAATCATCAAGACCTTCCTCATAGAGAACCACATCCGGCTTGATAATACCGCCACAGGTACATTTCGGAACGCCCTTCGCAGCTTTCATATACCTGAAGTCATATGATTTTCCGCATTTCATACAGTAATTCCGGTAAACACTTCCATGAAGTTCAAGAACATTTTTACTCCCTGCCATCTGATGCAGGTTGTCAATATTCTGGGTGATCACTGCCTTAAGCTTTCCGGCTGCTTCCATCTGTGCAAGCTTCAGATGCGCTGCATTTGGCTTTGCTGTATCACAGAGCATCTTATCCTGATAAAACTTAAAAAACTCCTCAGGCCTGCGCATAAAGAATGTATGGCTTAAAATCGTCTCCGGCGGATAATCATACTTCTGATTATAGAGTCCGTCCTGGCTTCGGAAATCCGGGATTCCACTCTCTGTGGAAACTCCTGCGCCTCCGAAAAATACAATATTGTCACTCTCGTCTATGATCCTCTGTAATTTTTCAATCTCATTTTCCATATCTTTTCTTCCTCCCATTGTTCCGCCAGGCCCTGCCGGCTTCTCCATCCACACCGGATTTTCCTGCACAGCATCAGCCTTACTGCGGATCCACTGCATTCACCTGTTTTCCCTGCACTACAAAACGGGTTGCCTGATTTCCTGTACAGGTAGACAAGGTAACGATCTTGTCTTTCTTGTCAGCATCTTCCTCAGCAGCATCTGTCTTGATCTCGGAATTTTTGAACATTTTTTTCTCATATTCCAGAAATTCCTTTCCTGGACCTTTAAACAACGTATAGGTATCGCTGTCCACTGAGGTTGTGTACGCTGAAATAATCTCATAACGGTAATCTTTCTCCGGTGTAAGGATCCAGAAATACTTGCTGGTATTATAAAGTGTTTCATCTTCTCTGTATTTCTTCAGCATTCCAAACATGGAACCGTTCTTCATATTGTGCCCGTACACAAGCGTATTACAGTCGCTGAAATCTCTTTTGTTCTCATAATCAATAAAGATCGTTCCTGCGAAATTGTAGTTTTTCTCATATGTCTGGTGGAGATAAGTGCTGTTATCTTTTCCCTGTACTACCGGATAGCTAATCTGCGGCAAAGCTTCCATATAGATCCAGCCAATCACATCGTCATTGATACTCTTCAGTGAAGAAAAATCAATACTTATCGGTGCTGTCGGCTGCTCATCCGGCTGTCCCAGCTCCTCCACCTCATCGGGATCGCGTTCTGTCACTGCCATTTCTGAAATACTGTTATACTCATCCGTTCCCTTCTTATATTCCGTATAAATATGATATAGATTAAACGCTGCATAACAGAATACGCAGATCGCCGCGATCAGTACCAGAGTCAGGATGTAATCTCCTGCTGTTTTTTTCTTTTTTGTATTGTCTTTCCTGCTCATAACCACGCTCCTTTGATCTGTCAGGATTTTCCGGTTTCTGTATTCATTATAAATATCCCTCTGTTTTCTTGCAACTGTTTTGTTTTTCACTATCTTTACATCCAAAAGAAACAGCCCCGGAATAGGCGTCCGGAGCTGTCTGTCAGGTATGTTTATTTTTTAGAGCTATGCTCTTCTCAGGCCAGTTCTTTGCCTGTGAGCATCTTATATGCCTGGAGATATTTCTCAATGGTCTTGTCAACAATCTCCTGCGGCAGTGTCCAGTCATTATCCGGGTTGGCTTTCAGCCAGTCACGAGCAAACTGTTTGTCAAAAGATGGCTGGCCATGTCCTGGTTCATAGCCTTCTGCCGGCCAGAAGCGGGAGCTGTCCGGTGTCAGCATCTCATCACCGATCACCATGTTGCCGTCCTCATCAAGGCCAAACTCAAATTTCGTATCTGCAATGATGATACCCTTGCTAAGTGCATACTCTGCACATTTTTTATAAAGAGCGATGGTGTTGTCACGAAGCTTCTCTGCATACTCGCGGCCCTTTCCAGGGAAGTATTTCTCAAGATGATCAATGCTCTGTTCAAAAGAGATGTTCTCATCATGATCACCGATCTCAGCTTTGGTAGATGGTGTGTAGATCGGCTCAGGCAGCTTGTCGGATTCCCTGAGGCCTTCCGGAAGCTTGATGCCGCATACAGTACCATTCTCTTTATAGCTTGCCCAGCCACTTCCTGTGATGTATCCACGAACGATACACTCGATTGGCAGCATGTTCAGCTTACGGCACATCATGGATTTTCCCTCGAATTTCTCCTGCTGGAAAAACTCCGGCATATCCTTTGTATCTACAGAAATCATGTGGTTAGGAAGGATGTCCTCTGTCATGTCAAACCAGAATTTAGACATCTGGGTCAGTACTGCACCTTTCTTTGTGACTTCGTTATTTAAGATCACGTCAAAGCAGCTGATACGGTCTGTTGCAACCATGATCAGGCTGTCGCCGTTATCATAGATCTCACGTACTTTACCTTCTTTGATTGGTTTTAATTCCTGCATTTTTTTACACCTCATCATTCGGTTTTTTGGTTTATTGCTTTCAGCACAATTACCGTATCATTTTGGAAGCCCTTCTGTCAAGACGCCAGGCCCTTTTCAGTCATAAGTATTCGTTAATGGATCATTCATTTTTTTAATAGTGCCTCACATTCTTCCTGAAGCTTCTTCTCCTGTTTCCTGTAAAGAAGCTTCTCACTGCAGACAAAATAAGGATTGCAGCCATATTCCCTGATAAAAGCTGCCGCATGACTGTTCCTGGTCAGCCCTGTAACAAAAAGAATCATCTCCTGTCCATCCCCGAAGCAATCCGTCATAAACGAAAAAGCCCGTTCCAGTTCCTGGCTGATCCGTCCTGCACAGTCTTTACGCTTCTCTGCCATTTCTGCAAACAGCTCTTTGATCCGGTCAAAACCAGCCTCCACATCTGTCATATGTTCTTTTCGCAAAATAAGGCTGAATTTTTCCAGTGTACGGATCACAAACGCTTCCTGGCTTTCCTGTTCTTCTGAAAGAAGTTCCGCCTCCAGACGTACTGCAAGGCTTTTTTTCTTCACATCTATGAATTCATCTAATGCAGATATATCCCTACTGTCACTGAGAAATGTTTTCAGATGCAGAAGCTCCTGATACACCATCTCAGTCTCTCTGTCAGTTTTTTCATAGATAAGAAGATTTCCGTTCAGCCCGTCAAGAAGAAGTCCTGTTACAAGAAAACGCTCCTCAAAGGAAGCTTCCTGAGCCATTTTTTCCCGCTGTATCCTCTCATCCTCCTGCATTGTCCCGGAAAGCATCCGATCCAGTCCATAGTCCGTTCCGTACTTACGATACAGCTGATAACCGGCAAAAAAGCTCCTCGCAATCTCATCTCTGCAAAGATATTCACTGATCAGATTCTCCGTGATCTCAACGCCCAGTTCCTCATAAGCTTTCAAAATCTCCGAAAGATCCTCCCAGCCTCGTGCTGTCACAAAAAACTTCCCGTCTGCTGTATTCTCCACTGAATAAAAATGCTCTTTTTTCATGCTGAGATAAGAAAGGATCGCACCATGTATCCCTTTTTTCCAGGCATATTCCATCCACACATCAAGATCAGCCTCTATATCCATCCTGCGAACACGGTCCAGTGTCACAATATCAAATTCCCGGACTGATTTATTATATTCCGGCGGATTTCCGGCTGCTGCGATCAGCCATCCTTCCGGTACGCTGTGACTTCCAAATGTCTTATTCTGAAGAAACTGCAGCATCGTAGGTGCAAGAGTCTCTGATACACAGTTGATCTCATCAATAAACAGAATTCCTTCTTTTTTTCCTGTGCGCTCCATACAGTCGTATACAGAAGCAATGATCTCACTCAAAGTATATTCCGTAATCCCTGTTTCTTTTCCGTTATAGCAGCGGGTCACGATTCTTGGAAGTCCTACTGCACTCTGCCTTGTATGGTGGGTGATAGTGTAAGCCACAAGACCCACATTACATTCCTCTGCCACCTGCTCCATAATTGCTGTTTTTCCGATTCCAGGAGGCCCCATAAGCAGAACAGGACGCTGTCTCAGTTTTGGAAATGTATAATGTCCGCGGGAATCTTTTTTGTTGTATGCAAGTAAGGTGTGTTTGATCTCTTCTTTTGCTTCTTTTATATTCATGGTCTGTGGCGCACTCCTTCCTGCTCTGCCACAAGGCGGATCGCCCATGGCGGAACAAGTTCCATTTTTTCTGTTTTATGCAAAAATACAAAAGCAGTCTCATAATCGGGCTTGCTGCCCGGATAGATTCCATCTCCGTCAGTGAAATAAATCAGTGCCTTGAGACGCCGGATTTCTTTTTTCTCCTGCTGCTCCTTCACATATCTAAACACAGGCCGAAAATCAGTTCCTCCACGCCCCTGGATCGTGATATCCCGGCTGTATTCCTTCCATTCATCCTCAGAGTGGATGACTTTTACGTCCTGGATGCAGCAGTCGCACTGAATGAGATACACTTTCATCTTATGGAAAAAATTCTCTTTTTCACTGAGGATGGAATAGGTTTCTCCAAGGAATCTCCGCACGGTTTCCCCGTCACAGGAACCAGATGTATCAATGGCGATCACCAGCTCCTCAAGCCGGTTCACTTCCTTATATTCCAGTGGTTCGATCAGGGGAAGGTTCCCATAATGTTCCATTCCGTAATTGTAAAAAATATAATCAAAGCTCTCTGTGTCCAGTTCCACTTCCTCCCGCAGTACGGAAAACTGCCGGAGAAATTTTTTATAATCATATTTTCCTGCTTTTACAGAGCCTGCCGCCTCCTGCCGGTTCCCCTGCCGGGTTCCTCTTCGTTTCCTGTGATCCTGCCTGTTTGCAGCCGTGTAAGAAAGCAGCCTGTTCCATTTCTCTCTGGTCTTTTTCCCCTGTTCTCCTGTACAATGGTCCCATAGAGTATGATCGTCAAAATGAAAGGCTTCTTCCATTTCTTCTAACCGGAATGAAAAAGCTTCTTCTTTCAGTTTCCTGCAGATCTTCTCTGCTGAATCTGCCTGTCCGCCCAGTCTCTGAAGAACCTTTCTCCTCACTTCATTCTCCGGAATTTTTAATGAATGGATCTTCTCCCTGGTGATAATCTGCTCTACTGCGATATCACAGGCCAGATTCCACATCCTTTTATCCTCCTGGTTTTCCCTGAAAATATGAAGATACAGACAGTGGAGCAGCATATGCAGGTATCCTCTTCGCACTGCTTCCGGATTTTTCACATAAAGCTCCAGAAGATATTCCGGCGAAAAAAGAAAGTCTTCTCCATTTGTACCGATAGTTCTCGTCTGGTCAGAAGCTTTCCCCGAAATGCAGGCAAAAGCCCCATCCAGATACGGAAAATGGTAGTACAGTTCGTTCCTGGTATTTTCCAGGATATGTATTCCTAATTCTTCCTGCTTCCGCTCCAAAGACGCCCCTTCCTTTCATTCCGATATCCGCATTTGCTAAGTAGTAACTCCACGCCGGATAACAGTTTCGCAGTTTACTTTTTTCTCTTACAATTCAAATTTCTTCTCTTTAAATCCGTATTTTTCTTTCTTCAAATGCAGCAATCCCATCAACGCTGCAGGTCGCCGCCATTCCTCCGCCAGTTGCAGAAACACTTCCAGTTCCCGTTCTCCGAACCATTCATTCTCATAAAGCTTCTCTATCTTTTCCCAGTCATCTTCCAGGATCAGGCGTTCCACAGCCGGACGTATCCGTTTCTTCAGATAGGCACCATATTCTTCACGTTCCTCATCTGTTACTTCTTCTGCCAAAAAATATCCCCGTAAAGCAACTGCCAGCCGTAGCGGCTCCTGTTTGGTGCTTCCGAACTTCCGGTAAAGATGAAATGCCTCTGTGACGGCATCCTCATTCTCTGCCCGCATCTCAAGAGCATTCGCAGCGACTTCCACATCTTTCTGAAAACGGCTGAGTTCTGTCATAGTAATCCCTCCTGTCCGATGTCTGTTTATACCATTCCGAAAAATATTTTTGTATGACATTATCATATCACGGACAGACTTGTTTGAAAATTATTTTTTTCAGATTCCCTTCTTATAAAGAATAAATGAATAGATCATCGGCATAAAAACTGCCATCAGGACCACCACCAGGACAACTTCTGTTTTCAGGAGCATCGAATTGATAAGAAAAAGTACGCCCGACACGATCAGTACCCATCCTGCCATGCGGTGGGTGCGGTTCCAGTTTTCCTCACTGTGTAAAGTCCAGGGAAGCTTTATTCCCACTGTATAATTCTGCTTTACCTTATGAGTATAATTTCCAAGTACGATAAACATAATGCCTACCATAATGTTCACGACCATCCCTATGTCAATATCCATTCCCAGAGCCAGTGCATAGATCGACATGCAGGTGATCACGGAAACCATCGGGACCAGCCACAGGATCATGTTGAAAATACGTCTGTTGATATTTTTTCTCTTGGGATCATTTGCTGTAGCAATCACACAAAGCAGATGCACCAGCAAAAGCAGAAACGGAATTCCAAAGACCGCCTCCGGCTTGCTGCTCCAGCCGTTTGCCAGGTTATGCTGGTCAAAATGCGTCGCGATCTTCTCAGGCAGCTGGTTCCACAGAACGATTCCGGCCAGAGACGGCGATATTGTGAGGATACTGCCTGCGATCAGAGACATTTTATACTCTTTCATAAATTCTCTTTTTTCTTCACCCTTCATCATTATTTTCTCCTTTCAGATCACTGAGCCACAGAAGCAGTTCCTCCACAACTGTAGTATTCAGTTCATAATACACAAAATTCTTCACCTTCGTCTCCCATACCAGATCAGCCTTCTTCAATATCTTTAAATGATAAGATATTGTCGCTCCTGTCATATCAAAATACCCGCCGATCTCCCCGGCCGACATTTTCCCCTTCTTCAAAAGCTGCAGGATCTCTCTCCGTACAGGGTCAGAAAGTGCCTTGAAGGTATCAGCAAACGCCATATGCTTTCCTCCTTCTTTATTGATATTTAGAAATATTTCTAAATAGAATATAGCATTCTTATATTTTATCGTCAATAGTTATTTAGATTTTTTTCTAAATAGTTGTATTTGTCATAACACTGAATTTCCCCTGCCGAAAAAAATGAGGATACCGACCATCGCCCCTGCGACTTTACGATATCCTCATTCATGATTGAGCAACCATATTCTGTTTTCCCCTCTGTAAAACTACCTCATACAAAAATCAAGACTGGATGTGATCTCCGGTGCAAGCTCCGGCACATGTGCACAGAAGTCCATTTCTCTTCCAAGGCCAATAGATGCAACTCCAAGAATCGATTTTCCGTTTACTGTTCTGTATCCTCTTTTCAGATCCACTGCAAACGGAAAATGCTCCGTCACATCGAGAAAACGGTTCACTTCATCCATGGTCTCAAACTGTACTTTTCTTACTGTCATTGGTTTTTCACCCCTTTTCTCTATCTTTACTACTATTTTACTATGAAATCTCCGCTTGTATAGAGTAAATTTTTAAGAAAAAAGGTGTAAATTTTAGATGTTATCTTCTCCCATTTCTGTTACAATATAAAAAAACAACACCCAGGAGGTATCAAAATGTCAAAAAAGAACCTTATCGCAGGACAATCCGGCGGACCAACCGCAGCGATCAACAGCAGTCTTTACGGTGTGGTATCTGAAGCACTTAAACATACAGAAGAAATCGACCACGTTTACGGCATGGTCAACGGCATCGAGGGATTTTTAAACGGTACTGTCCTTGATTTCCAGGAAGCACTTCCAGGAGAAAAGCTTCAGGCACTTACCTGGACACCAGGTGCATACCTTGGTTCCTGCCGCTACAAACTTCCGGAATCTCTGGAGGATCCGGTTTATCCTGAACTCTTCCGTAAATTCGAGGAGATGAATATTGGCTGGTTCTTTTATATCGGAGGCAATGATTCCATGGATACTGTCAGCAAGCTTTCCCGCTATGCCCAAAAGATCGGCAGCGACATCCGTATCCTTGGTGAGCCTAAGACCATTGACAATGACCTTGTAAACACAGATCACACCCCAGGTTTTGGAAGTGCTGCCCGCTACGTAGCCTCCACAGTAAGAGAAATCACCCTGGATGCCTGTGTCTATGAGAAAAAATCTGTCACCATCATCGAAATTATGGGACGTCACGCTGGCTGGCTCACCGGTGCAGCAGCTCTGGCCCGGAAATATACAGGCGACAACCCTCTCCTTATTTACCTTCCGGAAACTGATTTCGATGTAGAAGAATTTCTCCGGAAAGTCATTGCTTCTTTCGAAAAAAACTGCAATGTTGTTGTCTGTGTATCCGAGGGAATCCACGATAAAGACGGTACTTTCATCTGCGAATACGACAATGCGGCAGGTACTGATGCTTTCGGCCACAAAATGCTTGCAGGCTGCGGCAAATACCTGGAGAATCTTGTCCGCAGCCGTCTTGGCGTCAAAGCCCGCTCTGTAGAGCTTAATGTAAGCCAGCGCTGCTCCGCATCCATGCTCTCCGAAACCGACCAGCAGGAAGCGATCCTCGCCGGTGAATTCGGCGTACAGGCCGCACTTAACGGCGAAACAGGCAAAATGATCGCCTTCAAACGCCAGAGCAACGTGCCGTACTCCATGAAATGTACCCTTGAAGATGTAAATGCCATCTGCAACGAAGAAAAAACAGTCCCTGTAGAATGGATCACAGCCGATGGCTCCGATGTCACAGAAGATTTCATCCGTTATGCCCGTCCGCTGCTCCGGGGAACTGTGGAAATACCGGTTGGTGAAGATGGACTGCCGGCGTTTGTGTACCGGAAATAATTTTTACAGTTTTCTCAATTATACATTAAAAATACATCGGGAATCTCTCAGTAATTCCCGATGTATTTTCTTAATTGCCATATATTTTAATTGTACTTCTCAGCTATATACAAATTCTATTGCTGTTTTCTCAGTGACCAGGTTCTTTCTTTTTATTTTTTACTGCGGTATGCTTCTGCTTCCCAGTGTGTGATAAAATATGTGATCTCATCTGTCATCTGCAGCGGGCCGCCAAAACTTTCCGCATATACAGCAAGCTTAATCGCATCTTTTACCAGAAGTTGAGCTTTCTCTGCCTTTCCCTTATCATCTTCCATGATAAATGCGCCAACACCCTGTACCAGGATCAGTCTTGGCTCTTTATCATTCTCTGCCATAAATGCATCCAGAGCATTTTTTGCCTCATCAATATTTTCCACAAATAACGGATACGGTCCGCAATATACGATATGATCCGGTGTGAATGGTTTCAGAAGCGGTGCTGCCGCTGTTTTATCTTTTACAAAATTGTCAGCTTCTGCTGCCGGTACAACTTCTACAGTATGTCCAAGCAGCCGGGAAAGCTTCTGTGCTGCCTGCTCTTTCTCAGATGTAACCGCATCACTTACATCCGCAGTTCTCTTTACCTGCTTTTCCAGCTTACTGATAACATCGTTAAATAACACACCGATTTCTTCTACTGTATTCGCAGCAACAAAAATTCCGTGATTCTGGAGCAGGAGAACCTGAACATCTTTTCCAGATTCTTCTTTATAAGCATTCATTTTTTCAAAACAGATCCGGGCAAGTGTATATCCAGGCTTGCAGATATCGATCCAGAGCACCTCTTTTCCAAGAAGCTCTTGGCAAAGTGCCTGCGCTCCCTTTCCGCATGTCAGTCCGTTAATAAGTGTCGGATGAACATGCAGTACATAAGTATATGCAAATAAATTGTGCAGCAGAGCTTCCACGCTGGGACGTTTTGTTTTATCATCATCTGTCACTGCTGCCATTACATCTGCGAGATACAAAGATTCACGCTCCACATCATTGTCCGGATATTCTGTCTTCATGATCTCATTCAGACGTGCTCTGTCCATCTTAACAAATTCTTCTGCCCTGATGGTTGCGAGCTGTGTACCGGAACCTTTTACATACAGTGTGGTATCATCTTTTACAGAAGTATTTCCTCCGCCCGCCAGCACATACGCTGGATTACTTCCATAAGTATTTGACATTTTTACCAAAGTTGAAAGATCCATAAGTAAAATTCCTCCCTGTTGTATGATCATATAGTTTTTCTATATGTTTATAGTACACGATAAAAGGTAATTTATCTATATGAATATTTTTTCCAAAATTAGTACATTAGTATCCTTTTGTTATCTCATGTCAGCAGTTCAAACGTATGATACAGATCCACCCTTCCATACCCCCACTCCGGGTTTGGATACTGCATGTTTTCCTCTCTTCTTGCCCCTCTCTGCAGATAATATTTCACGCTGCTTCCTGTAAAAAACGGCTGGTTATTCCGTATGATGGCCCATTCAAACAGCAAAGCCGCAATACCGGCAGTCTGGGCGGCAGAGATGCTGGTTCCGGAGCGGATTCCGAAGCCACCTCGCACCAGAGGGACTTTCACGTTTACGCCCGGAGCAGCCAGGTGCGGCGTTACCATTCCGTTTGGTGTATATCCCCTCCCTGCTGCTATATAGATGCTCCCGTCCCTGTGCTGATATGCAGTAGCTGTAATGCTGTTTCTGGCATCGCCCGGTGCAGTTACTGTTGTATAAGGGGACGGTTCCAGGAAATAGGTATCCTGTGAGATCAGCCCCTCCACCGGAAGCCACATATGGAACTGTACGTTCTGTTTGTTTTTTCCCTGGGTAAAAATCTTCCAGATTCCGGAGGCCGGATGAAAAAAACGGATATACACCAGCGAATATCCGGTCTGACGCTCGATCAAAATATAATTTACATATACCTTTGTCTCCACAAAAACAAAAGACAGTTCCTGGGTTCTGGAACCGATGGAACTGCTTACTTCCAGTATCTCTCCGGTAGGTGACTGAATGGAAAGTTCGTAGATTTCCGGCGGCTCGCCCCAGAATTCCATGGTAAATCCCTGCTCACGCTCTGCAACCCGTAATTCTGTCACAATCTTTTCCCTTTCCTGCGAAAAAATCCCTGTGCTGTGGTTTCTGGTATTCCCTTCATTTCCTGCTGCCACAGACACTGAAACCTGAGAAAAGTTTGCCACATAATCCACATACTGGCTTAACGCATTAGTTCCCAGATGAGCACCCTGGCTGCTGCCGATACCTACGCAGATCGAAAGAGGCACTCCCAGTTCTTTTGCCAGGCGGATAGCAAATGCAATGGCCATCATTACATCATCTTCCTGAAAAACTTCCGCCTCCGGAGGATAAAGATAAAAGTTTCGCAGATATTGTTTGGCTGGTTTTACTTTTATAATGATAAGGGTTGCCTCTGGCGCTGCTCCTGTGAAATTTTCTCCCTGAACCATATTTCCGGCAGCAATGCCTGCCAGCGCCGTACCGTGGCCGTTGGTATCCCGGGACGGCACGATGGAAAACGGATTCTCGGAATCCAGTGCCAGATCAATATCCCTTTTTCGGAACAACCTGCCATATGGAACTTTTGCAGCTCCCATATCAGATTCTTCTTCCAGCGACTGATCCCATAAATAAGCGATCCTGGAACCGCCCGCATTTCGAAACACTTCATTCTGATAATCAATCCCCGAATCGATCACAGCCACAGCAGTTCCTTTTCCTCTCAGCTTAAGATAAGGATGGTCATGCAGTCTGGTGATTCCCGATGCACCGGCCGCCTCCATATCCATATATGTATAGCATTTCGGAATGGAATTGTAGGATGTCCCGGTTATTTCCAGTTCGCCTGTATTTTCCAGCGGTACATAAAGAATTCCGAAAATCTCATTAATCGCCTGAAAAGTCGTTCCCGGAAAAAGCTCCATGGTATTTTCCACATTTTGCATATATTTCACGATAAAATCCCCAAAGTGCTCACTCTGTGCCGGATTTTCCGGCTGCACTCCGGGGATCTCATTCTCCTCAGTTTCCATATCAAATTCGAAATCTTCTCTTCCAAACATGGTAGTCCTGCTTTCGCCTTTTTCATAGAGTATGCAAAAACAGGCTGTCCATATTCCTGACCTGAGTGTTTTTCCTTCAACCCCCTCAAAACTACCCTCGTATATTGTCCAGCTACACTCTTGCTTCGTTTCCTGCTGTTCTTCTGCTCACCAGTATCATCATCACAACACCCGCAATCCCGGTAAAAATACTGATAAACTGGGAAGTTGATAAAACTCCGACACTTCCCCTGATAATATCGCCCCTGAAAAATTCAATGATAAAACGTCCCACACTGTAAAATATCAGATAACAGGCAGTCACCTGACCGTCTGATTTTTTGTTCCGGGCGATCATCACAAGCAGAAAAAAATGCAGAAAATCCAGCCCACTGGAATAAAGCTGTGCAGGAATCAGAGCCACATGATTCGGAGCATAAGCTGACTCCTGAAAAGTAACAGACCAAATACTCTCTGTTTCTTTTCCATAACAGCATCCGGCCAGAAAACAGCCGATACGTCCAAATCCCTGTGCCAGTGCTACAGACGGCAAAATCACATCTGCATACTTAAAAAAGGTCAGTTTTTTGATCCGGCAATACAACCATCCGGTAAAAATCCCTCCAATAATACCTCCAAATACCACAAATCCTGAACTCAATGTCTCCATCATAAATCCCGGATCTTCTGCAATTGATTTCCACTCGGTGATCCAGAACAGGATTTTTGCTGCAAAAAAGCCTCCAAGCAGGCACCACAGAATCATTGGAAAAATCTGGTCACTGTCAAGGCTCTGTTTCCTGGCTCTGTACTCAGCTGTCAGACAACCTGCAACAATTCCGATAGCGATCATCAGACCATATCCATACACTGTAAATGGTCCGATGGTAAGAAGTTCATTTTTCATCTGTCTCCTCCTGAAGTCTCATTTTCAGCTGCATGCCGAAAAAATTCCCACAATCGTGCATTCGCATAATCATTTAATGCACTGTTTCCGGTCCCGGCAGCATCACACTCTCCGCAGATATCCACACCCAGAATTCCCGGAAATAAACACAAATCTGCCACCGTCAAATCACTGCACGCAGCTCCATCTTTCTGCGTATCCTCACGCACAGCATCCAGTTGCCCAATATCTGCATTTTCCGATCCCGTACTCAATATATCCCCTGCTTTACATCTGGAAACAGCACACTCCAGACACCGTACCATAGTCTCCAGCCGCATATCCCCCTGACTCCAGTTGGTGTCCGCATCTTCCGGACAGAGCACATCCTTATCAATGGAAATATAAAGAGATTTTTTTCCAGTCTGTTCTTTTACAAAATCCAGAATTTCCATAAGTTCCATCCCACGAAGTTTTTCCCTGCTTAAAAACTCCACTTTTTTCTGGATTTCCGGTTCCACTCTGGAAAAAGCTTCCTCATCCGGCCCTATCAAAATTACTTTCTGAAGCAGCGGAAGTTCCATAACGGAATCATAGATCCATCCACCGCAGGAAAGCAGACCGCCAAAAGCAGGTGGCTGCATATCCGTGTGATTGTCAAAAACCAGCAGATCAAATGGCTCCGAGATCTTTTCCAGCCAGATCCTTGTCATATAATGATAATTGCCGGAATCAATAAAATGGATCTCTCCGTAAGAATAGGGTGCAATACGGCTGCGTATCTCATTCATCGCCTCCTCATCACAGTAACAGTTGGTTCCGGGAATGTCCCGGGCCTCCACCCAGGATGCTTCTTTTCCCTTCCAGAACTGCTGCTCCTCATATATTCCGGAAAAATCCATAATCAATGTCTTTAAATATTTATCTGTTTTTTTCATGTGCACATCTTACCACGGAATATAAGATCATGCAAGCGAAGGATCAATCCTTCCACTCCTCCAGTTCTTCCTCATCTGAATTATCCAGAAACTCTTTCAGGCTGCCTGTTTCCACCTGATCCTTACCGACATCCCAGAGTTTCATCTCTGCACTCTGCGGTTCATTTTCCCATCGGGTGTTCTGAAATTTACCTGATGTTTCTGATGAACCAATTCCATCTGTTACTGCATCTTTCGAAGTCAGGGGCTCATCATCATATATATTTTCAGACTCATCTTCACTTTGTTCCTGAGAATCTGCTTTCTCAGCTGACACAACTGCTGCATTTTCTGCCACTTCGTCGCTCACATCATCTGCAGCATCCTTCTTTTTCCTTCCCCAAAACTTACGTCCGGATTTCTTTGTTTTCTCCGATCCGGCCGGTGTTTCCGCCCATTCAGCTATAGTCTCCTCATGAGTCTCCGCAGCATCCTGCGGTTCATTCTCCTTCCGGGAAAAAGTTTCTCCCGGTGCTGTACTGTCACCACTCTCCCCCTCAGGATCACCATTCTCCGCTGTGGCCTTCTTCGCAATTTTCCGAAGACCCAACTTCATAACAATAAACAATATAATATCCACAACTCCGTCACAGACCAGCACCCATCCGGAAAAGATCAGTAAAGTCATGATCTTCGGAAATCTTCCGAACAGGATCACGATTCCAAGTGCAATAAAGATCAGGCTTCCGATCAGCAGCGCACTCCAGGATTTCTGTCCGCCTTTTTTCAGAAGAAATGCTCCCTTGAATTTCCATAGACTGTCCACAAGTACAAAAGCTCCCAGCATCCATGGAAGCAGTTTGATCACGATCGATGGTGTCATAAAAAGGAATACACCGAGTACAAAAACAACCACGCCACTTAAAAGATCCATGATCGTGGCAGAAACCTTTCCCCGTATGTAAATATAGATATGATAAATACCAACCCCGATAAGGATCAGTCCGAATACAACCTTGCAGATCACATCTACAGTCTGCGTTGGGATCAGTATCAGGCAAAGTCCCAGCAGCACATAGAATACTGAGGAGATGATCTCGCCTTTCAGAATATTGTTGATTTTTTCTCCCATTTTTAAACCTCCTCGTCCGTTATTCAAACAGTATAGCTCTTTTCCATCGGTCAGTCCACCCTAAAAGTCTGAAAATATCATTTTTCTGATAAAGTTTTCCTTCACCTGCTGTACAGAAAACATTGCGAAACAATTTTCCATGATATAAAAAGCAGCCCGGAGATTTCTACTCTGAAACAGCATTTCTCCGGGCTTGACTTTATTACTTATGTTTTTTCTTTTTGGTCATCAAACCGCCAATACGTCCGGTTTCTTTTGCCGAAAGACTTTTCCATCCATCTTTCAGCACCTTATCCAGTACGCCCATCTCATCGGCGATCTCATACTTCAGTTTCTCCGCCTTGGAAAGCGTTCCTTCCAGAAAAGCTTTCACTTCTTTCTCCTTGTTCATATCCACACTCCTCATCTTTTTTATGGAGTATGGACAGATTTCAGAAAAATTATGCAGTCATTAAAAAATCCTCATTATTATCTGCCATCCGGAATAATGATCGCAGCAATAATATAGGCCAGGATTCCTGCTCCGCCCATAAAAGTGATGATCACCCACACCAGACGCACCAGTGTCGGATCGATATCAAAATACTCTGCAATTCCGCCACAGACACCACATAACATACGGTTCACTGATGATTTGTAAAGTCTCTTATTGCTCATAATAAAATCCTCCTTTATAAAACTCATTTCCAATAGATCATTCACATTATGCTCTGCTGTCTATTCATGAACACAATTGTTTCCCGATCATTCATCTTCAAAATCAACGTTCACGTCACCCATTCCACACTCCAGTTTCACACTCTTTTCGGCACCTGGGTTGGAGATCGTCCTGCTGCCGGAAGTCAGTGCTGTTTCCTGCTCACCATCTACTTCCAGGTTTCCAAGTCCACATTTCAGCTCATAATTATAATCTGTATCTTTGCCAGTCAGCGAGATATCCATGTTTCCCATGCCGCAGTTACCATTTAACTTCTCCGTAGTAAGTTCCTCAATTTCCGCATTTCCCACACCAACGGAAATATCTGTCTGTTTCACCTCAAGACTTCTGTCATTGGAAAAAGTACCTGCCCCGATATCAACACTCAGCTGCTCTGTCTTAAAATCTCCATTGATCTCAACAGTTCCTGCACCTATTTTTAAAGTCACACTCTGAAATTCTTTTTTCGCCGGCAAAGAAATCTCAATGGAACTGCTTTTCAGCCTTCTGCTGCTCTCAATTTTCAGGCAGCCGTTATCATTACTGATCTGGACATGTTTCTGATCGCTTCCAGGCGCATCTACCTGTATCGTATCTTTACTCCAGGTTTTCACCACGATTTCCTCATACTTCAGATTACAGGAAAGATCTGTCACAGCAGAAGCTTCGTATGTTTTAACACAACCGGAACTGTCAAGATCATCCGATACCACGCCCTTCTCATTTACCGCATTTTCGGCCGCTGTAAGCATCGCTTCGTCATTGTCCCATGTATTATCATCTGTCACTGAATGATCCTGAAAAATCCCCAGGATCCGCTTCAGTCCGTTATCCAGGATACCGACATCTCCCATTGTCGCTCCCATGGCAGCACCGCCGGCCGTAAGTCCCAGTCCAAGCACACCAAAAACCACAGCCATAATAAGGATTACTTTCAGAAAACGCTTCATGCCTTTCCCTCCTTCCTTCCATTTATGATATTGCTGCAAAATCCTGTAAATTTCCTCAGGATAGCCGGAAGCATCTTACCTCCAAACCATACAGTCAGTGCCAGAAACAGAAGTCCCAGTGCCATCATCAGGCAGCCCACACCAATGGTAAGGATTCCTGCCGGCGGCATGGATACTGTAAGCGGAATTCCAATGATGACACACATAACAGCCGCGATCACAAGTACCACTGATCCTGCGCCTACAAAAAATGTCAGAAGAAACGGAAGCAATGCCAGTGTCACGATCACACCAACTGCCCCGCCAAACACCCCTTTGATAAGAGGTGCCACAAAAACAAGAACGATCAGTGCCAGGATGATCCCCGGCTTGTTCTGTTTCTTCTCCGCATGATAACCACGTTCCGCGCGGTTCTCCCTTCTGCCTCTGTTATAGCCGGAATTATTATTTCCAGAATCGCTGTTCCCAGAAATTTTTCCCTGAACAGTGATCTCTGTGTATTTATCAGGCATATCGCCTTCTTCGGAAACTCTGGTATCCTGATATCCATTCTCAGTATATTCTCCGTAATCGCTGCCATTCTCCTGAAGATCAGCCTTGATGATCGCGGCAACTTTCCCCGGATTTCCCAGTTCGCGTATCACCTCTCCTTCATTCTCCGGCCCTGCATCATCAAAGTATCCTTCATAATATTCCAGTGCTTCCTGTCTCTCTGCCTCTGAAATATCGGAAAGCAGCCTCTCAAGCTGTTCCATAAACTGCTTCCTGTCCATAATCAAACTCCCTCCTCAAACATCCTGGTAATCTTGGACGAATAAATCTCCCATTCGGTTCTGTAAAGATTCAACTGCGCTGCTCCCTTGTCTGTCAGCTTATAATACTTCCGGTTCCTGCCTGCATATTCCATATTGTAGGCTTCCAGACATTCATCCTTCTGAAGTCTCCGAAGAACCGGATACAGCGTGGATTCTGAAACCTCCAGAACACTCCGCACATCCTGGGTGATCTTATACCCGTAAGTACCGTCCTTCTCTCTGGAAATAACGGCCAGGACAATTGCATCCAGAAGTGCTGCTCCTGTATTAAATACCATTTGCTCACCTCTCTATAACCACTAAAACGGACATTCACATTCCGCTCTATTACATGCCGATAAACGCGATCACCTTACAATTCTGCATTCACATAATGAGTCATGTAATATTGTTTTATGAATAATACTATATATCATATAATATAGTTTTGTCAATAGTATTTAGAAAAATCCCATCATCCTTTATAATATTTGTTACTGATCACTCAGTTCTCAGCAACACGCTTCGCGATGCACAGAATTTATGCTTGCCGCATAAATTCGCGCGACATGTCTCGGGTTTTCTGTGACCTTCGTTCACAAAAAACACCTCGCGGGATATTACCAGTGAACAGTAACTAATATTTTCAATTGCCTGATCACTTTTACACTCAAAAAATGTTCGTACATTTGATCAGATCAGTTAAGTCTACTTTCGGATTACCCCCAATTATGATTCGCATAAGACTTACTTACATCAGCTTGATATTGATATTATGGAGGAAAATATGACAGATTCAGATAAAATAAAGACATTACCGCTCCCATTTCTGGAGCGTATGAAAGAAATGCTTGGAGATGACTACAACACTTTTCTGGAAAGCTACGGAAATCCCCGTACCTATGGTCTCCGGGTAAATACAGCGAAACTTTCCTGCCAGGATTTCGAAGAACTCTCCCCCTTTGAGATCCGACCGATCCCGTGGATCTCCAACGGATATTTCTATGATGAGGAAAGCCGTCCTGCACGCTGCGCCTACTATCAGGCCGGACTTTATTATCTCCAGGAACCAAGTGCCATGACCCCTGCATCCAGACTTCCCGTTGAACCGGGAGATTTCGTCCTGGATCTCTGTGCAGCTCCCGGAGGAAAAGCCACTGCACTTGGCGCAGCTTTAAATGATACAGGCTTTCTGCTTGCCAATGATATCAGCACTTCCAGAGCAAGAGCCCTGCTTAGAAATCTGGAGCTCTTTGGCATCAAAAACATGCTTGTTACTGATGAAAAGCCTGCCAGGCTTGCACAGCGTTTTCCAGCCTTCTTTAATAAAATTCTTCTGGACGCCCCATGCTCCGGTGAAGGCATGTTTCGAAAAGAAGAAGCCCTTGCCCGTGACTGGACTCCTGAGAAATCTGCTGAACTTTCCGATATACAGAAAGACCTGATCCTGAAAGCTGCTGATATGCTCCGCCCAGGCGGAATGATGCTGTACTCCACCTGTACCTTCTCTCCGTGTGAGGATGAGGAAGTGGTCGCTCATCTTCTTCAGGAAAGACCAGATATGGAGCTAATGGAAATGCCCGGATATGAAGGATTCTCCGAAGGACGGCCGGAACTTATCAGCACACCGATTTCCCCTGAAGCTTTCGACCCGTCCTCCCTTCGAAAATGCGTCCGCATCTTTCCACACAAGATGGACGGTGAAGGTCATTTCCTTGCCCTTTTCCACAAAAAAGGCGACTCCCTTTCTCCAGTTTTCCGCCCTGCCGGAAAAGGTCCTGACAAAAACACCCGGAAATGGCTGGAGGAATTTTTTGCAGAAATCGGTCTTCATACTCTTGGAGGACAGGAATTTGACTGGAACCGCGTGGAAATCCGCAAGGACAAGGTTTACTATCAGCTTCCATTCCCACTGGATCTCCGGGGTATCTCTTTTCTCAGAAACGGCCTCTACCTGGGCGATCTGAAAAAGAACCGTTTTGAGCCATCACAGCCCCTGGCACTGGCACTTCACAAAGAAGATATTGAGGCTACGATCTCCCTGTCTGTTTCTGATGAGCGCATCACCCGCTATCTCAAAGGTGAGACCCTTAACATCGAACCAGAAGAAGCAGCCCACAAAAAAGGCTGGCATCTTCTCTGCGCAGACGGCTATCCGATCGGTTTCGGCAAACTTGTAAACGGAATCCTGAAAAACAAATATCCTGCGGGCTGGAGAGTATAAGTGCTCCGCCGCAGGATATCTGCTCATATCAATATAGAATTTCATTTTCAGGTCAGAAGCTGAACATTTCCGTAAAGTCTCTGACCTTTTTTCCTGTAGCTGGATACTCTCAATTCGCAATCACTGTTCATCACTGCATAATTCTCAGCATAAGATTTCTTTTCCCAAAGCAAATGAATAAATATATCTTTCCTTCACCTTCCGTCCGGTCATCCTCTCAAGTGCCTCAGCATAGTCTTCCAGCTGCACATGATACCGTTCGATCAGCTTCTGTTCTTCACCACGGCGCACAAAGTCCGTTTTATAGTCCACCAGAACAATCTCCTCATCTTCAATGAAATATGCGTCAATAATTCCCTGTACCAGAACACTTTCCCCACACTGCCATTCCGGTTCCAGCTCTGAGGCTTTCCTTGCAATCACAAAAGGCTGTTCCCTGAAAAGCTGCCGGTTCAAAGCAGCCGCTTTCGTCCGCTGTCCCAAAGCCGTCTCCAGAAAATGCCAGATATCACGTATCCGTACAGATTCCGCTTCTTTCTCTTCCATCTTTTTCAGATCAAACCATTCTTTCAGCTGTTCCCGGATCATGTCCTGGTTCTCTGTCCTTCGATAATCCAGACATTCCATTACACGGTGATAAGCAGTTCCACGCAGCGCACCTGTATAAGCTTCCTCTTTTTTCTCCTCGATAAACCTTGGAACAAGCGGCGTGATTTCCTCTTCCTGCTCATAATCCACTGTCTCTTCCAGATCCTGTTCGCTGTGGTAGCTTCTCTTTTTCAGTTCAGACACACTGATCTTCACAGGCAGATCTTTCAGATAGTCATACTCATACTGAAAAGAAAAACGTCTCTCAATCTCCTCCCGAATCTCACTGTCATAGACAATTCCCGGATTCCAGTTCTCAAGAGCAGCTTTTTTCATCTCTTTTTCTGCCTGCTCCACAACCTCATCCTCTACAAGATCTGCTGCTGTGATCTTCTCCACAACAAACTCCGATTCATCTCCATAAAGAGGATTCATTCGGTTCATAAACAGTCCGTACTCCTGAAACAGACCGGACATGCAGCGGTGTCTTGCAAGTGCAGGAAGCACATAATTCCAGTAAGTTTTTCCGCGCATACGCATGCCAAGAGAAAGCAGTTCTTCTTTATTATCCCTTAAAACGGACAGTGATGTAATCTCATTTTCAAGATCACCGATGGTTCCACAGAGGATCAGCTTCTCCTTTGCTCTTGTCAATGCCACATAAAGCACCCGGAGTTCCTCCCCAAGGCTCTCCTTCAGAAGCTCCCTGCGGATGATTTGCTTGCAAAGTGAGGACGCAATGATCCTCTTATCCGGCAGAATGGCATCTGCACCAATTCCCAGATCCGGATGGATCAGAATACTTGCATTCATATCACGGAAATTAAATCTCTTGCCCATTCCTGCTGCAAACACTACCGGAAATTCCAGTCCTTTACTCTTATGGATTGTCATGATCTGCACTGCACTTTCCCCTGCGCCGGAAAGATTCACCTCACCATAATCCACCTGATACTGCTGCAGCTTCTCAATATATCTGACAAAATTGAAAAGTCCACGGTAGCTTGTCTTCTCATACTCCATTGCCTTTTCCACCAGCATGTTCAGGTTCGCGCTTCTCTGTACACCATCCGGCATAGCTTTTGCATAATTGCCATATCCGGTACGCTCAAGAGCTTCCAGAATCAGCTGATGCACCGGCGTATAAGCGGACATATCACGAAGCGCATTCATATTTTCCATAAAACGGGACAGTTTTTCTCCCAGGATTTTTTTCTTTTCTCCAACAATCTTATGCTCCCGGTAATCCTCCACAAAAGACTTTACACATTCATAGATCATTCCCTCCGGACAGGCAATGCGGATCTCCGCCAGCTCTTCCGTAGTGCATCCTGCCATCGGTGAACGAAGCACACCGGTAAACGGGATATCCTGCAGCGGATTATCCAGGATACGAAGATAATTCAGAAGCGTCACCACCTCAGTAGTGGAAAAATATCCTGTCCTGGATGCCGTGTAAGAAGGAATCCCCCTTGAAGACAGCACCTCCCCAAAAGTTTCAGCCCAGCCTGTGGCCGAACGAAGCAGTATCACAATATCTCCATACCGCAAAGGCCGGTACTCCCCTGTTTCCTTATCCAGCACCTTCTCTGCTCCCACCATGGAACGTATTTTCCCTGCAATTGCCAGAGCTTCCAGCTCCCGTTCATTCTCCGGACCTTCCTCATCTTCCAGTACCGGACTGTCCTTCTCCACAAGAAGCACCTCTGTCTTCACAAAGTCAGGATTCTGTCCTTCCGGAAAAGAAGCCCCCGGATAAAGAGCTGCCGCTTCATCGTAATCGATTCCTCCCAGATCCGATCCCATGATCTGCCGGAAAATAAAGTTTACACCGGAAAGTACTTCCGTACGGCTTCGGAAATTTTTATGAAGGTCGATCCTCTGCTCCCGGCTGTCTGCAAGAGAATAATTTTTATATTTCTCCATAAAAAGCTCCGGCCGTGCCAGGCGGAAGCGGTAAATACTCTGCTTCACATCTCCTACCATAAAGATATTTTTTCTCTCATTGACCCAGCCGGAAACATTCTGCATCAGGATTTCCTGGACAAGGTTGCTGTCCTGATATTCATCCAGCAATACCTCATCATATTTCTCCGACAATTCCCTTGCAGCCTGGCTTGGCGTATAGGTATCTCCTTCTTTTTTCAAAAGGATCTCAAGGGCAAAATGCTCCATATCTGAAAAATCCAGGACATTTTTTTCCCGCTTCTTCTCACTGAACCGCCCTGCAAAATCCTTCGTCAGCTGAACCAGCATCTCAAGAGGCTCTGCTGAGGCAAGTGTCAGCTCTGTCAGTTCGTCAAGTGTACACTGAAAATACCTGTCGCCCAGATCCTTCAAAATATCCTTTTCGTCCTCCCTGATATCCTTCACAAGACTTTTCAGCTGATCTGAAACTCCTTCCATCTTCTTCGTGGAAAGCCTGGCAAACTTAAGATTCTGAAGATACTGTGCCATTTCATCATAGTCCCGTTTAACGGACAGTTCCCGGAGCTGCCGGATCAGGATAAGATCATTTTTCAGTGCATCCAGATACAGTTCCGGACCTTCTGTTTCCCCGCAGATCTCCATGGCACTCTCCGTAAGCTCCTCTGCTTCTTTCAATGCGTTGTCCACGATCTCCCACAGATAATGAAACCATGGTGTCCCTGCAATTCCCTTCTCCGGATCCAGATGATAATTCTCCACGCAGCCATCCAGCCATTCTTCAGGCCATGGATTACTCATGGAAGCATTGTAAAGATCCAGTACATGCTCCTTCAGCCCTTCGTCGGATTTCCCGGAAGCGTAACATTCCACAAAAGCTGTGAATTTCTCATCACCCTCTGCATAATAATCCTCAAAAAGTTCCTTCAGCACATCCTCCTGAAGAAGCTTCAGCTCTCCTTCATCTGCAGTCCGATATCCCGGATCCAGGCCGATGAGATGAAAATAATTGCGGATCACATAAGAACAGAACCCATCAATAGTAGTGATCTGCGCCGTGTGGATCAGCATCATCTGCCTTTGCAGATGTTCATTATCCGGATCTTCTGCCAGTGCCGTGTCCAGAGCCCTCTCAATACGCTCCCTCATCTCTCCTGCAGCAGCCCTTGTAAAAGTCATGATCAGAAGCCTGTCAATATCTACCGGCCTTAAAGGATCCATGATCTTACTTAAGATCCTCTGCACCAGAACTGCAGTCTTACCGGAACCGGCTGCTGCACTGACCAGAATGTTCCTGTCGCGAAGCGTGATGACCTTCTGCTGTTCTTCTGTCCATTTCATTGCCATTTATTCATCCTCCTTCACGATCTTTTTCCACAGGTCACTCTCTGAGAAAGACGGCAGTCTGTGGAACTCATATCCGGGTATCTTTCTGTCAAATCCGCATACTGTACTGTACGGACAGTAGGTGCAGGCATTCTTTTTTCCAAGTTCATAAGGTTCCACTGCCGCATTTCCATCCAGGATCGATTCCCGGATATCACAGATTTTCTGACGAACATATGCACCCAGCGCATCAAACTGCTTCCTGGATGCAACAGAAGAACGCCTGCTGAAGCTTCCATCCTTATTAACGGACACCGGAATTGATGACAATGTATTATCAATACGGAAACTTACATCATCATCTGCCTGCACCAGACCATTCATCTTCAGCTTTTTCAGCATCTGATCACTGACACTTTCCACATCTGCATGGATCTTTTCCTGGATCATAGGATCTTTCACATTGTAGTAAAAGACACCGGCCGGAACGATCTCCTTATCCGGATATTTCTTCTGTTCCACCTGCAAGGCTCCGTCCAGATAGATCATCAGCTGTAGCTGAAGGCCATGATACAAAGCCAAAAGATCAAAGGATGTGTTTCCCGTCTTATAGTCGATTACCTTCACATATACACGGTTCTTTTCTGCCTCTTCCATGATATCCACACGGTCGATCCTTCCTCCGCCGAAGATCACCTCAAATCCCTCCGGCCGGAAATCCCCGTGTTTCAGCTGTTCCTGCAAAGCCCACACAGTTCGCCGCAGTATTCGCCTTGTCCGCTCGATCATATATTCATTTCTTGCACTGCTTTTGAGAACTGTATTCCCATAATCTGCAGACACCTGATCCAGGCAGCTGTCAATCAGCTGATTACGTTCTTCTTCTGTAAGCTCTGCCCAGTCCAGTCCCTCTTTTCGTACTTCAACTGCAAACCGTTCCAGAGCCATGTGCATGACATTTCCCATATCCATAGCCCTGAATTCATACTCAGCACGCTCTGTCACCTTCAGTCCATACTGAAGAAAATGTGCAAAAGCACAGGCAGCATACCGCTCCAGCCGTGTGGCACTGTACGGTGAGATCTCCCCGTACAGAATCCCTGCTACAGCTTTTCCGATCTGGTCAGAAGGTTTCTGTGTAAATGCGGCTTTTACAAGCTTCTTCACTACTGTCCGATATTGAGGACTCTCAATGTACCAGCTGTAAAGTTCCTGGAACACAGGATTCTCTCTGTAATCCTCACCTGCAAGTCCTCTTAACAAATAATCCAGACTGATTCCCGGAAGCTCCAGAAGCTCCATCGCCTCCTGTTCTTCGGAACACTGCTCCACTTCCATCTCAGGAAACATATCCCGTATATTGTTGATCAGAAAAGCCGGCCCCAGTGCTTTTCCCTGACTGTCAGACTGACAGAAGGACAGGCAGAGAAGTTCCCTGGGCTTGGTCATATTCAGATACAGATAAAAGCGCTGCATGTTCATCAGTTCTTTCGGCCCCGGTGCCAGCTGGATCCCCTGATCCTGAAAAAATTCCCTGTCAAGCTCTGTAAGTATTCCTCCACCTGCTGTATTCTTTGGAATATTTCCTTCATTTACCCCTACAAAAAACAAAGCCCGTATATCCTTCAGTCGTGTTCGCTCCATATCACCAACAAGAACCTGATCCATACTTGGCGGGATCAGAGCTACTTTTGCCTGGGTAAGACCTGTTTCCAGCAGCTGTCGGAAATCCTGCCTGCTTACCACCTCTTCCCCAAGAATCTCCACCATACTGTCCAGAAGCTCCATGACAATACCGTAGATCTGAGCATATTCCTTCTCCATGGCCTTATCTCCCTGGTCACGGAATTTCTTCTCCCTGGCTTTCAGCTTCTGCTGTACCTTACTTTTTACGGCAAACTCATAAAGGATCGTACAGTACTCCCTCACAGTCTTTCTGCCACCTTTGAAATTTAAGGCAAGCTCTCTTGTCTCCTCTGCAAACCGCTCCCGGATCTCATTCAGTTCCTGGATACTCTCTGCAGGCATTCCCCTGTAAATTCGCACCCATTTTTCATCCCATCTCTTAAATCCCCGGATACCAAGTGCCAGCACATAATTCTCCAGAAGATCAGCCTCTTCTCTTGTGACACAGGACATACCACATCTGAGATACCGGAACACACTCTCATAGGAAAAATCCTGGACAGCCATCTCAAGAGCCGCACGAAAATATTCCACAAAAGGATTCATCAGTACTGTATGTTTCTCATCTATGAAATACGGAATTCCCGCCTCTCTGAACACCTGTCCGGCAAGGCTTCCGTACTCCTCCAGGTTTCCGGTGATCACTGCGATCTCACCATAGCGGCAGCCCTTTTCCCGGACAAGCCTTGCGATCCTCCTTGCAGTCTCCTTCATCTCCGCAAGTGGACTCACTGCGGAAAATATGCAGATCTCATCCTGCTTCTGCTTATATACATTCTTTCTGTAACGGAAGATATTTTTTTCCAGAAATTTAAGGGCTGGAGCCTGGGCAAAACGCGATCTTTTTACGTTATTCAGCAGAACCGGATCCTCAATATCCCTGGTAAGCTCTGAGAGCCCGTGGATCATCTGCCGGCTCATATAAAAAAGCTGGTACGGCTTTCCCCTCAGGGCAAGATTCTCTGCTGCGTCCATGGTGACTGTCACCATCACTTTCTCACAGACAGAGAGCAGTTCTCCCACTACCCGCATCTGGATCGGCGTAAAACCGGTATAGCCATCCAGAAGCAGCACACTGTTCTTCATTTTCTCAGAAAAAGGCAGGGCCTTCTCAAGGGCATCCATCACCTCTTCCCCTGTCATATAATGATCCTTCAGATATCCGGTAAAAGCCTGATAAAGAACAGATACATCCTTAAGCTTCATCTGCAGCAATGTCCGGTCAGCAGAATCCTCTATCATCTCCTCAATGTCACTGTCCTTAATATCGTACTGCATAAACTCGGACAGAATGGATTTCACCTCATCCAGATATCCTGCCTTGCGCATCTGTCCGCCAAGATAAGAGAGATCTTTGCCATGCTGCTGGACCATTTTCTGAAGCACCATGCTCTTGCCTGTCTCTTCCAGCAGTACACGGCTGTCGCCTCCAACCTCCTCCAGAACACGGTATGCCAGACGCTCAAAACTTAAAATATCAATATTCAGGATTCCTTTCCCCGGACTCATCTCCACCAGCGTCTTCTGAGTCTGCATGGTAAACTGCTCCGGTACGATCACATAATAAAGCCTGTCCGGATGCAGTCCGGCCTGTTCTATAATGTTCTGATATGCATAACAGGATTTTCCACTTCCTGAACTTCCTATAATAAACTGTAATGACATGTATCTCCTCCTGTTAAAGATTCCATTGTTGTCCCGACACTCTCTGATAAGTACTACTATACCACAAACCCGGTTCCTATAGAACGGGTCTTCTCCATCCTTCTGACACTTTTCCACTGCCATAAATATTACTGCCCACTCCATGACCGGCAGCACTCTTCACGCATAAATCTCTTCTCCCTCTAATAAACTATATAAAAAGCTTCGGGAGGCGTGCGCCATGAGTTCCAAAACCAGGATCATTGTCCTACATATGAAAGAAATCATTTACACAGCCGTTTTTCTGGCACTGGCTGTAATTCTGGCAGTTATCATCTTTTTTATGTTCGGTCCGGGAAAAACAGCCGACAATACTGCTGCCGAAAAATCCCGCTACAAGCCAGGTGTATACACTTCTTCCATTTCCCTGAACAACAACACCTTTGATGTGGAAGTCACCGTAAATGCCGACAGGATCAAATCCATCCGGCTGTTAAACTTAAGCGAATCCACCAAAGCCTCCTATCCTCTGATGGAGCCGGTTCTTGATTCCCTTGCAAGCCAGATCTACTCTACCCAGTCTCTGGATGATATTCAATATGCAGGGGACAGGAAATATACCTCGCAGGTGCTTCTGGCAGCCATCACAGATGCCGTAAAAAAAGCGGAGAACCCTTAAGCTCTCCGCCTTTTTTGCATCTAATGCTGCACCTGCTCCCTGTGCACTGCCAGCATCTTTCGTATCCTGTCAAAGCTCTATTCTCAGATTTCTATCTTCTCCAGCACATCCTGCCAGATCCTTGCACTTGCATCACTTGGCATCCTTAAATCTCCTCTCGGGGAAAGTGCCACGCTTCCTACCTTCGGGCCATCCGGCAGACAGGAACGCTTGAACTGCTGGGCGAAAAATCTCCGGTAGAAAGTTTTCAGCCATTTCAGGATTGTCTCTTTATCATAGATTCCCTCAAATGTGAGGCATGCAAGCCTGTAGATCTTATCCGGTGTAAATCCTGCACGAAGCATATAATACAGATAAAAATCATGCAATTCATAGGGTCCCACCAGATCTTCTGTTTTCTGCGCGATCTTACCGTCCTTAGGTGGCAGAAGCTCCGGGCTTACCGGTGTATCCAGAATATCCATAAGAACCTCCTGAAGCTCCGCATCACCACATGTATCTGCATAATAGCGCACCAGATGGCGCACCAGGGTCTTCGGTACAGATGCATTCACACCATACATGGACATATGATCGCCATTATAGGTTGCCCATCCAAGAGCCAGCTCTGAAAGATCGCCGGTTCCAACAAGAACGCCGCCTTCTTTGTTTGCAGTATCCATCAGAATCTGGGTACGCTCACGTGCCTGGCTGTTCTCATAAGTAACATCATGAATTTCCGGATCATGTCCGATATCACGGAAATGAATATTTACCGCTTCTTTAATATTCACCTCTGTAAGCTTTGCACCAAGACAACTGCTCAGTTTGCAGGCATTCTGATATGTTCTGTCTGTGGTTCCGAAACATGGCATGGTAACGCAGTGGATCTGCTCTCTTTGCATTCCCATTCGGTCAAAAGCCCGTGCCATAACAAGCAGTGCCAGTGTGGAATCCAGGCCTCCGGAAAGTCCTACAACCGCACTTTTGCTGTGGATATGCTCCATACGTTTTTTAAGACCCATGGCCTGGATATTCAGGATCTCCTCGCAGCGTTCATCACGTTCTTCCTTCACAGACGGGACGAATGGATACTGTGGATATTTTCTGGTAAGAACAGTCTCCTCTTCTTTCACGGAAAAATTAATTCTTGTATGGCTGCATGTGGAAACTGCCGGATAAGTAGACATTCTTCTTCTCTCATCAGCCAGTCTCTGAACATCGATCTCGCTGTAAATAATACCGTTCTCAAAGCGTTTGCTCTCAGCAAGGACATTTCCGTTCTCAGCGATCATATTCTGGCCGCCAAAAACAAGATCCTGTGTGGACTCGCCCTCACCGGCACTTGCATAGATATATCCGCAGATCAGTCTTGCAGACTGTCCGCTTACAAGAGTTCTTCTGTAGGAATCCTTTCCAACCATCTCATCACTTGCAGACAGATTGACAATAATATGCGCTCCGTTTACTGCATGGCGGATGCTAGGCGGTGCCGGAACCCAGAGATCTTCGCAGAGCTCTGCTGCTACTGTAAATTCCGGATCTTCCTCACACTCAAAGATCATGTCTGTTCCAAACGGAATCTCATCCCAGAACTCATCCTCATCGTTTTTGTCATTTTTGAGGAAATCCACAAACTCCACGTCCTCTTCCTCTGCACCTGCAAACTGTCTCTGCTCATAAAACTCATTATAGTTGGGGATATGTGTTTTCGGAACAAATCCGACGATACGGCCATGATTCAGAGCTGCAGCCACATTATAGAGCTTTCCTCTGTGACGAAGGGGCATTCCCACAAAGATCAGTGCATCTGTCTCCTTTGTCTCCTCAGCGATATGAAGAAGCTCCTCCCACGCACTGTCCAGAAGACATCTCTGGAGAAAAAGATCATGACAGGTGTATCCCGTAATACTGAATTCAGGAAATACCATCAGCTTTACATGCTCTTTTTCCATTTCGCGGATGGCCCGCAGGATCTCCTCTCCGTTTGCCTTGCAGTCTGCAACTGTGACTCTTGGTGTTGCTGCCGCCACCTTGATAAAACCATGCTTCATTTTTTCTTCCTCCTGCTGCTTATCGCTTGCATTCCCTTATGATTCTCTTCATATCTTCCACTGTGAAATTGTAATTCTTGTTGCAGAAATGGCAGTTCATCTCAATATCTTTGCCTTCCTGGATCATCTCATTAAGTTCTTTTCTGCCGATGCTGATGAGAGCTTTTTCTACTCTTTCTCTGCAGCAATTGCAGTGGAACTGTGTTGGCATGGTGACATTGATCTCTACGTCAAAGCCCTCCAGAACTTTCTCAAGAAGGCTCTCCGGTGTATGTCCCTGCTCCAGAAGATTTGTAACGGAATCAATCTTTGATACGTTCTCCTCCAGCTTCGAGATCACTTCTTCCTCCGCAAAAGGCATCAGCTGTACAATAAACCCACCTGCCTGACGAACTGTGTTATCCTTGTTCATCAGCACTCCAAGACCTACTGCTGACGGAACCTGCTCGCTGGTTGCAAAATAATAGGTAAGGTCTTCTGCGATCTCACTTGTCTGAAGGGCGACCTGTCCAACATACGGCTCCTTTAAGCCCATATCCTTGATCACATCCATGAAACCAACACCTACTGCACCTGCAACATCCAGCTTGCCTTTGCTGTTGGCCGGAATACATACGTCAGGATTTCCCACATAACCTTTTACATTTCCTTTGGAATCTGCTGTAACAGTGATCCCCTGGAGCGGGCCGCCTGCATGGATACGGAGTGTCAGGAGATCCTTTTCCCCTTTCATCATAGCTCCCATCATAGCTCCTCCTGTGAGAAGACGCCCCAGCGCAGCTGTTGCCACAGGGCTTGTATTATGGTCCTGTCTCGCTGTCTCCACCACATCAGTTGTCACAGCCGCAAATGCACGGATCTGGCTGTTGGCAGCTGTCGCTCTTACAATATAATCACTCATAAAAAAATCCTCCTTTATTTCTCATCCAGGGAAATTCCCTTTCCATGTTCTCTGGCAATAAATGTCAGTCTTCCGCTGTCCGGCTTCGGCGCATCCTTGGTATAAGCATCGTAAACAGCCAACGGGATCAGTCCTGCTTTCTTCATAAGTTCCTGGATTTTCTCCGGTTCATAGGCTTTCTGATAATGAACCTCCTCATCCTTCTCATAAAGCCCGTCTTCTCTTGGAAGAAACAGGGTAAGATCATAAACATTGATCCCGGTTTCCTCGTCGAATTCATTTTCCCAGATAAAGCTTCCTTCTTCCCGGTTCTCTGCTATGGTAGTATTTCCCAGCATCTCCCGGTATTTATACGGTGTATTCATATCAAAGATAAAAATGCCGTCCGGATCCAGATAATTGTTCACAAGTTTGAATACAGTAAGCAGATCATCTTCTTCTGTGATGTAATTCATGCAGTCACAGACGCTGACAACAGCACGTACTGTTCCGTAAAGTTCGAACTCTCTCATATCCTGTTCCAGATAAAGGATCTCATATCCGGACTCTGCTCTCTTTTCCATGGCCTCGCCCAGCATTTCCTCAGAATTATCCACACCGATCATATCATAACCGGACTCTGCCAGAAGCTCCGTCATCACTCCGGTTCCACATCCAAGTTCCAGCACAATACCATCTTCGATCCCATATTCCCTGAGTCTTCCGATCAGATATTCTGCCCATTTTTCATATTCAACATTATCCATGAAAATATCATAAACTCTGGCAAAATCACTGTATGCCTCCATAAAAACCTCCTTCAATTAAAGCCTGCGAACTATCTCTCCGCAGCGTTCACATTATAACATGTCTTTCTTTATAAGTATATGCCTCCAATGCAAAAAATCCGGAACCACAACCGTGATCCCGGATCTCTCAGATTTTCTTATCTGTACTTCTGGCTTACTGTACAGGCATATAATATACATCTGCACTTTCACCATGCCAGTAGAAGCTTGTTCCATCCTCTTCGTATACATCGCAGTCATACTCGGAAGAAAATGTAAATCTGTTTCCTTCGTTGTCCATCCATTTACCGTTACCATCCGGAACGATAACTCGCGGTTTACCGTCGGAATTTCTGTAAATAGTTCTTGTCTCATCTGTATTGCTGAGCTGCTCATCTGTAAATCCACCATTTACGATCGCACCTGAAGATGTACTTCCATCTGTAGATGTTCCGTCAGATGTTGTTCCATCGGAAGATGTGCTTCCGTCAGAAGATGTACTTCCGCCGGATGCTGTACTTCCATCGGATGCTGTACTTCCATCTGCAGATGTTCCGCCAGATGTTGTTCCTGCTGCGCTGCTGTCTCCGGAAGCTGTGCTGTCCTTGGATGCAGAATCAGATTTACCTGCACTCTTGGCTGCAGAACCTGTTGCTGCGCTCTTCAGTGTGGAATCTCCCAGAATTGCAAAGCTGTCAACTGACTCCTGAACCTTCTTCAGCGCGTCCTCTGTCTTAACAGAAGCTACAATGCTGTAATACTCACTGTCATTTACAAAATATTTATTGATGGCATATACGTAACCGTCACTCTTAGTTGTATCCTTATACTTAACTGTATAGGAATAGATATTGATGCCTCCATCTTTCTGCTCTGTCTTATAATCCTGGATCTCAAAATCTGTTCCGTTTACCATGTTCTCTGCCTGAGTCATGGAAACTGCCATATCCTGGGAATTCGGAATTACTGCGGATTCCAGATCTGCGCCTGATCCGTGAAGAATCAGGATCTTGCCCTGATCCGGAGACTCGAAGCTTAACATATCTGTCTCATCAGACTTGTTTGCCCATGTTGCATCCGGAAGCTTAATCGCTACGGATTTATCCTTGGATGTATAGGTTGTATTCTGTGCATCTGCTGCGACAGTCGGTGTAACCTTAGCTTTCTTCGCCGGTGCCGGAGTAGGAGTAGACTCCACAACCACGCTGTCCTTCTTATCTCCTCCGAAACCACATGCAGTCATGACACCAGAGAGAGCAACAGTCATAGCTAAAAGTGCGATAAATTTCTTATTCTTCATAGTATCCTCCTCATAATCATCATCAGTCATAAAGTGTGTCCGGAGCATTCTCTCCTGAACACACTCTTTGGTACATTTTACGATTATATTACAGCTTTGTCAATTGATTTCTCCCTATACTTTATTAACTTCCTGTAAACAAAAAAGTAATTTTAAAACCGGTTCGCACAATTCTTTTCTTATATTAATCTTTCCGCATTTCCATTTTGTATTCCACATTTTACATATCCATCTTCTGTTATTTGCTTTTAAATCTGTCCCTCTTTTTTTTCAAAAAATTGTGTCTTTATTCATGCACACTTCTGTTGTAAAGTATACCCAACCAAAATCATATGAAAAGAGGACATCTTTTATTCCGGAGATGTTTTCGGGAAAGGAAGTATTACCTATGGAAAAAGCAGTACAGACAGAAGCAAGAGAGGTTCAGGATCTTTCATCCGTACAGTTTCTCACCATCACAGCAGCGTTTGTTGCACTGACCTACATCTTCACAGCATTTATCAATGTGAAGCTCCCGATCGCAGCCAACGGCGGTCTGATCCACCTTGGAAACGTTCCGTTGTTTATCGGAGCTATTTTGTTTGGAAAGAAAACCGGAGCTATTGCCGGTGGTATTGGAATGGGACTCTTTGATCTTCTCTCCGGCTGGACTTTATGGGCACCGTTCACACTTGTTATCGTGGGAATCATGGGATTCACAGTTGGTAAACTCACAGAAGACCACAGGCATCAGAACATGAAATGGTACGTGATCGCCATTGCAGCAGCCTGCGTAATCAAGGTTGTCGGCTACTACATCGCAGAGGTTATCATCTACGGAAACCCGGTCGCTCCTGTCTCATCCATTCCTGGAAACCTGGTACAGATCGGTGTTGCTGCAGTGATCGTACTCATCGTCATCACACCATTAAATCTTGCTGCAAGAAAAACAGGATTAAAGAGATAATAAAAAACACAACAATATAATTAAGAGGTAAGGATTATGTATAAGATCATGACACCAGGACCTACACAGGTCGCTGAAAATGTCCGTCTGGCAAGAAGTCTTGAATGCACCAACCCGGATCTGGACGAAGAATTCGTCGAATTTTACAAAGAAACCTGCGAGAAGATCAGTTCTCTGCTCCATACCTCCAATGAAACCCTCATCTTAAGTGGTGAGGGTATTCTTGGTCTGGAAGCAGCTATCGCATCCATGACTGAGCCCGGAGATAAGGTTCTTGTTCTCGATAACGGAATTTACGGAAAAGGGTTCGCTGATTTTGTTACCATGTATGGCGGACGGCCGGAACTCTATTCCAGAGATTATCAGGAAACTTTTGATGTAAAAGAGCTGGAAGAATTCCTGAAAAACAGCCACGACTACAAATATGCAACCGTTGTTCACGGCGATACCCCAAGTGGTATGCTCAATGATATCTCCGCTATCTGCCCGCTCCTGAAAAAATACGGCATCCTTACAGTCGTAGACTCTGTTTCCGCCTCTTTTGGCGAACCTGTGAACATTGATGACTGGAAAGTTGATATCATGTGCGGCGGATCCCAGAAAGTAGTATCCGCGCCTCCAGGACTGACCTTCGTTGTAGTAAGCGAAGATGCAAAGAAATCTATGGCAGATCGTAAGACACCAATTGCTTCTTTCTATGCCAACCTTACAGCTTTTGCACATTATTACGAAGAAAAATGGTTTCCATATACAATGCCGATCAGTGATATCTACGGACTCCGCGCTGCCATTGACAACATCGCGGCAGATCCTGCCATCCTCTCCCGCCACGCCAAGATCGCCAGTGCCTCCAGAAAGGCCATCACAGACGCAGGCCTGAACCTTTACCTGCACAGCGGATATTCCAGTACAGTTACTGTTTTCGAAGTACCGGAGGGCACAACAGCCGAAGCGATCCTTGAGGGAGTAAAAAAAGACTACAACATTATGCTGGCAGGTTCCTTCGATGTCCTGGCCGGCAAAGTGATCCGCATCGGACATATGGGAAACAACGCTACATTCTATAATGTAAGAGAAGTATTTGCAGCCCTGGACGGAACTTTACGCAGGCTTGGCGTTCCGCTTAAGGCTTCCATGGAGGATATCTTCTGCAAAAACATGCAGTAATTTCTGAGATTTCAATAGTAAAAAGCACTGTAAGATGAATCCAACTTTTCATCTCGCAGTGCTTTTTTTATAATTCTTATAATATTTTTCTTTATTCTTTTACCGCACCGGATGTCATACCACCTACGATGTATTTCTGGCCGATCATGTAAACAATGATAACCGGGATACAGGTAAGTACGATATCAGCAAAAATATAGTTCCAGTAACTCTTGTTCTTTCCGAAGAACTGATATACAGCCATTGTCATCGGGAAGAGACGGCTCTTGCTTGACAGATACAAAGGTGTGAGGAAATCACTCCATACTGTCATGAACTGAAGGATAAAACATGTTACCATAGTTGGTTTCAGAAGCGGCATGATGATCTTGAAGAACAGGCTTAACGGGCCTGCGCCGTCGATAACAGCAGCCTCGTCCAGCTCAACCGGGACAGAGATTACGAAGTTACGGATGGTAAATACACAGAACGGAATCATTGCACTGGTAAATACCATGATAATGCCAACTCTTGTATCGTTCAGGTGCAGTGTACTGAGTACACGTACCAATGTTACATAGTTGACCGGGAAGAACAGTCCGCAAAGTACAAAGTAATACAGGAATACATTCAATTTTGTTCTCTTACGGCACATAACAAATGCAGCCATGGAGCAAAGTACAACACCAAGTGTTGTAGCGATCAGCGCATATGCAAAACTGTTCAGGAATCCCTGGATCAGGCTTCCTTTTTCAATAACCTCAGAGTAGTTGGAAAATACCCACTCTGTAGGAAGTGCCAGACTCATTCTGGCTGCCTCTGCTTTTGTCTTAAAAGAGTTGATCAATACCATATAAAATGGAAGCACGACACATAAGCAAAGCAGGATACATACAACATGTTTTAATAAATTCTGAATTCTTTTTTTTGCCATTACTGCTGTACCTCCTGTTTACTTAATGTCTTAACAATAAATACACCTATGATCGCTGTAATTACAAGAAGAACAGTATTCAATGCAGAAGACATTCCATACTGGCCTCTCGAATAGAGCTGGAATGCATAAGTTGTAAGAACCTCTGTTGCATGTCCAGGACCGCCGTTTGTAAGTACATAAACAATATCGAATACTTTCAGACCATATGTAATACCAAATACAAGGTTGATCATGATAGCACCACTCAGCATCGGAAGTGTTACATACCGAAGTCTCTGCCAGAAGTTTGCACCATCGATCTGCGCAGCCTCATAATAAGATTTCGGAATCGTATTCAGACCTGCAAGGAAGATAGTCATGACATAACCAATGCCTCTCCACGCATCTACACCATAGATGGATTTCCATACAATAGCCAGATCAGACAGCCATTTCTGTTTGAAGATTCCAAGATGGAATGCATCAAGAAGTGTGTTTAAAAGTCCGTTATTATAATTCAGGATGGATTTAAATACAAGACCAATGATTACAAAAGGCAGAATAGACGGCAGGTAGAGCAATGTTCTGTAAAGCCCTTTGCCTTTAAGTCCCTCCTGAAGCATAATCGCGATCAGAAGAGCCGGAATCAGCTTAACGATGTTGGAAATGATAGTAAACTTCAATGTATTGCCAATACCGCTCAGATAAGACTTATCTGATGTAAAAATCTCAGCAAAATTCTGCAGTCCCACAAAATGAGTACCATTAAGAACACTTCTGGAGTTCCAGTCTGTAAAGGAGTAACCAACACCCATTACACTGGGAAGCAGGAAAAAAATGATATATAATGCCAACGGCAGTATCAGAAACCACTGTGGATAGATTCTCTTCTTATTCACAGAAAGCACCTCCTGTTTTTAAGTTAAAACAGAGCCGGCAAATACCGGCTCTGCCTTCAAGTCAACTAGTTTTAAGTTCTGTTATTTATTTCCAGTTCTCGTCGCCTACAGTTTTTGCTGCCTCAGCACGGTTGGTATCCATGTTCTTGAGAACATCGTTTGCTTCCATCTCGCCCTGGCAGAATGCAACCATATCCTGACCAAACTGTGTCCAGTAATCGTTTGTATATTTTGTACCTGTCTGAAGTGTTACAACAGACTTCTTGTCATCCGGAACTGTCTTAAGGAACTCCTGCTCCTCCGGCAGCCAGTGCTGCTCAAGCTTGTCATCGTTTACATCAAGGTTTGTGTATGCCGGAGAGTTGTCAAGGATTTCCTGAAGGCTCTCTGTTGTTGTAACGAAGTTGAAGAATTCTTTTACAAGATCCTCATGCTCTGTTCCCTTGTAACCGAACATTGTCGGGCCTGAGTTGCTGCTTGGATACCAGGTATTGTCGCCAAGTGGCTCAAGGAACATTCCAAACTCATCAGATGTGCCTGTATCTTCCTGGATCTGTTTAATGAAACTGGAATTTGCAAGTGCCATTGCACAGTTTCTGTCACCAAATTCGTTGGACATGTTTGTACTGTCTGTTCCGATCCAGTCTTCTCCGAAGTATCCTGCATCAGAGAGTTCTTTGAACTCATTCAGAACTTCAAGCATCTTCTCGTTATCTGCAAATGTTGCTTTGTTTTCATTTAATGCGTCATAAAGACCAGGTGTTGCTTCTTCATAAACGCCGCCAATCTGGAAAAATGCCAGCTGATGCTGCCATCCATCTGCACCAGGCATGAACCAAGGTGTGATTCCTGCATCCTGGATCTTACCGCAGAGTTCTTTCAGCTCATCATATGTTGTCGGTACTTCCCAGCCGTTCTCTTCGAACAGTGTCTTGTTGTAAACCATTACATACTCCGGAGATGCGTTCCAGATCTGAAGTCCGTACAGTTTGTCATTGTATACGCAGGACTCTTTTCTTGTCTCCGGCATAACATTCTCCCAGGAAGCTCCTGTAAAGTCGATGCAGTATTTCTCAGGATCAACGATGGTAGATTCAATTGCAAACGGGTTGGACTGGATCCAGAAGATATCTGCACAGGAATCTGTAGCAAGCTTGGACTGAAGAAGATCTGAATACTGATCAGCCGGAATTGTCTGAAGGTCTACGGTAACATCGTAGGTATCCTCAAAACGTTTAATTGTCTCATCGTAACGATTGTCCATCCATCCTGCTGAAACCAGGATGCTGAGCTCCTCGCCTGCGAAATCGCTCTTCTCATCCGCTGCAGATACGTTCACTGCAAGTCCTGTCGTCATGGAAGCGATCATTGCTGCTGCACAGGCTACTGCCAGAAATCTCTTTCTTTTCATTAATGTTTCCTCCTTTTTTTGAACTGATTTTTCGTTCTCTCTTGATGATATTAGTTTATCATCTGGTCATTTTAAAAGCCATGGATATTCCTGCCCTGTATTTGTACTTTTTTCACAATTTATTATACTTTTTTCATATTTTCCGTAACTATACACAAGTTTCTATTGACATTTTCAAGCACTATTTCAGAATTACATTTTTACGGTTTGTACTTTTTTTACAAATGTGCTATACTTTTAGCCAATGTTTTGCACGACCATTTCACACACAGGGGGCTTACCAATATGAAAACACGCAGTCTGCAGTCCAAACTTTTTATTGCCTATCTTGGCATGGCCTGCCTGATTCTTTTTTCTTTTGCCATATTCTTTTATGTTTTTGCATCCGGGCAGCTGAAGAAAAGCCAGATCAGTGCCATGAGCACCTTAAATTCCACATTTCAATCCCAGGTAGACTCTGCAATCCAGAATCTTGACACTGTATCTGTAAACATCAATTACAGCAACATGTCGAAATCCGTTCTCGACCAGAAATTTGACCTTAATATTTCCGATGAAATGCTTTCTGCCATGTCCGATCTTTTTATCTCCTTAAGCGGCACCGAATTGAAAGCTGATCAGGTAAATCTTTATGATTTCTCCGGATATGTGCTCCAGGCCGGTCTTTCCACCATGGTCAAAAAAAGCGACGACTCTCATAATAAATGGATTCAAAAAGCCCGTGAAGCCAACGGAAAAAAAGTCCTGACAGCTCCTTACAGCACTTACGTCTATTCCAAATCTGCCCGCTATCCCCAGTGGTTCATTTCCCTGTACCGCTCCTTCACCAACCAGTACGGCCGTGGTGTCGGCGTGATCGAAACCGCCAAACAGTGTAAATCCATCTTTAAGAGCATCATTTCCTATGAGAAAAAAAATCACGGAAACGCTGCCAGTGTCTATGTTTTCAATGAGTCCGGCGATCTTATCTATCCTTATGATGTCACAGCTGGCGATGCCAATGATATTTCAAAATATTACAAACTTACTGATTCTGACAAGGATACCCTTACCATACAGAGTCCCATCACAGATCAGAAAGAATACGTTTCCAGACTGAATTCCGCATATACAGGCTACACTTACCTGACTATCCAGCCGGAATCTGTGATTCTTGCCCCTGTATACAAAATGCTGAAGATTCTTCTGGCTGTTGTTGCTGCTTTTCTTGCCGCAGCAGTAATCGTTTCCTACAGGCTTTCCCGTTCTGTAGTAAAACCAGTGAAACACCTGAAGCACATTATCCAGCGTATGGAACTGGACACTCTCGGCCAGGAAAAAGTCACTTCCTATCCTGTTTCCGTCAATGAACTGGAAGAACTGTATCAGGCATTCCAGCTGATGAGCGATAA
This sequence comes from Blautia schinkii, assembly GCF_013304825.1. Taxonomy (GTDB): domain Bacteria; phylum Bacillota; class Clostridia; order Lachnospirales; family Lachnospiraceae; genus Blautia_A; species Blautia_A schinkii_B. Next base: position 33,627 of record NZ_JAAWUO010000005.1, on the reverse strand, counting down.
CCTGAAAGATTCCATGACTCAGCTTAACGAAGCCAAGGAGCAGGAAATGAAAGCACGCAGCATGGCTTTGCAGAGTCAGATTAATCCTCATTTTTATTACAACTCTCTTTCCAGCATTATGGTGCTTGCAGAGAACGGAGATACGGATACCGTGGAAAAAATGTGCCGCAATCTTTCCAGGATTATGCGTTATATTACCAATACTGCTGAAACAACTGTAACTCTCCGCGAAGAGCTTGATTATGTCCAGAAATATCTCTACTGCATGAAGGTCCGCTACCAGTCCAGTCTGAATTATTCCATTGATGTGGATGAATCCCTTCTGGATCAGCCGGTTCCGAAACTGATCATCCAGCCTATTGTGGAAAACGCTATCAAATATGGTTCTGACTGCGAACCACCATGGACTATCACCATCAGCAGTACAATAAACCAAAACAGCTGGCAGATCGATGTCACAGACACCGGACCGGGATTTACTGAAAAAGCCAAGAAAAAAATAAATTCAGATATCATGAATGCCATTCGAAATCCCGGCATGCCTGCTTTGAAGATCAACGGTCTTGGCACTGTCAATGTATTTCTCCGCTGGAAACTCTTCTGCAAAGATGATATAATTTTCAGGTATGGAAATACAGCGGACGGCCACGGAATTGTTTCTATTGGACGGTATTTTCAGACAGATGCGGAGGAATAATACTATGAACTATACTGTTATTGTGGCAGAAGATGAAGAACTTCTTCTGAATAATCTGGTACATAAGATTGAAAAAGCAGATCCTGATTTTCAGGTGATCGGCACAGCCCAGACAGGTGCCCAGGCTCTCTCGCTGGTGGAACAGATGAGTCCGGATGTGATATTTACGGATATCAAAATGCCTGTCATGGACGGGATCACCCTGCTCACCAGGATCCGGGATCAGTTTCCTTTTACGAAATTTGTGATCACCAGCGGATTTTCTGATTTTGAATACGCAAAAAAAGCCATCACGCTGAAGGTATCTGATTACCTTCTGAAGCCTGTAGATCCGGACGAACTCAGGAATGTTCTCCTTAAGATCAAACAGGAGCTTCAGATCAAACGTGATGACTACGAAACCGTATTCGCCCCAGGTGCTTCTTGCATGTCACCGGGACAGATTGCAGAGCTTCTCAAGAACTTCATGGTACAGAATTATGCAGAGGATATCAACCTGAACCTGATTGCAGGAACCATGAACTACAGTCCCAGCTACCTGACCAAGATCTTCTGTCAGGTCTATGACTGCACCCCTACCAAATATCTGATCAATCTCCGGATGAGCCATGCACAGAAGCTGCTGATCCATGAGCCTTCCCTTTCTGTAAAACAGATCGGTGAAATGTGCGGCTATCACGATCAGGGATATTTCAGCAGGATCTTTAAGAAACATACAGGAAAAAGCCCTCTGGAATATAAAGATGAGGGAGAGATCCAGCAGATCAGTTAATAAATTTTTCAGGTATATATAAACAAAAAAGTCATTTCATGACGTCCGGTTATGCTCTGTTCCCAAAGCATCCTGCTTCTGAAATGACTTTTTATTTTTTATTTCACAACTTCATACATATACAATTCATGAAGAGCTCTCGTCGCCGCAATATATCTCGCCCGCTCCACAATCGGACTTCGGTCTTCCCCAGGAAATACAGAAAATACCTGATCAAACTCCAGACCCTTTGCCATGTAGAATGTTGTGACAGTCAGGCCTTTTTTGAAGTTTGTGCTGTCTCTGTAAAGAAGAGACAGACGCTCCTTGGTATCAAAACCTTCTGCTTCCAGCCTCTCTTTCAGAATGTAGTAAGCTTCTCTGGCTTCATCGGCAGTTCTTACAATCACAGCTGCTGTTTCATATGAAATAATATCTTCAACACCCTCATCTGCATTCCCAGCTAAGACTGCCTGCTTCTCAAGCCGCAGCTCTCTCACTACGCTCTCCAGTGCCTCCTCAAGCCCCGGAAATTCTTTTTCCACAACAGGTTTTCCATGACGTTCAAAAAGCTCCACTTCCGTAATTCCCGCCAGTTTATTGGCATAAGACGCAATCTCAACAGTATTACGGTAGCTCTTATTCATCACGATCCTGCGTATATCTTTTCCAAAGATCCTAGGCAGAAATGTCAGCACATCCTGCTGCTCGCCGTCCATAGTCTGTTCTCTGTCCCCAAGAATAGTCATCCTGCATTTAAAGAGTCTCTGAATGATCAGATACTGGATCATGGAATAATCCTGCATCTCATCCACGATCAGATGGCGCACACCAGAATCCTCCTGCTGAGTTTCCAGCCGATATTTCAGATACAAAACCGGATACACATCCTCATAGCGCAGCTTTCTTTTTTCATACCGAACCTGTGGAAGAGAAGGAAAACCTTCCTGTCTCAGGAAACGGTTGTACAGCACATAGAGATCTCTTGTCTCATACATCCTGTAGAAACGGCTCTTCACAGCCTCCCTCTCCTCATCCGGAAGATCGAATCCCTTAAGAGTCTCCACCTCATCAATGAAATATTCTGCTACTGCATCCATTCTGGAAAGCAGCGGGATATCCATGAATTTAAAGTAAAAAAGCTCTATGATCTCCTGCTCTTTTTTGACCACGCCTCTGTGTTCCACATCACGGAAGTTCATAAGGCTGTCCTCAAGCTCCACCAGATATCCTTCCATACGATCCAGAAAATCCCGTGACAGTTTCTCTTTCAGAAGCTTTTCATCGCATAATCCTGCAATCTGACGCTCGATCAGATCATATCTGTCTTCACAGTCAGAAACAACATTTTTCAGTCTCTTGTATGCAAAAAGGTCAAAGCTCATCTCCCGGATATTCTCCTCGCCAAGCTCCGGCAGGATATGGGAAATATAGTCCGAGAACACCCCATTCGGTGAAAGCACCAGCACAGAAGAGGATTTCAGATTTTTCCTGTCATGATACAGGAGATAAGCGATCCTGTGCAGGGCAATGGAAGTCTTTCCGCTTCCTGCTGCTCCCTGGATCACCATGATACGATCCGAAGTGTTTCGGATGATCGCATTCTGCTCCTTCTGGATCGTGCGGATAATATTCTTCAGCTGTACATCACCGTTACTTCCAAGTTCTGCCTTCAGGATCTCATCGTCGATCTTCACATCACTCTCAAACTCATAGATCATTTTTCCACCGCGGATCTTGTACTGCCACTTGGCAGCAATATCCCCGTGGATCTCACCAAGCGGAGCCTGGTAGGAAGCCGGTCCCTTGTCAAAATCATAGAACAGTCCGGACACAGGTGCTCTCCAGTCATAGATCAGCGGAAGTCCGCCGTTCTCCTCAGCCAGGTTCGCAATTCCGATATAAAATATCTCCGGCTCATCTTCTCCTTCATAGCAGAAATCCACCCTTCCGAAAAACGGTGAATCCATCATCTTCCTGAATCTCCGACGCAGTTCGATTTTCTCATTGCTGGCATTGATCTCATGGAGAAGTGCCTGCTGGTTATCAAAATTCTCATATCCGTACTGGTCCATCTCTGTATAATTTTCCCAGTAGTATTCGTGCATACCTTCGATTTCTTTCTGCCCGGCCTCTATGGATTCATCCAGCTGTGCGATCCTGTGCTTCAATGTCTCTGTCACATGCGAAAGGTATTCACGTCCGTTTTTTACCGCTGCCATAAGCCTTAATCCACCACTACAGCAGTTCCGCTTGCTGTTACCATCAGCATTCCATTATCTGCACCAAGCACCTCGTAGTCAATATCCACACCGATCACTGCATTAGCTCCCATTGCACCTGCACGCTGCTCCAGCTCTGCCAGGGCTTCTTCTCTGGCTTTCTGAAGTTCTTCCTCATAACCGGCGCTTCTGCCGCCAAAGAAATTCCGAAGACCTGCGCCAAGATCTTTCATGAAATTTACTCCTGTGATCACTTCTCCGAATGCGATTCCTTTATATTCACGGATTGCTCTTCCCTCTACAGATGGCGTTGTTGTTATGATCATGGTAAAATCCTCCCGTTTCTGTCGTTTTTTCTCAGGCATAAAATGCCTTATTACAGAATTATACCCGAAAGCCGTCACGATGTATAGAGTAAAAAAAGGCTGCCCAAAGAGATGCCAGGCACCTTTTCAGACAGTCTTTCCTTATTATCGCTTATTTATTTTACAACTTCAGTCACATAGGAAACTTCTTCCATTCCCGGATAACTTCCCTGACGCCCGCCAACAGTCAGAGTTCCTGTTTTATCATCCCAGATAAGCTCTGTTGTTGCATAAGCACCGTTTTCAAAATTGTAGTTATTTCCCTCATCCTCATAAATAGTGAACTTGCAGTCTTCACCTGGATATACCACAAGTTTCACCGGCTCCTCCGGTTTCTGGGATGCATATACAAGTCCCTCTGCAACAGGAAGGATACTTCCTGCTTTTACAAAAATCGGCATCTGGTCGATCGGAGCATCTACGGTTACGTACTGGCCGCCTTCATACTCCTTGTTTGTCCAGTAATCGTACCATTTCGTACCTGCCGGGAGATAGCATTTCCATATTTTCTCTCTATGGAGCTCAGTACTCTCCGATCCATAATACATCGGCTCTGTAACAGCACAGATCAAAAGGGACGGTCCGAACATAAACTCATTCTCAACCTTGCGTGCTTCTTTATCCTCCGGGAAGTCAAAAAGAAGGCTTCTCATAATCGTATAATCATTAAAATGTACAGCACCTGCCAGGGAATAAATATACGGCATCAGATGATAACGGAGCTTGATAAACTTCTCGATGGCATCATAGAACATGGTTCCTTTTTCACCGAAGTTCCAGATTTCTCTTGGTGTATCAGTTCCATGGGAACGGAACATCGGAAGGAAGGTTCCCATCTCCAGCCATCTTGTATACAGCTCACAGTATCCTTTATCCTTCACACCTTCGTTATATTTGCCCTGCCAGAACCATTTCGGCTCCGGATCTGTGTTGCAGCCGCATCCACGGTTCTGCCACTTATCAGCAACTGTAAAGAAAGCACCGATATCCAGTGTCCAGTATGGATATCCGCTGAGTCCCATATTCAGCCCTTCCACGATCTGTGTCTTAAGATTATCCCAAGATGCACAGGTGTCGCCTGACCACAGCATTGCAGAATATTTCTGGCCGGAAGCATAGCCGGAACGTGTCAGGTTAAGAACTCGTTTCTCTTCTGTAGTTTTTCTCTGATTCTCATAAATTCCCTTTGCATGCATCAGTGCAAAAGCATTGGCAACAGCAGGATCCAGATATTTCTTGTGCTCACCGCCGACAAGCTCATATCTTTCCCATGGCTCTCTCTTTACTGCACCACCCCAGTCAGGACCAGAAAACGGTTCTGTGGAATCGCACCACCAGGAATCAAAGCCCTGCTCAAAAAGTCCTTCCTGTGCCTGTTTCCAGTACATTTCTCTCGCTTCTTCATTAAAAGCATCATAAGTCGCATAATCATAAAGAAGATGACCAGTCTTAAAAAACTCTGTATGGTTCTTGCCGCCTGCATTCATATTCGGCCATACGGAAACCATGGTATGGGCATTCAGTTTGTGGATTTCCTCCGCACATTCTTTCATATCTCCGTAACGCTTCTGATCCAGGAGCTTCTCGCCCCAGTTTCCAGGATCCCAGGTATTCCAGTCCTGTACCACACAGTCAAGCGGAACCCCGATCTCACGGTAGTGGCGAACGATTTCAAGAAGCTCTTTTGCCGTGTAATACTGCTCTTTGGACTGTACATAGCCATAAGCCCATTTCGGCAGCATCTGCGCCTTGCCTGTAAGATAACGGTAATCATGGATGATCTCATCCATAGTATGACCGCCCATAAAATAATAATCGATCTGATCTACAGTATCCAGAAACAGATAGGAATCTTTCAGATCATCATTAAAAGTCATAAGTGAACAGCAGTCAACAAGAATTCCATATCCTTCTGTGGAAACCAAAACCGGCATCGGGATACGCATGTTATGCTGATATAAGTACTGGCAGTGACCTCTGTAATTGTAAATACCTTCCTCTGCCTGGCCAAGCCCATGGATTTCCTCATCCTCTTTCCATGTGAAGAACAGTTTTCCACGATATGCTGTTCTTACTTTCTCAGCTTTCAGATTCTGGATAAAATTTCTCTCACCGTCAACTGTCTTTACACGGTTGATGATCGGCTCCTCATCGCCTGTATTATAGTGGATCACATCTGTTTCAGTCAGTTCCGGTTTTTTCTGGGAAAGCCACTTGCTTCCGTCTGCATGCTTCCAGATGATATCACCGGATGCAGTGTTGATCTCTGCACAGACTTTCGCAGTTTTCACAACGATACTTCCTGCATTTTCCTCTGCTGAAAAATCAACCTCAGGATATTCTTTTTTCTCAATGATCAGGGAGTCCTGTGCCTCTTTGATCTCTTTTCCGGAAACGATCACGCGGATGATCTCCTCTGTCACCGGAACCACCCGGTATGTCAGCTTTCCTGCTTCAAACTGTACATATCTATCTGTTTTAACCATAATTTCCCTTCTCCTTATCTGTCCGGTAAATCAGACATTAATATTCCGTTTCTGATATCGGAGCCTTTCTAATAAAAAAGCTCCGATATCAGGACAAAATTTCTTACTTTTATCCTAACATCGAAGCCTGATCTCCGTCTATGACTTATCTGCTCATGAATTTTAACTATTTTTACTGTTTCTTCTGCTTCTCATCTTTCGGCGGTTTCCCCACATGTTTTTTGTAAAGTCTGTAAAAATTGGAAATATTGTTAAATCCGCATTCCATGGCGATTTCCGTAACGTTTTTATCTGTTTCCCGAAGAAGCTCACGTGCATGGTTGATCCTCATCCTTGTGACATAATCGCTGAAACTGATATTTGTCACCTTACGGAAATAAGAAGAAAAATAGTTGGAACTCATATATACGGAAGAAGCAACTTCTTCCAGAGTGATCTTCTCACAGTAATGATCATCTATATAATTAAAAGCCTGCTCAAGACGCTTCATTGCATTTTTCTTCTCACGGAGCATTTCCCCTGACTTGCTCTCATCCTGATAAGCCCGGATCAGCATGGTAAGGATGCGAAGTACATTCGCCTTGATCATCAGCGGATAGCCTTCTTTTTTCTGCTGCCATTCGTGATAGATCTCCCAGATACTGGAACGGATCTCTCCGCTTACCTCTTCTTCCCTGCCGATACGGTTCTTGAAATTACTTCCTCTCTCAACAAACGGCTTCAGATATTCCGTATCAAAAATACTCAGCTTTTCGGCTACGAATTCCGGTGAAAAAATCATCACAAGAAGCTTCATGTCTCCACCGATCAGCTTCCATCCATGAGGCTCCACATTATTGAAGATGATAATATCATCTTCTTCCATTGTATATTCCTGCCCGTTTACAAAATAATTTCCCTTGCCCTCCAATACACAGGTAATCTCGAAATAGCTGTGCCAGTGATAACTTCCAGGCCGGCTGTTCTCCGGTGTCAGTTCCACCTCTGAGATCTGAAAAGGAAATTCTTTGTCAAGGGGTATGTTGTCTCTCTCTAATCGCAAATTCTGCCTCCTGTAAACGCAGACACTGTCACCGCATCAGCTGTTTTCGGCAGAACCGGCAGCCTTTCCAGTGTCTTCTTACGCTCACAATATTATAGCAGATATTATTTTTCCATGCAATCTATGATAGTTCGTTCTAACTCTTCCAGCTGGTCTTCGTGCTTCCCATGGACGGCAATGCGGAAATAATCATTACCCTGAATTCCTTTTATCATATAGTAATCGCTGTCAATCTTAAAAAATGGCTGTTTCAGCATATCAAGATATGTGAATCCGCCCAATGGTCTCAGCTTCAGGATGAATTCCCGCTCTACCGGTTCATCCAGAAGATAATCCCAGGCAAACCAGCCGGATTCTGCACATTTTTCCCTGGAAGGCTGTTTTCCTATTATTTTCATAATCGTGTATTCCCCTTTCCTTTACAGGCAGATTTCCCGTGGATCTGCTGTCTGCCCTATATGACTGATGCCTGTGATCGTTTTTCGTATACATCCGTATAAATTTGCTCTCTAAATATTCCGTGCCACAGATGCCGCTATTTCCTTCGCAGCTCCTAAAAATTTCTTTATATCCTTCTCCTCCGTAAACCACGAAACACTTACTCTCACAGTTCCGCCCTCTTCTGTTCCCATTGCCTTATGGATCAGTGGCGAACAGTGAAGCCCTGAACGGACAATGATACCATATCCGCTTTCCAGAATATACGCGGCATCCGAAGCTTTCAGTCCCTGAAAATTCAGGCTCATCACAGGTCCTCTGCATACGTCATGGTTTCCGTAGATCCTTACACCCTCTATCTGTTCCAGCCCACTATAAAGCATTTCCATCAGACGAGCTTCTTTTTCCATAATGGCGGAAAGCCCCGTCTGTTCAATAAATTCCACACCCGCCAGAAGTCCTGTGATTCCCGGCATGTTCTGAGTTCCTACCTCATACTCATAATCTTTGTTCTCGTAGGTAAGCTGTGCGCTGTTTCTTCCGGTTCCCCCATATTTCAGAGGCTTCAGCTCAATTCCGCTCCTGACATAAAATCCGCCGGTTCCCTGAATTCCCATCAGGCTTTTGTGGCCTGTAAAAATAAGCGCATCTGCTTCCCATTTATCTGCATCAACAGGGATACAGCCAGCACTCTGCGACACATCCACGATCAGGATCAGTCCATGTCTCTTTGCAAATTCCCGGATCATCTCCATATCCTGCACACAGCCTGTCACGTTGGAACAGTGGTTCACGATCAGCACACGGCTATCCGGTCGTACTGCTATTTCCAGGGATTCTTCCGTCACTATCCCGTTTATCGTACACTTCACTACCAGCACCGGATGTTCTCTCAGCTGTTCCAGATTATATACCGGACGTAGCACACTGTTATGCTCTGTCTGCGTTACCAGGATGCTACTGCCTTTTTCACCGTAGTCCAGCCCCCCAAGGACTGTATTCATGCTTTCTGTTGCCCCTGATGTAAAAAATATTCTCTCTGTTTCCCTGATTCCAAGGAGCTGTCCCAGTTTTTCCCGGCAAAGTACTTCCACATCTTTTTTCATGATCGAGCTGCCACCCCGAAACTGCGAAGCAGGCGTGCCGCTAAGACACGCCTGCACAGCTTCCGAAACAGCAGGGGGCTTCGGCCAGGAAGTTGCCCCGTTGTTCAGATATATCATCCAATCATCCTTCCAGAATATTGAAGTTCATAATTTTTGCAATCTTCTTGATCATCTTTGTGTAATCACCGAAAATCAGCACCTGATGATGTCCGAATCCTGCAAGATTGTGCATGAATTCTCTTGCATCGTCCATCTGGATGTAGTAGAACGGACTGCAGTATGTATCTGCATATTCAGAACGGATAACCTTGCCTTTCTTGATGCACATGGTATCGCCTGCCGGATTGAAACGTCCAAGTGTGATATAATCATCATCGTTCTCTGTGAAGTCAACCTGCAGTTTTCCACCGAATCCCTGGCCTGTGAATGCCCAGAGTTTGTATGCCAGCGGTTTTGTTCCATAACCGTTCATCTGAAGAGCCGGTACTGCATGGTGGATGCGGAGAAGCTCGTCTGTCTCGTGGTTCGGGTTACCCATGAATGCCGGACGTTTTCCGGCATACTGCATGATCAGCATGGCCATCAGTGCATTAAGATCTTCCTCACATCCGCTTGGAATTCCCTCGTCTTTCATGATGGAATGGCACATACATGGTGTGAATTTACGGTTCTGCGGGATTTCTGTTGTACAGAGCTCATGACATGCGGTTGAGAAAGCGTTGCAGTCATAAATATCCATCATCTTTTTGGCAGCCAGATAATATTTCACGTCATTGATAAACCAGTCTGTGTTTACCTGTGTATCGGTAGATCCTGCAATGATCTTATCTGCAATCGGTTTTGCTTCCTCATCTGTAATCTCATCCATATATTTGAAGATGGATGTAAATGGAAGCTTCACCACTTCAACTCCGTAACGCTGACGAAGGATCTCCGGATCACGGATCAGACTCTGGATTCCGAATGTAGGCTGAGATCCTGCTGTCAGTACAAGCGCCCTTGTATTGCGAACTGCTTTTCTTACCCAGAGAATATGCATGATCTCATTCACATCCTGAAGATCCATACATACATATGCCTCTACTCCGATGGAACGGCAGTATGCTGCAAAATCAATTCCTTCGTTTCCGTTCTGCCAGATAACGACCGGCTTTCCGAAACGCTCAAGCTTAGGAATTCTCCATCCCATGCAGAGGAAGCAATCGATCTCATCAACATCCTCTCCGATTTTTGCAAAAAGGTCTTTATCTACAACAAAAGACTCATTATAGCGGACATCCACAGGCTCCGTGAATTCTACCTCATCAATAACCCCTTTTAATCCCTTAACTGAATTTTTGAATGCCTCATCAGCTGCTTTTGTCTCAGCTTCAACAGTCATATCCTCTTTATGTCCGGCACGACATGGTCCCTCCCAGAAATGTGTATGTGTCAGACATCCAACCAGCGGTTTTACTACAAGTTTCATATCCATTGCTTTCTGTTTCATAATAAAAATACCTCTCTTCTCTTTAACATTCCGCATTTTCCGCATTATATAGTTTGTAGTTTTTCCGCACACTCGATATATCCTATTATACTGTATGAATCATGGAATTCCTCTTTATTCTTCCGAACAGACTGTACTTTCTTACGATTTTTGTGCTATTTTTATATAATTTATATTATTATTCCTATCATTTTTATATGAATCGTACAATATTTATTCACCACATTAACCTGAGAAAAATCCGCAAAAAAGCACCGGAAACGTGTCCGATCCGTTTTTCGGATGGAAGTACATTTCCGGTGCTGTAATCCAGCTTAATGCTCAGGTTATCTTATGCCTGAGCCTCTTTCAGCAAAGCAGACATTCGGAATCCGCTTCGCTACTTCCTCATGAACAAAAACAGGATTATGCCTGTTTTTGTTCAAACTGACTGTTATACAGATCCGCATAAAATCCCTTACGTGCCAGGAGCTCTTCATGATTTCCCTGCTCAATGATATCTCCATCCTTCATTACCAGGATCAGATCTGCATCCTTAATAGTTGACAATCTGTGGGCGATAACAAAACTTGTTCTGCCCTTCATCAGGTTATCCATGGCTTTCTGGATCTGCATCTCGGTTCTGGTATCAACGGAAGATGTAGCCTCATCAAGGATCAGGATTTTGTTATCTGCCAGGATGGCTCTTGCAATGGTAAGAAGCTGCTTCTGGCCCTGGGAAACATTGCTGGTCTCCTCGTCAAGTACCATCTGATAACCGCCAGGCTGCTGCATGATGAAATTATGGATATGAGCCGCTTTTGCTGCTGCGATCACCTCTTCATCCGTTGCGTCCAGTCTTCCGTAGCGGATATTTTCCATGATGGTTCCGGAAAACAGCCAGGTGTCCTGCAGCACCATTCCGAACATCTCACGGAGATTGCTGCGATTGAAGTTCCGGATATCATGTCCGTCAACCTTGATGCTTCCGCCGTTTACATCATAAAAACGCATCAGCAGCTTTACGATCGTCGTTTTTCCTGCACCCGTAGGTCCTACAATGGCGATCTTCTGACCGTCATGCACATCTGCGGAAAAATCATTTACAATGATCTTATCCGGGTTATAACCGAATTTCACGTGCTCAAACTGTACATTTCCTTCCAGTCCCTCAATGGAATCCGGGTTCTCCGGCTGAAGCTCTTCCTCCGGCTCCTCCAGAAATTCAAATACTCTTTCAGAAGCTGCCGCAGAGGACTGCAGAAGGTTTGTAACCTGGGCGATCTGCTGGATCGGCTGTGTAAAGTTACGGATATACTGGAAGAAGGACTGGATATCTCCAACCTCGATAGTTCCCTTGATGGCAAAAATTCCTCCGAGAAGTGCCACCATCACATATCCTAAGTTGCCTACAAACTGCATGATCGGCATCATCATCCCGGAAAAGAACTGAGATTTCCATGCTGACTCGTAGAGTTTCTGATTGTCGTGCTCAAATTCTTTCAGCACATCCTGTTCTTTATTGAATACTCTTACTACATCATGGCCGCCGAAATTTTCCTCAACCTGACCATTTACTTTTCCCAGATACTCCTGCTGTGCCTGGAAATATTTCTGGGAGTGTTTCATTACTTTATTAATGATAAGCATGGAAACCGGCAGAATCAGTACTGCTGCCAGTGTCATCCACACATTGATGGAAAGCATCATAATAAATACACCGATCAGTGTTGTTACGGATGTGATCAGCTGTGTCATGCTCTGGTTGATACTCATCTGCAGGGTATCCACATCATTTGTCACCCTGGAAAGGATCTCACCGTTTGTTCTGCTCTCAAAATAATTCATTGGCAGACGGTTGATCTTCTTTGAAATATCCTTTCGGAGATTGTATGTGACATCATTGGAAATCCCCGTCATGACAAAGCCCTGTATCAGGGAAAAGCACGCACTTGCCACATACAATCCCAAAGTCCACAGAAGGATCATTCCGATCTTACTGAAATCAATACCGCCTGTACCGTTTACCTTGGCAACCAGACCATTGAACAGCTCTGTGGTAGCTTTTCCAAGGATCTTCGGGCCTGCAATATTAAACGCTGTACCTGCCACTGCAAAGATAAACATCAGGATAAAACGGAATTTATATCTGCCCATATAGCCAAAGAGCTTTTTCATGGAGCCTTTGAAGTCCTTGGCCTTCTCTGTTGGCTGCATTCCGTGTCCGCCCATCGGGCCTCTTCTTCTCTGCTGACTCATGCCAATTCCTCCTCTGATAACTGACTCATGGCAATCTGGCGATATACCTCGCAGGACTTCATCAGCTCCTTATGGCTTCCGATCCCTGCCATATGTCCATCGTCCAGTACAAGGATCTTATCTGCATTTAAGATCGTACTGATACGCTGTGCCACGATAATGGTTGTTGCTTCTTTTGTATGTTCTTTCAGAGCTTTTCGAAGTGTACTGTCTGTTTTGAAATCCAGTGCGGAAAAGCTGTCATCAAAGATAAAGATCTCCGGATCTTTTGCGATAGCTCTGGCAATGGAAAGCCTCTGCTTCTGTCCACCGGAAACATTGCTTCCTCCCTGTGCGATCGGAGTCTTATATCGCTCCGGCTTGGTGTCGATAAACTCCGTAGCCTGTGCAACCTCTGCTGCTTTTTTCACTGCATCTTCCGAAATCTCTGTCTTTCCGTAACGGATATTGGAATCAATGGTTCCTGAGAAAAGTACACCCTTCTGCGGAACGTAACCGATCCTGTCACGGACATCCTTCTGTGTCATTTCCCGGACATCCACGCCATCCACTTTCACAGATCCTTCTGTTGCATCGTAGAAACGCGGGATCAGATTGATCAGTGTACTCTTACCGCTTCCTGTACTTCCGATGATCGCTACTGTCTCACCTTTTTCTGCCTTGAAAGAAATGTCTGTGATAACATTCTCTCCTGCCTCCGGATATGCGAAGCTTACATGATCAAATTCTACAGTACCCTTCACATCCCGAGAAGGCTGTACCGGCTCCTCCGGATCCCGGACACTGACTTCTGTCTCAAGTACCTCGTTGATACGGCGTGCAGATACATTTGCTCTCGGCAGCATGATAGACATTGCTGTAATCATCAAAAATGACATAATGATCTGCATTGCATACTGGATAAACGCCATAACATCACCAACCTGCATGCTTCCGCTGTCTACCGCATAAGAACCGCTGTAGATGGTCAATACAGAAACTGCGTTCATGATCAGCATCATCACCGGCATCATAAATGTCATACAACGGTTTACAAAAAGGTTTGTCTTCGTCAGAGTGATATTTGCATCCTCAAAACGCTCCTCCTCGTGTTTCTCCCGGCTGAATGCACGGATAACCGGAATACCGGTAAGGATTTCTCTTGTTACCAGGTTAAGCTTATCTACCATGGTCTGCAAAGCTGTAAATTTCGGCATTGCGATCCTGAACAGCAGTCCCATAAATGCCATGATCAGTACAATAGCCACCCCAAGGATCCATGTCATGGAGGAATCTCTCTGAAGCACGCGGATCACACCACCGATTCCAAGGATCGGCGCGTAAAGCACGATACGGAACATCATAGCCATTACCTGCTGGATCTGCTGGATATCGTTCGTGCATCGTGTGATCAGGGATGCTGTTGAAAACTTATGGTACTCTCTGCTGGAAAAACCTATGACTTTGTTATAAACCAGTCCACGGAGATCATGCCCCATAGATGCCGCAACTCTGGATGAAAAAAATACCACACATACTGCAGCCATCATAGTGACCAGTGCCATAAGCACCATGCGGATACCTGTTGACTTCATGTAATCCATCTGTATGGCATCCACATCTTCACCCATAGCTTCATATTCTGCACGGACGTAGGAAACGCCTGCCTGTGTGATTATGGATTCCTGCATCTTGTCGATCTTTTCTCCGACCTGGTCCTTCATAGCAGCCAAAGCCTCTGCCGGCATCTGAGAAAGAGCCGCCAGTGGATCAGTCCCTTCCGGTATTCCCATTTTTGCAAGAGCTGCCTTTGATTCCTCACTGTCGGACATCAGAGTAGAAACGATCACCATCGGTTTACCGAAGATATCATTGAGCTCTTCTCTGTCTTCTTTGGAGATTTTATCCTTTAATACCAGATCATCTCCCTCTTCCTCATAAAATCCATCCACAGTTTTCGCATCATCCTCTTCCATAAACAGCTTCAGACTGTCCATGGATGTCTTTCTGATCTTCTCAGGAACACTGTCTTCGATACCGTTCTGCTGAATTCCCACATTGATGATATTGGATGTGTAATTCGGCAGAGACAGATCACAATATGCCTGAAGAAAAAGAAGCGCAATGATGATCACGATGTAACCTGCAGATCGTTTCAAATATTTCATCAGTTTAATCACGTTTCTGTTCCTTCCTTTCTGTTATTTCATCCGGCTGAAGCTTTTCTATGACTTCCTCCGGCTGTATCTTTTCAATATTTACCAGGATCTGCTCCAGAAATCTCCGAAGCAGACATTGTTCCGCCTCACTGAAGCCTTCCATCATTACAGCCTCATTTTTATGGATCCGTTCCAGTGCTTTTGCCTTGATTTCCTTTCCCTTTTCTGTCATGTAGATCCTGGTCACACGCTGGTCCTTTTCATCCGGTTTCTTATAAAGAAAGCCTGCTTTCTCCAGTCTCTGTATAGATACATTTACCGTAGGCGGCTTGATATGCAGAATCTTTGCAATTTCCCGCTGACTCAGTCCATCCCTTCCGGACACAAGCCCCAGAACCGGGATCTGTCCCGGATAAATTCCAAGCTCCTGCATCTGACCAAAGCATTTCGTCATAAAATGACGGTCTACCTTCATAAACAGAGATAAAACACTGCTCTGCTTCTCTTTCTCATCGTCCTCCTCACAAAACACGCTGTCACTCCCTTCCTCCGTCAGAACTTCTGCTTTTTATTTCTTATCTTCCAGGCAGAAGTATCTTTCATCTTTAATTAGTCGGCTAACTATATATAATATACATCTGCACAAAAAATGCAACTGTTTTTTGTGTATTTTACACTTTTTTAAGATTTACAGTTTCTTTTATCTCCAATTAAAATCTGTTAATTAATTTGCCAAGCTAATTTATTTTCTGCTGTTTTCCAATTTTTTGCATAAATAAAAATACCCGCTCCGGAATTTTTCTATCCGAAACGGGTACTTCTTTCTGTTCCTGATTTTCTTATACAAACTGATTCACAGCCGGATCATAAGCATAATCAATCATGTCAAGCTTATCCTCCAGGTCTTTCCTGTTAAGTCCTCTGTCCTCACAGAAAGCATCCAGGGATCTGTAAAAATCCCGCAGCTGTGTATTTACGTAACTTAAAAGCATTACCGGGTCCTTTGGTATCATAATCTGTTTCCATCCTTTTGTCTGATATTTATAAGCTGCTTCCGGACAACCTGATGACTGTCACTTGCAAAACATTAAATTTACTATCTTACCATTATCCTTTTTTGTCAAGTGTCCAATTAAAGTTTTTTCCATATTTGAAAGAACTGCCAAATTCTGATTTTCATTCCAAAATAGGTTTTCATTCTAAAACGGATTTCTATCAGAACCGACAGTTCTTTTCACAGTCAATCTATCTATAATTTTATGGAGTTATTTTTTATTTCGTGCTGACGGTAAACTCTCCGTCCTTCACATCCAGCACAATAGTATCTCCGGCATGTACATCACCGGAAAGGATTTTCTTGGCTGTCAGTGTTTCCACATAATTCTGGAGATAACGCTTCAGAGGACGTGCGCCGTAAACCGGATCATAGCCGTTATCCACTACCATCTGTTTGGCAGCATCTGTAAGCTCCAAAGAAAGCTCCTGGTCAGCCAGACGGTCACTGAGTTCTCTTACCATCAGATCAACAATCTTGCCAATGTTATTCTTAGTCAGTGGCTTGAACATGATAATCTCATCCAGACGGTTCAGAAACTCCGGACGGAAGTGTCCACGGAGATCTCCCATAACCTGCTCCTGTGCCTCCGGCTTGATATCTCCCTTCTCGTCGATACCATCAAGAAGATACGGAGAACCAATGTTGGAGGTCATGATCAGGATCGTATTCTTGAAATCAACGGTACGTCCCTGAGAATCTGTGATACGTCCATCATCCAGTACCTGCAGAAGTACATTGAATACATCTGGATGAGCCTTCTCGATCTCATCGAAAAGAACAACACTGTACGGTTTTCTTCGGACGGCCTCTGTCAGCTGTCCTCCTTCCTCATATCCGACATATCCTGGAGGCGCTCCGATGAGACGGGAAACGGAATATTTCTCCATGTATTCACTCATATCAATACGCACCATATTCTGCTCATCGTCAAACAATGTGGCAGCCAGAGTCTTGGCAAGCTCTGTTTTACCAACACCGGTTGGTCCAAGGAACAGGAATGAACCGATCGGTTTTGTGGGATCTTTGATTCCTGCTTTGGAACGAAGGATCGCATCTGTTACAAGACGAACACCCTCATCCTGTCCTACTACACGTTTATGAAGCTCCTCCTCAAGGCCGAGAAGTTTCGTTCTCTCACCCTCAGTCAGTTTCGTCACCGGAATACCGGTCCATCTGGAAATGATACGGGCAATTTCATCATCTGTGACAGCCTCATGTACCAGGCTTCTGTCACTTTCTTTGACCTGCTTCTCCTCAACCTCCAGCTGCTGCTGAAGCTTCGGCAGTTCGCCGTACTGCAGCTCTGCTGCTTTCTCCAGATCGTAGTTCTGTTTCGCCTTCTGGATCTGTTTATTGATATCCTCGATCTGCTCACGTAATTTCTGAAGCTTCTCTACGGAATGTTTTTCATTGTCCCACTGTGCTTTCTGGGTGTTAAAAGCATCTCTCATTTCTGCCAGTTCCTTCTGCAGTTCTGCCAGACGCTCTTTACTTAAGTTATCTGTCTCTTTTTTCAGGGCAGATTCCTCGATCTCCAGCTGCATGATTTTACGTCTCTGCTCATCCAGCTCTGTCGGCATGGAATCCAGTTCCGTCTTGATCAGCGCACAGGCCTCATCTACAAGGTCAATGGCCTTATCCGGAAGGAAACGGTCTGTAATATAACGATGTGAAAGTGTGGCAGCTGCAACCAGGGCACTGTCTGTGATCTTTACACCGTGGAATACCTCATATCTCTCCTTCAGTCCACGAAGGATGGAAATGGTATCTTCTACAGTCGGCTCATCTACCATAACCGGCTGAAAACGACGGGCAAGTGCCGCATCTTTTTCAATGTACTGGCGGTACTCATCCAGAGTTGTTGCACCGATACAGTGCAGCTCACCTCTGGCGAGCATAGGCTTCAGCATGTTTCCTGCATCCATGGCACCGTCTGTCTTGCCGGCACCAACGATCAGATGAAGCTCATCGATAAACAGGATGATCTCACCCTCACTCTTCTTCACTTCCTCAAGAACTGCTTTCAGACGTTCCTCAAACTCACCACGATACTTGGCGCCTGCAACCAGAGCACCCATATCCAGAGCAAAAATCTTCTTATTCTTAAGACCTTCCGGTACATCTCCGGCTACAATACGCTGTGCCAGTCCCTCAATGGCTGCTGTTTTACCAACGCCAGGCTCACCGATGAGAACCGGATTGTTTTTGGTCTTACGGGAGAGGATACGGATAATATTCCGGATCTCCGCATCACGGCCGATCACCGGATCAAGCTTCTGATTCTTCGCCTTCTCCACAAGATCCTCACCATATTTATTCAGAGTATCATAGGTTGCCTCAGGGTTATCACTGACAACTCTCTGGTTTCCTCTGACTGTAGACAGTGCCTGAAGAAAACGCTCTCTGGTGATTCCAAACTCATTGAATATTTTCTTCATGCTCGGGCTTGGATTCTTCAGCATGGAAAGAAAGAGATGCTCAACCGATACATACTCATCTCCCATAGCCTTCGCTTCATCCTCTGCACTGACCAGTGCCTTGTTCAGATACTGACCAAATCGAAGCTCTCCACCGGAAACCTTAACTCTGGCATCCAATGCCCTCTTAACTGTGTCAATAAAATATTCCTTCTGGATTTCCATCTTCTCGATCAGCTTGAGGATCAGGCTGTCCTCCTGTGTCAGCAAGGCATACAGAAGGTGTTCCTCCTCGATCTCCTGATTGCCATATTCATAAGCAATCTTCTCAAGATCCTGGACAGCCTGTACGGATTTCTGTGTAAATTTACTGATATTCATAGGCTTTCCTCCTATTCTATGAAAAGCATTTCCAATATTCGCATACTGGAAATGCCGTGCTTTTTTCTTGTTCTAGGAGAACTATAACACCTTTTGTTAGCACTGTCAATAGGTGAGTGCTAATTATTTTGTGAACTCTCTGTGAAATTTTCTGCAAGCCCAGTAAAATCAATGGTTTGCGGCATTTATGAGTTTTGTTATTTCTGATTTATTTTCTGCTTTTTAATGGTTTGACACCAATTTGACACCAATTTTTATTTTTTTGGTGTCAGCCATTCATTACCAATCCGTCCAGTCTGGCAATCTCTTTTTCTATCCTGTCCATTCCTGCCAAGTGATTATATACTTCCATCGTTATCACAGCCTCACCACTACAAAGAATAATTGCAACAACCATATAAATATTAGCTGTACCTATACTGGTTCCGGAGTTTGTCTGCACTATACTCTTTAATGTAACTCCTCCAATATGTATCGCATCCACCCCTGCTGCAAGAAATGCAATTCCTACAACACTTCCTATAATTCCTATCACGCAAAAAACAAAAACAATACTGCAAAGTATTTTTCCAAGTTTTGAAAGTTTCTGTATTTTGTCCAAAGAACTCATATAATTCACCGCCTTTCATCCTTTTCTAGGCTTCTTTTATCAAGGATTACGACATATCCCGCATTAACAGCTTTTACATCACCGAAGTTCTTGGTTAGATGACTTATTTTTATGATATCTGATCCCATTTTGTTCTCCTTTTTTCTCAACCTGCTCTACAATTTTTAACAACAGAAGCAACAACATTGATATAGATTTTATGTATCTGATTTTGTTTTATCGTATATTTATCTATATGTCTATATGAGCATTACCAAAATGCATAATATATGAACCAAGATGCAAGAAAACGCAAAAAAGGGCGCAGGATATTCATAAATGCATAGTTGTCGCCCGGTGAACCATCCCGGATCTGATAAATTCCAAATGTCCGTCTTGTTCCTAATAACAGATTTGCTTCTTTCAATGACTGAATCTGTGGATACTTCTGCATTTCCCATTCCAGGTTACGTAATTACAATAATTCTGTTATTTTTACTCTTGTGTTACCCAAACCCATTTCCAGTCTGGGTCTGTAATAACTCATATTCTGAAATGACGGTGCTGCCAGTGCATTGC
The DNA here is from genome assembly GCF_013304825.1 of Blautia schinkii. GTDB lineage: Bacteria > Bacillota > Clostridia > Lachnospirales > Lachnospiraceae > Blautia_A > Blautia_A schinkii_B. The sequence goes on along the minus strand of NZ_JAAWUO010000005.1, from coordinate 13,632 downwards.
CACAAGGGGCATTCCATTGTCATCGTAAAACAGGAATCCACTGTAGCCATCAATGGATTTTTCCACTTTGAGAGCATTTCTGTCCTCGCTGATTGCCTGAAACATCTGTGCCACATCCTCTGTGATTGGCAATACTCTTGTTCCTGCATCCGTCTTCGTAGTTTCTATGATATATCGCATATCTGACGTTCTCTGCAACTGGTGGGCAATATTCACAGTTCTGTTCTCAAGATCAATATCCTTCAGCGTCAGTCCACAAAATTCTGATATTCGCATTCCCGTATGAAAGAGTATGTACACCACTTCATAATATTTACAGCACACCGCATTGTCATACACAAACGTCAGGAACAGAAGAAACGCCTTGAAAATGCTGTTTATGTCGGCGGTTTGTTTGATGTTCTGATTGGTGTATTTTTTACTGCTGCATTCATTATGTTCAGACGCGCATTGGTATCATTTTTCCTAGAAGAAGACCAACTGATTGTTCAGGCTGCATCCTTCCTTTGGGTAATTGGCTTATCCGCTCCTATGCTTGGGATTACAAATATTGTAACATCTTATTTTCAAGTTTTGGGAAAGGCATTCAATTCCATGATCATCACTATGCTACGAAATGTTATACTCTTTATTCCAGGAGTAATAGTAATGAATCTATTTTGGAAGTTACCCGGTGTAATTGCTACTCAGCCAGTGGTTGAGACGATTGTCGCAGCAATGAGTATCATTCTGTATGTTATCAATAAACGAAAAGTAATTGAATAATATGCATAAACTAAGCTGCGGGCATCCAATTAGTCCTGCGGCTTTTGCTTTACGATTTGAGGTCATAGATTAAAATTCGGTATATCACATCATCGGCAAAAACGCCATTCTTTTTGCTCACCGCACTATTTTTTAGCCGATATAACAATTATATCATCTAATAAATTTTACTTTCATTTTCTCACATGATCATGAGACTTTTTTCGTTCAAATTGTGCAATCATATGTAAAAGGAGGATGTTCCTTATCAAAATAAAAATGGCGAAGTGCTTATCGTAACACTCCGCCGAAAGCCTAACCGATTTGAGCAAAAAGTGCTTGATTAGGTCTGCTTTATTATTTTATGCAATTCCACTGCATTTATACACTTAAATGTTCTTTCCAATCCGCAGGAAGATTCATTGCTGCGAGACTGACCGCACCATTATTATTTTGAATCAGCTTATCGAAAGCATTTACAAATACTGTCCACTCCTCATCAGATGAACGCAGGTACTTCATCGCCAGTAAGATTTGATACAAGCCATTATGCGCTGGTGGTGGCGTAATTTTATCTACATCCAGAATCTCCGGTGTCGTATGAATTGTACGATTATAAATTCTGGAATTATGAGCACACATATTACGCAATACTGAAGCACCCTGTATCCATGAAGCAAGCATTTTCTGTGATGGTTTTACCAAATTTCCTTTTTTCGATTTATACTGATAATTTGACGCCAAGATAGAATATGATCTTCCGGTACCTGTTTTCAAATTCTTAATTATCTTCGACAATGTACCGAACGAAAGGACTTCAACGGCCGCCCATACAGGTACTTCTCCATCATGATTGTCAAAATTATGTTTGATAAACACATCATTAGAGCGAGCAATTTCTGACGCTACAGTAGCCATATTCTGCCAATACCGTTTTTTCTCTTTAAAAATCGATGAATCTTGCAAAACAAGTGGTTCTCCGTGTATAAGCAATGCTTCCACCAATCGCACTCTCAAAGCAACCTCAATCTTAGAAATCATTGAAAAAACCAAAGCAGATAATTCTTGATCAAATTGATACAATTTTATAACATCTTCAAACTTTGTTCCCAGAACATACTTCTTTGCAGCATTATCATATAATTGAAACGAGTAGCCTCTCAAACGATAAAATCCAATTGACTTTAATGCCTTCTCTACATCTTCTTGAGATGTAATCTTCATTCCTGCATCTATATAAGATTGCACCTGCTGTTCTATTGTTAATATTTGTTTTGGATATTGATACATAAAACACCCCATAAATAAGAAAGTCCCACCGGGTTGCGCATGAAAAATCAGAGGCGTGGTGGGTTCTGTTAATGTTATTATACAGCTTTCAATGTCACTGTCAAGATTGTTTTTGTAAAAAAATCAGCAATTTATTTATAAAATTCTTTTGAGCATTTATGCGCGTTTATGCTCAGATCTCAGATCTACAATTCATCTCACTACCTGCAGAGGTAGGAGAATTCTTGTTATATATTATGTTAAACACTATAATAGTGAATTCTCACAACTCCAAAAGTCTCGCCTGAAACTGACAGATGTGCTTAATTGAATTATACATTTCAATTTTCAAATTTTTAACAGGCAGGACATTAGCCCTGTATTTCTGATTACTTTCATTTTTTATTATCATAAATCTTTCCAAAGAAAAACTCCCCTGATAAACTGGGGAGCCTCCAGAAGCTATACCTTACGGTCCTACGGCTTCGTTTAAACATTTATAAAGTACCCACTGTATCTTGATTGCTCAAGTGTGGAACTTAATCATAGCATCTCTGTTCCTCTTTATTATATGCAACTACCTTCTCTTTTTAAATTTATAGAATGGTTTTGATGCTGTGTTCTGAACAAAACAATACTTCTTATACTCACTGACGCTTATTCCCGTCCAACTACTAAATGCTCTCAGGAATGAGTTCAGTTCCTGGTATCCAAGCAGAAATGAGATATCATCCGTGCTCATATCTGTATTTTTTATATAATGTTTCGCAAGCAACTCCCTTACACCGTTCAACTGCTTTTGAAAAGAAGTATCCTTTTCAGTCAGTTTCCTTTGAAGCGTCCGTTTGCTGATTCCCAGCTTTTCAGCCACACCGTCAGCTGTTCCACCACCACCTGGAAGAAGTTCCGTTAATGCACTTCTAACCTTCGCTGCAAAGGTATCATCCTTTTCCATTTCATACAGTCTTTTCTGAAGCTCCGGTTCAAAGAAATTCCACATTCCTTCATTAAAGCTTATGAAAGGCTTCTCCATATCTTCAGTTGTGAAAATCAGGACATTTTCGTTACTTTTCTTAACCGCACAGTCTGTGAAATTTTTAAATTCCTTATCAGTGACCGGCTGCTGCATCAGAACCTCTACAGGAGAAATGCGGCTCTTTGTTGCTTTTCTAATAATATTTATAATGAACACCATCTCTGTTTCCACAAGGAACTGCGGCATGGTCAGTTCTTCTTTGCCTGCCTCAATCACAAGCTTCACTTTTCCATCTGTTTTGTATAATTCATACCGCATAGGAGCAATGATCCGCTTATAAGCACTAAGTCTCTCCATGCATACGTTGCCATTCTTGCTACAGTATGCCGCAAAGATCGGCGGTGAAAAGCTCTCAATATTATCAGCAGAAGCAAGCAATATTGGCAGCTTCGGATCCGTAACCTGTCTTCCTACTGCACTTATAAAGGCATAGTAATCGACTTCATCCAGTACCGGCTTATTCCAGCTGAAAAGTTCCTCAGTCACACCGGCTTCTTTTAATGCTTCACCAACTTTTACACCAATCATTTCAAGATATTTTCCATATTGTCCATCTAAAATATATTTGTCCATTTGCTTTCCTTATTTTCTCTTTGCATTTCCTACACGCTGCTGATCGTATACAAAACTCAACATGGTCTTCTTCGGGAATAAAGGAGCCAGTTTCATCATAGGAGTCTGCCATCCCGGAAGCCCCGAGATCACATTAAGTTTTCCTTTCAACACATCATAACCAGCCTTAGCTACCCTGGCAGGATCTACGGCATTTGAAAACAGCTTTGTATCAGAAAGTCCACCTGCACTGATAAAACCAGTCTGCATTGCACCAGGCATCAAGGCCGTTACTGTAACACCAGTTTCCTGGAGTTCACGCCACAGAGCATTTGACCAGCTTGTAACATATGCCTTAGTCGCATAATATACTGCCTGCAAAGGTCCTGGCATTGTTGCAGCTGTTGATGATACATTCAGTACCCTGCCATTTCCCCTTTTTATGAAATCTGGAAGAAACAGTTTACAAAGCCTTGTGGGTGTTTCAATGTTTACAGCGATCATGGACATATCCTGTTCCATCGTCCTCTCTCTTGCAAAATCACCCTGACCGCCAAAACCTGCATTGTTAATCAGGTAATCCACCTGCCACCTTTTTTCCTTGCAAGTATCATAAATCAACTGAGCTGCATCAGGTGAAGATAGATCTGCCGCAATTGTGTGTACTCCCACATCATACAGTTTGCGTATGCTATCTGCCTGTTCATCAAGTTTTTTCTGATTTCTTCCCACCAGAATCAGATTTCCACCATCGCCTGCATGAATATTTACAAAACATGTGCCAAGACCGCCATAAGAACCTGTAATAAGTGCCGTTTTTTTATTTTCCATAGTATTGTCTCCTTTTTCTGTTGCTTATTTTTGATGATACAATTATATGAAAAAGTAACTCTCTATTGAACAACATTAAATGTCATTATCATATCAATTCACGCCAAATTTATCATCATAAAATACCACCATACAGCAAGGAGGATAAGACCTTACACATTCTACCCTATCACACTCGCACCAAATGGCATGAAAGAGAGTCTTGCCATTTTGAAGAACTGCTTTCCAAATGGAATTCCAACAATTGTAATACACCATATGCAACCTGCAAAAATCCATGCCAGTCCGCCCAATAATCCTCCAAATATAAACCAAAGGATATTACCTATAGTTCTCATGACAACATCTCCTCCTTATCCAATGTCTAATATTCTTTTGCAATTTCCTCTGTTATCTCATATATCTCTTTAAATTTTTCTAAGTCCTCTGGATATCTGATCAGTATGATTTCTTCGATTTTTCCGGTCCGTATGTCTTTGAATCCTGCTACTTCTTCTCCAGTACATATGCTTACACGAATAACTGGTTTCATATGTTCTCGGTCATATGTTTTTTTCACGATTTTCTTTTTGAATAATCCCATGCTACCTCCCCATCTCCGAATATCTTCGACAACAAGATCAACTTTTTAATTTCTGGAACATTTTTCTGCATCAATCGCAAGTACAAACATCAGAGCATCCAACGCATTTCCTGGATTCTGTACATCAATGACATATGTATCAGTCATATGAAACAGTTCTTTATTGACCCGTGCAATTAAATATCCGCTTTGATCAAGAATGCTATAGTCCCATTCCATAATGGTTCCATCAATATGCCATCCATTGTAATCAATATTATAACGCGGCGTCAGGAATGAGAATTCTTTGCTCAGGCATCCTGTATAACTGCCGTTTTTATAAATCTCAAATTTAGGAAGAAAGGTAAGAACTTTCTGAACAACCATTCCTGCTTCATTTCCATAGGCATCATAAATTACAAGTTTATGTTCCCAGGACAACTGACCTTTTACTACATAAACAGTGTTGCCTGCTTCATCATAGATATCATAACTGTCAAACCATGAAAACAACCTTTGTTTAAACAATAGCTTCATAACTTTTCACCACTCTCTCCAACAGATATAATTGGTTCTTTATAAGTACCATAATACCATGTCAGAACACTTTAAAAAATATGTAAATCGAAGAATTAACCCATCTTATTGCACAGATTATGATAAAACATATATTTCTAGCTATAAATCTCTACTTGTTCCCAAAAAGATATAAAAAAAACCATCTACTGCTTGTTTACGGTAGATGATCTTTTCATTGCAATCTTCAATTAATATCATACTGAGCTGCTTGTCATCCCCAAAAACTTGAAGCTCTCAATTTCAAGTGGGGAGAAATAAGAGACACGGCCGTTGCTACCGAGCAGGCTGGAAGTTCATCTTTTGTCTTCATACTCTCTCGGATCAAAGTGATAATGTGGGAATGGGGACGATGCTTATGGTTTTTTTACTGTTCCTAGTGGCACCCTATTATATTTTACCACCCCTTAAACACTGATACTTGGTAAGTTGTTACATTTTCCGGATTCTCCAATGCTTTTCTCCGCCATGCATTTGGTGAAATTCCCGTTATTTTCTTAAAATTACGCATAAATGTAGATAACACTGGGTATCCTACAGAATTAGACACTTTTTCTATGGAACATTTTTCTTTTGCGAGCATTTCACAGGCTTTCTTAATCCGAACCAGATTTAGATATTCTGATGGTGTAATATTAGTAGACTCTATAAAGATCCTCCGCATATGTGTCTCACTCAGATTACATACCCTTGCAAAATCCTTTCCCCCGATGTCCTCCATATAATGTAATTCTATATAACTTATAATTTTACGTGTATAATCTAAAGTTTCCCTAGAATTATTCTGAAACTTTATGTTTTCATTATCTAAACGATCAAAAAACAGCACAAGATTAAACGCAAGCGCTGAAACAGTATATTTATAATTTGCTTGTCTCAGCTGTATTTCTTCTGTTATCATCTGCATAAGCGTCACAGTCTTCGTGCTTCCAGCATTCTCCAAAACACTTATTTTCTGCGATAGATTCTGTTCAATATAAATATATTTTTCTGGAGCATTTACAAAACCTCTTTTTAAAATTTCTTCCACATCCACAAATAAATATTCCCATTTTTGTTTTTTTCCACGTTCCTCCGGTGTAGGACATGTCCGATGTGGTGTGTTTTTAGGAATAAATGTTATCGTACCGGCATGATATGGCAGTTCTTTTTCTGCGACATATATGGTTCCATTTCCATAATGGCAATATCCTATCTCCAAACAATTATGAAAGTGCATATTATCTGTCCCATAAATAGTTTCCCATTTTTTACCACTTAATGCCATAACGGGAAGATCCTGAGAAATTTCATAATAACGGTATTCTGCCTTTCGCATTTTTCCTCACATCCTTGTATTCAAATTATCTCGTATCTGTATTTTTTATCCAGTATTTCAGAAGTCAGCTTTTTCCCTTTAAACTCATAAAAAGCGTCCCGTTTTGGTTTCTGCCCATGGGTCAGCCATATAAAAGCGAGATCTCTTTCACATACTTCTACAATACGGTCAACAGAACGTACTCCGCGCATGTTTGCGTAAGTAACTACAGCGTACATCATAATTGGGTTATACCCGGTTCTTCCCTTATCTGAACAATTGGCCAGCAGGCCAGAAAAATCTAAATCCTCCATCACTTTTTTCAGGGTATAGACTGGATCGTCATCGGGTAAACTCAATTCGAAAAAACTAAAGTTAATTTTCTGTTGCCCAAACTCAAAAAAGTCATTATAATAATTAGTTGTTAGCATAGTTACATTATAACATGTAACGGAGAGAAAGATGGTTGTCGTTAGCCATCTTTTTTTTCTTTTTTCAGATAAAATTTCAGGGAGGGTATGACTTGTTGTAAGTCATACCCTCCCTGCTTTGGAACTATCTATTTCCCGGACAGCCCCTGCTTTTATAAATCTATGTTATCCATTTTTGTATTATCACTCTTGCGGTAGATTTTCATACATAAAAGGACATGTAAAAACGGTTCCAAAAGAGTATAAGCTGCCTTAAGGAAAGCCCTGTCGTCTGGTATAAAAACAGCGGGGGGTTATGCTGTATGGCAGTAGGTATTTTCTTAAATTGAATTTGAATCCATTTTTTTGAGACAGGGTTGGTAAGGACATATTTATCAGGAAAAGCCGCTGCCTTTTTTATAATTTCAGAAAAAATCATTTTAAAGCTTCTGTTTCCAACCCGATTCTTTGGCTCTAAAATCCGATATATTCTTCCCTGTCCAAACTGTAAATGCTCTAGATCGTGTTTGAAAAACATTGTAAGTTGTTCATTTTAACCAAATTAATATTGAAGCGATACATATAAATCCCAAGAAAGTTGAAGCCAGCTTATCATAGCGGGTGGCAATTCGACGATATGCTTTCAATTTGAGAAAATAATTTTCTACCAAATGTCTCTCTTTGTAAAGCCACCAATCGCAATGGCGTTCAAATTTAGCACCTTTTCTAGAAGGAATCGTTGGTTCTCCTGTATGGGCATAGATATAATCAATTAGCTTGTTACAGTCGTATCCACGATCTGCCAATACATTACTTCCATTGGTATTGACATGATCCAGCAAAGGGATTGCGTAATTGATATCGTTACGTTGCCCTTCACTGATCATAAAATAAACCGGATAACCGTATGCATCTACAACTGCATGGATTTTTGTGCTGGCTCCACCACGGCTGTGTCCTATTTCGTTTGGTGGCCCCCTTTTTTTGCTCCAGCACTATGCTGATGCGCTTTGACAATAGAAGCGTCAATTGACAGTTCTGTTAATTCGGCTTCTAAGCTCAAAACACAAAAAATATTATCAAGGGTGCCGTCTTCAATCCATTTACGGAAACGGAAATAAACAGTTTGCCAGGAACCATAACGTTCTGGAAGGTCTCGCCATGGAGCTCCGCTACGAGCAATCCAAACAATTCCATTCAGAATTGTCCGGTTGAACTTTTGGGGGCGTCCCTGTTTTCCGGAATTTTCAGGCGGCAGTAATGGAGCTATACGGTTCCATCTTCATCGGTTAATTCGTATCGTCTCAACATAATTAACACCCCTTTTTCTTTATTCTAACATGAAAATGGGTATTAGGATATATGTTTTGTGCAACTTTTATTTTTCAAGCACGCTCTAATCTCTTGGTGTTAATCCTACATACATATCTTTGTACTGTTTTGCACTCTTTTCCCAGGAAACATCTTTATTCATATCGCGGATTACCATATCATCCCAGGATTTCCTGTTCTCGAAATAAAGAGTCTTTGCTCTGTTGATCGCGTCGTAAAGCAGCCCGCTTTCATATCTGTCAAATGTAAAACCGTTTCCTGTATTCTCAAACATATTATAAGGCTGAACCGTATCTTTAAGTCCTCCAGTCTCTCTTATAATCGGAACTGCACCATATCTCATGGCTATAAGCTGTGTAAGTCCACATGGTTCAAATCTTGATGGAACCAGAAGTGCATCACATCCTGCATAAATATTGTGAGCCACATTTTCATTGTAAGCAATATATGCACAGAAATTGCCCTTATATTTGTTTTCATAATAACGAAATGTATTCTCATACTGAGAATCACCAGTACCAAGAACAACCACCTGCGTATGTTCATCCATAATTCCCGGGATTACGTCATTTACAAGATCAAGACCTTTCTGGTTGGTGAGACGTGAAATAAGTCCGATTACCATCTTATGCTCATCTACATCCAGCCCCAGAGATTCCTGAAGAGCTTTTTTATTAATCTTTTTATTCTTTATTGCTGACTTCTCATCATAATCAGCAGCTAACAGCTTATCAGTTGCTGGATTCCAGATATCCGTATCAATACCATTCACAATTCCCAGAATCTTATTGTTGTGATATCTTAAATGGTCTGCAAGTCCCTCTCCATATTCCTCTGTCTGAATCTCCCAGGCATAGGTGTTACTTACGGTTGTAACTTTGTTACTGTAAGCGATACCACCCTTTAACATATTGGCATCCAGCCAGTTCTGAATCATGCAGTCCTTATTAAATACATAATCCGGAAGTCCTGACCAGTATTGAATCATTTTTCTGTCATAAATACCCTGGAACTTCAGATTATGTATTGTGAGTACTGAAATTGCACGTCCCACATCTGTATCCTGGAAACAGGTTCTCAGATAAAGTGGTACTAAAGCTGCCTGCCAGTCATGACAATGTACTACATCAGGAGTCCAATTCAGATAATTAAGGGCAGCAAGGGCAGCTTTTGCAAAATAACAGAATTTCGGAATGTCATCTATAAGATTCGTATATGGATTTCCCCAGGAAAAGAACTCATCATTATCTATAAAATCATAGACAACACCGTCCTCCTGATATTCCATAATTCCCACATAATACTGCTTTCCATCAGAGCAGAGATTCATATCAAAGGAACCCCTGTATTCCATCTTTTCCTGAAATTTCTGAGGAATACATTTATATCTTGGAAGAATGACCTTAACATCAATGTTTAATTTTGCCAGACTCTTTGGCAGGGCAGACATTACATCTCCCAATCCACCGGTCTTAACAAATGGATAACATTCTGATCCAATGAAAGCTACACTTCTTCGCGGTCCCAGATCAGGCTGTTTCGTTGGAATGTTCTGTTCATCCTGTTCAACAGATGGCTCCTGAATAATTGCGGTTTGCTTAACAGAAACATTCTCTACTGTTGGAGCAACAGTCTTAACAGCTTTTTGAGGGCTGTTTTTTGCACTGTTTTTTACGCTGTTTCTTGCATTGCTCTTTGTATTACTCTTCGCATTGCCTTTGGTACTGCTTTTTTGGACTGTTTTTTTCCTCATATCATTGATCTCCCTTTTGCATTTCACAAAGTCCGAAATTTATTACGCCTTAACTAAAATGTCCTCCGGTAAGTTCCTGATAAACATTCATTTTACAGATATTTATCATTTCCTGTTAATCTCAATTATAACACAAAATGCGCAAAGTAACTATTATTATGTGAAATGCTTCCATCACTTAATTCTTACCTGAGTGATACAAGCAAGTCCCCATCCACTGCTTATTACTCTTCGTAATCTCCGCAGGGGACTTACTTGATTCGGTTTAAATTCTGCGAATCAGCGTTCCATTTGCGCCAAGTATATCTCCATCAAACTCCCGGGCAAAAAGCACTTCCCCGCTTCCTTTTACCTTCTCATTCGATGCGTTTAGCAAAACTTCCATTGCAATCTCCGTTCCATAGTAAATACAGGGACTTCCCGGAAGAGTGAAGAGAATTGCAAGCTGCTGATAGAACTTATCCAGATCATGAAAACGGTTCATAAGACGTTCCGTATCGTGTGAATCCAGCAGGTTAAAAAGCACATCATTATTCTGCTGCATATACATGGTATAGCAACGGTTTACCATGTATTCGAATTCCTCTTTTTTCATCGTTTTATCAAGGAAAAAATCATGGATTCCGCTGAGCAGCGGATAATTCATAACTGAATCATATTCATCTCCCTGCAGCCACTGGCTTGCATCATGCCAGATTTCCCCCAGCAGATAAAGATCCGGTTTTACCGCTTTTAAATGTTCCCGTATCCGCTTTAAAAACCGATGAGACACTTCATTTCCCACGTCAAAACGGATTCCATCTATATCAAATTTCCGGATCCAGTCCTCACAGACCTTGCAGAAATATTCGATCACTTCTTCATTATTCGTATTCAGTTTCGGCATCGCATCTGTAAATGCAAAGGAGTAAAAACATCGATCTGAGTCCACATAAGCAGAAAACCAAGCAGGATCAGTATAACAATATACAGAATACATTTCTTTTTATCTGCCTCAATTCTTCGATAGGTTCTGGTGTAATCAATTACTTTCTTTTCTTTCATAGACTCCTCCTTTTATTCCGCTTCGCTACGCAGCTCATAACCGGGAATCTTCCAGAATTTTTTACATCCCCTCCCCATAAATTACAGCACTGCAGCCTTTCTGCTTTTTACTCTGATACATTGCCCTGTCAGCCTTTCTGTATAGCTGATCAAAAGAAACCTCTTCATATCCATCATAAAAACACGCACCAAGACTTATTTCTATGCTCTTTCCCTGCATCTCTATGACATCAATCTGTCGGATATTTTCAAAAAATCTCTCAAAAAATTTCTCTGCTGCCCCTTGTTCCAGCATTCCCGGCACAAACATGGCAAACTCATCACCACCGAGACGCAAAACCACATCACTGTCACGACATGTTTTCTGTAGCTTCTCCGCAACAGCTATGATCACCTTATCTCCTACAGAATGCCCGTAATTGTCATTGATGGATTTAAATTTGTCACAGTCGATCAGACAAAGCAATCCTCCTGTTTTTTCCTTTAAAAGTTCAGTAATCCTTTTTTCTCCGCTTCCACGATTACATAATCCTGTCATAAGATCTGTCCGCGCCAGATAAATCAGCCTGTTCTCACGCTTTTTTTCTTCTTCTATACACTGAATACAGAAAAGCACATGCAGAAGTCTTCCATTTTCATCGTAGTCTACAGGAATAAATCTGCTCCGGCACCAACCTGATGTTTTATCTATAAATTCATGTGTTATGCTGTTTTCTCCAAGAAGCCGTTCTTCCAGCGTACTGATATCTACAAACTCCAGTGATTCCTGAAGTTGTGATTCTATACACATTTTCTCAGCAATATTCTTGATATGTCCGCAAAAATCATCCCTGATTTCATATTCTCCCATTTTAAAATCTTTTCCCAGATATTCCGCAATCTGATCTGTCATTTTTATAATATGATATCTTTTTGTCTGCACATCAACCAAATGCATAGATATGTAGATCTTCGAGAGGGATGAATAACTGCTGAGCTTTGCCTCTTTATTTGACTTTATAAATGAATTACGCAATTTCAGAAATGAGATAAGAAGCGTTCCTATCATATCCAGAAAAGTAGTAAGCCCCCTGTAATCACTTTTGGGAGGATTATCCACACCGAAAAAAACGCTTATCTCATCTTTATAACGTAAAGGGCACACCACCACATTTCTCACATTTTGCTCTTTTAACATATCATACGATACGCGATGTTCTTCTTTTATATCTTCTATATCAGTGATAATGATACTTTCGCCCTTGGAAAACGTATCGTACCACCACTTTATTACGTCCATATCGACATTCTGCAATCTGTCTATCTCAGGAGTTACTCCCTGTGCACACCATTCATACGTATTGTCTGTGCCATGTCTTTCTTTACAATCCTCAAAAATATATATTCTGTCAGAACCGATATGTCTGCCGAAAAAGCGGATAAATTCATTAATCTGCTCGTCTGGTGTGTGGTAATTGAGTGCAGATCTAAGTGCTTCATTTATGACCAGTTCATACTTTATGATTGTCTTCATGTTGTTTTCCTCCTGAATGTCTTTCTCATCTTACTTTTTTACATTCAAGCCAGATTGAAAGTCCTTCTTTTATTTTCTGCTCTTCCACAGGTTTCATAAAAAAATATTCTATCCGCAGCCTGAACGCATGAAGCGAAAAATCAAGGTCACTGCACCAGATGATTCCACATTTCGGATACAGAGAACGAAGGTGTTCTGCTGCATTCAGGCCGGACACACCCGGTAATGCGAGAAACACCACTGTCGGTACTGTTTTCAATGTCTGTGCAAAAAATTGTTCCTGATCAGTCAATATGGCAATACAATACACGACATCCCTCCTCTTCCATTTGCTATACTCCCATTTGTTATCCTCATTATAAAAAAGTCAGAATTTTTTCAATAATTCTGTCACGAAACGACAGAAAATGACACGAATTGTAAATCCATGGTATTGTTTTGTGATATATTGTTACCGGATAAATACTCTCAAACTCCTCATACTTCATCCTCTGCCTCTTCATAATCCTCATAAGACTCAATCTCTGCATAAAGATGTGTGTCTCCTTTCACATCTTCCTCTGGCTCATGCAATTCTTTACATTCCTTATCTGTATACAAAACGTAATAAGAACTATCATCATGAAGCATGATCCATACGTGATTATCTGCAGGAACAGTGATTGCATAATCCTTTTCCTGCTCTGTACCAGGAGCTGCAGTAACTGTCACAT
>NZ_JAAWUO010000057.1 GCF_013304825.1 Blautia schinkii | reverse complement strand
GCCGATGGTACTGCACTGGAGACGGTGTGGGAGAGCAGGTGGCTGCCAGATCAAATGGGGATGTAGCTCAGTTGGGAGAGCACCTGCCTTGCAAGCAGGGGGTCGAGAGTTCGAATCTCTTCATCTCCACTGAAATCGGAAGATTTCAAGATGGGCTTATAGCTCAGCTGGTTAGAGCGCACGCCTGATAAGCGTGAGGTCGGTGGTTCGAGTCCACTTAAGCCCATTGGGTTTTAAGTAATAAAGCCCAATACATTGTACCTTGAAAACTGCATACATGAAATTTGATTAAGTTAATCAAATATCCT
>NZ_JAAWUO010000056.1 GCF_013304825.1 Blautia schinkii | reverse complement strand
TTCGCTCCACATCACGTCTTCCCATTGCATGGCGGATTTTCCTACCATACTGGTACCTCGCTTGTACCGGACTTTCCATTCCCGGCTCCCGCTCTCCTTACGTGTCCCCACAGTTCTGTTATACTGCAGTACAGGAATATCAACCTGTTGTCCATCGGCTACGGCTCCCGCCCTCACCTTAGGTCCCGACTCACCCAGGGCAGATCAGCTTTACCCTGGAAACCTTGGATATTCGGCCTAGAGGATTCCCACCTCTATCTCGCTACTCATTCCGGCATTCTCTCTTCTATACAGTCCACAGCTCCTTACGGTACTGCTTCTTCCCATAT
>NZ_JAAWUO010000055.1 GCF_013304825.1 Blautia schinkii | reverse complement strand
CCTTGATAACTAAACAGTGAAACACATACGATTCTCGAAAATTTCTTTACATTTATTTAAAGAACGGTTCGGGTGAATGCGAAAGCATGAACCTGCTCCGATGAGCGGAAGCGAGTCGGAGTTACGACCTATTTAGCAGTAAAACGAGAGATAGCCAAACGGTTGTCTTGAGTAAATGAATCAAACATTTTATCAGAGAGTTTGATCCTGGCTCAGGATGAACGCTGGCGGCGTGCTTAACACATGCAAGTCGAACGGGAAACTTTATTGAAACTTCGGTCGATATGATTTTTCTAGTGGCGGACGGGTGAGTAACGCGTGGGTAACCTGCCTT
>NZ_JAAWUO010000054.1 GCF_013304825.1 Blautia schinkii | reverse complement strand
AGGATATTTGATTAACTTAATCAAATTTCATGTATGCAGTTTTCAAGGTACAATGCTGACTGATGTTTTATCAGCCATCAGAACTCACAAACTGTTTTTGTAAACTCTGATCACTGGTAAAACCAGCTTTTATTCTCATCAGGATCTCTCCTGTTTTTCTTTTTTTGATCTGGCGCCCACCTGCTCTCCCACACCGTCTCCAGTGCAGTACCATCGGCCGATTGGGTCTTAACCGTCGTGTTCGGGATGGGAACGGGTGTGTCCCCCAACCGCATCGGCACCAGAAATCTTTCAGCTTGATAGCTAAACAGTAAAACACATTCTTACTCTCTACTTTTTCCTTAGAAAGGAGGTGATCCAGCCGCACCTTCCGATACGGCTACCTTGTTAC
>NZ_JAAWUO010000053.1 GCF_013304825.1 Blautia schinkii | reverse complement strand
GAAGTTATAAACATCTTTGCAAATATACCATATCTATTAACTGTACACCACACTCATAAATTGGGTGGTCATAATTGTCCGTAAAGAAATTCGGAATATTGTGAGATCGGACAAATCCGCATTTTTCATAAAACGGTACGGTCAACGGGCTGTCACCTGTTCCAACCTGCAAAATAGAATATTCATCTGCATATTTACTTGCAAAGAAGTCAATCAATGCTTTCCCATAGCCCTGTCCTTGATTCTGAGGATCAACTGCAATATTTTTAATTTCAAGTATTCCATTATCTTCATCAGTAACGACACATTCAGCTTTTACATTACCATCTTCAAGTACATACATAGTACCTTTTTCAAGATAGTGATCAATCATATTTTCCTGCTCATCAGCTAATAACAATAATGCTATAAATTGCTTTTTATTCTCATTCACTTCTCGGATTTTCATATTTATTACTCCGTCAAACTT
>NZ_JAAWUO010000052.1 GCF_013304825.1 Blautia schinkii | reverse complement strand
AATTTAATTCCTTTTTGCATTATCCCATCTTATCCTTTTGTCTCTGCGATGTTTTCTGGTTTTCAATATACTGTTTTACTGTTTCCAGCGGAGCACCGCCCACCGTCGATACAAAATAGCTGTTTGTCCAGAGAGTCAGCATTTTCATTTTAAGATAGGGAAATTCCTGTCTTAAAATTCTGGACGTATAGCCTTTAAATGACTTTACAGCTTTGTGGATGCCAAACTGAGGATCTACTTCCAAAAGCATATGAACATGGTCTGGCATGCTCTCCATTTCCAGAATGTCTACAGAAAGATTTGCAGCATACTCTGTGAGCAGCTCCTTCAGCCGGACGTCCACACCATTAATTAATACTTTTCGTCTATGCTTTGGACACCATACTACATGGTATTTACAGGAATAGACGACATTGTTGTTTGATTTATATGTTGTGTTCATATTTGTATTATGCTATGGTTCATTAATTAATACAATTACTATTTTGTCCATCTTCAATTACTTGCATAAATTCGATGGACGCGTCTTATATCCCCATAGCTGAAGCA
>NZ_JAAWUO010000051.1 GCF_013304825.1 Blautia schinkii | reverse complement strand
TGAAAGCAGCAGATTCCATTGCATTACAGCAGTCTTTGCGGGATCTCGACCGGGGATTTGTGAATTTCTTTCAGAAACGGGCTTCCTATCCAACCTTCAAAAGTAAACATAACCGGTTCCAGTCATACAGAACGGTAAATCAAAAAGATAATATCCGTATTGTGGGAAGATATATCAAACTTCCGAAACTTGGATTTGTTAAAATACGGCAGTCGATGGAAGTGGAAAAGATTAATCACGTGATCATTGAGCACACACCGGCTGGAAAATATTTTGCGGTTTTAAATGTTGATTTTGAACCGGAACCACGCTCAAATGCTGGCGGAACGATAGGGATTGATGTCGGAATCAAAGCGTTCTACTCCGACAGTAATGGAAATACGGTATCAAATCCCAGATATCTGGAACGCTCAATGCGAAAACTCATAAGAGAACAGCGCAGGCTTTCCCGAAAACAAAAAGATTCCCATAACCGCGAGAAGCAGCGGATCAGGGTGGCAAGAGTGTATGAGAAAGTAACCAATCAGCGGAATGATTTCCTGCAGAAACAGTCAACGATGCTGGTGCGTGAAAACCAA
>NZ_JAAWUO010000050.1 GCF_013304825.1 Blautia schinkii | reverse complement strand
CCAAACAAACAAAATAATCAAAAAAATTTGAATTTTATGGTTGACAAGCATAACTCCCAGTGGTATTATAACTGAGCTGTCGCAAATAATTGTTTTTGAAAAACAAACAATTAAAAAGAATTTCAGAAAAATGAAATTGACAGTTGACAAAAGACAGAAGATATGATAAAGTATCCAAGTCGCCAACAAAGCGGCAACAAAATCTTAACTCAAAAATGTTTGAAAAAAACTTAAAAAAGTGCTTGACAAACAAAAAGAGATGAGATAAAATAAACGAGCTGTCTGAGAGACAGACACAACAAACCTTGATAACTAAACAGTGAAACACATACGATTCTCGAAAATTTCTTTACATTTAAAGAACGGTTTAAACAAACCAAAAGCAGTAAAAACGAGAGATAGCCAAACGGTTGTCTTGAGATTGAATCAAACATTTTATCAGAGAGTTTGATCCTGGCTCAGGATGAACGCTGGCGGCGTGCTTAACACATGCAAGTCGAACGGGAATTACTTTATTGAAACTTCGGTCGATTTAATTTAATTCTAGTGGCGGACGGGTGAGTAACGCGTGGGTAACCTGCCTT
>NZ_JAAWUO010000004.1 GCF_013304825.1 Blautia schinkii | reverse complement strand
GAAGTGTGGTAACACATGGAGCTGACTGTTACTAATCGGGTGAGGGCTTGACCAAGAAACGCAGGTTAAGAATTGATTCAAAGAGTTTGATTGACCATCAATAAGCATGTATGTAGTTTTTAAGGTATAAGCCTTAAATTAAATATTCCTCCTTAGCTCAGTCGGTAGAGCATGCGGCTGTTAACCGCAGTGTCGTTGGTTCGAGTCCAACAGGGGGAGCATGGTGCCATAGCCAAGTGGTAAGGCAAAGGTCTGCAACACCTCTATCCCCGGTTCAAATCCGGGTGGCACCTCTTAGAAAGCCTTGGAAAGATAAATTTCCAGGGCTTATTTTTATTATAAAAATGTATTTGCTGAAGACAGTGAAGACAGACTTCTGGAAGATCGGACAGCATCCGGAAAGGATGCTGTCCGACAAATCAGGAATTTTTTTCTACAATCAGGATTCTTTTGCGGTTATAAACTAGATGAAGGTACATGGCATCCTGGGCACGAAGAGTCTATCCGTCTGATGGCAGAGCAGTTCCCGGAAATGCTTGTGGGAGCAGGTACCGTACTTACAACTGAGCAGGTAGATGCAGCTGTTGGCGCCGGAGCAAAATTTATCGTAAGCCCAGGCTTCAATCCAGAGATCGTAGACTACTGCCTGGAAAAAGATATTCCTGTTTTCCCGGGATGTATCACTCCATCTGAGGTTGCACAGGCAGTGAAAAGAGGCCTTAAGGTAGTAAAATTCTTCCCGGCAGAACCGGCAGGCGGAATTTCAATGATCAAGGCTATGGCAGCTCCTTATACAGGAATCAGATTTATGCCTACAGGTGGGATCAATGCGAAAAACCTTGAGGAATATCTTTCCTGTGACAAAATCCTTTGCTGCGGCGGAAGCTGGATGGTAAAAGGAGATTTTGTAAAGGCAGGAGAATTTGATAAAATAAAAGAGCTGACAGCAGAAGCAAGAAAGCTCGCTGATTCCATAAGAAAGTAATCAAAATTAATACACATATTCAATAAAAAAGCAGAACCCTGCACAATCAGGCAGAGTTCTGCTTTTTTGTCAATTATTGTGAAAATAGATCAATGAAGTATGATCAGAAGAAGCTTTTTCTGGATTAGCGACAGAATCAGCTGCCGGATCAGCAGAAGTTTTCCGAAGATCCATTCGGTAAAGATAAAGAATTCCACCGAAGAATCCGGGTATCAGTCCGGCGTATCCACCGGTACATAAGATCACAGTCAGTTTCACCATCAGTTCTGTCTGAAGTCCCAGACAAACAAGTAATCCGGACAAAATTCCGGCTGCACTCCATCCAGCTGTCAGAAGTGCAAGAAAAACAGCAGGTGCAGGGGCCTTTTTTTTATTTTGATCTAAGTGATTCCACAGTGTTTTATACATAATCCATTCCTCCCATTTTGATGGAATTATACTTCTGCTGTTGTCAGCAACAGTCAGCCATAATATTGATTTCCTTTATCTGTCTGTATTATAGAAAAGAAATGTAAAATACAAATGCGCAGGAATGAAAAATCTTTGTAAAATATAAGTAGAAATTGCATTTTGAATGAAGAACCGATATACTTATAAATATATTTACAGACATATCGATTACAGATGAAGGGATATTACCAAACAGCTGTGATATTGAGGCGGGGAATAAAAAGGGGGCAAGTAAAAGCCCCCTGAAATTATAGAGAGAGCAAAGAGGAGGATGAGAATGGAGCATACGGAAGATTATGTGAAGCTGGAAAATGTATCCAAAATCTATGGCTCAAAAGAAGTGAAGATCATAGCGGTGGATGAGATCAGCTTCCGGATAAAAAAAGGAGAATTTGTAGTTGTGGTAGGACCCAGCGGTGCCGGAAAGACAACGGTGTTGAATATCCTGGGCGGAATGGATAAAGCTACATCCGGCAATGTCTGGATCGATGGGAAAAATATCGCAAAATATACAGACCGGCAGCTGACCGGATACCGGCGTGAGGATATTGGCTTTGTATTCCAGTTTTATAATCTGGTGCCAAATTTGACTGCACTGGAGAATGTGGAGCTTGCTCTTCAGATCTGTAAGGATCCTCTGGATGCCAGGACGGTTTTGGAGGAAGTAGGATTGAAGGAGAGGCTGACCAACTTTCCGGCACAGCTTTCCGGCGGTGAGCAGCAGAGAGTTTCCATAGCCAGAGCTCTGGCAAAGAATCCCAAGCTTCTGCTCTGTGATGAACCTACAGGAGCGCTGGATTATCAGACCGGCAAGTCAATCCTGAAGCTTCTTCAGGATACCTGCAGGGAACGAGGCATGACTGTCATTGTCATTACCCACAACTCTGCACTGACACCTATGGCTGACCGTGTGATCAAGATCAAAAACGGCAAGGTTTCCAGGATGACCGAAAATGCACATCCCACACCAGTGGAAGAAATTGAATGGTAGGTGACGGAATGAAAGCATTACACAAAGATTTCTGGATGGAGATCCGGAAAAGTAAAGCACGTTTTATCTCGATCTTTCTGATCGTGGCATTGGGCGTTGCATTTTTTTCCGGGATCCAGGCGTCTTCTCCGGATATGAGATATTCCGGAGATGCCTATTATGAAGCGGCAAAGCTGATGGATCTGAAGATTCAGGGAACACTGGGACTGACCCAGCGTGATGTAAAAGCGGTATCAGACATTGACGGTATAGAGCTGGCTGAGGGTGGTTACTCTACGGATGTTATGAGTGGAGAGGACGATGCCAGGAAGGTTCTTCATCTGGAATCCATCAGCAGCAATTTTAATCTGCTCACAGCAGATGAAGGAAGGATACCGGAAAAAAGCGGCGAGATTTTTCTGGACAAGCCATTTGCAAAGAACCGTGGCTATAAAATCGGGGATACCATATCTGTCAGTGAGGATGGAGACAGTGAACTTCTGAAAAAGACAACCTATACAGTTGTGGGAATCGGAAGCAGCCCTCTTTATATTTCGTTTAACAGAGGAAATACGACTCTTGGGTCAGGTGAGATCAGCGGTTTCGGATACATCCTTCCGGAGGATTTTGATCAGGAGGCTTTTACCCAGATCTATATTATGGTTCATGAATCCGGGGATGTGATCAGCTATACCGATGCCTACGACAATCTTATTAAAAAGATACGGAAGCGTGTGGAAGGCATCGAAAAAGAGCAGTGCAGTCTGCGCTACGATGAGGTCGTCGCAGAAGCCAATGAAAAGCTGGATGATGCCAGAAAAGAGCTTGAGGATGGAAAGAGGGAATCAGAGGAAAAGCTTGGCGATGCGAAGAAAAAGCTGGATGATGGACAGAAAGAGTATGATGATGGAAAAAAAGAGTACGAAGATGGAAAACAGCAGCTCAATGATGCAAAAAAGGAGCTGATCGATGGAAAACAGCAGCTTGCAGACGGCAGACAGCAGATCGCAGATGGATGGTCTCAGCTTAACAGTGCAAAGCAGCAGGTGGAAGACGGGATGGCCCAGTTAAATGCTGCCAGATCACAGCTTGTCAACTCCGAAGCACAGATAAATGAAAAGCAGTCAGAGCTGACTGCCGGATACGAACAGCTGACTGATGCAAAAAAGCAGGTAAGTGACGGTGAGGCTCAGCTCCGGGAAGCGGAAAAAACACTGGAAAGCAAACAGGCTGAGCTTGACACCGGAAGAGAACAGCTGGAAGCCGGAAAAAATACGATTAGAGAAACAAAGGCATCTCTCACCAGTCAGAAAGAACAGTGTGAGGCAGGGCTTGCACAGATTTCCGAGGGCGAAGCCCAGATCAGTTCCAGTGAAGAAGCCCTTTCCGGGCAGCAGGCACAGCTGGATGAACTGACCAGCCAGAAAGAGACATTAAGCAGTCAGGTGGCGGAGCTGCAGGCTCAGTATGACGCCGGTGCGGAAGCAGGAAAAACCGAGGAAGAGCTGGCGGAGCTTTCCGCGCAGATCCAGACATTAAATGACCAGATCAGTGCAATGGAAGAACAGATAAATTCCGGTCAGGCGCAGATCGACGGGGCGCAGGCTGAGCTTACAGCAAAAAAATCAGAGCTGGCCCAGACCCGGGCTGAACTGGAGAGCAGCCTCACTCAGATCAATGAGGGCTTCAGTCAGATCGAAGAACAGGAAGAGACACTTTCCGGGACAGAGACACAGCTGAACGCAGGCCAGGAAGAACTGGATAAAGGAAAAAAAGAACTGGAGGCAAAGAAAACAGAGCTTTCTGCAGCCAAAGAAGAAATCGAGACCAATCAGGCAGCTCTTGATGACGGTCAGAGCCAGCTTGACGCTGCCAAAGCCCAGTTAGGTTCCGGAAGACAGCAGCTGGAGGAAAAACAGGCCCAGTTAAATGCAGGACAGGCAGAGATCCAGGCAAATACGGAAAAGCTTACCAGCAGTCAGGCTGAACTGGATGCAAATGAACAGAAAATCCTGGATGGTGAAAAAGAGATCCAAGAAAACGAACAGAAATTAAAAGACGCCAAAAAAGATCTGGAGGACGCAAAAAAGAAGCTTTCCGATGGAAAGAAAGAATATCAGGACGGCAAAAAAAAGGCCGATGACAAAATTGCGGAAGCCCGGCAGAAGATCGAGGATGCCCAGAAAGAGGTAGATGATATTGAAACACCGGAGTGGATCATCACAGACCGCAATGACCTTCCGGAATATTCGGATTTTGGTGATAACGCAGAGCGGCTGAAAAACATCGGAAAAGTTTTCCCGATGATATTCTTCCTTGTAGCGGCTCTGATCAGTCTTACCACAATGACACGAATGGTTGAGGAGCAGCGAACCCAGATCGGAACCATGAAAGCATTGGGCTACGGAAAAATATCTATTGCATCCAAATATCTCTGTTATGCCTTCCTTGCAACAGCAGGAGGCAGCATCGTGGGTATTCTTTTCGGAGAAAAGGTTCTTCCGTTTATCATTATCCAGGCATATGGGATCATGTACTGGAATATTGGTGATCACATGCAGCTGAATTATGAAATGCACTATGCACTGATCGCTTCCGGAGCAGCGGTGATCTGTACTATGGGTGCAACACTTTTTTCCAGCGCAAAAACTCTGGCAGAAACACCGGCATCCCTGATGCGTCCGCCTGCACCAAAAGAGGGAAAACGGATACTTATTGAGCGGATCGGCTTTATATGGAAGCATCTGAGCTTTTCCTGGAAATCGTCCATGCGAAATCTTTTTCGTTATAAGAAGCGACTCTTTATGACTATTTTCGGAATTGCAGGAAGCATGGGACTGATGCTTGTAGGATTCGGACTTTACGATTCGATCATGGATATTGCGCTTCTCCAGTATGACCAGATCCAGCACTATGATGCCATGGTGATCAACGATGATGATGCTACACAGAGCCAGAAAAAGGAACTTCTGAAATTCCTGGACGGAAACAGCGAGATCGATCACTATACTCGTGTGCAGCTCACCAAGATGACGGCACCAAAAGAAAAGGGAAGTGTCAGTATCTATGTGTATGTTCCGGAAAATACGGAAAATTTTAAAGAGGATGTAACGTTACGTGACCGAAAGTCCCACGAGCAGTATGAGCTTACCGATGACGGAGCCGTGATCTGTGAAAAAACAGCTTCTCTTATCGGTGTGAAAGCAGGAGACGAGATTGCCCTGGAGAAAGACAACAGAAAGTATAAAGTAAAGATCACTGCTATCACAGAGAACTATATGGGACATTATGTTTACATGACCCCATCCTGCTATGAAAAAACATTCGGGGAGAAACCGGAGTATTCAAGTACAGTATATACTATGAAAGAAGATGCAGGCAGTGATCTGGAGACTCTTGGAAATGAGATCCTGAAATATCCGGCAGCTTTAAGTATCAGCTATACAAGCAGCACGGCCGGTCAGGTAGAGCGAATGCTGGGCTCCCTTGGAGCGGTGATCTGGGTCCTGATCATTTCTGCCGGAATGCTGGCATTTGTGGTACTGTATAATCTGAACAACATCAATATCACAGAGCGTCAGAGAGAGCTTGCAACATTGAAGGTCCTGGGATTTTATGATGGCGAGGTTTCCCAGTATGTATTCCGGGAAAATATCCTGCTGTCCTTTATAGGGATCCTGGCAGGTGCAGTATTCGGAATCCTCCTTCACCGGTATGTGATCACAACCGTTGAGGTAGATGCGGTGATGTTTGGAAGAAATATCAAGCCAATAAGCTTTGTCTACAGTGGGATCATTACATTTGGATTCTCCATGTTTGTAAATATGGTAATGCATTTTAAGCTGAAAAAGATCAATATGGTAGAGTCACTGAAGAGCGTGGAATAAAATATTAAAATGCCAGAAAGGTACTTGTATCTGGAAATATGTGAAATCCCAGGAAAAGCAGGCCTTTGTCTTGACAAAAAAAGAAAATTTCATTATAGTAGGAACATGGTAAAGGCGTTGAATAAGAGGAGTATGCAGGTCTACGCTGACAGAGAGAGATGCACGGACGCGGGAGAAGCGCAGGCTGGAAGGCATTTTCAGATGGAAGACTGCAGAAGGTAGCTTAGGAGCCGGGAGACTGAAGGCAGAAATGCAGAACAGATGCAGATGCTGTTGCGTAGGTTTTCACGTATCCCGCGTTAAGGGATAAGAGATAGATGGGAATAAAATATAAGACATTTTTCCCGGATAATGAAGGTGGTACCGCGAGAATGATCGCCCTTCGCACAGGAGTTTTTTGGATTCCCGTGTGGAGGGCGTGCTTTTTCTTGCAGAAAACAGGAGTGTTCAAAGCTCCCATAATCAGAAAAGGCTGTCAGAAAGACAGCTTGATTCCAAGAAAGATTCAGGAGGAAAACATGAGCAAAGAACTTGCAAAGACTTATGATCCCAAAGGTATTGAGGATCGTCTGTACAAAAAATGGATGGACAACGGATACTTCCATGCAAAAGTTAATCCGGACAAAAAACCTTTCACAATTGTAATGCCGCCGCCCAATGTAACCGGACAGCTGCATATGGGCCATGCACTGGATGAGACCATGCAGGATATTCTGATCCGTTTCAAAAGAATGCAGGGCTATGAGGCTCTCTGGCAGCCGGGAACTGACCATGCAGCCATCGCTACAGAGGTTAAGGTAACAGAGAAGCTCCGTAAGGAAGGTATTGACAAGAACGAGATCGGCCGTGAGGAATTTATGAAACATGCCTGGGCATGGAAAGAGGAGTACGGCGGAAAGATCATTAATCAGCTGAAAAAGCTGGGGGCATCTGCAGACTGGGAGCGTGAGCGCTTTACCATGGATGAGGGCTGCTCCAAGGCTGTTCAGGAGGTATTTATCCGTCTCTATGAGAAAGGCTATATTTACAAAGGCTCCAGGATCATCAACTGGTGTCCTGTATGCCAGACCTCTATTTCTGATGCAGAGGTTGTACATGAGGATCAGGACGGATTTTTCTGGCACATTAATTATCCCATCGTAGGTGAGGAAGGTCGTTTCGTTGAGATTGCAACCACACGTCCTGAGACACTTCTCGGCGACACAGCAGTTGCTGTAAATCCGGAGGATGAAAGATATAAAGATATCGTAGGCAAGATGCTGAAGCTTCCGCTTACAGACAGAGAGATTCCGGTTATTGCTGATGAATATGTTGATAAGGAATTCGGAACAGGCTGCGTTAAGATCACACCGGCACATGACCCCAACGATTTCGAGGTGGGACGCCGTCATAATCTTGAGGAGATCAATATCCTGAATGATGACGCTACAATCAACAGCCTTGGCGGAAAATACGCAGGTATGGACCGTTACGAGGCACGTAAGGCCATGGTTGAGGATTTGAAAACACAGGGACTTCTTGTAAAAGTTGTTCCGCATAACCACAGTGTAGGTACACATGACCGCTGCGGTACAACTGTAGAGCCGATGATCAAACCACAGTGGTTTGTAAAAATGGATGAAATGGCAAAAGCAGCCATCAAGACTCTGGACGACGGAAATCTTCAGTTTGTTCCGGCACGCTTTGACAAGACTTATCTTCACTGGCTGGAGAACATCCGTGACTGGTGCATTTCCCGTCAGCTCTGGTGGGGACACAGAATCCCGGCTTATTACTGCGATGAGTGTGGTGAGATGGTGGTTGGAAGAGAGATGCCGGAGAAATGCCCGAAATGCGGATGCACACATATGCATCAGGATGAGGACACTCTGGATACCTGGTTCAGTTCCGCACTGTGGCCGTTCTCCACACTTGGATGGCCGGACAAGACACCGGAGCTTGAGTACTTCTATCCGACAGACGTTCTGGTAACAGGATATGATATCATCTTCTTCTGGGTTATCCGTATGGTATTTTCCGCACTGGAGCAGACTGGTGAGACACCGTTCCACCATGTACTGATCCACGGTCTGGTACGTGACTCACAGGGACGTAAGATGAGTAAGTCTCTTGGAAACGGTATCGATCCGCTGGAGGTTATCGACAAATACGGCGCAGATGCCCTTCGTCTGACACTGATGACAGGTAATGCACCTGGAAATGATATGCGTTTCTACTGGGAGCGTGTAGAATCCAGCCGTAACTTTGCAAATAAGATCTGGAATGCTTCCCGTTTCATTATGATGAACCTGGAAGGAAAGACGGTAACAGAGCCAAAAGACCTGAACGCACTCTGCAACGAGGATAAATGGATCCTTTCCAGACTTAACACAGTAATCCGTGATGTTACTGAGAACATGGATAAATATGAGCTTGGAATCGCCGTACAGAAGGTCTATGACTTCCTGTGGGATGAGCTTTGTGACTGGTATATCGAGATGGCAAAAGTAAGACTGTGGAAAGCAGAGGAAGATCCGGCAGCAGCCAATGACGCTCTGTGGACCTTACGTACAGCACTGACACAGGGACTGAAGCTTCTTCATCCGTTTATGCCATTTATCACTGAAGAGATCTACTGTACACTGCTTCCTGAGGAAGAGTCCATTATGATCTCCGACTGGCCGGTATATAAAGAAGAGATGAATTTCACAGAGGCTGAAAAAGCAGTTGAAAGCTTCCAGGAAGTTGTTCGTGGAATCCGTAATACCAGAAATGAGATGAATGTTCCGCAGAACAGAAAGACAAATATCTACATCGTAGGCAAGGATGCAGACTGCTGTGCACGTTTTGAATCCTGCAAGAGATCCTTTACAAACCTTGCGTTTGCAAAAGAGATCCATGTGCAGCAGGATAAAGCCGGAATCGGTGAGGATGCAGTCTCCATCGTTGTGGCAGACGGTGTGGTATATCTGCCACTGGAGGATCTGATCGACCGTGAAAAGGAGATCGAACGTCTCACAAAAGAGCAGGAGCGTCTTACAAAAGAAATCGCACGCTGCGAGGGAATGCTTAACAACCCGAATTTTGTGAACAAGGCACCTGCAGCCAAGGTAGAGGCAGAGAAGGAGAAACTTGAAAAATACAAAGAGATGAAAGAGAAAGTGAACCTGCAGTTAACACAGATGGTGAAATAACGAAGGAGTGTTTTAATGAAGTGGTGTAACTTTTTCAATAAGATTTCGCTGATACTTCAGGCTCTGGGCTGTGCAGTCCTGTACTTTGTGATCGAGGCCATATGCAGGCACTCGTTCACAGAGGCGTGGACCTACATGACCACAAAGCCGCTTGTATTTGCTTATAATGCAGCGTTTATCTTTACGACGATGCTGATTGTTTATCTCTTCCGAAAGAGAATTTTCTGGCGCATTTTTATCGGCAGCTTATGGCTGTTTCTGGGAATCGTAAACGGTGTGCTTCTTCTCAACCGTGTCACACCGTTTACAGGACCGGATGTAAAGAACCTGACAGATGGTCTCAGTATTGCAAAAAAATATCTGACCCATACCCAGATGACCATAGGTGCGGTCTTTCTGGGGCTTGCGGTTATTATCCTTCTGATCATACTGATAAGATCGCCGAAGTACAGAGGCAAACTGAAATACAAGGTGAATATTCCACTGGTTCTGGCCGGGATACTTGCCTTTGGAGGAATCACACAGCTTGCTCTGGAAAAAAGAGTACTTTCCAATTATTTTGGAAATATTGCCATAGCTTATGAGGATTACGGATATCCCTACTGTCTGGCAACGACGATCTTTAATACCGGAATCAGTGCGCCGAGAGATTATTCCGAAAAAGAAATCAGCAGGATCGAGAAAACAGAGGAGAATCTTCCTGCGACAAAGGATGGAAGTCATCCGAATATCCTGTTCTTACAGCTGGAGTCCTTTTTTGATCCTACACTTGTCAATTATCTGGATATTTCTGAGGATCCTATCCCCAATTTTCGGAAACTGATGGAGGAGTATTCTTCCGGTTATTACAAGGTTCCGTCTGTAGGAGCCGGAACTGCCAACACGGAGTTTGAGTCCATTACCGGAATGAGCCTTCATTATTTTGGGCCGGGGGAATATCCTTACAAGAGTATTCTTAAGGAAACTACCTGTGAGAGCGCACCATATGTTCTGAAAAATCTTGGTTATACTGCGCATGCAGTACATAACAATGAGGCGAATTTCTACGGAAGAAGAAGTATTTTCCCTAATCTGGGATTTGATACCTTTACTTCTGCAGAGTACATGAAGGATGAAAATCAGAAGAACCCGCTGGGCTGGACTAAGGACAGTGTTCTCACGGATGAAATCGTTAAGTGCCTGGATTCCACAGAAGGACCTGATTATGTATATACTATTTCCGTACAGGGACATGGAGATTATCCTTCAGAACCGGTGCTGGAAAATCCGGAGATCACAGTTTCCGGGGCACCTACTGACGAGCTGAACAATAAGTGGGAGTATTATGTAAATCAGATACATGAGATGGATAATTTTGTCAAAGAGCTGACTGACAGGCTGGCAGATTATCCGGAGGATGTGGTACTGGTTATGTATGGTGATCATCTGCCGACCATGGGACTGACTGTGGAGGATGTGGATAACAAATATCTGTTCCAGACAGAGTATGTGATGTGGGATAATTTCGGACTTAAGAAAAAGAAAGAAAATCTTGCGGCATATCAGATGGCAGCAGAGGTTATGGACCGTGTAGGTATCCATGAAGGAAATATTTTCAAATATCATCAGGCAAGAAGAAACACCAAGAATTATCAGGTGGATCTGGAAACCCTGCAGTATGATCTTCTCTACGGAAAACAGTATACCTATGACGAAAAGAATCCTTTTGAGCGGACAAAGATGCACATGGGAATCTACGATACGACTCTGGAGTCTATCCAGGTAGTGTCTGAAACAGACCATACTTATTATATTCAGGGAACCAATTTCACGCCATCCAGCCAGGTGAAGATTAATGGTGAGTGGTATGATACGGTTTATGTGAATCCGACCAAGCTGATTATTACCGGAAAGGAACTGGATGATTTTGACAGGCTTTCGGTAGTACAGCGAAGCAACAGCTCCACCAGAAAGGCCATGACAAAGAGCCATGACCGGGCGGTTTATGCGCTGCTCTCTGACAGCAGGTGGAAGCTTGACAGTGAAAAAAATGCTTCTGACACAGCGGAGGCTGAAGAATCAGACACAGCAGAGACAGCTGCAGCTGAGACTTCCGGTGGGGAAAACAGCACAGAAAGTCGGTAAAAAGCCCACGAAAAATACTTCGATACAAAAAATGTCGGATAAAATATTACGATTAGGACTGGACATCTTCCACCACTATTATATAATGGTATCGTAACGAACAGGAGGGGAGAAGCTTTTCTCCCCAAAAGTTCTTTACGAATACATTATAGATAAGTGATGGTTTTTTTTATGAATTACAAAGAAGCAGTTGCGTATATTGAAGATATACCGAGATTTACAACCAAGAACAGCCTGGACCATACCAGAGAATGTTTAAGAAGACTTGGAGATCCGCAGAGAAAATTCCGTGTGATCCATGTGGCAGGAACTAACGGAAAGGGAAGTACCTGTGCTTTTATCACATCGGTTCTTCGGGAGGCAGGGTATTCCTGCGGACTTTTTACATCGCCTCATCTGGTGGAGATCAATGAGCGTTTTCAGATCAACGAGGATGTGATCGATGACGATACATTCCTTTGTGCTTTTGAAAAAGTTAAAAAGCTTTCCGATGAGCTGGTTGCAGAGGGAAGCTATCATCCCACATATTTTGAAACCTTGCTGCTTATGGGAATGGTGATTTTTGCAGATGCAGGAGTGG
This sequence comes from Blautia schinkii, assembly GCF_013304825.1. GTDB lineage: Bacteria > Bacillota > Clostridia > Lachnospirales > Lachnospiraceae > Blautia_A > Blautia_A schinkii_B. Next base: position 235,682 of record NZ_JAAWUO010000004.1, on the reverse strand, counting down.
ACTATGTAACACTGGAGACAGGTCTTGGCGGCCGTCTGGATGCTACTACAGCAGTTGAGAATCCGGCAGCCTGTGTGATCACATCCATAAGCCTTGACCATATGCAGTATCTTGGAAATACGGTTTCCGAGATTGCAGGAGAGAAGGCAGGGATCATGGTGCCGGGTGTTCCGGTGATCTACGATGGAAATGATCCGGATGCAGCTAAGGTAATGCGTGAGCATGCGAGGGAGCTTGGATGTCCTGCATATGAACTTACAAGAGCGGATACCGAGATCCATAAGATTGCGAAAGACGGGATTGATTTTTCTCTGAAAGATGAAGCTTATGGAGATACTGTTTTCAGTATTCCGTTTATTGCACGCTATCAGGTAATGAATGCAGCCCTTGCAGTAAAAACGATTCAGGTTCTCAATCGTGAGATACCGGTATCTATGGAGGAGCTGAAAGCAGGCATGGCGAAGACACGCTGGCAGGGAAGAATGGAGACAGTTCTCCCGGGTGTGATCGTAGATGGCGCACATAACGAAGACGGTGTTGAGAAGTTTGTGGAGACAGCTGAGCATTTTCAGAAGGAATTTCCGCTGACACTGTTGTTTTCCGCTGTGGATGACAAGGATTACACAGATATGATCCGTACCATCTGTACAAGGATCAGCTTCCGGCATGTGATCGTCACACAGGTTGGAGGATATCGTAAAGTTCCGGTGGAAGAGCTTGCAGAGATTTTCCGTAAGGATGGAGTACCGGAAGTAGAAGCAGCAGAGGATGTTCCGATGGCATTTGAGCTTGCACTGAAAGAGAAAGGCGAGGACGGTATGCTGTTCTGTGTGGGATCGCTTTATCTTGTAGGCGAGATCAAAGCCTGGATCAGGAGGAATAAATTATGATCGATTATGAAGAGGAACTGAAGAAATTTGAACCATGTCTGGATGTGGCAGATGTAGAAGGTGCAATCTATGACCGTGAGATCACCGATATCATGGATGTGCTCCAGGAGATGCTGCGGGAGGTTAAGAGCAACAGACGTGTAAGATAAGGAGAAGTGAATGAACTGCATTAACTGTGGAGCGTTCCTGACAGATACAGATCTGGATTATTGTCCGCACTGCGGAGCCAATGTACTGATCCAGAAGAAGGTTGACTATCTTTCCAAGCTCTATTACAACCAGGGGCTGGAGAAAGCCAGCATTCGTGATCTGTCTGGAGCGATCAGCTGTCTGAAGCAGAGTCTTGCCTATGATAAACGAAATATCCGTGCAAGAAACCTTCTTGGTCTTGTGTATTTTGAGACAGGCGAGGTGGTTGCTGCACTGAGTGAGTGGATCATCAGCAAAAATATCCAGAAGAGCCGTAACCTGGCATCTGAATATATTGAGAAGCTTCAGGCGAACCAGAATAAACTGGAAACGATCAATGAAAGCATCAAGAAATATAACAATGCCCTTGCCATGTGCAGGGAAGGCCATGAAGATATGGCAGCCATCCGTCTTAAGAAGATCCTGGCACAGAATCCCAAGCTGATCAAGGGATATCATCTTCTTGCACTGATCCAGATGAAGAATCAGGAGTGGAACAAGGCGAGAAGAACGCTCAAGAAAGCGGCAAGGATTGATAAGACCAACACCACGACGCTCCGTTTCTTAAGAGAGATCGATGAGCAGACGGGTGTTACTACAAAGATGGAGAACAGACGGAAGAGTCTTATTCGGGACAATGAAAAGGAAAAGGATAATATTTCCGGAGAGATCGTTGTAAGACCGTCCACATACAAAGAAAGGTCAAAAGTTTCCCTGTTCTTTACTATGGTACTGGGATTTGCAGCAGGTGCTGCGGCATTCTGGCTGCTTGTACTTCCGGCAGTGAAGCAGGATGTGTACAGACAGGCAAATGAGCAGATCGTGCAGTACAGTGAGTCACTTTCCAGCCAGGGAGTGGCACTTTCCAAAGCCCAGGGAGAAGCAGAGCAGTCCAATAGTACTGCGGATGCCACAGCTAAGCAGGTTGAGGAAGAGAAGAAGAGAAGTCAGAGTTATGAGGCTCTGTTTTCTGCTTATACAGCTATGCAGCAGGAGGATCTGGATACTGCAGCAGTGGAGATCCAGCAGGTATATGTAGATACACTTTCTGATTCTGCGAAAGGTATTTATAATACTATCTGTGAGAAGACCGGCGTATCGGGAATTACCGGTGATTCATCAGGCAGTGACAATACCGCTTCAGCAGCTTCCGCAGATGGAAGTACAACTGCAGACGGAAGTGCAGCTTCAGATGGAACGTCTGATGGCGGCGACAATTCATCAGATGGAAGCGGAGACGGTACTTCTGATGGATCAGACCAGTCATCTTATGATGAGAGTGGAGATACCGGCTATGATTCGTCTTACAGCGATGGCTATACAGGAGAATGATCGATACAGAATACAGGTGAGAAACCTCGGAGAAGGGGAATGTGTTTCAGCACATTCTTCTTTTTTTGTACGATTTTTTATAGAAGATTTTTTGCATAAAAATAAAAAAATGGGGGAATGATAAAGTGGAATCAGTGTTTGAAATATCAGGAGCTGTGATGACAGTTCATTTGCCTGTAGATCTGGATCATCCGGTGTCTGACAGTATTCGAAGAGAAACAGACCGGATTATTGGACAACAGTATATAAAAAATATGGTTTTCGACTTCTCAGAGACCGTTTTTATGGACAGCTCTGGGATCGGACTGCTCATGGGAAGATACCGGGCACTGGGAATGCGAGGTAAATGTGTGCAGGTGATCCATGCAAACAGCCATATCAGAAAGCTTCTGAGACTTTCCGGGATCGGCAGATACATAGACATCTCCGAGGCGGAAAAAACATCAGCAGAACAGGAGGGCGCATACTATGGAAAACACAAATGAAATGACGATCATTTTTGACAGCAGACCAGCCAATGAAGCTTTGGCCAGAGTGGCAGTTGCATCTTTCTGCACGCAGCTGAACCCCACACTGGAGGAAGTTTCAGATCTGAAGACAGCAGTTTCTGAAGCTGTGACCAATTGCATCATACATGGGTATGGAGGCGAGGTACATAAGATCCGGGTGGACTGTTCTCTTTGCGGACAGGAGCTTAAAGTGGATGTTACAGATCACGGAACCGGTATCCCGGATATTAAGAAAGCCATGGAACCTTTGTTTACCACCAGACCGGACAAAGACCGTTCGGGCATGGGATTTACATTTATGGAGGCATTCATGGATGAAGTTTCTGTGGAATCGGAGGTTGGCCGCGGAACTACCGTGCACATGAAAAAGATCATCAGGAGGTAACTATGGATCGTACTCTTGCCCTCATCGGGCGTGCACACCAGGGGGATAAAACGGCAAGAGATATTTTGTTTGAGGAAAATACAGGGCTTATATACAGTGTGGCCAGACGCTTTCTGGGAAGGGGCGTGGAGATGGAGGATCTGTTCCAGATCGGCAGCATCGGACTTCTGAAAGCTGTGGATAAATTTGACATGTCTTTTGATGTGAGGTTTTCAACGTACGCAGTGCCAATGATCGCCGGGGAAATCAAACGTTATCTCCGGGATGACGGGATATTAAAAGTCAGCCGGTCTTTAAAAGAGAACCATTACAGGATCTATTCGGTGAGGGAGGCATTGACCAGGAGGCTGGAAAGAGAGCCTACTGTGGAGGAGCTTGTCTGTGAAATGGGAATTTCAGTGGAGGAACTTGTGTTTACTCTGGAATCCGGAGCAGAGGTGGAATCCCTCCATAAGACGATCTATCAGGGAGAAGGAACAGAAATCTCCCTGATGGACAAGATTCCTGAGAAAGAAAACCGTCAGGAAAAAGTACTGAACCGGATCTTTTTGGAAGAGATACTGGGGAGTCTGAAGGCAAAGGAGCGAAAACTGATTTACATGCGGTATTTTCAGAACAAGACCCAGACGGAAATTGCTTATGAGCTTGGGGTATCCCAGGTGCAGGTATCCAGAATGGAAAAAAGGATTCTGCGCAGTCTGCAGAAATCAGCAGAGATAAAATAAAAGGGAGCCATGAGAAATGCTGCTGTTTTCTCATGGCTCTCTTTTGGGGGCAGCAGATCTTGTCAGACTGCTGCTTTTTTATGAAAAAGTACATTTTTGTATTTGGAAAGTGCTCCAAGAAGGATCATACCGATCACACCGGCTGAGATAAATTCACCGGCTCCTACTGTGAGCATCATAAACGGGATAGGAAGGTTAATGCCATATCCGTAACGAAGCACAAGAGGAACGATCACAATGTTGGAAACAATCGGCGGGATCGGGGCTGCCCATTTGCCTGTATTGCGAAGCTTGTAGGTAAAGAATGCACCGATAAGTGTGGCAATGCTTCCGAAAATGATGTCAACCGGAATCGCACCGCCAAGAAGATTGGCAATGATACATCCCACGAACAGTCCCGGGATGGCAGCCGGTGTGAAGAACGGAAGCACAGTCAGAGCCTCGGAAAAACGGATCTGAACTTCACCGAAGCTAAGTGGTGCGAATACCAGTGTCAGGACAACATATACAGCTGCAATGGCAGCTCCCTGCACCAGAAAATGAGTACCTTTGTTTTTCATATTCAATATTCTCCTTTAGTTTTGTTTTACGAGTGGAAGGTCACGAACACTCGGCACATTTATAGGCGGTGACCGCCTTGTAAGCCCTGTACGACCTTGGTTTTTGCGGGCTTTTGCAGCGAAACTGAGTATAGCATAAAGGGCGTGGAAATGCAAGGTACGATCCTGGCTATTTGATGACCCTGGCCTGTGTGGACAGCCCCTGACTCTGAAGCAGCTTTTTGTAAGAAGAAAGTTTGTTTGCCGGAACCTTTACAGTCAGTTTTTTGTAATTATTCTGACCTGCTCTTGTGAAGATATATTTACCTGAGCTTTTGGAAGTAAGACGTCCTGTCTGTATGGTGACAGAGGTAAGGGCCTTACAGTCACAGAAAGCTTTCGTGCCGATCGCAGAAACTCGGGAACCGATTTTTACAGTACGAAGACTTGTGCATCTCTGGAAGGCTCCGGCACCTATGCTTGTGATATTTCCTGAAATCGTTACCTGTTTCAGGTTTTTACAGTTTTTGAAGGCATTGGCTGCAATGGCTGTGACTTTGTAGGTTTTTCCGTTAGCTTTGACAGTGGCCGGAATCTTTGCAGTGGCAGTATTGCGTGAACGTGGTCCCTTCAGTGCTACGGAAGTCCCGGTGGTATTGACTGTGTAGACATTATAGGCATCCCGGAATGTTTTTGCAGTCTGTGGCTTTGGTGTGGCTGCAGGAGTGATCTGGAAATTTAAGGTGATGGTTCCGTAGAAATGGTTATCACCGATGATCTTCAGGGTAGCAGTTCCTGCTTTTTTATTGTTCTGGTATGTCACATGATAATCATTGATGCCAGAAAGCTTTGCTTTTCCAAGAGTTACGGTTGGAACGGGCTTTATGTCAGAGCCTGTATAGGTATATGTTTTTTTGATCCCTGTTACAGATGCATCGGAAATATTGCATGCATAGCTGATATTGTTTTTCTTGGCATATGTAACTGCGTAAGAGCCGTACGGAGCATGGATCTTGCAAAAATATGCATGAGAGCTGTCAGACCAGTAATAGCCGCACCACACAGCATCCGTTCCAATGCTTTTAACGGTATCAGGTATGTTGATCCTGGATAGATTGTTACAGTAGGCGAAAGCTTCTTTTCCGATCTTTGTGACCCCTTTCTGGATGTCCACCTCTTTCAGCTCAGGAAGATAAACAAAGGCCCTTTCGGAAATACTTGTGATCCCGGGCTTTATTATTACCTTTCTGATCTGGTTTTTGATAGCTTTCCAGGAGGAATCGCTGGAGAAGGAAAACCAGCTGTTTGTTGAAGAGACTGGGTATCGGTTGTTTTCCTCTGTGGAAATAGAAAGTGGTCCGTAGCCGGAGATCGTAAGGATACCGTTTTTGAAATTCCAGGTTGCGTTGTCACCTGCGATATGGTAAGTTTTTTTGTCAGCTTTTCCGTTGTCGGAATTAATGGAATAAAAGTTCAAGGTGTTGGAGTTTGAAGCATAATAAACGACCCTGGAATCCTTTACCACAGGCTGACAGTCAGAAATCGGAGCAGCTGTTGTAAACTCTTTGCTGAGACTCTTTCCCTTTCCGTCCACAAAAAGATAATGAAGGGTGCTGGAAGAGAGCGGATCGTTAGCGGAAGAGTTTTTCTTGTTATCGTCGGAGACGTATTCTTCCCAGGAAATCATAAAACGGTTGTCATTTATTTTGGTGATCTTTACGCCCGCAAAGCTTTTTCCTCCGCCTGTAAAGTTGGTAAGCTTCCTGGTAGTGGTTGCTTTTTCGGAAAAGTCAGACATTGGTGTGACGGACAGATAAAGGTTATGAGGCGTGTTTTCAGATACCTTATCATATTTGGACTGATCGATGGAAGTGCCAACGCATAATACACTGTCAGAGGAAACAGCCATGCCGTCAACGCTTGCGTAGCAGGCCAGTGCCCACACAGAAGTATGTGAGCCTCCGTATGGCAAAAGCTCTATGGTGGTGCAGGCAAGTGTAGTGCTGTCGTATCTGGAAAGCTTTGTACATCGTGAACCCTCACTCTGCTCCAGTACGTAGAGATAAGAACCTTGTGATTTGATATACTGTGCAAAGGAATGCCACAGATCGCAGGAAACGATCTTTCCTTTCATGGTTGCCTGGTCGATCTCGGCCATAAGGAAGCCCTGATGTCCCTGACCGACAGAGGGATCCACATATCCTTCGTGACCGGTAACAACATAGAGCTTGCCGTTGCTTTCTGTCATTTCCACACAGCCATAGTCAAAGGGCGTGCGGACCTCACCGCCAAAAAGCTCCGGGTTACTGGTAATTGCTGCTGCACCGTTCCGGTTCCAGTTTGTGTCGTAGCGGATAACGCGGATGACCTCAGCGGAATCGTTTTCTTTGTTGTTTGTCTGGCCTTCTACCAGATAATATCCGTCAGATCCGGCATAAAAGCCACCCCACAGTGGAAGCTCCATGTTGATCTTGCGCTTGCTTCTGATCTTCAGATCATTATCGTAATATTCAACGCCGACAGAATTTTTCTGGTGGAAGACCCTCATGTATCCGCCGGAAACAGGAATAAGATCAGAGGTACGGCGTAACCTGACATTGAGATTGTCCTGTGCGGTTGGCGTAAGAGAGCCTGCCCGGGCTGTCTGTGGAAACAGGATCAGACAGAAGCAAAGACAGCAGAACAGAAATAGCAGAGATGTTAATTTTTTTAGCTTTTTCATAAGTTTCTCCTTTGTATGTGTTTTTAGATGATCTCCTGTTTAGATTATAATTCATGGGACAGGATTTACAATACAAAATCGGGAGTTATGGAACTCCCGATCCTCAGGATTTCTGTAAATTCTGTTCACAAAAACATCTTGAGGAAATACTGCCGGTGGGCAGTAACATCAGCAGCAGGAACCTTATGGAAACAGGGGCTTTTTTCTTGACAGTTTTTTGAGATATTGATAAAATATATTTCAGTATATAGGTTAAAGGGGCATTGGTTTTGATCTAAATCAATGTCTCTTTATTTTATGTATCACACATATTACACCAGGGAGGTAGAAAGATGTTAAAAGTATGGATCGCAGGTGCCAACGGACAGATCGGACGGGCACTGAATGATGTTCTGGATCCAATGCAGATCGAGACTCTGAACACAGACCTTGACGAGCTGGATATCACAGACACAGATGAAGTGATCAACTTCGGTTCCATTAACCGTCCGGATGTGATCATCAACTGCACCGGTATCACAGATACCGATGAGTGTGAGAAGAATCCGGAACATGCATACCGTGTCAATGCACTGGGAGCAAGAAACTTAAGTATCGTGGCAAGAAAATGCGGAGCAAAGATCGTACAGCTTTCCACAGATGATGTCTTCGACGGAAAGAGCAAAAAACCGTATACAGAGTTTGACGATACCAATCCGCTGACTGTTTACGGCCGTTCCAAGAGAGCGGGAGAGAACTATGTAAAAGAGTTCACACACAAACATTTCATTATCCGAAGCAACTGGGTATATGGAAAAGGCGGGCACAATTTTGTAAACCGTGTGCTGGAGACTGCAGAAAAAGGTCAGGCACTTTCCGTTGCTTCTGATCAGTTTGGATCACCGACCAGTGCCAAGGATCTGGCAAGAATGATCCTGTATCTTATCGATACCAACGAATATGGAACTTATCACGTAACCTGCAGCGGTGTATGCAACCGTTATGAGTTCGCAACAGAGATCCTTCGCCTTGCAGGAAAGGAGATCGAGCTGAGATCCGTGCCGACAGAGCAGTCAGATCTTTCTTCTGTCAGACCGCCGTATGCCGTTCTTGATAATTTTATCCTCCGTATCATTGAAGTGTATGATATGCCAGACTGGAAAGCATCATTGAAAGAATATATGGATGAAAGAACGGAGGATTAGGATGAAAGAAAAAAATATAAAAGAGAAAACACAGCAGAAAAAGAAAATGGGTCTTACCACGAAGATCTTTGTGGCGCTGATCGCAGGTGCGATACTGGGAATCATTCTCTGCTATCTGGTTCCTGACAGCAGCTTCAAAAAAGACGTGATCGTGGAGGGAATCCTTTATGTGATCGGACAGGGATTTATCCGTCTGATGAAAATGCTGGTTGTACCGTTGGTATTCTGTTCCCTTGTCTGCGGAAGTATGTCCATCGGTGATACCAAGAAGCTTGGAACCGTAGGTGTGAGAACACTGGTATTTTATCTGGCGACTACAGCTCTGGCTGTTTCGGTTGCTCTGACTGTAGGTAATCTGATCAATCCGGGTGTGGGACTCGATATGAGCTCTATTCAGTCCTCCGCTTCCTCTGTGGAGACTATGGAGGCGACCTCTCTTACGGATACCATCCTGAATATCATTCCGGACAATCCAATCAATTCCCTGGCAAGCGGAACCATGCTTCAGGTTATCGTATTTGCCCTGATCGTTGGTGTGATCCTTGCGAAAATGGGAGAGCGCGCAGAGACAGTAGCGAACTTTTTCAGTCAGTTTAATGATATCATGATGGAGATGACCATGATGATCATGGCACTTGCACCGATCGGTGTATTCTGCCTCATCAGCAGAACTTTTGCAAACATCGGTTTCAGTGCGTTTATCCCGCTGGCAAAATATATGATCGGTGTTCTCCTTGCACTGGCGATCCAGTGTTTCGGCGTATACCAGATCCTGCTGAAGATCTTTACAGGACTGAATCCGATAAAATTCATCAAGAAATTTTTCCCGGTTATGGCATTTGCATTCTCAACAGCTACATCCAATGCCACGATCCCGATGTCCATTGATACCCTGTCCAAGAAAGTGGGTGTTTCCAAGAAGATTTCTTCGTTCACCATTCCTCTTGGAGCTACCATCAACATGGACGGTACCTCCATCATGCAGGGTGTTGCCGTAGTATTTGCGGCACAGGCCTTCGGTATTCACTTAAGTCCGATGGATTATGTGACAGTTATCGGAACTGCAACCCTTGCTTCTGTAGGAACTGCCGGTGTACCAAGTGTTGGTCTTGTTACCCTGACTATGGTATTTAACTCTGTAGGACTTCCGGTTGAGGCTATTGGTCTGATCATGGGTATTGACCGTATCCTGGATATGACCAGAACAGCGGTTAACATTACCGGTGATGCAGTCTGCACAACCATCGTTGCACACCAGAACAATGCACTGGATAAAAAAGTGTTTAACGAATCAAACTAAATATCCGGTTCAGAAAGAGATCCGACTCTGTCGGGTGAGATAAAAAACGAAAAACGGCTGTACATATCGTAAGAGCGATATGTGCGGCCGTTTTTTAACGGATCTGAGAGGAATCCTGTAAAGCTGCCTATTCCTGCTCCAGAACACCCATGACAGAGGGCAGTTCCAGCTGCTGATAGGTGTGAAGGATCTTTTCCAGCTCAAAGATAGCAGGGGTAAGAAACTTATTCTTGTGATAGACCAGCTTGAATTTCCGGTTCCATTCCCCTGCTTCGTTGCAGAAGACCCGGACTGAACGGTGACGGATCTCATGATGCATAAGACGGATGGACATAACAGAGAGCATCTGGTTATACAGCACTGCGTTCAGCAGTGCCTGCGGACTGTTGGCTTCCCAGGCAGTCCGGATCTTCAGATCATGGCGAAGGGTGTAATCTTCAAAAAGCTGTCTGGTACCGCTTCCATATTCCCGGACTGCAAATTTCTGGTTGTTCAGCTCCTGGTCATGGATGCGTCCTCTGCGGTAAAACGGATGCTTTTTTCCGGCGGCAAGGACCAGACAGTCGTCGATGATGGGAAGAACGACAAGGTCCGGGGAATGGATCTCACCTTCTACCACAGCAGCGTCCAGCTCAGAACGCAGAAGCTTCTGTTCGATATTTTGCGTGTTGGTGACAAAGGAGTAAACGTCAAGGTCCGGGATTTTTTTCTGCAGATCCAGGATAATGGATGGGGTCAGGCAGGTTCCCACAGTGAGGGTGGAGCCAAGCTTCAGGGTGGAAGACTGTCCCTGATTCTGCATCAGCTCTTCCAGCTGCTGAAACTGGCGGATCATTTCACGGGCATGGGGAAGAAGAATCTTTCCCCGTTCTGTGAGATAAAGCTTTTTTCCAAGACGTTCAAAGAGAAGGCCGTTATAATGAGCTTCCAGCTCACGGATGGCCTGACTGACTGTTGGCTGGGAAAGATAAAGATGTTTGGCAGCAGCACTCATGGAGCCCTGTTCCGCAACGGCCGCAAAAACAGTGAGATGGCGGATGGTCATATGGAATCTCCTTTTATTGTAAATTGGTATATAGGTAAAACCTATCATTTTTATAAAATAATATCATTTCTCAAATACATCTTCAAGTGGTATAGTAGGAAGTACGTGAAAACGATTTCAACATTGCAAAATACAGGGCAACGATACCGTGGGAAAGTATCGGAATGCCGGTGAGACCAGGAGGAGGAAATATGTCAGCATTAACTGTAAGCAAAGAGGAAGAGAAAAGACTGAAGGGGCAGGGGTTTTTAAATAACCGGGGAACCGATGAATTTTCTGCACGGGTGATCACTGTAAACGGAAAGGTGACAGCGGCACAGCACAGATGTATGGCGGAAGCAGCAGAGAAATTCGGCAACGGAAATCTTACCTACACGACCAGGCTCTCCGTGGAGATCCAGGGAATCCCCTATGAAAAGATCGAAGAGTTTCAGGAATTTATTGCGAAGGAAGGTCTGGAGACAGGAGGAACAGGAGCAAAGGTCCGACCGGTAGTATCCTGCAAGGGAACCACCTGTCAGTATGGACTTCTGGATTCCTATGCAATTTCAGAAGAGATTTTCCAGAGATTCTATAAAGGCTACCGTCAGGTTGCACTGCCGCATAAATTTAAGATCGCAGTAGGCGGATGCCCGAATAACTGTGTGAAACCAAATCTGAACGATGTGGGGATCATCGGACAGAGGATCCCGCACTTTGACAGCGAGGCCTGCAAGGGCTGTAAAAAATGTGCCATTGAAGCTGCATGTCCAAACAAAGTGGCGAAAGTCGTTGACGGGAAACTGCACATTGATGAGGAGCTTTGCAGACACTGCGGAAGATGTGTGGGAAAATGTCCGTTCCATTCCATCCCGGACGGTACCTACGGATTCAAGATCTATATCGGTGGACGCTGGGGAAAGAAAATTTCTCACGGAAAGGCCCTGAACCGGATCTTTACGTCAGAGGAAGAGGCACTGGATGTTATTGAGAAGGCAATCCTGCTTTTTAAGGACCAGGGATTAAAGGGAGAACGTTTTGCCGAGACTATAGAACGAATTGGATTCGAAAATGCAGAAAAACAATTATTGGAAAAAAATCTTCTGGAAAGAAAAATGGAAATTTTGTCCAAATAGAGATATAAAAAAACTTCCTATTATATAAGCTGTCTGAAACTGAAAAAATGCGAGCAATAATATAAAAAAATTTTATTTCATTTATATAAAATTTTATTATATCACAATATTAACAAAAAACTAAGTGAAAATTCTATTTGAAATATGCAAAATAATGTGATAAAGTATTAACAATACATGAACGGAGGTAAAAAGAGTGGAAAACTACATGTATTTGGTGCCGGTGGCAGCAGTACTGGCACTTCTGTTCGCAGCATACCTTGCAGCGAAGGTCAGCAAGCAGGATGCAGGAACAGACAGAATGAAGGAGATCGCAGGTGCGATCGCAGAAGGTGCCCGCGCCTTCTTAACAGCAGAGTACAAGATCCTGGTTATTTTCGTGGCCGTACTTTTTGTACTGATCGGAATCGGAGTTGGAAGCTGGGTAACAGCAATCTGTTTCGTAGTAGGTGCTCTGTTTTCAACAATCGCAGGATACTGCGGTATGACCGTTGCAACAAAGGCTAATGTAAGAACAGCAAATGCAGCAAAAGAGGGAGGAATGAACAAGGCTCTTTCCATTGCATTCTCCGGCGGTGCTGTTATGGGTATGTGTGTTGCAGGCCTTGGTGCACTTGGTGTCAGCGTTGTGTATATCATCACAAAGAACGTTGACGTACTTTCCGGATTCAGCCTTGGTGCTTCTTCCATCGCACTGTTCGCACGTGTTGGTGGCGGAATCTATACAAAGGCAGCTGACGTAGGAGCTGACCTTGTAGGTAAGGTTGAGGCAGGAATCCCGGAGGATGACCCTCGTAACCCTGCTGTTATCGCTGATAACGTAGGTGATAACGTAGGTGATGTTGCCGGTATGGGCGCAGACCTTTTCGAGTCTTATGTAGGATCTCTGGTATCTGCTCTTACACTTGGTGCGGTAGCCGGAGCAGTTTCCGGTGTTCTCTATCCGCTGGCTATTGCAGGCTGTGGACTGATCGCATCCATCATTGCAACATTCTTTGTAAAGGGTGATGATAATTCCAATCCGCAGAAAGCCCTCACAAGAGGAAGCTATGTATCTGCAGCACTTGTTATCATCGTGTCCCTGATCCTCAGCAAGACTCTCTTCGGAGACATGAAAGCAGCCATCGCTGTTATCGCAGGTCTTGTTGTTGGTGTCATCATCGGAAACATTACTGAGTACTATACATCTGCAGATTACAAACCGGTTCAGGGAATCGGCGAGCAGTCTGAGACAGGTGCAGCTACAACTATCATCAGCGGTATTGCAGTAGGTATGAAATCTACAGCATTCCCGATCCTGCTGATCTGTGTTGGTATTTTTGTAGCATACGGTGTGGATGGATTATACGGAATCGCTCTTGCAGCAGTTGGTATGCTTTCCACAACAGGAATCACAGTTGCAGTTGACGCATATGGTCCAATCGCTGACAATGCCGGTGGTATTGCAGAGATGTCAGGTTTGGATGAATCTGTTCGTGAGATCACAGATAAGCTTGACTCTGTAGGTAACACAACAGCAGCTATGGGTAAAGGCTTTGCAATTGGTTCCGCAGCACTTACAGCACTTGCTCTGTTTGTATCTTATGCAAATGCAGTAAATCTGGATGCAATCAATATCCTTGCTCCTCGTGTTACGATCGGTATCTTTATCGGTGGTATGCTTACATTCCTTTTCTCAGCTTTCACTATGGAATCTGTTTCCAAGGCTGCTTACAAGATGATCGAGGAAGTAAGACGTCAGTTCCGTGAGAAACCAGGTATCATGAAGGGTACAGAGAAACCGGATTACAAATCATGCGTTGCGATTTCAACAACAGCAGCTCTTCATGAGATGATGCTTCCTGGAATCATGGCAGTTGTTGTTCCGGTTATTGTTGGAGTTGTTCTTGGTGTTGAGGCTCTTGGAGGACTTCTTTCAGGTGCTCTTGTAACAGGTGTACTGATGGCAATCTTCATGTCCAACGCAGGTGGTGCATGGGATAATGCCAAGAAATATATTGAGACAGGACATCACGGCGGAAAAGGCAGCGAGGCGCACAAAGCAGCCGTTGTCGGCGATACAGTCGGCGACCCGTTCAAAGATACTTCAGGTCCGTCCATCAACATCCTGATCAAGCTTATGACTATTGTATCTCTGGTATTCGCTCCTCTGTTTTTATCCATCGGAGGACTTCTGTAATCAGAAAAACAGTAAACCCATATTATATAAAAAAAGCTCTTTGCAGAGGAATCTGCAGGGAGCTTTTTTACATCATGCAAAGGTCGCTCAAGGTGATCTGCAGCAGATAAAGAATACGGCAGGCAGACCTCTTTCTTACATGATCTGCGGATGTTCTGTCCAGAGCTGGTACAGGATTTTGCCTATATTTCTTTAGCAGGGTTCTGCGTCCGTTCTGACTGTTCGATCAGTGTCTGGTTCACATCATCCTCGTAGGTACGCATCTGCACCTGCATGGGAGTAGGATCATCGGAAAGCTTCGCATGACCGAAGTGGTTGAAAAAGATCAGAACTCCAAGTCCGATCCCGACAGAATAGGAAATCTCCAGAACCGTAAATCCGTTGGAGCTTTTTCCCATAACAAGGGTGTAGAGCTGGTCAAAAAGACCTCCGAGGTCAACGTCATTATTGAAAGTCATAATAGAGAAGGCTGCCCCAAAAAAAGAAACCAGGCATACGAAGAAAATTTTAACATAGCGAAATATCGTGCCTGTGGAAGAGCTGATCCGGTAGGTGATGATAAAATCCGTTTCTCCGATGGGAGAAATATTAATGGAAGGTTCCACTTTCAGGATCATTTTCAGAAGATCCGAGACGGACATTACATATCGGCCAGGTTTCATGGGATCCAGGACCATTACCTGCATGACGCGGAGGCGGTTGAGCTTTTTTGCATCAGCCATGGAAAGGGCGGCAATGTCCTGGAGATATACATGAGGATTTGTGACCTCAATGTTCTGATCGAGCTGCAGATATAAGGTATCACTCATGAAAAGACATCTCCTTTTTATTTTTTCATCTTAGGACGGAAGAGGAAGCTGGCCAGATAGGAAAAGATGAGAGCCGAGGATACACCGGCTGCGCAGGCGGTAAAACCTCCGGTAAAAAGGCCGAGAAGCCCATCTTCTTCAATGGCTTTTTTCATGCCTTCCCATAATACATGGCCGAATCCGATCAGGGGTACAGAAGCTCCTGCTCCCGCAAAATCCACAAGAGGCTTATAAAAACCGACTGCACTGAGAAAGGCACCGGCGCAGACAAGAAGCACCATGACGCGGCCGGGCATCAGCTTGGTTTTGTCCAGAAGAATCTGGACCAGGGCGCAGATCAGTCCGCCTACCCAGAATGCGTTGAAATAATTCATGATCATACCTCCACATGTTCAATGACAACAGCGTGGGCAATGCCGGGGATGCTGTCACCTTCGTTGAAACTTACCTTGGAAAGAAGTGCTCCTGTTGGTACAAAAAGAATTCGTTTCCATTCGCCGGATACAACTTTGGGAAGAATATAGGCGGCAAGAACTGTGGCAGAACAGCCGCAGCCGCTTCCTCCTGCGTGGGTATCCTGTGTCTCGTTGTCATAGATCAGGATTCCGCAATCCTGATGTATAGGAGAGAGATCGATATTCTGCTCGCCCAGAAGATCCAGAAGGATTTTTTTTCCGATAACACCAAGGTCGCCTGTAAAGACTGCATCATAATCAGAGGGAGTGCGTCCGAAGTCTGCAAAATTCCGGGTAATGGTATCGCAGGCGGCAGGAGCCATACATCCACCCATATTCATGGAATCTTTCAGACCGTAGTCCATGACTCTGCCGGCAGTGAGACCTGTGATGGCAGCACAGCCGCCGGAAGAGCGGAGAGGAGAGTTTTCCCCGGGAGGAGCAGTGTTTAAGATACAGGCTCCGCTTCCGGTGACAGTCCAGGTTGCAGAAAAAGGCCGCTGGTTTCCATATCCAAGTGGAAAGCGGAACTCTTTTTCCGCGCTGGCAAAATGACTGGAGGTTGTGCATAGAACACGGCTTCCGAAACCGGCAGTGAGAGCCAGGGAACCAAGGGAGAGAGATTCGCCCATGGTAGAGCAGGCTCCGTACAGTCCGTAAAAGGGAATTCCGATTCCGGCAGAGCCGAAGCTGGTAGCTGCAGTCTGGGCAAGCAGGTCTCCTGCGAACATCAGCTGCACGTCTTCAGGAGTAAGACTGCAGCGGTTCATGGCAAGCGTGGCGACCTCTTTTTGAAGGGTGCTTTCTGCCGATTCCCAGGTATCACAGCCAAACATAGGATCTTTGCAGATCATGTCAAAAAGATTTCCCAAAGGTCCGTCTCCTTCTTTCTGGCTCACAATAGAAGCACAGCTTTCAAAATAAAGAGGGGAGTCGAAACCAATGCTTGCAGCACCATTATGAAGATTTTTTATCATGAGATCACCTCCAGAATTTTCAGGATGTAGTAGATCACGCCAAGAGCCCAGGCACTCATAATGCCGTAGAGAATCACAGGACCTGCAATGGTAAAAATCTTGCAGCCAATACCGAATACCTGTCCTTCTGCCCGGAATTCAATAGCAGAAGCTGCTACGGAATTGGCGAAGCCTGTAATTGGAACAAGACTTCCTGCACCGCCGAATTTGCCGATTTTCGGATAGATACCGAATCCGGTGAGAATCACACTGAGCAGGATCAGAAGGACAGAACACCAGGTTCTGGCGTCAGACAGGTCCGCGCCAAGAGAGTGGGCGGTATCTGTGATAAATTGTCCAAGCAGGCAAATCAGTCCTCCTGTAAAAAAAGCTTTCAACATATTTAAAGGGAGACTATGCGTTGGGGTAATCTGTTTGACATATTTTTCGTATTTTTTTTCATCGATATTGCGCATGAAAATGCTCCTTTCGCAAAAATGTGAATAATTGGATGCGAATATCTGTTTGATAATTTTGGCATCCGGTTTTGTACATTACATCCAGCCCTGTGCATAATAAAGAAGAGAACCTAAGGTTTTTCCGGCAGCAATTGAAAGGATCACGAGTGACATTCCAGGGGAAAGCTTTATCCTTCGGACAAATACAGGGAAAACTTTTGCGATCTCTGCAAGTGCGAGAATCCAGCCGCCAAGGAAAATGCCGAAGAAAACGCCGCACAGTGCAAGAAACCATGTGCCAAGGGGAAGCGGGATATGAAAGAGAAAAACTACAGTGCCGGCCACAGTTCCCAGAAGGGACATGTCTTCGTACAGAAAAATATAGTCAGCTGTATGTGTGACCCCAGCATAGCGTGGGACGATAGAAAGGCCGATCAGAAGCCCGGAAACACCTCCAGCTACAATGATACCGGCGCAGAATCCTACAAAGCACAGAAAAATCAGTTCAGGCATGATAAGAACCCTCCTTTGACAGTAAAGTTAGTATTGGAAAATATAAAAATTTTATGCGCAGATCTTAAAAAATAAGAATATCTGTACATTTTCAGCCGCAGATAGTATAATAAAGTTGCTGTTTACACGACAAGCAGCAGACGAATGAAGAGAAATGTGGAAACATTGGAAGTTAAATGTTTTTGCAGTGGAAATACATGGAATAGCAGAGGAGGACGGATATGCAGGATGCTTTTTCTCGTATGGAATTGCTTGTGGGAAATACAGGCGTAAAAAAACTCAGCAGGGCGAAGATCGCAGTATTCGGCCTTGGCGGAGCTGGTTCCTGCGCAGTCGATGCGCTTGCAAGATGCGGCGTGGGCAGTCTGACTCTGGTAGATCATGAGAAGATTACGCTGCCTGATATAAGCAGTCAGATCCTTGCAGTACATTCCACAGTCGGGATGAGTAAGGTTGAGGTTGCGAAGAAGAGGATCCATGATATTGATGAGGGAATCCTGGTGCATACCTATGAGACATTTTATAAAGAGGAGACAGCGGGGATGTTTGACCTGCGGTCTTTTGATTATGTAGTGGATGCTATGGGGACACTTTCTTCCAAACTGCTTCTGATCAGCAGAGCGAAGGAAGCCCGTGTGCCGGTGATCTCATGCCTGAATATGGGAAGTAAGCTTGATCCGTCCAGACTGGAAATCACAGATATCTCAAGAACAGCTGTATGTCCGGCTGCCAGGATTATGAAGGCGGAGCTTCGTAAACGGGGGATCCGTAAACTGAAAGTTCTTTATTCCAAGGAGCCTCCGGCAAGGGAGAAGCTTTTCAGGCGTGGCCGTAATGGGGCAGTTCAGCCACAGGAAGGAAATATTTCTTTTGTGTTTGGTGCTGCAGGATGTTTTCTAGCGGGAGAAGTGGTGCGAGATATTTTGACAACAGGAACCACTGGCAGAAGCTGATATAAAAGGAGACGGGGAAGGATACTTTTATCCTTATGACATATAAATAGAAATAAAACAGAAAGACAGAGGAACGGGAATTTTGAATCAGGAAATTAAAAAAATATTTTGCGATCTTCTTGGCGAAGATCGTGTTTTTACTGATGAACCTATGAAGCAGCATACAACTTTCAAAATCGGGGGACCGGCCGATTATTTTCTGGTGCCGGAGTCCGGGGAGGAAGCTGGTGAGATCATAAAGATCTGTAAACAGACAGATATACCGTATTTTATTCTTGGAAACGGAAGTAATCTTCTGGTGGGAGACGGCGGTTATCGCGGTGTCGTGATCCAGATTTACAGAAATATGTCAGCAGTGACCACAGAAGGAACTATCATCACAGCACAGGCTGGTGCACTGCTTTCTTCGGTGGCAGCAGTTGCTAAGAATGCTTCTCTTACGGGCTTTGAGTTTGCAGGCGGCATTCCGGGAACTGTGGGCGGTGCGGCTGTTATGAATGCAGGTGCTTACGGCGGTGAGATGAAAGATGTTCTTGTGGAAGTCACAGTGATGGATGCAGATGGAAATATTTTTACGATTCCTGCAGAGAAGCTGGAACTTGGATATCGTACCAGCATCATCAAGAAAGCCGGCTACATTGTGTTGGAAGCGAAGATTCGTCTGGAAGAAGGCAATCAGGAAGCAATCAGGGAGCGGATGAAAGAGCTGACGATCCAGAGAACCACCAAGCAGCCGTTGGAATTTCCAAGTGCAGGAAGTACCTTTAAGAGACCGGAAGGATATTTTGCAGGAAAGCTTGTAATGGACAGTGGTCTCCGGGGATATCAGGTTGGAGGAGCCCGGGTTTCTGAGAAACACTGCGGTTTTGTGATCAATGCAGGTGGAGCCACAGCGAAGGATGTCCGTACGCTGATGGAGAATGTTCGTGATATCGTATATAAGAAATATGGAGTTACCCTGGAACCGGAAGTGAAGTTCCTGGGTGAGTTTGAATGAATTAAGATAAACCGGGAATCAGGGAAAGGAAGAGAAAGTATGCGTTTTGTAATTGTGACAGGAGTTTCGGGAGCCGGAAAAACAGCTGCGCTTAAGATGTTGGAGGATATGAATTATTTCTGCGTGGATAATCTTCCAATCCAGCTTCTGGAAAAATTTGCTTCTCTTCTTCCTGAGATGCAGGGAGAGAATGTGAGAAACGTTGCGCTTGGGATTGATGCAAGAAGCGGAAGCGCACTGGATGAACTGGAAGTTGTTCTGGACCGGATGAAGAATACCGGATATGAGTATGAGATCCTTTTTATGGATGCAGAAGATTCTGTGCTTGTGAAGCGTTACAAGGAATCCAGAAGAAGTCATCCTCTTGCAAGAACAGGAAGAATCGATGAAGGAATCCGTCTGGAAAGAGAGAAAACAAAATTCCTGCGCAGACGTGCAGATTATATTATTGATACCAGCCATCTTCTTACAAGGGAACTTCGCCAGGAGATCGAGAGGATATTTGTAGATGACAGAGAGTTCAGTAATATCATGATCTCTGTTCTTTCCTTTGGCTTCAAGTACGGGATCCCGGCAGATGCTGACCTTGTGTTTGATGTGCGTTTTCTGCCGAATCCCTATTATGTGGATGAACTCCGTCCTCTTACGGGACTTGATGATGCAGTATTTAATTATGTGATGGAGAGTGACACAGCGAAGACTTTTGCTGGCAAGCTGGAAGATATGATTCGTTTTCTGATTCCAAATTATATTAAAGAGGGAAAAACAAGCCTTGTGATCGGCATCGGATGTACAGGTGGCAAGCACCGCTCTGTTACCATTGCCAGAGAACTTTTTTCCAGGCTGTCCAAGTCCGAGGATTATGGAATACGCCTGGAACACAGGGATGCAGAGAAGGACAGGCTTCTGAAAAAATAATAAAAAGAGGGTTCGGGATGTCATTTTCGGGAAAAGTCAAAGAGGAGCTTGCAGGACAGATAAGTACTGCAAGGCACTGTCAGGTTGCGGAGATGGCCGCTCTGCTCTGCGGATGCGGCCATGTGGAAAATCTGACCGATGGAAGCAGAAAACTGTGGATTCAGACAGAAAATGAAGCAGTTGCAAGAAAAAGCTTTACATTATTGCGAAAAACCTTTAATATAGAGACAGCGATTGTTATCCGGGAAGGGTCCCAGCTGAAACGGGGTAAGGTGTATCTGGTAGAGGTGGCTGATCCTGTAAGAGCAGAACAGGTGCTGCAGGGGACGAAGCTTTCCGTGGATAATGAAACCGGGTTACTTGAAATGGATAATTCGCTTGTGGTTCAGATGAATTGCTGCAAGCGTGCATTTATTCGCGGAACTTTTCTGTCGTCGGGTTCGATCAGTGATCCTGAGAAGGGATATCACTTTGAAATCGTATGCCCTGACAGCAGGAAGGCAGAACAATTAAAGGGGATTATCCGCAGCTTTCACGTGGAAGCTAAGATTGTGGTGCGCAAGAAATCATATGTGGTCTATGTGAAGGAAGGCGCGCAGATCGTTGACATGCTGGCAGTCATGGAAGCGAACGTAGCTCTGATGGATCTTGAGAATATCCGGATACTGAAAGAGATGCGTAATTCAGTAAACCGCAAGGTGAACTGTGAGGCTGCGAATATCAATAAAACGGTAAATGCGGCAGTGAGGCAGGTAGAAGATATACAGCTGATCAGCAGGACCGTCGGCTTTGAAAGTTTAAGTGATGGACTGGCTCAGATTGCCAGGCTGAGGCTTAAGTATCCGGATGCCACACTGAAAGAATTAGGTATGATGTTGAATCCGCAGGTGGGCAAATCAGGTGTGAATCACCGGCTTCGTAAGCTGAGTGAGATCGCAGATGAGCTGCGGGAGAACAAGGAGGAGCTATTATGATTAAAAAACCAATCACTATCAACTTATCCACTGGACTGGAGGCAAGACCAGTAGCGCAGCTTGTACAGGTTGCGAGCCAGTTTAACAGTGAAATATATGTTGAGATTGGCAAGAAAAGAGTTAATGCCAAGAGCATTATGGGAATGATGACGCTTGGTCTTGACGCTGGAGAAGAGATCACACTTTCTGCCAATGGTGATGATGAGAATGCAGCAATGGAGAGCATTGAGCAGTATTTAAGCAATCAGTAGTCAATCTGGACAGAGCAGTCTGTGAAGAGAATTTCTTCCAGACGTGGAACATAAAGGGATACAGACGGAAAGGAAGACCGATTCCCGCTGTATCCCTTTACGCTTCAAGTGGATTTCTACTAAGTAAGAAAGAGGAAGATTACCTATGTCGAAAGTATTAAAATTTATTGTACATCTTGTTGTAATATGTACTCTGATCTGTGTGCTGGGACTTGTTCTGCCACCATTTTTCGGAGTAAGGACCGTGATCGTAGATAAATCAGGAGATGCAACGAACCTGCCTGTAGGCTCTGTTACATATGCGATCCCGGAGAAGTCTTCTGAGGTAAGTGTGGGAACACCGATCCTGGTACAGAATGATTCTAAGACATATAAATATACGATCACCAATCTTGATGCTGCCAAAGGAACTGGAACTGTTGCAGACCAGTCCGTTTCCGGCGGAAAGACACTCACGATCAAAGTGGGAGATTACGTTCCGAAAGTTGTTGTTACGATCGGTTTTATCGGCTATCTTCTTGTGGCAACAGAAAGTATTGAGGGACTTATCATTCTTGGTCTTGTGGTTCTTTTTCTGATTATTCTCTATGTGATCGCAGAACTCTGGAAGAAGGATCCGGAAGATTTTCAGGATGATATGGATGATCCGGAGCCTGGATATGTGAAGTCCAAGAAGGAACTCAAACGTGAGGAGAAAGCACGTGCCAGAAGAATGAAGGAAGAGGACAGAGAGATTCTTCAGGAAGAGAAGGCGCGTAAGAAAAAGAAGAAAAAAACAGATAAGCGCAAGGTCCGCACAGGCGGTTTTGTGGACGAGATTGATGAGGATGATGTTACAGAGCCTGTATCCGGCAGAAGAGTTTCTGCGATGAAGCAGACAGCACAGACAGCAGCCAGCGAAGCACATGCAGAACTGAAGAAAGAGATTGCAGCAGCAACATCTGAGGATAATGATGTAGTTGCACATCTTGAGAGAACAGAGCGTACAGTTGCAGAGAAAAAAGCAGCGAGATCGAAGAAGATACAGCCGGAAACTTTTATACCTGATGAAGAGCAAGAGCCGGTTGCTATCGGAAATCTTGCAATGCCGTCCCTTACAGCGGCACAGCTCGCCAGCCGTGTTAAGAAAGCAGGAGATGCTCCTGATATTGTGAAGGATGATATCACCAATGTTACATTATTTGATTACTCAGATATTATCAGCGGTGAACATGAAGAGCTGGATGAATAAATAACTACCTATTATATAAGAAGAAAACGGTTCAGAAATGAGCCGTTTTTTTATTTTCAAAAAAATTAAAAAAAATAAAAAAAACACTTGCATTCTTAAAGAACATCGTATATACTAATCCTTGCTGTGACATTGATAGCTATGAAGCGCGAGGTTGCTGCCACGCTGGCAGGTTTTCCGTGGAGCGAATGTCAAGTTAGGAAACTGACGACAAGTCACTGTACAAAGTTCAATAACCATCATGGGATGGGCGTGTGTGTAAATATACCATGACACACACGGAGATGTGTACAGTCGCCGCTTGTCGTACTGCTATATAAGTACGAATAGGAGGAGACTTTTTTTATGGCAAATCAGGTAATGAGAATCACATTAAAGGCATATGATCATCAGCTCGTTGATGCATCTGCAGCAAAGATCATCGAGACAGTAAAGAAGAACGGTGCAATGGTAAGTGGGCCGGTTCCGCTTCCTACTAAGAAAGAGGTTGTTACAATCTTAAGAGCTGTTCATAAATACAAAGATTCCAGAGAGCAGTTTGAGCAGAGAACTCATAAGAGACTTATCGATATCCTGACACCAACTCAGAAAACAGTAGATGCACTTTCCAGACTGGAAATGCCGGCTGGTGTTCACATCGATATCAAAATGAAAAATCGTTAATAATGTCATTTGACATTAACTATATGATTACCGAATGGTAATCCGCTATAAGGAGGAAGAAAGAAATGCAGAAAGCTATTTTAGCTACTAAAGTCGGAATGACTCAGATCTTCAATGAAGATGGAATGTTAATTCCGGTAACTGTTTTACAGGCAGGTCCTTGCGTTGTAACTCAGGTTAAAACTGAGGAGAACGATGGATACGCATCAGTTCAGGTTGGCTTCGGCGAGATCAGAGAGAAACTGGTCAACAAACCGGAGAAAGGCCACTTTGACAAAGCTGGTGTAGCTGTAAAGAGATTTGTAAAAGAATTCAGATTTGACAATGCCGGCGAGTATGAGGTTGGACAGGAAATCAAGGCTGATATCTTTGCAGCAGGAGATCATATCGATGCTACTGCAGTTTCCAAAGGTAAAGGCTTCCAGGGCGCCATCAAGAGACATGGTCAGTCCAGAGGACCTATGGCTCACGGTTCTAAATATCATCGTCATGCAGGTTCCAACGGCGCTTGCTCCGATCCGAGCAAGGTTTTCAAAGGAAAACATATGCCAGGTCACATGGGACATGTTCAGGTAACTGTTCAGAATCTTGAGATCGTACGTGTAGATACAGAGAATAACTTACTGTTAGTTAAAGGTGCTGTTCCAGGACCTAAGAAATCTTTGGTTACAATCAAAGAGACAGTAAAGTCCTTATAATAGGAAAGGAGGAGCATCAGAATGGCTAATGTAACTGTTTATAATATGGAAGGCAATGAAGTTGGCACAATGGAGCTGAATGACGCAGTATTCGGCGTTGAGATCAATGAGCATCTCGTTCATCTTGCAGTTGTTCGTCAGCTTGCAAATAACCGTCAGGGAACTCAGAAAGCGAAAACTCGTTCTGAGGTAAGAGGCGGCGGAAGAAAACCGTGGAGACAGAAAGGAACAGGTCATGCAAGACAGGGTTCCATCCGTGCACCACAGTGGACAGGCGGCGGTGTTGTATTCGCTCCGGTTCCGAGAGATTATGAAGTAAAAATGAACAAGAAGGAAAGAAGAGCAGCTCTTAAATCCGCTCTGACATCCAAGGTTCAGGATAATAAACTTGTTGTTGTTGACAGCCTTGCACTTGCTGAGGTTAAGACAAAAGAGATGCAGAAGGTTCTTACAAACCTGAAAGCAGAGAAAGCTCTTGTAATCACAGCTGACAACGATCAGAACGTAATTCTTTCTGCAAGAAACATCGCTGACGTGGAAACTGCAACACCGGCTACAATCAACACATACGATGTTATGAAACACAACACCGTAGTTGTTACAAAGGATGCCGTTGCATCTATCGAGGAGGTATACGCATAATGGCAAGTATTCAGTACTATGACGTAATCATCCGTCCGGTTATCACAGAGAAATCCATGGCAGACATGGGTGAGAAGAAATATACATTCCTTGTACATCCGGAAGCTAACAAGACTCAGATTAAAGAGGCTGTTGAGAAGATGTTCGAGGGAACAAAAGTTAAAAGCGTTAATACCATCAACATGGATGGCAAGAAAAAACGCCGTGGAATGGTAGTTGGAAAAACTGCTAAAACTAAGAAAGCTATCGTAGCTCTTACAGAAGAGAGCAAAGATATCGAGATCTTCGAGGGACTTTAATTAGAAGATCAGCATCAAGCGGTACGAGTGACACCTCGGAAGCAGAAGCTTCCTCGGTCGCGTTTCACGCTTCTACAGCTTCATAAGTAATCAGTCTCTTACATGCAAGCATGACGAGCCTGCTTCCTCATGAATCTGTGTCACTCTGATTATCGCGAATATACGCAGTCAAAAGCGTGATGATAAAGATTGAAAGGAGAAACATCATGGGAATCAAAAGCTATAACCCATATACACCGTCAAGAAGACATATGACTGGTTCCGACTTCTCTGAGATTACAGCTGCAAAACCAGAGAAATCCCTCGTTACTTCCCTTAAGAAGAATGCCGGACGTAACAATCAGGGTAAAATCACTGTAAGACATCAGGGTGGCGGAAGCAGAAGAAAATACAGAATCATCGACTTCAAGAGAAGAAAAGATGGAATCCCTGCAACAGTTAAAACAATCGAGTACGATCCGAACAGAACAGCTAACATCGCTCTTATCTGCTATGCAGATGGCGAGAAAGCTTACATCCTCGCTCCAGAGGGACTTAAAGTAGGCCAGAAGGTTTACAATGGTCCGGAAGCTGAGGTTCGTGTTGGAAACTGCCTCCCGCTGGAGCTTATCCCGGTTGGTACTATGGTTCACAACATTGAGCTTCATCCTGGAAAAGGCGGACAGATGGTTCGTTCTGCAGGAAACGGCGCACAGCTCATGGCTAAAGAAGGAAAGTATGCAACACTTCGTCTTCCTTCAGGTGAGATGAGAATGGTTCCGATCGTATGCCGTGCAACTGTTGGTGTAATCGGAAACGGAGATCACAACCTTATTAACATCGGTAAAGCCGGACGTAAACGTAACATGGGTATCAGACCTACAGTTCGTGGTTCCGTAATGAACCCGAATGACCATCCACATGGTGGTGGTGAAGGTAAGACCGGTATCGGACGCCCAGGTCCTTGCACACCGTGGGGCAAACCTGCTCTCGGCCTGAAGACCAGAAAGAAAAACAAACAGTCCAACAAGTACATCGTAAGAAGACGCGATGGAAAAGCATTATCGAAATAATAAGGAGGAGAAAGCATGTCTCGTTCACTGAAAAAAGGACCTTTTGCAGACCAGAGCTTACTTAAAAAAGTAGATGCACTCAACGCTGCAAATGATAAATCCGTAATCAAAACTTGGTCTCGCCGTTCCACAATCTTCCCGTCTTTCGTAGGACACACAATTGCTGTTCATGACGGAAGAAAACATGTGCCGGTATATATCACAGAGGATATGGTAGGACACAAACTTGGTGAGTTCGTTGCAACAAGAACTTACAGAGGACACGGAAAAGACGAGAAGAAGTCCGGAGTACGCTAGTCATCAGATTTTTAACTGCCCGCTGTCATTTTCGACAGCTGGCAGATAACTCAGATATCGAATTTAGGAAAGGAGGCACTTTAAGATGGCAAAAGGACATAGAAGCCAGATAAAGAGAGCCAGAAATGAGAATAATAGAGAGACAAGGCCGTCTGCAAAGTTATCTTATGCAAGAATTTCTGTTCAGAAAGCCTGCTACGTATTAGATGCAATCCGTGGTAAAGATGTACAGACAGCACTTGGTATCCTGACATACAATCCGAGATACGCTTCCAGCGTGATTAAGAAACTGCTCGAGTCAGCAGTAGCAAACGCTGAGAACAACAACGGAATGAACGCAGACAACCTTTATGTTGCAGCATGCTATGCAGATAAGGGACCTACAATGAAGAGAATTCAGCCGAGAGCACAGGGTAGAGCTTACAGAATCGAGAAGAGAACAAGCCATATCACAGTTGTGCTTGATGAAAGGTAAGGAGGAAAAGCATGGGACAGAAAGTTAATCCGCATGGCCTTAGAGTCGGAGTTATCAAGGATTGGGATTCCAGATGGTATGCAGAAGACAAATTTGCTGACTACCTGGTAGAAGACTACAACATCAGAACATTCCTTAAAAAGAAATTATACAGCGCAGGTGTTTCCAAGATTGAGATCGAGAGAGCATCTGACAGAGTTAAGATTATCATCTACACAGCAAAACCTGGTATCGTAATCGGTAAAGGCGGTGCAGAGATCGAGAAAGTTAAAGCTGAGCTTCAGAAATACACAGACAAGAAGCTTATCGTTGACATCAAAGAAGTAAAGAGACCGGACAAAGATGCACAGCTGGTTGCTGAGAACATTGCTCTTCAGCTTGAGAACCGTATTTCTTTCAGACGTGCTATGAAGTCCACAATGCAGAGAACAATGAAGGCTGGCGCTAAGGGAATCAAGACTTCCGTATCCGGACGTCTCGGCGGAGCTGATATGGCTCGTACAGAGTTCTACAGCGAGGGAACAATCCCGCTTCAGACACTTCGTGCAGATATCGATTATGGCTTTGCGGAAGCAGACACCACATACGGTAAAGTTGGTGTTAAGGCATGGATCTACAATGGTGAGATTCTTCCGACAAAAGGAACTAAGGAAGGGAGCGATAAATAATGTTAATGCCAAAAAGAGTAAAACGTCGTAAACAATTCCGTGGCTCCATGAGAGGAAAAGCCCTTAGAGGCAATGCCATCAACTATGGTGATTTCGGACTTGTTGCTACTGAGCCGTGCTGGATCAGATCCAATCAGATCGAGGCAGCCCGTGTTGCTATGACCCGTTACATCAAACGTGGCGGTAAAGTTTGGATTAAGATTTTCCCGGATAAACCGGTAACAGCTAAACCAGCTGAGACTCGAATGGGTTCCGGAAAAGGTGCTCTTGAGTACTGGGTAGCAGTAGTTAAACCAGGTCGTGTTATGTTTGAGATTGCAGGCGTGTCCGAAGAGGTTGCCCGTGAAGCATTACGTCTTGCAATGCACAAGTTACCATGTAAATGTAAAATAGTTTCTCGTGCAGACTTAGAAGGCGGTGATAACAGTGAAAATTAATAAGTTCGTTGAAGATTTAAAAGCAAAGTCAGTTGCAGAACTGAATGATGAATTAGTAGCTGCTAAAAAAGAGCTTTTCAATCTGAGATTTCAGAATGCAACAAACCAGTTAGACAATACAGGACGAATCAAAGAGGTTCGTAAAAATATTGCCAGAATCCAGACAGTAATCACTGAGCAGGCAAACGCTTCCAAATAGGACAGGAGGACATAAATCGTGGAAAGAAATCTGAGAAAAACCCGCGTGGGTAAGGTTATCAGCGACAAAATGGATAAGACCATCGTAGTTGCAATTGAAGACCATGTAAAACATCCTCTTTACAAAAAAATCGTGAAGAGAACATATAAATTAAAAGCTCATGACGAGAACAATGAGTGCAACATCGGAGATACCGTTAAGGTAATGGAGACCAGACCGCTGTCCAAGGACAAGAGATGGAGACTGGTTGAGATCGTAGAGAAAGCTAAATAAGGAGGAACCAGTATGATTCAGCAGGAAACAAGACTGAAAGTTGCCGACAACACTGGTGCAAAAGAAATCCTTTGTATTCGTGTTATGGGCGGCTCTACAAGAAGATATGCAAATATCGGTGATACAATCGTTGCTACGGTTAAAGATGCAACACCAGGCGGCGTTGTTAAAAAAGGTGACGTTGTTAAAGCTGTAGTTGTTAGAACTAAAAAAGGCGCTCGTCGTAAAGACGGATCTTATATCCGTTTCGATGAAAATGCTGCCGTAATTATCAAGGATGACTTAACTCCGAGAGGAACACGTATCTTTGGACCAGTTGCCAGAGAGCTTCGTGAGAAGAAATTCATGAAGATCGTTTCCTTAGCTCCGGAAGTATTATAGGAGGGTGCCGAATGTCAGCTATGAAAATTAAAAAAGGTGATACTGTAAAGGTTATCGCTGGAAAAGATAAAGGTAAGGACGGAAAAGTTCTTGCAGTTAACGTAAAAGACAACACAGTAGTTGTTGAGAACGTAAACATGGTTACAAAGCACGCTAAACCGTCCGCAGCTAATCAGAACGGTGGAATCGTGACAAAAGAAGCTCCGCTTCACATCTCCAACGTAATGCTCGTTGTAGACGGAAAAGCTACAAGAGTCGGATTCAAGATGGATGGAGACAAAAAAGTTCGTGTTGCCAAAGCAACAGGAAAGACAATCGATTAATTAAGAGAGGAGGCATATAAAGGTGAGTAGATTAAAAGATCTTTACAAGAACGAGATCATGGATGCCATGACCAAGAAATTCGGATACAAAAACGTAATGGAAGTGCCAAAACTCGAGAAAATCGTTGTTAACATGGGTGTTGGCGAGGCAAAAGAGAACGCTAAACTTCTTGACGCTGCAATCGCAGATATGGAACTTGTTACAGGACAGAAAGCAATCGCTACAAAAGCTAAAAAATCTGTCGCTAACTTCAAAATCAGAGAGGGTATGCCGATCGGATGTAAAGTTACTTTAAGAGGCGAGAAGATGTATGAGTTCGCTGATCGTCTTATCAACCTTGCTCTTCCACGTGTACGTGACTTCCGTGGTGTTAACCCGAACGCATTCGATGGCAGAGGAAACTATGCTCTTGGTATTAAAGAGCAGCTCATCTTCCCGGAGGTTGAGTACGATAAGGTTGATAAAGTAAGAGGAATGGACGTTATCTTCGTTACAACTGCTAAAACAGATGAAGAGGCACGCGAATTACTGACATTATTCAACATGCCATTTGCTAAATAGGAGGAAAAGATTCATGGCTAAGACAGCAATGAAAATTAAACAGCAGCGCAAAGCTAAATTCTCCACAAGAGAGTATACTCGCTGCAGAATCTGTGGCCGTCCACATGCATACCTGAGAAAATACGGAATTTGCAGAATCTGCTTCCGTGAGCTGGCATACAAAGGTCAGATTCCGGGTGTTAAAAAAGCTTCTTGGTAGGCTGAAAGCAACTTTTTGATTAATATATAAATAAATAATTCACACGACATGTAAAGTCTGAAGAAAGAGGAGGAAACTTACATGACAATGAGCGATCCGATCGCAGATATGCTTACAAGAATCCGTAACGCAAACACTGCAAAACATGACACTGTAGACGTACCGGCATCCAAGATGAAAATTGCTATCGCAAACATTCTTGTAGATGAGGGATACATCGCAAAATATGATCTGGTTGAGGACGGAGTTGTTAAAACTCTTCACATCACACTGAAATACGGTGAGGACAAAAACCAGAAGATCATCACAGGACTTAAGAGAATCTCCAAACCAGGTCTTCGTGTATACGCAGGCAAGGATGAGCTTCCGAAGGTTCTTGGCGGACTTGGTATCGCAATCCTTTCCACAAACAAAGGTGTTATCACTGACAAAGAGGCTCGTAAGCTTCAGGTTGGTGGCGAGGTACTTGCATTCGTTTGGTAGACCGAAAGCAACTTAATGAGTCCAAGTGCTTAAGCACGCCGGACGAATTTAGTGCGAGGTCCATCCCGAACCTTAACGAGCGCAAGCCGCAGGCGAAGCGGGAGTTTAGTTGAGGGATGTTCCGAATGAATCAGAATATAGCTTTTAAACTGAAAACAGAGAGGGCAGGGTCCCTCTCCGACAATCTAAGTAAGGAGGACAAATTTATGTCACGAATCGGAAGACTTCCGGTTGCAATTCCAGCTGGCGTTGAGGTTACAGTCGCTGATGGAAACGTTGTAACAGTAAAAGGACCTAAGGGAACACTTGAGAGAGCACTCCCGACAGAGTTAGAAATTAAAGTTGAAGACGGTCATGTAGTAGTAACAAGACCGAACGACTTAAAGAGAATCAAATCCCTTCACGGATTAACAAGAAGCCTTATCCACAACATGGTTGTTGGTGTAAGCGAAGGCTACAAAAAAGAGCTTGAGGTTAACGGTGTTGGTTACAAAGCAGCTAAGCAGGGCAAGAAGCTCGTACTTAGCCTTGGATATTCTCACCCGGTAGAAATGGAAGATCCAGAAGGTCTTGAGTCCACAGTTGATGGAAACAAGATCATCGTATCTGGTATCAGCAAAGAAAAAGTTGGCCAGTACGCAGCTGAGATCAGAGACAAGAGAAGACCTGAGCCATACAAGGGCAAGGGAATCAAGTACGTTGACGAAGTTATCAGACGTAAAGTCGGTAAGACCGGTAAGAAATAATTAAGGAGAGTGAGAATATGATTAACAAAGCATCCAGAAGCGAAATTCGCGAAAAGAAGCATAGAAGATTACGTCATCATTTAAACGGAACTGCAACTACTCCTCGTCTGGCAGTATTTCGTTCCAACAAGCATATCTATGCACAGATTATTGATGACACAGTTGGTAAAACTTTAGTATCCGCTTCTACTCTCCAGAAGGACGTAAAAGCAGAGCTTGAGAACACTGACGATGTACAGGCTGCAGCAAAAGTCGGAACAGTGATCGGTAAAAAGGCTGTTGAGGCTGGTATCGAGAGCGTTGTTTTCGACAGAGGTGGATATATCTACCACGGAAAAGTTAAAGCACTGGCAGATGCAGCAAGAGAAGCTGGACTGAAATTCTAAGAGGAGGAAAAGAACACATGAAACGTAATCTTATTGATGCTAGTCAGTTAGAGTTAGAAGATAAAGTAGTATCAATCAAGCGTGTTACCAAGGTTGTTAAAGGTGGTCGTAACTTCCGTTTCACAGCTTTAGTTGTTGTAGGTGACGGCAATGGACACGTTGGTGCAGGTTTAGGAAAAGCAGCAGAAATTCCGGAGGCGATCCGCAAAGGTAAAGAGGATGCCATGAAGAAACTTGTTACTGTTGCAAGAGACGAGAACAATTCCATTACACATGACTTCATCGGAAAATTCGGAAGTGCTGAGATGCTTCTGAAGAGAGCTCCGGAAGGTACTGGAGTTATCGCCGGCGGCCCGGCACGTGCCGTAATCGAGCTTGCTGGTATTAAGAACATCCGTACAAAATGTATGGGTTCCAGAAATAAACAGAACGTAGTTCTGGCAACAATCGCAGGCTTGAGCCAGTTAAAGACTCCGGATGAGGTTGCAAAGCTCCGCGGAAAATCTGTAGATGAGATTCTGGGTTAAGGAGGACATGGAAATGGCAGATACAATCAAGGTTACACTGGTAAAATCTCCAATCGGTGCAGTACCGAAGCACAAAAAAACTGTAAAAGCTATGGGTCTTACAAAGATGCATAAAACAGTTGAGATGCCAGACAACGCTGCAACAAGAGGAATGATTCAGCAGGTGCAGCACCTGGTAAAAGTAGAAGATTAAGGAGGTGCCAGAATGGAATTATCAAACTTAAGACCCGCAGAGGGTTCCAAGCATAGCGATAACTTCAGAAGAGGCCGTGGACATGGTTCAGGAAACGGCAAAACAGCTGGTAAAGGACATAAAGGACAGCTTGCTCGTTCCGGACACAAGAAACCGGGATTCGAGGGAGGTCAGATGCCTTTATACAGACGTCTTCCTAAGAGAGGTTTCACTAACAGAAACTCCAAAGAGATTATCGCAATCAATGTAGACGTTCTCAATCGTTTTGAGGATGGAGCAGAGGTTACAGTTGACAGCTTACTTGCAAGCGGTGCAATTTCCAAGATCGGTGATGGTGTTAAGATTCTTGGAAACGGCGAGCTTACAAAAAAACTTAATGTTAAAGTAAACGCTGTCAGCGAGACTGCAAAAAATAAAATTGAAGCTGCTGGTGGTACAGTAGAGGTGATCTAATGTTTGAGACTCTTAAGAGTGTTTTCAAAGTAAAGGAAATGAGAAGAAAACTTCTCTATCTGATCTGGATGATATTCGTGATCAGAATCGGATCCCAGCTTCCTGTACCGGGAGTCGACAGTGACTTCTTTAAGCAGTGGTTTGAATCTAATACCGGTGACGCATTCAATTTCTTTGATGCGTTCACCGGCGGTTCCTTTACTCAGATGTCAATTTTTGCATTGAACATCACACCTTACATTACTTCTTCCATTATCATTCAGCTTCTTACCATTGCCATTCCGGCACTGGAAGAGATGCAGCGTGACGGAGAAGAAGGAAGAAAAAAGCTTACAGCAATCACACGTTATGTTACTGTAGGTCTTGCTCTGTTTGAATCTGTTGCCATGGCAATCGGATTCGGACGTCAGGGCATGATCCCGGACATGAACTTCCTTAAAGGAGTTGTAGTTGTTGCAAGTTTAACAGCGGGTTCTGCAATGCTTATGTGGCTGGGTGAGCGTATTACAGAGAAGGGTGTTGGAAATGGTATTTCCATCGTCCTGACTATTAATATCGTCTCCAGGATCCCGAGTGATATATCCCTTCTTTATGAGAACTTCGTCAAGGGCAAAACAATTGCAAAAGGAATGCTTGCAGCCTGCATCATTGCTGTGATCATCCTGGTTGTTGTAGTGCTCGTACTTATCCTCAACGGAGCAGAGAGAAGAATTCCGGTTCAGTATTCCAAGAAGATGGTTGGACGTAAGATGATGGGCGGTCAGTCCACAAACATCCCGCTAAAAGTAAATACTGCCGGTGTTATCCCGGTTATTTTTGCTTCCTCTATCATGTCATTCCCGTCAATCATTGCACAGTTCGCTGGCAAAGGTAACGGAACAGGTATCGGAAGTGAGATCTTAAGAGGACTTTCCTCTAATAACTGGTGTAATCCAAGTCAGATCCAGTACAGCTGGGGACTGATCGTGTATGTGGTACTTTGCGTATTCTTCGCATATTTCTACACATCCATTACTTTCAATCCGTTGGAAGTAGCCGATAATATCAAAAAGCAGGGCGGTTTTATCCCAGGCATCCGTCCGGGAAAACCGACTTCAGATTATTTGACTAAAATCCTGAATTATATTATATTTATAGGTGCAGTAGGTCTTGTTATCGTGGCCGTTATCCCGTTCTTCTTCAACGGTGTGTTCGGTGCGAATGTTTCCTTCGGCGGTACATCTATCATCATCATCGTAGGTGTTATCCTGGAGACCGTTAAGCAGATGGAATCCCAGCTGCTTGTACGTAATTACAAAGGCTTCCTGAACTAATTGAAAATGAAGGTTGCGGTGCGAAAGTGTCGCAGCCTTGATTTGTAAACAGGACTGTCTAAAAAAAGGCAGAAAAAAGGAAAATGGAGGGTATGCTATGAGAATTATTATGTTGGGTGCACCGGGGGCAGGTAAAGGTACTCAGGCTAAGAAGATTGCGGCGAAGTATGGAATCCCGCACATCTCCACAGGAGATATTTTCCGTGCCAACATCAAGAACGGTACCGAGCTTGGAAAAAAAGCAAAAACTTACATGGATCAGGGACTTCTTGTTCCGGATGAACTGACCTGTGACCTTGTTGTTGACAGAATTCAGCAGGATGATGCAAAAGAAGGCTATGTTCTTGATGGTTTTCCAAGAACAATTCCGCAGGCAGAGTGTCTGACAGAAGCTCTGGCTAAACTTGGAAGCAAAATTGACTATGCAATCGATGTGGATGTTCCGGATGATAACATCGTGAAACGTATGGGCGGACGCCGTGCATGCGTGAAATGCGGTGCAACCTATCACGTAGTTTTTGCAGCACCGAAGGCAGAAGGTGTGTGTGATACCTGCGGCGACAAGCTTGTACTTCGTGACGATGACAAGCCGGAGACAGTCCAGAAGCGTCTGAACGTTTATCATGAGCAGACACAGCCATTGATTGACTATTACACCACACAGGGTGTTTTGAAGACGGTAGACGGAACCAGGGATCTGAATGAGGTATTCCAGGAGATCGTTGACATCTTAGGAGAATAAGAATGTCCGTAACAATTAAGACACAGCATGAAATAGAACTTATGAGAGAAGCAGGCCATCTTCTTGAGAAGGTGCATGACGGTTTGATCACTTATATTAAACCAGGTGTCAGCACCAAAGAAATTGACCGTATCGGTGAAGATATGATCCGGTCCATGGGCTGTATTCCGAACTTTCTGAACTACGGAGGTTTTCCGGCTTCTTTCTGCATCAGCCTGAATGATGAGGTTGTGCATGGAATTCCATCCGAGGAAAAGATAATCCAGGACGGGGATCTGGTTAAAATCGACGCCGGCCTGATTTACAAGGGCTATCATTCTGACGCAGCACGTACTTATGCAGTAGGTGAAGTATCCAAAGAAGCACAGCAGCTTATTAAAGTTACAAGAGAGTGCTTTTTCGAAGGACTGAAAATGGCAAAAGCCGGAAATCATTTAAATGATATTTCCAAAGCCATCGGAGCCCATGCAGCGAAATACCGTTATGGTATCGTACGTGACCTTGTAGGACACGGAATCGGAACTCATCTTCATGAGGATCCGCAGATTCCAAACTTCCCGCAGAAGCGCAGGGGCATCAAGCTCCTTCCGGGAATGACCCTGGCCGTCGAGCCCATGATCAACCTTGGTCGTGCGGACGTGGCATGGCTGGACGATGAGTGGACAGTAGTAACCATGGATGGTTCACTTTCCGCACATTATGAAAACACGATCCTCATCACAGATGGGGAACCAGAGATTCTGACGCTTACGAGCCTGTAAGCAGCAATTGTTATCATGACATAGGAGGTAAAAAATGTCAAAAGCAGATGTGATTGAAGTAGAAGGCACTGTTCTGGAGAAATTGCCTAACGCGATGTTTAAAGTAGAACTGGAAAACAAGCATGTGGTACTTGCACATATCAGCGGCAAGCTCCGTATGAATTTCATCCGTATTCTCCCGGGAGATAAGGTAACGATCGAACTTTCTCCGTATGATCTTTCCAAGGGAAGAATTATCTGGAGAGATAAATAAGAAATATTATAAAAGACGACCTGGTGGCAATAAGCTGCCGGGTCTTTTTTGCTTTTTCTGCAGAAAAAGAATTTAAAGTGGAGTTTATCACTCACATTTTTTTCACGCTTTAAACATAAAGTGAACAGATTTTGCTGATATAGTATGAGCATACAAAAAAGAGAGGTGTTCATATGAAGAAAAAATATCTTGCAGCAATCTTAGGCGTTATGATGGCAGCTACATCCGTTACTGCATGCGGGGCAGCGACAACAGAGAAAACAACGAGTACGGCTGAGAGTTCAGAGAATAAGGATGCAGAAGATACAACGGCAGACAGTACAAAGAGCACAGATTCCGATAACAGTGACAGCAATGAAGACGCCAATGCAGACGCCGATAAAGAAAGTTTTGATAAAGGTGATTCCGATGAGGAAGATGTAACTTACGGTGAGGTGAAATCCGTAGAAACTGGTAAGATTACGATCGCTGTAGGAACGATGAAAGAAATGGGCGGAAACGGTGGAACACCAGGCGGAGAACAGGGAGAGGCACCGGAGAAACCGGATAGTGATGGAAGCGGAAATGCTTCTGATGACAGTGCAGATAAATCCGATGCAGAAACAACATCAGATAACAGCAGTGATGCAGAGAACGCAGAATCTGACAGTAAAGATACAGAGTCCGATAAAAAGGATAGTAAAGAGGGTGATTCAACAGATAACGGAGAATCCCAGAAAAAACCAGATGGTGACAATACAGATGGAAATGGTGGAGCACCGGAAGAAGATCAGGGGGAAACACCTTCCATGCTGGATCTGACAGGGGATGAGATGACAGTCACAGTGACTGATGATACCGTGATTACAAAAGAAAGCACAGGAGGTCCGGGCGGAGCCCCGGGAGAAGCACCAGAGAAACCGGATGGAGATAATGGAAATGGAGAATCCCCGGAGAAGCCAGCGAATGACAGTATAGCCCCGGAGAAACCAGACGGAGATAACGGAAATGGTCAGGCTCCAGGCAGCACCCAGGGCGATGCGTCGGATGGCAATAATTCTCAAAGCGAAACCATCGAACTCTCCGGCATCCAGGAAGGTGACATCGTAGCAATCACCACAGACGATGACGGAAACGCCCTTACCATCAAAGTACAGAGCACTGTCATGGGAGGTGGTCAGGGAGCTCCTGGTGGAGCACCAGGAGGACAGTCTCAGGGAGTAGACGGCTATGATGCTGTCAATACCTATGATTCCGATACCGAAGTATCCGATACATCCCTGGAGTCAACAGGAACAGATGAAAATGCAGCACTTGTATCATCAGGAGCAAATGTAACTTTCAATAATGTGGACATTACAAGAAATTCCTCCGACAGCACAGGCGGCGACAATTCAAGCTTTTACGGCGTAGGAGCGGCACTGCTTGCAACAGAGGGAAACGCTTATGTAAAAGGTGGAACTGTAAACACTGACGCAGC
Source organism: Blautia schinkii (assembly GCF_013304825.1). GTDB lineage: Bacteria > Bacillota > Clostridia > Lachnospirales > Lachnospiraceae > Blautia_A > Blautia_A schinkii_B. Next base: position 198,569 of record NZ_JAAWUO010000004.1, on the reverse strand, counting down.
CGGCGGAGCAGGACTTTTTGCCTACGGCGATGGAACGGTCTATGCGGCAGACACTACCATTAAGACAACACAGGATACTTCCGGTGGAATCCACGCAGCAGGTGGCGGTAAGTTATATGCCTGGGAGCTGAACGTGGAAACAAACGGAGAATCCGCAGCTGCCATCCGAAGTGACCGTGGCGGCGGAACCATGGTAGTTGACGGCGGAACCTATACATCCAACGGTGAAGGCTCGCCGGCAGTATACTGTACAGCAGATATTGCGGTAAAGGATGCCACACTTACAGCAAACGGATCAGAAGCAGTATGCATCGAAGGCCTGAATTCATTGCATCTGTTTGACTGTGACCTCACCGGAAATATGAGCGATTTAAGCCAGAATGACAGTATCTGGACAGTAATCCTCTACCAGAGTATGTCCGGTGATTCCGAAGTAGGAAACAGCACCTTTCAGATGGATGGAGGAACCCTTACATCACAGAATGGCGGCGTGTTCTACACAACTAACACAGAGAGTGATATCACTCTGAATGCTGTAGATATCACATACAACAATGACAATGAGTATTTCTTACGCTGCACAGGAAATAATAACGAAAGAGGTTGGGGCGAAAGCGGAGCCAACGGAGCAGACTGCGACTTTACAGCAATTAGCCAGGATATGGAGGGGGATGTGATCTGGGACACCATCAGCCAGCTTGACTTCTATATGACGGACGGCAGTAACCTGACAGGAGTTATCATAGATGATGAGAGCTTTGCCGGTAACGGTGGAGATGGCTACTGTAATGTATATGTCAATAATGACTCTACCTGGACAGTAACCGGTGACAGCACCGTATCCACACTTTCTAACGCAGGAACCATTGTGGATGACTCCGGAAAAACAGTCACGATCAAAGGAACAGACGGAACTGTATATGCAGAAGGCGACAGCGATTACACCATTACTGTAGATAAATATGAAGAAACTGCAGACACTTCAGACAGCGAAACGATTGCTTCCTGGTCTGACTATGAGGTGGAGAAACCGGATACACTCTAAGGATGTAGGATAATTGGGAATCAGTGTAAAACGTAAACTCGCTGACAAATTGTGAAGTGAGTGCGTTCAGGATATGCAGCAATCGAAAAGCCTGGTTTTGCGAATATTATAAGATAAAACATAAAAATCCCCCGGAAATGATTTAAAAAATCATTTTTTCGGGGGATTTGTTTATGCAGGCAATTTATTATTTCAACTGTACTATCATTTTATCATCCGATTCCGCCAAGTACAATTCCTAGAATCAGAACCAGAAAACAAACAGGAACATAAATATATTTACACACCGGATAAAAGATTTTTGTAAACGGTTTCTCACGTCCTTTGCTGACCTGGTTTTCCACATAGCTCCGGCCGAAGATCCAGAAGAACATGATCCCTGCAAGTCCTGCGCCGAGAGGACAGATATAGATGGAAAGCACATCCATCCAGTCAGAAACAATGCCCTGGATAAGAAGTGAAACCACAACGCCGATCACTGCGATCACCATGCAGGAAGGGATCCGGCCAAGACCTGTTTTTTCCTGAACTGTGGCAATAGGAGCTTCATAAAGATTCATAAGCGAGGTCATGCCTGCAAGGAACACAGCTACGAAAAAGATGATGGCAATGATCCGTCCGACAGGCATGGTTTTGATCAGGTGCGGCAGGTAGATAAACAGAAGTCCGGGACCGCCCTGGTCAAGCTTGGCACCTGTGGTAGCCATGGCCGGAATGATAACAAGTGCTGCCAGCATAGCAGCCAGAGTATCAAAAAGCGCTACCCTTGCAGCAGATGCAGGGATATCTTCGCTGTCCGGAAGATAAGATCCGTAGATCAGTGTACCGTTACCTGCAACAGACAGGGAGAAAAATGCCTGTCCAAGTGCGAAAATCCAGGTGGAAGGCTTTGCCAGAACTTCCGGCTCCACGCGGAAGATATAGCGGTATCCGGCAGCAGCTCCCGGCTGAAATGCAACATAGATGCCAAGGATCACAAACAGAATAAAGAAGATGGGCATCATCACTTTATTGGCTTTTTCGATACCGCTTCCAACGCCGTACATCAGGATAAACATGCAGATCACAAGAGCAGCCATCTGCCAGAGATTATTTCCCCATGCAGAGGCCATGCCTCCAAATTTGGCACCAAAGGACTCAATATCTGCCGGTGCCAGGGTGGAGCCTGTAAAGGCTCCGAGCATATATCGGAAGATCCATCCCATAACAACGGTATAACCGATAGCCATGGCCAGTGCACCGATCACAGGTATCCAGCCCAGTGTTTCGCCCAGCCTTCGTTTGCCACTGGTTTCGCAGGCCATGCCGAAAGCGTCAATGGGCCCGGAACGTGTCCCACGGCCAAAGCTCATCTCACCGATCACGCCGGTAAAGCCGATCAGAGCCACAAAAATAAAATACGGGATCAGGAACGATCCCCCGCCATACAGGGAAACTCTGGTGGGAAACATCCAGATATTTCCCATTCCAACCGCAGACCCGATGCAGGCCAGAATGAATCCCCAGCGGCTGTTAAAAGATTCTCGTTTTTTCATATAAATATAATATCCTCTCTCCATTTGATCGTTTCAGTATAACATAATTCCGGAAAATAGGGAACTCATAACAGGGTAGCTGCGAAGCAGCTATGAGCCGGGCTCATCGGCGCAGGGCATTATCATAAAATCGAAAATGATCCGGTCTGTGCCGTGACTGGGTATACTCAAACATCACGCCATCACTGTTATAAGTCTGGCTGGACACCACAGCCACGCAGTTATAATCCTTTACATTCAGATGAAGATATTTTTCATCAATTTCCGTAACCTTTTCCACAGTCATGACACGTTTGCTGTTGACAATGGTCATATGAAGCTCCTGCTCCAGGTATTCATAGATAGAATGACTGGCAATCTCGGCAGTAAGGCCGGGAACGGATTCCTTCAGAAAATAATTATGGTTGATGATCAGTGGGATATCTTCAAGATAATGGATACGCTGAATATAATATACTTCTGCATCAGCGGGAAATCCTGTGTAAGCAGACTGCTTTTTGCTGATACAAAGCTCTGTAAAGAGAGCCACCTCTGTATGGGCATTCTGACCGTTCCTTGCAGCAGATTCCTTGAAGGTTTCAATCTCTCCGATGGTGAAAGCAGTCTGCTCGTTTGGACGGTAGATATTGCGGACACCTTTTCCCTGCATGGTCTGTACATAGCCGTCATTGACAAGAAGACTGACCGCACGGCGCAGGGTATTGCGGGAACAGCCGTAAGTCCGGATCAGAGTGTTTTCGGAAGGCAGAAGCTCCTGATAGGCAAAAGTGTTGTCCTCTATTTTCATTTTCAGATCTTTATAAATATCTTCGTAAATACTTCTGGGCATTTCAATTCTCCATTCATGTTCGGTCAAAAATATATAGCAGGATTTATAATTTCTGGAATAATTATAAAAGATTTTCCCGGTAAGCGCAATGCAAATACCGTGGAATGTTTAAACAAGTTACAGAGCATATTGATATGTTATGAGGATAGTATGAGAAATATAGATGAAATCAATTTGCGGCCATTCAAAATCATGATACTGGATTTCGAACGCATATAAGCTGTAAGAGCCAGAGGGGCTTACGCGTAAACAAAAAAGAAAATGTGACAGTGTAAAAACAGATCACATTTCCTCTTATTTTATCAAAGCTAAAATAAAGTCAGGCCTCTTTTTTCTTATAGGAAAGATTCCTGAAGCTGCTGCCGTCAGAAGCTGTGCTTCGGGTAACTGCCGGTGTATCGGCTGCGGTATTCCGGTCTGCACTGATCAGCCATATAGCATAGAAGGCAGGAACCAGACAGAGCCATACGCCTGAGAGACCGTAGGTCATATACAGGATCAGAGACAAAGCTGCACCTGTATGAAAAGAAAGCAACGTCATTCCGTAGAATTTTGCTTTATCGCACTGTGTGCTGTCCTTTTTCATAAGGAACTGAGTGACAGCTGTGGTGAATTGGCGAAGGTTGTTGGTGGAAAAGATCGTGGAGCTGTTATATCCGCCGGGAGCCTTGAAGGTACACCACTGGAAAGGCATTGCAAAGAACACGGGGTAAAGAGCCACAACCGGAGACATTCCGGAAGGAAAGAATCCCAGGAGCAGGATCGCAAAGATATCAATCCCGATACTGATAAAACGAAGATCTGCGGAAAAATGCTCTGGGATCCAGACCGTAAGGATAACAGCAGCCATATATATGAGAAGCGCACCCACACGCAGAAGCATATCCGAAAAATTCCTGCCTATGAGATCCCGCACAACACCAAGAAGATTGGCTGTCTGGGCATTGCCGAAAAGATCAGCTCTTGACACAATGGCATAAAGCCCCAGGTATCCACCGATAAAAGATAAGGTGTAATGTATCAGAAAACGATATTTCATTTCCGTATGCATATGTAAAGATTCCTTTCATTAAAATAGGCAGATTCCATATGTCTGCCGGACTTTGCCACCCATTATAATACAGCCTGTAAAAAAAATCAAAAATTTTTTAATTTTTTTCTTGCATTTCGGGAAAACAGGTGTTAGTATATATTTCAAGCGCGCAAATACTGTGTATGAGTGCGCCTGTGAAACTGCAGATATGAGACTAATTTACGGAAGGAGGATTTCCAGTGAAAGTAAGATCATCTGTAAAGCCGATCTGCGAGAAGTGCAAGGTCATTAAGAGAAAGGGATCCATCAGAATCATCTGTGAGAACCCGAAGCACAAACAGCGTCAGGGTTGATTTCCATATCGGAACTTCTTTGGAATGTTTGTGAAACGTGCGGCTGCAGTATGAAACACCCGGTAGGGTTGTTCTGCTGAGTGAATAATAAGCATGTATTGCCTAATACCGAGAGGCAACAGCGGTTAAGATCCGCAATTTCGGAAAGGCTGTGATTCGCCGATTACAGCTGGGTGTTTTACCGAGGCACCCCAATTAGGAAACTAGAAAAGAAAGCGGCACACCGATATGTCCCATTTCACCTTGCGGGAGCAAGTGACATACGATATGCAGAGACTTTCAGAAACAGAAAATGGAGGAAACAGTACATGGCTCGTATAGCTGGTGTAGACTTACCAAGAGAGAAACGTATTGAAATCGGTCTTACCTACATTTATGGAATTGGTAGACCAAGCGCAGACAAAATTCTTGCTAAAGCAGAGGTTAATCCTGACACACGTGTCAGAGATCTGACTGATGATGAGGTTAAGAAACTGAGTGCTGTTATTGATGAGACAATGACAGTAGAAGGTGATCTGAGAAGGGAAATCGCCCTTAACATCAAGAGACTGCAGGAGATCGGATGCTACAGAGGTATCCGTCATCGTAAAGGACTCCCGGTTCGTGGTCAGAAGACTAAGACAAATGCGAGAACTCGCAAGGGACCGAAGAGAACTGTTGCAAACAAGAAGAAATAATTTATAGATATAACTAATTAATTTCAATAAAAGGAAAGTGTAGGTTAGTTTTAAAATGGCAAAAGTTACAAAGAAAACGACAAAACGTCGTGTCAAGAAAAACGTTGAACACGGACAGGCACACATTCAGTCTTCCTTCAACAATACAATCGTCACACTGACAGATAACGAAGGAAACGCTCTTTCATGGGCAAGTGCCGGTGGTCTTGGATTTAAAGGTTCAAGGAAATCTACCCCTTATGCAGCACAGATGGCAGCAGAGACTGCAACAAAGGCTGCTTTAATTCATGGATTAAAAACAGTAGACGTTATGGTAAAAGGCCCGGGCTCAGGCCGTGAAGCTGCAATCCGTGCGCTTCAGGCATGCGGACTTGAAGTAACCAGCATTCGTGACGTAACTCCGGTTCCTCACAACGGATGCCGTCCACCAAAACGCAGAAGAGTCTAATTAGGAGGTAGTTGAAATGGCAGTAAATAGAGTACCTGTTCTGAAAAGATGCAGATCCCTTGGCCTGGATCCGATTTACTTAGGAATTGATAAGAAGTCCACAAGACAGTTAAAACGTGCAAACCGCAAGGTGTCTGAGTATGGTCTTCAGTTAAAAGAGAAACAGAAAGCAAAATTTATCTACGGAGTTCTTGAGAAACCTTTCCGTAACTATTACAAGAAAGCTGACAGAATGCAGGGCCAGACAGGTGAGAACCTTATGGTTATGCTTGAGAGCAGACTTGACAACATTGTTTTCCGTATGGGATTTGCAAGAACAAGAAGAGAGGCTCGTCAGATCGTAGATCACAAGCACGTACTTGTTAACGGAAAATGTGTAAACATTCCGTCTTACCTGTGCAAGGCAGGAGACACAATTGAGATCAGAGAGAAGAGCAAAGGTTCTGAGAGATATAAAGGAATCCTTGAGATCACTGGCGGAAGACTTGTTCCGGAGTGGATCGACGCTGATCAGGAGAACCTGAAGGGTGTAGTTAAAGAGCTTCCTACAAGAGAGCAGATCGATGTTCCTGTAAACGAGATGCTTATCGTCGAGCTGTATTCTAAATAATTAGTAACTGTTTACTGTGTCTACAGTTATAAAAATTGGTAATACCCTCGAATGTTGATTAACCCAGAAGGAGGGAACCTTATAGTGTTTGATTTCAATAAACCAAAAATCGAAATTACCGAAATATCCGAAGATAAGAAGTTTGGAAGATTCGTTGTAGAGCCTCTCGAGAGAGGTTATGGTACTACCCTTGGCAATTCTTTAAGAAGAATTATGCTGTCCTCCCTTCCGGGAGCTGCAGTAAGCCAGGTGAAGATCGATGGTGTACTTCATGAATTCAGCTCCATTCCGGGCGTGAAGGAAGATGTGACCGAGATCATCATGAATCTGAAATCTCTTGCCATCAAGAATTACAGCAGTGACAATGAGCCGAAGACCGCATACATCGAGTGTGAGGGAAAAGGTGTTGTTACAGCAGCTGATATCCAGGCAGATCAGGATATTGAGATCATGAACCCGGATCAGGTAATTGCAACCCTGAACGGTGGAAAAGACTGCAGATTGGCTATGGAACTTACTATTACCAAGGGACGTGGCTATATCAGTGCAGACAAAGGCAAAACCGATGACATGCCGATCGGTATGATCGCAGTTGATGCGATCTACACACCGGTAGACAGAGTCAACATGATCGTAGAGAATACACGAGTTGGTCAGGTAACTGACTTCGACAAGCTTACACTGGATGTATATACCAATGGAACACTTGATCCGGATGAGGCAGTCAGCCTTGCAGCGAAGGTTCTCAGCGAGCATTTAAGTCTCTTTATTGATCTTTCCGAGAATGCTAAGACAGCAGAGGTTATGATCGAGAAAGAAGACAATGAGAAAGAAAAGGTTCTGGAGATGAGCATTGATGAGCTTGAGCTCTCTGTTCGTTCCTATAACTGCCTTAAGAGAGCCGGTATCAATACGGTTGAAGAATTATGCAATAAGACTTCTGACGATATGATGAAGGTTCGTAATCTGGGCCGCAAATCATTAGAGGAAGTACTTGCAAAACTCAAAGAGCTGGGACTTCAGCTCCAGCCTACAGAGGAATAATCCGGAAACAGAGTAATGAGTGGGGTGTCAGCAGCAGGACAGTAAGACCGAACAAGCATGTCCTGGTGTCCCACAGATGGAGGATAATAAAATGGCAAAATATAGAAAATTAAGCAGAACATCTAATCAGAGAAAAGCACTTCTGAGAAATCAGGTTACAAATCTTCTTCATCACGGAAAAATCGTGACAACAGAAGCTAAGGCTAAAGAGATCCGTAAGATCGCTGAGGGACTTATCGCTATGGCTGTACGTGAGAAAGATAATTTCGAGACAGTTACAGTAACAGCTAAAGTTGCTCGTAAAGATGCTGACGGAAAACGTGTAAAAGAGGTTGTAGACGGCAAGAAGAAAACAGTTTACGATGAAGTACAGAAAGAGATCAAGAAAGATGCTCCTTCCAGACTTCATGCACGTCGTGAGATGATGAAAGTTTTCTATCCTGTAACAGAGGTTCCTGCTAAGGGCGCCGGCAGAAAGAAAAACACAAAAGAAGTTGACATGGTTGATAAGATGTTCAGCGAGATCGCTCCGAAATATGCAGATCGTAACGGTGGTTACACAAGAATCGTTAAGATCGGACAGCGTAAAGGCGATGCAGCTATGGAAGTTCTTATTGAGCTTGTATAATTTACTTCTGACCATTTTAAAGGACATTTGCAGAAATGCAGATGTCCTTTTTTAGTGTTTGTCGAAAAATTGAAAATGTGCATAAATGGTGGATTTTTGACCATAATTTACAGAAAGATATTAAGATTTGAATAATAATTCATGGTATAATAATAGAACAAAAAAGATACAATGACGGAATAAAAGGGGATACATAAATATGACGATGATGACCATTGCCATTTGTGATGATATGCAGGCAGATACGAGAAGACTTCACAAACAGCTTGTGCAAATCGTTCCGGGGTCAGAAATTCGGATATTTAAAAGCGGAGAGCTTTTATTGGAAGAATTGGAAAAGAAAAGGAAACCTTATGATGTAATTTTTGTAAATATGGATTCGAAAAAAACAGATGGATTGAACACCATACGAAAAATCAGAGAACGTGAAATGTCAGTTGCTGTCATTTTTATGAGCAGGAGTGACGAATATTACAGAGATGCATTTGATATGTTTGCATATAACTATCTTCTGAAACCAGTAACTCTGGAAGCATTGGAATATGTTATGGAACCATTGAAGAAGAGGTTGAATGCGGATACAGATGAGAGGATGATCCATTTTCAGTACCGTGCACGGGTATATACCTTGCGGCACAGCCAGGTGAGTTATATAACAAGCAGCCTTCATATCGTGAATTTTCATATGACAGATGGAAGCACACTGCAGTGCAGAGGCAAGTTGAAAGATTTTGAGAAACAGTTGGAAAATAGCACGTTTTTGCGGTGTCATCAGAGCTTCATTGTAAATATGGAGCGTATCACTGGTGCGAAGACAGAGAGCTTCAGTATAGGAGAGAACGTAATTCCTATATCACGTTCCTATAACAAAACAGCTCATGAGAGATACGAAGAGTATCTGCAGCTGCAGCAGGAAATTTCTTGGGGGGGGGGTATCAGAGTAACCGGGGTTGATTGTGACCGTGAAGTATGTTACTGGTCCTGGCGGGGACAGTAACAATAATCCCCCCTTGATTATTATTCCTTTTTAGCGTACAATCGGTAATGTACAAAAAATCAGAGTACAGGTATGCGAAAGGATGATAAATAATGGTCGGCAGAATTTCTGGTACTACCGGACAGTTGAAATATAAGATTAATTCAGGCGAAGGACCTGAACAGAATAGATTTGCAGAAGATACGAAGGAAAGCACAGAGAAGATGTTTTTCTTTAAATCTTGTGCATTTTTTTGTTGCCTGAAATGATCCGCCGGCTGATTCTGACCATAGAAATCCTGGTACTGTCTCTGTTTATTATTGGAGGAAGTTCGGTGATAACACAGACAGCGGAAGCCAGAACATCGGAATTTTCCTGGACTGACCACAGGACGATCGCTCATGCACTGGGCGGACTGGATGGAAAGGAATATTTGAATTCCAGAGAGGGATTTCTGGCCATGTACAATCAGGGTGTAAGACTTTTTGAACTGGATTTGTCCAGAACATCAGATGGCGTATGGGTATGCCGCCATAACTGGAATGAATCTATGGGGCAGTGGAAAGGCACAGGAAAAAAAGTTCTTACAGAGAAACAGTTTACATCCAATAAAATATATGGGAAGTATACGCCCATGACGCTGGAAGATTTTTTTCTGCTGCTGAAAGACTATCCGGATGCGTTTGTGATGATCGATTCCAAGCAGTATTCTATTCGCAATTACCAGAAAACCCTGGAGGATTACTGTGAATATGTGGAGATCGCACGTGCAGCCGGAGCGGGGGAAGTTTTGGATCAGATCATCCCGGAAATTTACAGTGAAGCTATGTATCCGGGAACTGCTATGATTCATTCATTTCCTTCTTATATTTATTCACTGTGGCAGGAATATTCAGAAGATGATCTGAAAAAGATCGCTTCTTTTTGCGGAGAAAAAGGCATTCAGGCTGCGACTATTTACTGGAAATACTGGTCTGAGGAGGCTGAAAAGATTTTTGAGGAGCAGGGAATCCGGCTTTATGTATACACGGTCAATGACAGGAACCAGGCCAGAAAATATCTCGCAGAAGGAGCAGAAGGAGTCTGCACGGATTTTCTCACAACGGAGGATCTGTGGTAGAACGAAATAAAAACAAAGGAAACGGACGATTATGAAAATAAGAACTACAGTTGCTGTGATGGCAGCGAAGATCACAGGACATGTCTGTAAACTTATGGGCCGTCAGGGTGTTACCTGGGCCGGTAAGATCGCGCTGAAGATATGCCCGGATATCCTGGAGGAACTTTCCTCCCAGGTAAGAGATAAAATATTCGTAGTATGCGGAACCAACGGAAAAACTACAACCAACAACATGCTCTGCGCAGGGCTTGAGGCAGAAGGAAAGAAAGTGATCTGTAACCATACAGGTTCCAATATGCTCAATGGAGTTGTGGCTGCTTTTGTGCTGGGAGCAAAACCAAGTGGAAAGCTGGATGCAGACTATGCCTGTATTGAGGTAGACGAAGCATCCACAAGACACGTGTTTACCAGGATCAAGCCTGACTATATGGTTATGACCAATCTGTTCCGAGATCAGCTGGATCGTTATGGTGAGATAGATATTACCATGAATATCCTGGAGGAAATGATGCGGAAAGTTCCGGATATGAAAGTCATTGTGAACGGCGATGATGCGCTGTCTGCATATCTGGCTATGGACTGTGGGAATCCATATGTGACGTACGGAATCAGCAAGCCGGTGATTCGCAGCAAGACCAATGAGATCCGTGAAGGACGTTTCTGTAAATGCTGTGGGGAGCGTCTTGTATACAGTTTTTATCATTACAGCCAGCTTGGCGATTACAGGTGCCCGAAATGCGGATTTAAACGGCCGGAGATTAATTTTGATGCCACAGATGTAAAGGTAGATGATCAGATCGCCTTTACTGTGGAAGATAAACGGATCACAGCCAATTACAAAGGTTTCTACAATGTTTATAATATTCTGGCTGCTTATGCAGGAATCCGTACTGCAGGATTTCAGGCAGAGCATTTTAATGACATGTTAAAGAAGTTTAATCCTGAGAACGGCCGAATGGAGCAGTTCCGCATTAAGGGAACCGGCGTTGTGTTGAATCTGGCCAAGAACCCGGCAGGTTTTAACCAGAATATCTCTGCTGTTATGCAGGATGAGTCACCGAAGGATATTATCATTGTTATCAATGATAATGCTCAGGATGGAAAAGACATCTCCTGGCTCTGGGATGTGGATTTTGACCTGTTCGGAGGGGATAACATCAATTCCATCACAGTCAGCGGCATCCGCTGCCAGGATATGAGGCTCCGACTGAAATACGTAGATATTCCATCCATGCTGGAGAATGACGTGGAGACAGCCATCCGCAAACGTATTGACGATGGAGTTGGCAATCTCTATGTACTTGTAAATTATACAGCACTGTTTGGAACCAGAAATATACTGAAGAAACTGGAGGGTGAGAAATGAAAATAACGATCGGACATTTATACCCGGATCTTCTGAATCTTTACGGTGACAGAGGAAATATCCAGTGTCTTATGAAAAGATGCCTCTGGAGAGGAATCGAGGCAGAGACCATTGCTTTTGAGCTGGATGACAAGATCGATTTTTCCAAGCTGGACATCGTGCTTCTTGGCGGCGGCTCAGACAGAGAGCAGATGCTGGTCTGCGAGAAGCTGAAAGAGATCCAGAAGGATTTTAAGGCTTATGTTGAGGATAGCGGCGTTGTCATTGCAATCTGCGGTGGATATCAGCTTCTTGGAAACTATTACAAGACTGATCAGGGAATGATCGAGGGTCTGAAGCTGGTAGATATGAGCACTGAGCAGGGAAAGGGCCGGCTTATCGGAAATATTGTCATGCAGAGTGAGCTTTTTGATATGCCTATCGTTGGGTTTGAGAATCATGGAGGACGTACAACTATTGGCAATAACAAGCCTCTGGGAAAGGTTCTCTCCGGTTATGGCAATGATGGACAGTCCGGTGCTGAAGGCGTAGTCTATAAGAATGTGATCGGAACTTATCTGCACGGGCCGCTTCTTCCAAAGAACCCACAGCTGGCAGATATTCTGATCAGCCGTGCTCTGGAGAAGAAATACGGAAGAAAAATCGAGCTTGAGAAACTGGATGACAGCGAGGAACAGGAGGCGAACTCCTATATTTTCCACCGCTTTGTAAAAAACGAAGGATAAAGAGGTCAGTATGGCGAAATCAAATAATCAGAAGGCGAAGATCCTGTATCTGGAAAGAATGCTGCAGGAGACAGGTGAGCATAAAACCTTATCCATGCAGGATATCCTGGCAGGACTTGGTGAACACGGGATTAATGCAGAAAGAAAAAGCATTTATGATGATGTGGAGGTTTTACGTTCCATTGGAATGGACATCCGTTATACAAGAGAGAGACCAGGTGGATATTATCTTTACGGGCAGAGTACGGATCAGGTGAAACCGTCAGAAGAGAGAAAAGAGATACAGTCAGACAGTCAGGCTGTGAAGAAGAATGAAGCGGAAGCACCGACACTTAGCGGTTATCGGCAGCTTCTTGCCTGCTCCGCAAGAAACATAAAGAAAGAGATCCGGCTTCTCTGTGCAGGTGCTGTACAGGATGAAGTAAGAGGCTTTTTTGGCGAAGATGCGGAATATAAAATGAAGGAAAGCGGAGATTTTACTGTGACAGCAGAGTTGCCTGAGAATGCGAAGTTTTACGGCTGGCTCACGGGTATGGACGGCAGTGTGCGCATACTGAAACCTAAGAAATCCGCGCTGGCTTACAGAGACTATCTGAAATCACTGGCAAAGGAATATAAAGGCTTATAGGAGAGATTAGACCATGAAGAGAAAAACAGCGATCCTGCTTGTGGGAGCTTTTGCCCTTTCAGCAGTTCTTTCCGGCTGCGGCGGGAATAAAGAAGCAACAGAAGCAGCCAATGAGAGTGTGGAGTCTGAGGACCCGGAAGGAAAAGCCAAAAACAGCGATAATGCAGAGGAAGAAGAAAAAAAAGAAGAAGAGGAAACTGCTGCCGCAGATAAGAAAGTAGGAATCTTTCTGCCGTCTGATTCTGATGATCCAAGGTGGTCTTCAGATGGTGAGACCTTACAGCATACTCTTGAAGATGAAGGCTATGATGCTGAGGTATTTTTCTCAGATGAGAGTGGTGAGAACCAGGCCTCTCAGATCAGTGAAATTCTGGACGATGAAAGCACATCCGCTCTTATCATTGCGCCGGCAGATGCTTACGGACTAAATGACGTGCTGGAACAGGCCTATGAGAAGTCTATCCCTGTTTTTTCCTATGATGAACTGATTATGGATACAGATAAGGTAAATTATTTTGTCACTTTTGATACCCGGAAGGCAGGAAAAATGGTGGGAGATTCCATCATAAAGAAGATGGATTTGGAGAAAGCCAGCGAGGAGAAGAGAACGCTTTCCATCGAGTTCCTTATGGGCTCACCGGATGACCGTGCGGCACTTTTCTTCTATAACGGCGTGATGGAAAAGCTGCAGCAGTATTTTGATGACGGAACTCTTGTATGCAAGTCTGAAAAGCAGAGCTTTGACGATACAGCAGTGATGAGAAGTTCAAGAAACACTGCGAAGAATGATCTGTCAGAGATCCTTTCCGGGTATTATACAGATGGTGCGCCGGATATCATCTGCACAGGCGCGGATCAGCTGGCACTTGGAGCTGTGGATGCACTTGAAGATGCAGATTATGCGGCAGGAAATGAAGACTGGCCGATGATTACAGGATGTGGCTGTGAGGCGGAGGCTGTGACTGCAGTGATCGAAGGCAGACTGACAGACAGCCTGTTTTTTGATAACCGCGTGCTGGCCAATGATTGTGCTGCTATGGTAGATACTTACCTGAAGGGCGAGAAGCCGGAGATTTCCGATTATGAGCAGTATGATAACGGAACAAAGATTGTGGGAACTGTGACAAGTGATATCCAGCTGATCGATAAAGATAATTATCAGATGCTTGTGGACGATGGATACTATGATGAAGACGAGATCATGCCGGAAACAACACCGACGCCTACGCCGGAGCCGACAGTAACAGAAGAACCGTCTGAAGATGAGAAAGATATTACTGCGACACCAACTCCGACTGATTACGGAGACAAAGATTCGGAAACAACACCGACCGAAGAGCCGGAGGCAACAGATACCCCGACACCGACTCCGAAGGACACAGCAACACCCACACCTTCTGAGAAAACGGAAAAAGGTTCCGAAGCATAAGTAAAAAACTCCCGATAAACTTATATCTGTATTACATGAGCAGATCATCAGTTATCGGGAGTTTCACTATTTGCATATATTGAGAAGAAGATTACTCGCTATCGGTTACAGCTGAATTTATTACATATCGGATTCAGTTGGATTTATTCACGAAATGTAAGCTTGCCATCAGCAATAGAATCAATAATAGCAAGGGATTCCAGATGGATACCCATATCACGGATAGTCTGTCCGCCGGACTGGAAGCCTTTTTCGATAACGATTCCGGCTCCTTCAAGAGTTGCGCCGGATTTCTTAACGATGTCGATCAGACCGAGAAGTGCACAGCCATTGGCAAGAAAATCGTCGATCAGGAGTACGTGATCTTCCGGTCCGAGAAATTTTCTGGAAAGGATCACATCGTAGACCTTCTTGTGTGTAAAGGATTCTACCTTGGTGGTGTACATCTCACCGTCAAGGTTCACACTCTGTGCTTTCTTTGCAAATACAACCGGTACATGGAAATACTGTGCTGCAATACAGGCAATACCGATACCGGAAGCTTCGATGGTAAGGATCTTGGTGATTGGACAGTGGTCAAAACGTTTCTTGAATTCTTTACCGATCTCATTGATCAGGTCAATATCCATCTGATGATTCAGGAAGCTGTCCACTTTTAAAATATTTCCTTCTTTTACTACGCCGTCTGTCAGAATTCTGTCCTTTAAAAGCTGCATGAAATTTATCTCCTTTGATTTATCACATTAATATATGTTTACTGCCCACGGACAGAGCAGTAATATTTTTAATATGTATCATACGACAATATTTGCGTGAGTGCAATTATTTTTGACAAAAAAACATAAAATTATTATAATAGATAAGATGACAAAGAAAGGAACAGGCACAGATGAAAGAGTACGAAGTAATCTGGGAAATTTTTAACAAATGTCCGAGAAATCAGATGCGTGATGTATTTGTGGAGGAAGTGGAAATCGCAGACCCCGAGGAATATGTGAAGCATAAATTTCAGGGAAAAGATGTATCCTACGAGAAGACAGTACTGGAAGATGGAACGATCATTTTTGACATTCAGACATCCATGATCCGACAGCGTTGTTCCTTCACGGAAATCTGAAGGAGGAAATAATATGGGAGAAACGCATGTGCACGTTCTTGAGGACGGAACCGTTTTAGAGCATACCCACGAAGAGCAGGGGCACAGCCACGGCGGAGCACACCCTCACCACCACAGCCACGCACAGACCAAGGCCGTACTCAACAGACTTTCCAGGGCCATCGGGCATATGGAATCCATTAAGCGTATGGTGGAGGAAGGACGTGACTGCAGCGAAGTGCTGATCCAGCTGTCAGCCGTGAAATCTGCGATCAATAATACAGGCAAGATCATCCTGCAGGATCATATTGAACATTGTATCGTAGATGCAGTGGAACATGGAGACCGGGATGCCATTAAGGAGCTGGAGAAAGCGATAGACAGATTTATGAAGTAAGGTAAGGCTTTCATGAGTGCATCGTGAATGAGGAAACTGCGCAGATAAAGAAAGTTCTGCATCTGTGCAAATAAAAAGAAATGAGAGGAACCTATTATGGCAAAAGAGTGCAGTAATTCATCCTGCAACAAATCAAGCTGTGAGGGATGCGGACAGAAACAGCCGCAGAGCCTTATGGCAGAAGCAAATGTTTTTTCTGATGTGAAGCATGTAATCGGAGTAGTAAGCGGAAAAGGTGGCGTTGGTAAATCCTTCGTCACAGGATCCCTGGCAAATCTGATGGCATCTAAAGGTTACAAGGTCGGCATCATGGATGCAGATATCACAGGTCCGTCCATCCCGAAGATGTATGGCATCAGGGAGAATGCACAGGGCAGCGACAACGGCATTTATCCGATCCCGACAGCTAACGGAATCGAGGTTATGTCTGTAAACCTTCTTCTTCCGGATGAGGAGACACCGGTAATCTGGAGAGGACCGGTAGTTGCAAACATGGTAAAACAGTTCTGGACAGACGTTATCTGGGGAGAACTTGATTATCTTTTTGTAGATATGCCGCCAGGAACAGGAGATGTTCCGCTGACTGTATTCCAGTCTCTGCCAATCGAGGGTGTTGTGATCGTAACTTCTCCGCAGGATCTGGTACGTATGATCGTTAAGAAAGCGTACAATATGGCAGATATGATGAAAATCCCGGTTCTGGGAATCGTGGAGAACTATAGCTATGTGAAATGTCCGGATTGCGGAAAAGAGCTCAAGGTTTTTGGCGAGAGCCATATCGACGAGATCGCTGCAGAGCTTAATGTTCCGGTACTTGGAAAAATGCCGATCGATGTGAAGCTTGCAGAGCTTGCAGACAGCGGCCTGTTCAGCAAGATCGAGAATGAGTATATCACTGCTGCAGCAGATGTAATGCCTAAAAATGAGGCATAAGAAATAATTAATAACAGAAAAAGACCATCGGAATCCGGTTCAGTGAGGAGTGATCGCGAACATCCTTCTGTCAGGTTCCGGTGGCCTTTTTGGTTTTGATATGTTTACAGTAACAGCAGACATTTTAGTTTTCTGCCAGACAGATATGAGGAGCCTCCATGATTTCAGAAGTATTTCAGGAAGCACTGGGCAGCCTGGGAGAGCTGGAGAGCTTCATGATGAGCGATCACTGCGCTTCGTGCAGGAAGCGGGTTTTTAAGATCAACAGGTTCCAGCCCCGGGCGGTTTTTAAGCATGTAATCCGGAATGCAGGCGATGCCAAGGCCGATTTCGGCAAGGTCGATCAGAAGGTCATTGCTGTTAAGCTCAACTTCAGGCAGAAGCTTCAGTCCTTGTGCAGCAAAAACCTGATGGAGGTATTCGCTTGTAGTACTCTTAGGTGCAAGCATCAGGATCGGATAATTTAGAAGCGCTTCCAGTGAAAGCGGCTTACGTCCCATGGAAAAATAATCCGGGTTTGCCACAAAGATATCGCGGAATTCCAGCACAGTCTGAAGCTTGGTGTGGGAAGAAAGCCTGGAGTTTGGATAGTTGGTGACGATCAGTTCGGCCTGGCCGTTTTCCAGAAGTTCGGCGCATCCGATGGAAGTGCTGTTGATGATCTTGATCCGTACATCCGGGTGATCCTTGTGGAACCTGCGAAGATACGGAATCAGGAAGTAGCGGCATAAGGTATCGCTGGCACCGATGCGAAGCTGACCTGTGAGATTGCCTTCTCCGGAAAGAGCTGCCTCGCCTTCATTGAGCATGGAAAGAGCCGGCTTTACATGCTGGAGAAGAAGTTCTCCTTCGGGGGTGAGGATCACTCTCTTGGTGCTTCTTACAAAAAGAGTATGGCCCAGTTTTTTCTCAAGATTTTTGACTGCCTGGCTGACAGCCGACTGGGAAATAAAGAGCTGCCTGGAAGCCTCGGAAAAGCTTAAGGTTGTAGCTACATAGTAAAATACTTTGTACAGTTCAAGATTGATATCCATATGTAAAAATCCTCCGCTTATAAATGATATAAGATATATTAATTTTACTAATGATATTTCCTATGATACTATATTTTCAGCAGAAAAGAAAGTGCGAAATGCTTTCTGCACGTTTACTATCCTTATTATCGGATATAGAGAAAGGAGCCTTCTATGAGCAACGTAAGACGTGTGTATGTAGAAAAGAAATCTGCTTTTGCAGTAAAAGCAAGGGAACTGAAACATGAGATCAAACATTATCTTGGAATCAGCACTGTGACAGCAGTCCGTGAGCTGATCCGTTATGACGTGGAGAACATCTCCGATGAAGTATTTGAGAAAGCCTGCAAAACTGTATTTGCAGAGCCGCCTGTAGACGATCTGTACAATGAGAATTTTGATGTGGCAGAGGGCGCACATGTATTTTCCGTAGAATTCCTTCCCGGACAATTCGATCAGAGAGCTGATTCCGCTGTACAGTGCGTACAGTTCCTGGATGAGAATGCAGCACCGATCATCCGTTCCGCAACTACATATGTAATTGAAGGAAGTATTACAGATGAAGAATTTGAGGCGATCAAGCATCACTGTATCAACCCGGTAGATTCCCGTGAGACAGGACTTGAAAAGCCGGAGACTCTGGTCAGTGTATTCCCTGACCCGGATGATGTGAAGATTTTTGACGGCTTCAAGGATATGGCTGAGGCTGATCTGAAAGAATTGTATTCTTCCCTGAACCTTGCCATGACATTCAAGGATTTCCAGCACATCCAGAATTATTTTAATAAAGAAGAGAAACGTGATCCGTCCATGACAGAAATCCGTGTTCTTGATACATATTGGTCTGACCATTGCCGTCATACCACCTTTTCAACAGAGCTTACAAGCGTGAAGTTTGATGAGGGCGACTACAAGGCTCCGATCGAAAAAACCTATGAAGAATATCTGGACACACATAAGAACATGTACAAGGGCCGTGACGACAAGTTTGTATGCCTGATGGATCTTGCCCTTATGGCAATGAAGAAACTGAAAGCAGAAGGCAAGCTTGCAGATCAGGAAGAATCTGATGAGATCAATGCCTGCAGTATCGTGGTGCCGGTGGACGTGGACGGAAAAGAAGAAGAGTGGCTGATTAACTTCAAGAATGAGACACATAACCATCCGACAGAGATCGAGCCTTTTGGTGGTGCTGCAACCTGCCTTGGCGGTGCGATCCGTGATCCGCTTTCCGGACGTACCTATGTATATCAGGCTATGCGTGTAACTGGTGCAGCAGATCCTACTGTATCCGTAAAGGAAACTCTGAAGGGTAAGCTTCCGCAGAAGAAACTTGTCCGCAGCGCAGCCCACGGCTACAGCTCCTACGGAAACCAGATCGGTCTTGCAACCGGTGCTGTAAAAGAAATCTATCATCCGGACTACGTTGCAAAACGTATGGAGATCGGTGCAGTTATGGGTGCTGCTCCGAGACGTGCGGTTATCCGTGAGAACTCCGATCCGGGAGATATCATTATCCTTCTTGGCGGACGTACCGGCCGTGACGGTATCGGCGGTGCAACCGGTTCCTCCAAGGTACATACAGAGGCTTCCATCGAAGTCTGCGGCGCAGAGGTGCAGAAAGGTAACGCACCGACAGAGCGTAAGATCCAGAGAATGTTCCGCAGAGAAGAAGTAAGCCATATCATCAAGAAATGTAACGACTTCGGTGCAGGCGGTGTTTCCGTTGCCATCGGCGAGCTGGCACCGGGACTTCAGATCGACCTTGACAAGGTTCCGAAGAAATACGCAGGTCTTGACGGAACTGAGATCGCTATCTCCGAATCCCAGGAGCGTATGGCTGTTGTAGTTGACCCGAAAGATGTAGATACTTTCCTGAAATTTGCAAATGAAGAGAATCTTGAGGCTGTTCCTGTTGCAGTTGTAACTGAGGAGCCACGCCTTGTCCTTAACTGGAGAGGAAAAGAAATCGTAAATATCTCCCGTGCATTCCTGGATACCAACGGTGCACATCAGGAGACTTCCGTTGAGGTTGAGATTCCGTCCAAAGAAGGAAACCTCTTTGAGAAACGTCCGGATGTGACAGACGTTAAGAAGAAATGGATGGACACTCTGGCTGACCTGAATGTATGCTCACAGAAAGGTCTTGTTGAGATGTTCGACGGTTCCATCGGAGCGGGCAGTGTATTTATGCCTCACGGCGGTAAATATCAGCTGACAGAGACACAGTCCATGGTTGCAAAGGTTCCGGTACAGAACGGAAAAACCGAGACTGTCACTATGATGAGCTATGGCTTTGATCCATATCTTTCCTCCTGGAGCCCATATCATGGAGCAGCTTATGCAGTAACAGAGTCTGTTGCAAAGATTGTTGCAACAGGTGGTGATTATAAGAAGATCCGTTTCACATTCCAGGAATACTTCCGTCGTATGACAGAGGATCCGAAGAGATGGAGCCAGCCGTTCTCCGCACTGCTTGGTGCTTATGCGGCACAGATCGGCTTCGGTCTTCCTTCCATCGGCGGTAAGGATAGTATGTCAGGAACCTTCAATGATATCGATGTTCCTCCGACACTGGTATCTTTCGCAGTGGATGTTGCAAAAGTGAAAGACGTTATCACACCGGAGCTTAAGAAAGCAGGAAGCAAGCTTGTATGGCTCCGCGCGCCGAAGGATGCGTATGACCTTCCGGATTATCCGGCTCTTATGGAGCAGTATGATAAATTACATCAGGATATCCAGGCAGGCCGTGTGATTTCTGCATATGCACTTGACCGCCACGGAATTGCAGCAGCAGTGAGCAAGATGGCATTTGGTAACGGCATGGGTGTAAAAATCGAGCATAACCTTGATCCAAGAGATTTCTTTGCCCCGGCATTCGGAGATATCATCTGTGAGGTTCCGGATGGAAAAGTCGGTGAGCTTGCTATTACCTATACTGTGATTGGTGAGGTTACGGATGATGCGAAGTTCTCCTACAGTGATACAGAGATCACTCTGAAAGAGGCACTTTCAACATGGGAAGGAACTCTGGAGAGCGTATTTAAGACTGCAGCAGGAACCGAAGAGGTCAAGGCTGATGACGGTTCCCTTTACAAAGCAGACAGCATCTATGTATGCAAACATAAAGTTGCAAAACCGCGTGTATTTATCCCTGTATTCCCCGGAACAAACTGCGAGTACGACAGTACCCGTGCATTTGAGAGAGCAGGAGCTGAGGTTGATGTCAAGGTATTCAAGAATCTTACTGCAGAAGATATCCATGATTCTGTGGAAATCTTTGAGAAAGCCATCAGCCAGGCACAGATGATCATGTTCCCTGGCGGATTCTCAGCAGGTGATGAGCCGGACGGATCTGCGAAATTCTTTGCTACTGCATTCCAGAATGAGAAGATCAAAGAGGCTGTTATGAAGTTACTCAATGAGCGTGACGGTCTTGCACTTGGTATCTGTAACGGATTCCAGGCTCTTATCAAACTTGGACTTGTACCATACGGTGAGATCTGTGGACAGAAAGAGGATTCTCCGACACTGACATACAACACCATCGGACGTCACGTATCCAGGATGGTTTATACTAAGGTTGTCAGCAACAAGTCTCCATGGCTTCAGAAAGCACAGCTTGGTGGAATTTACTGTAACCCGGCTTCCCATGGTGAGGGACGTTTTGTTGCCAATGATGAGTGGCTGAAGAAACTGAAAGAAAACGGACAGATTGCAACAGAGTATGTACCTGTGGATGAGACAGGATATGAGGGAGAGTTCAACGTAAACGGCTCTTATATGAACATCGAAGGTATCACAAGCCCGGATGGACGTGTTCTCGGAAAGATGGCACACAGCGAGCGTCGTGATGCAGGTGTTGCTGTCAATATTTACGGAGAGCAGGATATTAGGATCTTTGAGTCCGGTGTGGAATACTTTAGATAATATCAGGATTGTGTGAGCTGCATGCAGTGGCAGGGGATTTCAGACCTCCCTGCCACTGTAAAAATACAAAAAAGCATATATTTTTTAAAAAATTAAAAAAAGTGAAAAAAACTGTTGACACAAGTCATAAATCATTATATAATAGCAAAGCGAGTTGCGGAACGGAAGAGTTCATAAGACGAGCGATTGTTATGGGATCTTAGCTCAGCTGGGAGAGCATCTGCCTTACAAGCAGAGGGTCATAGGTTCGAGCCCTATAGGTCCCATGTTACAAAAAGATATGGCGAGATAGCTCAGTTGGCTAGAGCACACGGTTCATACCCGTGGTGTCGAGGGTTCGAATCCCCCTCTCGCTACTTATATGGGATCTTAGCTCAGCTGGGAGAGCATCTGCCTTACAAGCAGAGGGTCATAGGTTCGAGCCCTATAGGTCCCATGTTACAAAAGAATATGGCGAGATAGCTCAGTTGGCTAGAGCACACGGTTCATACCCGTGGTGTCGAGGGTTCGAATCCCCCTCTCGCTACTTAACAAAAGGTCTGAAGATTCAATTCTAATTGGGTTTTCGGACTTTTTTTGTTACCATGATTTTCGGATATCTGTGGTAAGACCAGATGTGAAAAGTTAAGATTGACATTTTACATCGTTTTTTTTATCATAGTAAAAGAATAGACATAACGAATCATTTCGGGAAATGAGGATTGGATAATGAAAAAAAGAATGCTTTTTGTTTTCAACCCCAAAGCAGGAAAAGGAAGGATCAAGACGCATCTGCTGGACATTGTGGATATCTTTAACAAAGGTGGATATGAAGTGATCATCCGTGCCACGCAGGGACCGAAGGATGCTTATGAACAGGTGAAGGAATATGCAGATCAGGTGGATCTGATCGCCTGCAGCGGCGGTGACGGTACACTTGATGAGGTGGTTACCGGAATCGTGGAAGTAGGCAGCCAGACACCCATCGGTTATATTCCGGCAGGAAGCACCAATGATTTTGCCAACAGTCTGTTTATGCCGAAGAGTATGACTGCAGCTGCATCCATGATCATGGAGGAGCAGATCTATCACTGTGATATCGGTAAATTTAATAACCAGACATTTGCCTATGTGGCTGCGTTTGGGCTGTTTACCAATGTTTCCTATGAGACTGATCAGGATCTGAAGAATATCCTGGGACATGTTGCCTATGTGCTGGAAGGAATGAAACAGCTTTTTGAGGTGAAATCCTATCATCTGAAAGTAACTTCCGATGAGCTGACTGTGGAGAATGATTTTATTTATGGTATGATCAGCAATTCCAGATCCGTAGGAGGCTTTAAGAATCTTACAGGTAAGAATGTGGATATGAATGACGGACTGTTTGAGGTGACACTGATCACAAATCCGAAGAATCCGCTGGAGCTTCAGGAGATCATGACTGCACTTCTCACAGCAGAGGATAATACAGATCTGATCTATTCTTTTAAGTCTGCCCATGTTGTGATCGAGTCTGAAGAGGCTGTTCCGTGGACGCTGGACGGAGAATTCGGAGGAGACCAGACTCATGTGGAGATTGATAATCTTCATGAGGCCATGAACCTTTATCTCACCAGCAATAAGAATCAGAAAAAAGGCCGGCTGAACCAGAAGCTGCAGGAGATCAAGGAAATCACCCAGAACAGCGAAGAATGATCCGGGTATCCGGAGACAGGGTGATCCTACAGATGTGAAAACGTCTTTCCCCATAAGAAAGACTGGATATACAGGAACGAAAAGGAGGAAGAAATGGAAGATTATATCAATGTAAAGGAAATCTTTGGCTGCGATGTATTTAACGATTCTGTTATGCAGGACCGTCTGCCGAAGAAGGTATACCGGGAACTGAAAAAGACAATAGAAGAGGGCAAGGAACTGTCCATGGAGATCGCTGATGTGGTTGCACATGAGATGAAGGAATGGGCTATTGAGAAAGGTGCTACACATTACTGCCACTGGTTCCAGCCGCTGACAGGCGTTACAGCTGAGAAGCATGACGCATTTGTCACAGCACCAAGAGAGGACGGCAAGGTACTCTTAAGCTTTTCCGGCAAGGAGCTGATCAAGGGTGAGCCGGATGCGTCTTCCTTCCCGTCTGGAGGACTCCGTGCAACATTCGAGGCAAGGGGTTATACAACATGGGATTGTACATCACCTGCCTTTGTACGTCATGATGCAGCAGGCGGTATTTTATGTATCCCGACTGCATTCTGTTCCTATACAGGGGAGGCACTTGACCAGAAAACTCCGCTTCTCCGTTCCATGGAAGCGGTTAATACACAGGCACTTCGCCTTCTTCGCCTTTTCGGAAATACAACTTCCAAAAAAGTAACTCCTTCCGTTGGAGCTGAGCAGGAATATTTCCTGGTTGACAAGCAGAAATGGCTCCAGAGAAAAGATCTGATTTACACAGGAAGAACTCTTTTCGGTGCCATGCCTCCTAAGGGACAGGAGATGGATGACCATTATTTTGGAACTATCCGTCAGAGAATCTCCGCATATATGAAAGAAGTCAACGAGGAGTGCTGGAAACTGGGTGTAACAGCCAAGACACAGCATAATGAGGTAGCACCTGCACAGCATGAGCTGGCACCGATCTATGCACCGGTAAATATTGCGGCAGATCACAATCAGATCATGATGCGTATCCTCAAAAAAGTTGCCAGCCGTCATGGTATGCGCTGCCTGCTTCATGAGAAACCGTTTGCAGGAGTTAACGGTTCCGGTAAACACAATAACTGGTCCCTGACAACAGATGACGGGATCAACCTTCTTGAGCCGGGAAAAACTCCTCATGAGAATATCCAGTTCCTTCTTGTTCTCACCTGTATCCTGAAAGCGGTTGATGAGCATGCAGATCTTCTGAGAGAATCAGCAGCAGACGTTGGAAATGATGAACGTCTCGGAGGAAACGAGGCACCGCCGGCAGTTATCTCCGTATTCCTTGGCGAGCAGCTTCAGGATGTGCTGGAGCAGCTGATCAGCACAGGCACAGCAACACACAGTAAGAAAGGCGAGATACTTGACACTGGTGTTAAGACATTGCCTGACTTTATGAAAGATGCAACAGACCGAAACAGAACATCACCGTTTGCGTTTACCGGAAATAAATTCGAGTTCCGTATGGTCGGTTCCCGTGATTCCATTTCCGAGTGCAATGTTGTGCTGAATACCATTGCAGCAGAAGTATTCCGTGATGCATGTGACCGCCTTGAAGCAGCAGAAGATTTTGATATCGCAGTACATGACCTGATTAAAGAGTATGCAACTGAGCACCAGAAAATTGTATTCAATGGAAACGGATATGCTCCTGAGTGGGAAGAAGAAGCCAGAAGACGTGGTCTTCCGATCCTTCCGTCCATGGTAGATGCAATCCCTGCACTGACAACAGACAAGGCTGTGAAGCTTTTTGAGTCCTTTAATGTATTCACAAGAGCAGAGCTTGAGTCCAGGGCAGAGATCCAGTATGAGGGTTATGCTAAGGCCATCAACATTGAGGCTAAGACCATGGTGGATATTGCCACCAAGCAGATCATCCCGGCAGTGATCCGTTATACAACAGTTCTTGCAGAGTCCATCAATTCTGTGAAGGCAGTGAGCGCAGCACTTGATGTCAGCGTACAGACAAGTCTTCTGGAAAAATCCTCCGCACTTCTTGCTGAGACCAAAACAGCTATGGATAAGCTTTCCGGACTGATCGCTGAGGCAGAATCTCATGAAGAGGGACGCGACCGTGCGGTATTCTTCAGAGAGTGTGTTGTACCGGCAATGAAAGCTTTAAGAAAACCGGTTGATGAGCTTGAGATGATCGTAGATAAAGATATGTGGCCGATGCCATCCTACGGCGATCTGATCTTTGAGGTATGATCAGTCAAATATAAGAAATAGAAGATGACCCTGTTTGTTGAGGCATCTGTAAAAAAATGACGGGACAGGCAAAGAAGTCTGTTCCGTTTTTAGCTGGATCAGGTAAAATTTCCGATAGGGGTGAGCCTGCCTGATTCTGTCCTGAACAAGTATTGAGCGTGGATGTTTTTATCAGTTTGACAATTAGGAGTAATAATATATATGGAAGAATTAGATTTTTTAAAAGAACAGAATGTATCCGGCGAACTGATCCGCAGCATTAAGGAATTCCGTAAAAATTACGGAGTGGATGAAGCTGCTGCGGCAAGAGTTACCAGACCGTCCATTCCGTTCTATGGAAAAGAAATCCTGGAAATGGCCATCGCAGGTCTTCTGGAGGGGGAAAACCTTCTTCTGGCAGGACCGAAAGCAACAGGAAAAAACATTCTGGCTGAGAACCTGGCCTATGCATTCGGCCGTCCGGTATACAATGTATCATTTCATGTAAATACAAACAGCGGCGACCTGATCGGAACGGATACCTTTGTAAACAATGAAGTGTGCCTCCGAAAGGGCAGTATTTATCAGTGTGCAGAGTATGGTGGATTCGGCATCCTGGACGAAATTAATATGGCCAAGAATGATGCAGTCTCTGTCCTTCATGCAACTCTTGACTACCGCCGTTCTATTGATGTTCCGGGATATGACAGGATCGACCTGCATCCTGCAGCACGTTTTATCGGAACAATGAACTATGGATATGCAGGAACAAAAGAGCTCAACGAGGCACTTGTATCCAGATTCCTGGTGATCGACATGCCAGCCCAGACAGAGGAAACATTAGGTTTTATCTTCAATAAAATGTTCCCGGATGCAAAAGAAAAAGCAGTGGAGCAGTTCATTGGCGTATTTATGGACCTTCAGAAAAAGTCCGTAAACAGCGAAATTTCCACAAAATCCCTGGATCTTCGAGGACTTCTGGCTGCTATGAAGATCGTCCGGGCAGGACTTTCACCTTTGGCAGCAGTAAAGATGGGTGTTGTGAACAAGACTTTTGATATTTTTGAAAAAGAGATCGTGGATGATGTAGTTCGGACAAGGATCCCGGAAGAATGGACAAAGGAAGATGTCTATGCATAGAAATCTCACAGAAGAACTATCCATAGAAGATTACAAGCTGGATCTGGAGAACCGCATCCGTAATCTCCTCTGGACAGTCAGCGGCGATTATACCCTGGATGTGAAGCCGGACGTATCTCTGTTTCTGCGTTCAAAGGAGATCGCGCTTTACGACGGGATCAAGCAGGGAGCTTTTGCCAGATATTTTGATAAAAATCTGCTGGGGCTTTATCTGGTAAAAAAAATCTATCTGGATGCTTCTGAATCAGAACTTACCGGGCTGACGCAGCTCTGTATTGAGGCAGCTGTAGGTGAACGGATCTGCGAAGAACGTCCAGGAGTGCGCCGCATGAGGAAAAAAGCCCTGGAAGACATCATGGATCAGGAATACGAAACCCTGCCATCTTATGATATGCTTCTGGACCGTTTAAAGATCGCAGTATTCCGGGATGTACTGGCAGGAAGCGTACAGCCGGTGGAGAAGAAACTGTCCGGTTTTCGGGATCAGATCTACGAATGTGGAAATACAGAGGATACCATGGAGCTGATCCAGGTGATCGACAGTCTTTATAATACTGTGATCGATCCGGATTTTGAAAAGAAAAAAGGTTCTCTGGACCGGGTGATGGCAGTAACTCTGGAAGAACTGACAGAATTCGGATGGGAAGATTATCTCAATGAGGAAATGTATGAGGATGCCCTGGAAAATTATGTGGAACAGATCACAGACCGGGTGACAGATCTTGAAAATTCATCTCTTACGGAAGATATGGAAGAGAAGAGGAAAGTAAAGAACAAGATCACCGTAGTTTCCGAAGAAGCATTAAAAAAAGCCCACACCTATGTTGAACTGAATTTTGGAAGAAGCTATCTTTCGCCTGCAGAAGACAAGCGGATGAATTATCTGATGTGCCGCGGCATACACGGAGACTGTACTCTGTATTTTACAGAAGGAATCCTTGAGAATCCGGTGCGTGATAACTACCAGTATCAGTATGCCAAGCGTCTCCGGAATAAGAACATATGGGTCTATCATGACAAGCACAGGATCGCCAAGAGGAATACATCCATGCTCACCGAACTGCTGAAAAAAGCTCTTGTGATCCGAAGCGAAAACCAGGAGGTCCTTTCGGACAGAGGAATGATCATCCCGTCCAGGCTATGGAGAGTAGGGCGGAGCAGAGAAGCTGATCTGTTCAAAAGAGTCCTCAGAGGTGACAATACAGATTTTGCAGTAGATGTGCTGATCGATGCCAGCGGTTCCCAGATGAGCCGCCAGGGAGATGTGGCACTGCAGGCTTATATGATAAGTTCTGCCCTGAGTAATGTGGAGATCCCTCACCGGGTGATGAGTTACTGCACATTCTGGGATCACACTATCATGCACAGATTCCGGGAGTACGATGATCCTGTGGCGGCAGATGAAAACATCTTTAATTATGTAACTTCTTCCAATAACCGTGACGGACTGGCCATAAAAGCAGCTGGCTACGGACTTCTGCAGAGGGAAGAAGAAAAGAAGATTCTGATCATATTAAGTGATGGAAGACCTTACGATGTGATCATCAACCGTCCCAATGCAAAGAATCCTGCGCCGTATCATGGTAAATATGCCATTGCGGATACAGCTACGGAGATCCGCCGGCTCAGAAGCCAGGGAGTCAGTGTCCTGGGGGTTTTTGCAGGAGAAGAAAAAGATCTTGCTGCCGAGAAGAAGATTTTCGGCAAGGATTTTGCCTATATCCGGGATGTTGGCAATTTTTCCAGGATCGTGGGACGATATCTGACAAAACAGCTGGAAGCAGATAACTGAAAAAAAATGATATTTTTTTCCGGATGTATAATATTCAATTGGAATGTATATAGTCACTATGTTAGCATAAAAGCCGCATAGTGACTAAATTTTTACTTATAATTATCCATAAAATTGTAAATAATACATAATATTACAGAGATAATTCCTTGCAAAATACTGCGGAATTTGATATACTATATGACGTTACTAATTTACTAGATAAAGGGAGAGGAAATATGAACAAAAACACAGAGTTCAAACCTTACATTCCTGCGGAGAAAGTCACTCCGGAGCTCACAGTTACATCTGTGATCATGGGATGTATTCTTGCTGTCATCTTCGGCGCAGCCAATGCTTACCTTGGTCTTCGCGTTGGTATGACAGTATCTGCCTCCATTCCGGCGGCAGTTATCTCCATGGGTGTTATCCGCGTGATTCTTCGCAGAAACTCCATTTTGGAGAGCAATATGGTTCAGACCATCGGCTCAGCTGGTGAGTCTCTTGCAGCAGGTGCTATCTTCACCATGCCTGCACTGTTCCTCTGGGCAGAGGAAGGACTTTCAGACAAGCCAGGCATTGTTGAGATCACTCTGATCGCACTTTGCGGTGGTATCCTTGGTGTACTTTTTATGGTGCCCCTTCGTAATGCCCTCATTGTTAAAGAGCATGCAACTCTTCTCTATCCGGAAGGAACTGCCTGCGCAGACGTTCTTCTTGCCGGTGAGGAAGGAGGAGCCAATGCTTCCACAGTATTCTCCGGTATGGGACTTGCTGCCATCTTCAAATTTGTTGTTGATGGACTGAAGCTTCTTCCGGCAGATGTTTCTGCAGCATTTAAATCCTTTAAGGGCGAGATCGGTATGGAGGTTTATCCGGCACTTCTCGGTGTTGGTTATATCGTAGGACCGAAGATCGCATCATACATGTTTACAGGTTCTCTTATTGGCTGGATGGTCATCATCCCGCTGATCTGCCTGTTCGGACCTGACACATGGATGTACCCGGCTGCAGAGGGAACAACAATTGCCCAGCTTTACGCAAACGGCGGAGCAGCAGCAATCTGGTCTACTTATGTTAAGTATATTGGTGCAGGTGCCATCGCAACAGGTGGTATCATTTCTCTGATCAAATCCTTGCCGCTGATCGTTACAACCTTCCGTGACTCCATGAAGAGCATGAAGGGCAGCAAGAACACAAGTACAGAGAGAACAGCACAGGATCTTCCGATGCAGTTCATACTTCTTGGTATTATTGCAATGGTATTTATCATCTGGATCGTTCCGGCAATCCCGGTAACTCTTCTTGGTGCATTTATCATCGTAATCTTTGGATTCTTCTTTGCAACAGTATCCTCCCGTATGGTAGGTCTTGTAGGAAGCTCCAATAACCCGGTTTCCGGTATGGCTATCGCTACTCTTCTGATCGCTACATTTGCTATCAAGAGCTCCGGTAAAACAGGTATTGACGGAATGACAGCAGCGATCGCTGTTGGTTCTGTTATCTGTATCATCGCAGCAATCGCAGGTGATACTTCTCAGGATCTTAAGACAGGATACCTTCTTGGTGCCACACCTAAGAAGCAGCAGATGGGTGAGATGCTCGGTGTTGTTGTTTCCGGTCTTGCTATCGGTGGTGTTCTGTATCTTCTGAATGCAGCATGGGGCTACGGTACAGCAGAGATCCCTGCTCCGCAGGCTCAGCTTATGAAGATGATCGTTGAGGGAATCATGGGCGGAAACCTTCCATGGGGACTTGTATTTGTAGGTGTATTCCTTGCAATCTGCCTTGAAATCCTCCGTATTCCGGTAATGCCTTTCGCAATCGGTCTTTACCTTCCAATCTACCTGAACGCAACTATCATGATCGGTGGTATCGTTCGTGGATTACTTGACCGCAGAAAAGGCGTTGACGAAAAAACCAAGACAGCTCAGGCTACAGATGGTACCCTGTACTGTGCTGGTATGATCGCCGGCGAGGGTCTTGTTGGAATTCTTCTTGCGATCTTTGCAGTTGTCGGCATCAGTCTTGATATGTCCGGCGTTGTAAGCCTTGGAAATATCGGCGGTGTTGTGCTGATGATCATCATGATCCTGTCACTGCTTAAATTCTCTATCTGGAGAAAGAAGAAAGCCTGATGAGAAAAAACAAAAAGGATAAGAAACAGGATATCAACTATCTTGATCTGATCCCGGAAACAAACCAGTCGATCCGGTGGCACCGGGACCTGAAGCAGCGGATCATTCTTGAGATAGAGAATAAGGGTATGTTCAATACCATCGCGCAGAAGGTTTTTGGCAAGCCAAGGTTTTCCAAGGTTCATCTTGATGAAATGGGAACTTTTATCTGGCCGGAGATCGATGGAACAAAAACCGTGCAGGATATTGCCCTGCTGGTGAAAGAACATTTCGGAGATAAGGCAGAACCGCTTTATCCGAGAATCGTAAAATACTTTCAGATAATGGAAAGCTATGACTTTGTCCATTTTATAAATAAGAAGACAGATAAGTAGCATTGAGAACGGGAACGGACGCAGAATAGTGTACGTGCCCGTTCTTTTTATGACACATCAGTACGGGAAACTGATGCAGTTGTCATATGATACTGCAGCGTTATGAAATTTTTGCAGTGGAATGTATATATTTGGGAAACATTTCATGCAGATTTTTCAGAAACTGCTGTGAAAAAAATGAAAGGAGCACTTTATGAGTCTTGTGAAAAAAAAGAAATGGTATCTGGATTATCTTCTGATCATAGCAGGAACCGGGCTGATGGCACTTGCCATCAATTCCGTTTTTGATGCAACCGGGCTGGTAACAGGCGGCTTTTCCGGTATTGCGATCCTGGTGAAGCACTGGACCGGTGGGATCATAGATGGCGGAGTTCCGCTGTGGCTTACCAATATCACGCTGAACATCCCACTGTTTTTTCTGGGATGGCGGATCAAAGGCTTTTCTTTTGTAAAAAAAGCTCTGGCCGGTGAGATCTCCCTCTCAACCTGGCTTGCCATTCAGCCGGTGTGGAATATTGCGGGAGATGATCTTCTTCTGGCTGCTGTATACGGTGGTGTGATCCTGGGAATCGGCATCGGAATGGTTTTCCTCGGACAGGGAACCACAGGCGGAACGGATATGATGGCAGCACTGATCCAGAAGTATATAAGTCATTATTCCATCGCACAGATCATGCAGTTTATTGATGGCCTTGTTGTAATTGTGGGTATGTATGTGTTTGGCATCCAGCGTGCTCTGTATGCCATCATTGCAGTTTATCTGGTAACAAAAGTATCCGACAGCCTGATCGAAGGTCTGAAGTTTTCCAAGCAGACATTTATCATTACGGAGAAGCCGGATGAGGTGGCAAAGGTCATTATGGAAGACCTGGATCGTGGGGCAACCGGAATCTGTGGCAAGGGTATGTACTCCGGCCAGGAGAAAACCATCATCTTCTGTGTGGTAAATAAGAAGGAAATCGTGAAGCTGAAAGAGCTGGTGGATGATATTGACCCCAATGCTTTTGTGATTGTTTCCGATGCAAGAGAGGTTCATGGAGAAGGGTTTATAGAGAAAAATTAGGCTGATTTCAACAAAAATTTGTAAGTTTTTTCTGTTTTCCTCTTTTATTTTTGGTGATTTTGTATTAAAATAGCCATAGATAGAGAGGGAAAGACAGAAGATAAGCATACACATAAGTGAGAAGGGATTGAACGGAATGATATCGAATCAGGTGTTACAGAATACGCTCGAGGGACTTAAAGAAATATCAAGGACAGAATTTTGTGTCATTGATACGGACGGTAAGGTGTTGGCATCTACCTTTTCTGATTTTGAAATCCAGCCGGCAGATATCCAGGCTTTTGTAGAATCCCAGGCAGACAGCCAGCTTGTCAAGGGATTTCAGTACTTTAAGGTCTGTGATGATTATCAGTTGGAGTATGTCCTTGTGGCCCATGGGGATGATGAGGATACTTATATGGTAGGCAAGCTTGCAGCCTTCCAGATCCAGAATCTGATCGTAGCGTATAAGGAGCGTTTTGACAAGGACAGCTTTATCAAGAATCTTCTTCTTGATAATCTTCTTCTGGTTGATATTTACAACAGAGCGAAGAAGCTTCATATTGAGGCAGATGTCCGTCGTGTAGTTATGATTCTGGAACTGAACCAGGAGAAGGATCACAGCTCAGTGGAGAGCGTGAAGAGTCTTTTTGGTGGAAAGAGCAGAGATTTTATCACTGCTGTAGATGAGAAGAGCATTATTATCGTCAAGGAACTGGAGGACGGAGAGGGCTATCCGGAGATGGATAAGCTGGCTCATACGATTCTGGATACTCTTGACCTGAACAAGGATGGCGAGGATGTCCATATGGCATATGGTACTATCGTCAATGAGCTGAAGGAAGTTTCACGTTCCTATAAGGAAGCCCGTATGGCACTTGATGTAGGTAAGATCTTCTTTGGAGATAAAGAAGTGATTGCATACAGTTCACTGGGAATCGGACGACTGATCTATCAGCTGCCTATTCCGCTGTGCAAGATGTTCATCCGTGAGATTTTCGATAACAAGTCACCGGATGATTTCGATGAGGAAACACTTGTCACCATTGATAAATTCTTCGAGAACAGCCTGAATGTATCTGAGACATCCAGACAGCTGTATATCCACAGAAATACACTCGTATATCGTCTGG
Organism: Blautia schinkii; assembly: GCF_013304825.1. Classification (GTDB taxonomy): domain Bacteria; phylum Bacillota; class Clostridia; order Lachnospirales; family Lachnospiraceae; genus Blautia_A; species Blautia_A schinkii_B. The sequence goes on along the minus strand of NZ_JAAWUO010000004.1, from coordinate 165,292 downwards.
ATAAACTTCAGAAGAGCACAGGACTGGATCTGAGAGTATTCGAAGATGCGATCACATTTAAGATCGCGTTGATGGTTGTCAGATATATGAAGTATATGGAGACACTGGAGTACTGATATCATCTTGGAATCAGGATGATAGTTCAATACATTAAGGTAAAAACAGAATTTTTTAACTGTCGCTTGATCTTTTTTGGATAGGCGGCAGTTTTTATATGGAAGTTCACACGAACTTCACAGATAACCGCCATCAGTTCTATTGTAATTTTTGTGTTTTTACGTTAAAATAAATAACTCGAAGAGGGCTGTTTTGGCTCTGGGAAATTTATTCTTGCAATCAGACAGGAAATATATTACAATAATATTACAAAAAAGTTAAGAAACCATATTTGGATTACATAGAGGAGGATAAATATGATCGATCTTGTAGATGTGAGCAAATCTTACGGTCCGGGTCTTCCGGCTGTGAATCATGCGAACTTACATGTAGATAAAGGGGAATTCGTATTTGTAGTCGGAAGCAGCGGTTCAGGTAAATCAACCCTGATCAAGCTTCTGATGAAAGAACTGGATTCCACAGGCGGAACTATTACAGTCAGCGGCGAACGTCTGGAGAAGATGAAACACAGACGTGTAGCGAAATATCGCAGAAAACTTGGCGTAGTGTTCCAGGATTTCCGTCTTCTGAAAGACCGCAATGTATATGAGAATGTGGCATTTGCACAGCGTGTCATCGGAAGACCGACCCGTGTTATCCGTAAACGGGTACCGGAAGTCCTTCAGGAAGTAGGACTTGCCGGAAAATATAAAGCATATCCGGATGAACTCTCCGGTGGTGAGCAGCAGCGAGTAGCACTGGCCAGAGCACTGGTAAACCGCCCGGACATCCTTCTGGCAGATGAGCCAACCGGAAATCTGGATCCAAAGACTTCCGAGGAGATCATGGCACTGATGGAACAGATCAATGACAGAGGAACAACAGTCCTGGTAGTTACCCATAATAAAGATATCGTCAATGCCATGCGTAAAAGAGTAGTTACCATGCACAACGGCAAGATCATCAGCGATGAGAAAGAGGGAGGATATCATGAGGCCTAGTACGATCTGGTATACCCTGAAACAGGGATTCAAGAACATAAAGAGAAACTGGATGTTTTCCCTTGCGTGTATCATTACAATGGCAGCCTGTATTTTTCTGGTAGGTATTTTTTATTCTATTGTAAACAATGTGGATAATATAGCGCATAAGGTAGAAGCGGAAGTTCCGATCACAGTATTCTTTGACGAAGGAACAACGGAGGAAGAAATCCAGGCAGTAGGTGAAGAAATCCAGGCAAGATCTGAGGTGGCGAAGATTGAGTATGAATCAGCAGACCAGGCATGGGAAGAATATAAGAAGCAGTATTTTGACGATGAAGATGCGGCAGACGGATTCAAGGATGATAACCCGCTTGTGAATTCATCTAATTATCATGTATATCTTAACGATATCACCAAGCAGACAGAGCTGGTAAATTACATACAGGGACTGGAGCATGTCCGTAAAGTCAACCAGTCTGAGCAGGCATCCAAGACACTTGGATCTATCAATAAACTTGTATCTTACGTATCCATCGGAGTGATCGGAATCCTTCTGGTGATATCCGTATTTCTGATCAGCAATACGGTATCCATGGGTATTTCCGTCCGAAAGGAAGAAATCGGAATCATGAAATACATCGGCGCGACAGATGCTTTTGTACGACTGCCGTTCCTTCTGGAAGGTATTGTCCTTGGGGTGATCGGTGCGGCAATCCCGCTGATCGGACTGTTCTTCCTGTATAATTCAGCAGTAGAATTTATCTTAACAAAATTTAATGTGCTCACAGGTATTGTAGATTTTATCCCAATCTGGCAGATTTACGAAGGACTGATCCCGATGGGACTCGGACTTGGTGTAGGAATCGGTCTTCTGGGAAGCTTCTTCACAACAAGAAAGCACCTCAGAGTATAATATAATAAGTATCGGCTGTCGGAGAACCGGCAGCCGTTTTTGGCATACAGAAAGAGGAATCACATGCATAATAAAGAATTCAAAAAAGGAATCGCTGTTGGTGCAGCAGCAACTCTAATTGTCACAGGAGCTGGCTTTGGCGGCTATCAGAAGACTATGTTTCCCAAAGGAACCGCTCTGGCGGATTCTGCGACTGTTCAGAAACTGAATTATCTGGAGAGTCTGATCGATGAGGAATATCTGGATGAAAAAGATGAGGACAGTCTCAGAGAGGGGCTTTATGCAGGTCTTATGAGTGGCCTGAATGATCCATATTCCGTATATTACACAGCAGAACAGTATAAGGAACTGAACACATCCAATGAAGGCTCTTATGTAGGAATCGGCGCAGTTCTTCAGAAAGACGAGGATGGTGGGGCACAGATCATACAGCTTTATGAAGGAGGGTCCGGAGAACAGGCGGGGCTGAAAAAAGGAGACGTTCTGAAAGCCGTAGACGGTAAAGATGTCACAGAAAAAGAAACTGCAGACATTGCAGCCATGATCAGGGAAAGTGATAAAGATTCCGTCACCCTCACCATTCAAAGAGCAGAGCAGAAGGAAACATCAGATATTAAAGTAGAGATCCGTGATGTGGAGATCCAGACAGTATCTCATGAAATGCTGGATGACGAGACAGGCTACATCCGCATTTCCGAATTTTCAGAAGTTACCAGCAATCAGTACAAAAAAGCATTCGAAGACCTTCATGATAAAGGAATGAAGAAATTAGTAGTAGATCTCAGAAATAATCCAGGCGGGCTTCTGAATGCAGTCTGCGATGTGCTCCGTCAGATTTTGCCGGAAGGTCTGATCGTTTACACAGAAGACAAAAATGGAAAGAAAGAAGAAGAGAAATGCGATGGCAAAAATGAACTCAACATGCCTCTTGCCGTGTTGGTAAACGGAAGCAGTGCCAGTGCTTCGGAGATTTTTGCGGGAGCAGTAAAGGATTATGGTATCGGAACGATCGTAGGAACTACGACTTACGGAAAAGGTGTGGTGCAGACCATCCAGCCGCTTACCGATGGCAGTGCGGTAAAGATCACCATTGCAAAATATTTCACACCAAAAGGAAATGACATCAATAAAAAAGGTATCACTCCGAATGTGGAAGCAGAGCTTTCTGAAGGCTCTGCAGACTGGACAGAACTTACACATGAGGAAGACACGCAGCTTCAGACAGCCCTGAAGGAGATCGGACAGAGCTGATGCGTTCAGAGGGGAGAGAAGAAAATGATAACTTTACAATTATTACAGCAGATCATCGTATTTTTTCTGATGATGGCCTGTGGATATGCGGTGGTAAAATGTGGACTCATCGATGCAAAAAGCAGTAAGACACTCTCAGTCATCTGTATTTACATTATCATGCCCTGTGTGATGATCAACGCTTTCCAGATTGAATATTCCAGAAGCATCCGCAATGGTTTCCTTCTGGCAGTAGCAGCAGCTGTTCTGATCCATATTTTTCTGCTGGTATTTGTCAGGATCATCGGCAAACCGCTGAAATTAAGCGTGGTGGAAAAAGAATCCATCATCTATTCCAATTCAGGAAATCTGGTGATCCCACTTGTAATCGTAGTCCTTGGTGAGGAGTGGGTAATTTATGCCAGTGCATTTTTAAGTGTACAGATGATTCTGATGTGGACTCACGGACAGTCACTGATGGAGGCGAGAGCTGGCATCAACTGGAAAAAAATCCTCTGTAATATCAATCTGATTGCGATCATCCTTGGTATTATTCTGTTTTTTGCACAGATCAGACTGCCTGTGATCCTTGGAAATACCATGAGCCAGATCTCAGCCACCCTGGGTCCTGTGTGTATGATTATGCTGGGAATGACCATGACGGAGGTAAACTGGAAAGACATTTTCAGCCATTCCAGGATCTATCTGATCACAATCCTGAAGATGGTGGTCACTCCGTTGGTCATACTAATGCTTTTAAAGTATCTGCCAATGGCTTCAATGGTAAAAGAAGGAAAAACTATTCTGCTGATCAGTCTGATGGCCGTGATCACACCCTCTGCAACAACGGTTGTACAGCTGGCACAGCTTTACGATCAGGAACCGGTCTATGCCAGCACCATTAATGTAATGACCACCATAGTCAGTATCATAACCATGCCGCTGATGGTCATGCTGTATCTTGTCTGAGCATCACCGGAAATCCACAGAAATCCTGCCAGCAGAATTGTGAAAACGGGATAAAAGTGATAGAATCAGACTATATGAGAGAGCAGAATGGATATATCTGCTCATTGTGGAAAGTATAGTGGGAAATATAGCAGAAAAATCATCAAAACAGGAGGATAGCATAAATGGAACGACATGCCTTTGCAATGAAAGTAAAAGAAGGAAAAATGAATGATTACCGTAAAAAACTTGGTGAAATCTGGCCGGAGCTTACTGCATATCTTGACCGCAACAGAATCAATAATTTCAGCATCTGGAATGCTGCAGACCTGATCTTCGGATATTACGAAAATGCAGACGGAGCAGTGATTTCTGCAGAAGAAGAGAAAGTGAAAACAGCTCTCACAGAGAAAATCCAGAATACTTTCACATGGATCTCCACACCAGATCAGGATATGCGCCTGATGTATCATAATTTTGGTGTTGTGAGAGAAAACAAGGAGCTGATTCGCCACAGAATGTTCATGACAAAATTAAAAGACGGCTGTGAGGAAGAATATAAAGCCCGTCATGACGGCCTTGTGGCACAGAGAGGCGATAAAATTGATCCGGGTCCGGACAGCAACTTCAGTATCTGGAGCGCAGGCGGATATATTTTCGGCTATGATGAGATCGACACTACCATGGAAGTGGAAGAAACACCGGAAGCAAGAGAAGCAACCGTTGCATGGGAAACACGCCAGCTCGGGATCATGGACTGGATCACCAACGATGTAGATTGGATGACAAAAGAGGTTCACCCGTCAAGTGTGCGTCTTGCATGGCATAACTAAAATGGGAAAATAAAAGGAAGGAGGCCGGGGCTTTAATTGGAGGTAGCCCCGGCAGTATGAAAAAGAAAAAAGTGTTATCAAAGGTAGTACCCTTTGCACATCTAATAATATACTCATATTTTGTGGTCATTCTGTGACGTCATTCTGAAAAAAGTATGAACAAAAAAGAAAAAATAACTGAACTGAATTCTTAATAATTTTTAAACTTTCCATATTTAGTTGAAACCATACGCCTCGACTGTTATACTGTGACTAGCAGATGGCATCAGGAGAAGAATACGTTTTATTCCTGATATTAATAAAATAATGAGGCGCGAATTTATGAAACATTTTTGGAAATATGTAACAGGGGTCATACCTGCGTACGGGCTTTTTCCCCTTGTCTTTTCATTTGTATTTAACTGTCTTGTATATTCCGGTTCAAGGGCGATCGCAGGCAGTTGGTATCACCACAACATAGAAAGTAATCTTGACCTGCGGCTTCCGTTTTTGCCGCAGTTTTTAATTGTTTATTTTGGCTGCTATCTGTTCTGGGCAGTAAATTATGTTCTTGCGGCAAGACAGGAGAAGGAACAGGTTTACCGCTTTTTTACTGCGGATTTCATATCCCGTTGTGTGTGCCTGATCATATTTCTGGCGTATCCAACTACCAATACAAGACCGGTGATCGAAGGAAACGGAATCTGGGATCTGCTGGCCAGGTGGCTTTATTCTGTTGATGCGGCGGATAATCTGTTTCCATCTATCCACTGCCTGGTAAGCTGGTTCTGTTTTCTGGGGATCAAAGATCAGAAAAGAATTCCGACATGGTACAAGAGAGTATCCCTTGTGCTGGCTGTGCTGGTTTTTCTGTCTACCATTTTTACCAAGCAGCATGTACTTGTGGACGTGGCAGGCGGTGTGCTCCTGGCTCAGGTATGCTTTATGCTGGGACAGAAAACAGAGATCTGGCATATTTATGAACGGATAGGAACTGAAATTGAGAAGAAGATCAACAGCTATACAGAAGGTGCCAAATGATGAAAAGCAAAAAAAAGATCATATTTAACGGAGTGTTTCTGGCAGTAGTTTTTGCCCTGACTATCTACGGCGTTTTTCACGGAGAAGATCTGTCCTCCATGATGGATGCCATACACAGGGCAGATAAGCGGTGGCTGGTTCCGGGAATTACACTGGTAGCATTTTTTATCTGGGGAGAATCCATTATTATCTGGTACATGATGCGTTCCAGTGGAATTCATCTGAAAAAAAGAAGCTGCTTTTTGTTTTCGTCCGTAGGATTTTTTTTCAGCTGCATCACACCGTCCGCCAGTGGCGGACAGCCCATGCAGATCTACTATATGAAAAAAGAAAAGATTTCCATTCCGGTGTCAACGGTAATCCTGATGATCGTGACTATTACCTATAAGTTGGTGCTTGTGGTGATCGGTATTGGAATCGCAATTTTCGGAAGAGGATTTCTCCACAAATATCTGGAAGGAATACTGCCGGTGTTTTATCTGGGACTGGTGCTTAATATCTTCTGTGTCACTTTTATGACCATTCTGGTATTTCATCCGCTTTTTGCAAAAGCAATCCTGGTGAAGGGAATGAAGCTTCTGGAGCGGCTGCATCTCATGAAAAAAAAGGGGAGTCGGCTGAAAAAATTGGAAGATTCCATGGATACTTACAGAGATACTGCGGCATATCTGAAGAATAATCCTACGGTGATCGTTAAAGTTATTGGAATCACTTTTATACAGCGGATGGCACTGTTTGCAGTAACCTGGTTTGTATATCAGTCCTTCGGACTTCACGGAACCGGATTTTGGGAGATACTTTTTCTCCAGGCCGTGATCTCGGTGTCTGTGGATATGCTGCCTCTCCCGGGAGGAATGGGAATCAGCGAGACATTATTTTTAACTATATTCAAGCCTGTGTTTGGTACGCTGCTGCTGCCGGGTATGGTACTGAGCCGAGGGCTTGGATATTACGGAGAACTTCTGATCAGTGCCATATTTACAGTGGCTGCCCAGCTGACTATTGGGCAGGAGAAGAAAAAGAAAGCATAAATCAGTGCCGGAGATGTTAAATACAGATCCGCATACAGATACAAGTGAGAAATGCAGAGGTCTGCTTTACGAAAAAGAGAAAGAGGTATGTAAAGAATGATAGGTTTTTATGATTACACAGTAATAATGACTTACATAAGTGTGGTGTCTTCCATGATCGGAATATTCTGTGCCATGACAGACCGGATTGCTACAGCTGTGTGCTGTCTGGCTTTTTCCGGACTGTGCGATATGTTTGACGGAAAAATTGCCAGAACAAAGAAGAACAGGACAGATGAAGAGAAATGCTTTGGCATCCAGATTGATTCCCTGGCTGATATCGTCTGCTTCGGTATTCTGCCCATCGTACTTGGCTTTAAACTTGGAATGTACCATGTTTACGGAGTGGCGATCCTTCTGTTCTACGGACTGGCAGGACTGATCCGCCTTGCATATTTCAATGTGATGGAAGCAAAGAGACAGAGTGAAACAAGCGAAAACCGCAAATATTATCAGGGACTGCCTATCACATCCATGTCTGTGATCCTGCCGCTTTTGTTTGTTGCATCCATGATCCTGCCAGGTTATAAATGGTTTGTGGTGCTTCTTCATATTATAATGCTGGCAGTGGGACTTCTGTTTATCCTGGATTTCAAATTCCGGAAACCTACAAACAGAGAGCTTGTAATTCTGGTTGCAGTAGTTGCAGTCGCAGTTCTTTTTGTCCTTTTTTATAATGAAGGATGGTGGAGATTCAGCTATATCTACAAGACATCACTGGAGCGAGGTGGGACCTTATGATACGGACAGCAGACAGAAATGGTCATGTTGTGGAGGAAGATTCCTTCCAGAATAATCTGCTGGAAAAAATTTACGGATCAGCTTTCGGTCGTGCACTGATCCGGCCACTGGTAACTCCGTCCGTATCCATTGCAGTGGGAAAGCTTCTGGATTCAGGGATCTCGGCAGCAGCAGTGAAGCCTTTTATCCGGATGAACCATCTGGATATGGGGGATTATGAAGAACAGAAATACACTTCTTATAATGAATTTTTTAAGCGGAAGATCAGGGAGGGCGCGCGGAGCATAGATATGGAACCGAAGCATTTTATCAGCCCGTGCGACTGCCGTGCAGGTGTTTATCCTGTTGACGGAAAGACAGGATTTTCTGTCAAGCATACCAGATATACAGTGGAGGAACTTCTTAAGAACCCTTCCCTGGGAAAAAGATTTCAGGGTGGCTATGTGTGGGTGCTTCGTCTCTGCGTCCAGGATTACCACAGATATATTTACCCGGACAATGCCAGAGAGTCCAGGCGTGTGAAGATACCGGGAATCCTTCATACCGTGAATCCGGCTGCTAATGATGCCTATCCTATCTATAAAGAAAACAGCCGGGAATTTTCACTTCTGAAAACCGAGAATTTCCGCACGGTACTGATGATGGAAGTAGGGGCACTTATGGTAGGAAAGATTGAGAACCGTCCGCGTAAGCCTTACGTATTTCGCGGGGAAGAAAAAGGCAACTTTGCTTTCGGCGGCTCTACCATTGTACTGATCACACAGAAAAATACAGTAAAACCAGACGAGGACATCCTGAAAAATTCCGGTGAAGGAATCGAGACAAGAGTCCTTATGGGAGAAAAGATGGGAGAATCCTTTTAACAGAGGGTTCTCTTTTTGGCAGGAAATTATTTGAAAAAATGAAATTACGTTCACACACACATCACAAACCTGTGATATATTACAAATATGAACGTAAAGAAACGGAGGAATCGAAGATGGAAGCATTAAAAATCCTTGTAGTAGACGATGAAAGCAGAATGAGAAAACTGGTAAAAGACTTTCTTGCAAAAAAGAATTTCCAGGTTCTGGAAGCCGGTGACGGTGAGGAAGCCATGGATATATTTTACAAAGAGAAGGACATCGCTTTGCTGATCCTGGATGTAATGATGCCGAGAATGGACGGCTGGGAAGTATGCCGTGAGATCCGTAAAAATTCCAAAGTTCCGATCATCATGCTGACTGCAAGAAGCGATGAGAGAGATGAGCTTCTTGGATTTGAGCTTGGCGTAGATGAGTATATTTCCAAGCCGTTCAGTCCGAAGATCCTGGTTGCACGCGTGGAGGCAATCCTTCGAAGAACGGGACAGAGTAATCCGGACGAGATACTTTCCGCAGGTGGCATTGTGATCGACAAGGCTGCTCATCAGGCAACGGTAGACGGCAAGCCGATGGACTTAAGCTTCAAGGAATTTGAACTTCTTACTTATTTTCTTGAGAATGAGGGCATTGCCCTTTCAAGGGAAAAGATCCTCAACTCTGTATGGAATTATGATTATTTCGGAGATGCCAGAACCATTGATACCCATGTTAAGAAGCTGAGAAGCAAGATGGGTGATAAAGGTGAATACATCAAGACAGTCTGGGGTATGGGATACAAGTTTGAGGTAGGAGAATGAAAAAGCCGGAAAAACAAAAGAAAGACAAACCTAAAAAAGTACACAGTCTCAGACATCAGATCACGGCTTATTTCATAGGACTTTTGTTTTTATCAATATTGACGATCACTGTGATAAACGGAGCTTTTCTTGAGAAGTACTATGTGTCCAAAAAGATCGATGTACTGCTGGATCTCCGCACAACGCTGGAGAGTACGGACATTAATGAGCTGATGAACAGCGAGGATGAGGAGAGTTCCAGGAGCATTCCTGATGAGATCCAGAGAGCCTGCTCCAGAAATAATCTTTCCTGGGTTGTGATCGACAGCAGCAACACCAGCTGGCTTTCCTGGGGTGAGAATGAAAAAATGCTTCAGAGCAAACTGTTCGGATATGTATATGACCTAGATGAGGACGGCGGAAAAAGTCACGTTCTGAAGCGTGGTGATGATTACACCATCCAGCAGTCCCATGACCGTTTTGCAGGAATGGATTATGTGGAATGCTGGGGAATGCTGGATGAGGATCATTATTTTATCATAAGGACACCGCTTGAGAGCATTCGGGAAAGTGCAGATATTTCCAATAAATTCTATTTTGCGGTAGGACTTGCCATCATTATTGTAAGCGGAATGATGATCATGGTAGTGACCAAACGGATCACAAGACCGATCAGTGAGCTTACCGAGCTGTCAAAGAAAATGTCAGATTTGGATTTTGAAGCCAGGTATGAGAGCAAGGTGGGCAACGAGATCGATATGCTGGGAGATAATTTTAACAGGATGTCCACTCAACTTGAGAATACCATCAGTGAGCTGAAATCCGCAAACAATGAACTGCAGCGGGATATTGAGGATAAGATCAAGATCGATAAGATGCGAAAAGAATTCCTGGATAACGTATCTCACGAGCTGAAAACTCCTATCGCTCTGATCCAGGGATATGCGGAAGGTCTTAAGGAAAACATTTCCGATGATCCGGAGAGCAGAGAGTTCTATTGTGATGTTATCATGGATGAGGCGTCCAAGATGAACAAGCTTGTGAAGAATCTCCTCACACTGAATCAGCTGGAATCCGGCAAGGATGCTGTTGTGATGGAGCGGTTTGATATTGTATCCCTGATCAGGGGTGTGCTCCAGACCATGGATATCATGATCGGACAGAAAAAGGCCAAAGTGATCTTTGACGAACAGAAGCCGATATATGTGTGGGCAGATGAATTTAAGACAGAGGAAGTTGTCACTAATTATGTCAGCAATGCGCTGAACCATCTGGACGGTGACAGACAGATCGAGATCAAGCTTGTTGATGAGGACAGCCGTGTGAAAGTGACAGTCTTTAACAACGGAACACCGATCCCTGAGGCTGATATCCCGAATCTCTGGAATAAATTCTACAAAGTAGACAAGGCCAGAACAAGAGAATACGGTGGAAGCGGTATCGGATTATCCATTGTAAAAGCCATCATGGAGAGCATGAACCAGGAATATGGTGTGCAGAATTTTGACAACGGAGTGGAATTCTGGTTCACACTGGACCGGAAATAACAGCAAAAAATCGTACGGGACATCTGAAACTTTAGAACGGTAGTGTGAAAAATGGGCAGCAGCAGAGAAAAGTCTTTGCAACTGCCTGTTTTTGAGTTATACTAAACAAATGTAAATCGACGTGTGAGAGGAATTCGACCGAGATACAATTAAGCAGGAGGAAGCGGCAAATGATAGCAATTATCGATTACGACGCAGGCAACATAAAAAGTGTGGAAAAAGCACTTCAGTATCTGGGACAGGAGACTGTTGTTTCCAGAGATCCCCAGGTACTTCTTGGCGCAGATAAAGTGATCCTTCCAGGTGTTGGAAGTTTTGGTGATGCCATGGAGAACCTTCATAACTACGGACTTGTTCCGGTAATTCATCAGATCGTGGAGAAAGGAACTCCGTTCCTTGGAATCTGTCTTGGACTGCAGCTTCTTTTTGAGAGCAGCGATGAGACTCCGGGAGTGGAAGGTCTTGGAATCCTGAAAGGAAAGATTTTACGCATTCCGCCAAGTCCGGGGATTAAGATCCCGCATATGGGCTGGAACTCCCTGCATTTTCAGAACAATGGAAGATTATTCAAAGATATTCCGGAAAACACATACGTTTACTTCGTACATTCCTATTATTTACAGGCGGAGGATGAGGAAATCGTAAAAGCGACAACCCGGTATAGCACATGTATCCACGCATCTGTAGAGAAAGGCAATGTATTTGCTTGTCAGTTCCATCCGGAGAAGAGCAGCCGGTGGGGCTTAAAGATCCTTGAGAATTTTGCGGCACTTGAGGCAAACACCGGAAAGGAGGAGGCATAATCATGTTTACAAAAAGAATCATCCCATGCCTGGATGTAAACAAAGGCCGGGTAGTAAAGGGCGTTAATTTTGTTGATCTGAAAGATGCCGGAGATCCGGTGGAGATTGCCAAAGCCTACGATGCAGCAGGTGCGGACGAGGTTGTTTTTCTGGATATCACAGCTTCCTGTGAGGAAAGAGATACTGTGGTAGATATGGTAAGAGCCGTAGCTGCCAATGTATTTATCCCGTTTACAGTAGGCGGCGGAATCCGTACAGTAGATGATTTTCGTAAGCTGCTCCGCGAAGGTGCAGATAAGATCTCTGTAAATTCCGCAGCCATCGACCGGCCGGAGCTGATCCGCGAGGCAGCACAGAAATTCGGAAGTCAGTGTGTGGTAGTTGCGATCGATGCCAAGAGAAGAGAAGATGGCGGCTGGAACATCTACAAGCATGGCGGAAGACTGGATACAGGTATCGATGCTCTTGCGTGGGCAAAGAAGGCAGAAGAACTGGGTGCAGGTGAGATTCTGCTTACCAGCATGGACTGTGACGGAACAAAGGCCGGATATGATATTGCACTTACAAGAGCCGTTGCAGATGCAGTTTCCATTCCTGTGATCGCATCCGGCGGAGCAGGAACGCTGGAACATTTTTACGATGCACTGACAGAAGGCGGAGCAGATGCAGCACTTGCAGCATCCCTGTTCCATTACAAAGAACTTGAGATCCGTGAAGTGAAGGATTACCTTGCAGAAAAAGGAATTTCTGTGAGAAGATAAAAGGTTGAGAGGTGAAGGATATGGCTCCGATAGCTGGGGACTGGCAGGAGGCTCTTAAGGGTGAGTTTCATCAGCCTTACTATGCCAAACTTTATAAAACCGTGATGACGGAATATAAGACAAGAAAGATTTTTCCACCGCCGGAAGATCTGTTCAATGCGTTTCATTTTACTCCCCTTCACAAGGTGAAGGTGGTGATCCTTGGACAGGATCCGTACCACAATGACGGACAGGCGCACGGACTTTGTTTTTCTGTAAAAAAAGGTGTGGAAACACCGCCATCTCTGGTAAACATCTATAAGGAGCTTGAGGATGATATGGGATGTTATATCCCAAATAACGGCAATCTGGAGAAATGGGCGAAGCAGGGTGTTCTCCTTCTGAACACGGTGCTTACAGTAAGGGCCCATCAGGCCAATTCCCACAGAGGGATCGGCTGGGAACAGTTTACAGATGCCGCGATCCGTATCCTGGATGAGGAAGACCGTCCTATTGTATTTCTTCTCTGGGGAAGGCCTGCCCAGATGAAGGCATCCATGCTTCATAACCCCAGACATCTGATCCTGGAGGCTCCGCATCCAAGTCCTCTTTCTGCGTACAGAGGATTTTTCGGTTGCAAACATTTCAGTAAGGCCAATGAATTTCTGAAAGCCAACGGTGAGGAGCCGATTGACTGGCAGATCGAGAATATTTAAGTTAAGGAAAGTAAAATGGGTAAAAAAAACGATAACACACTTGTGAAAAACGCCTCTTTTCTGATGATTGCGGCATTGATTTCCAAGATCATCGGAATGCTGTACAAGAGTCCGCTTTCAACAACACTGGGAAGTCAGAGTTTCGCACTTTTCCAGTTTGCGCAGAATGTATATTTTATTTTGCTGATGATCGCGTCCTTCAGTATTCCTCAGGCCGTATCCAAGATCATGGCTGAGAAGATCGCTTTTCACAGATATAAGGATGCACAGAAAGTATTTTACGGTGCACTGATCTATGCGGCAGTTGCAGGCGGCATTGTAGCACTGATCTGCGTATTTGGTGCGGGAATTCTGGTTCCGGACAGTATGGCCAATGCCCGTCTGGCACTACAGATGCTTGCACCTACGATTTTTATGTCAGGTATCTGTGGTGTTTTCCGCGGATATTTCCAGGCATACCGCAATATGATGCCGACTTCAATCTCGCAGATCATTGAGCAGATATTTGTGGCAACCTTTGCACTTCTGATGTCCCATATATTTATTCAGCATTTTTCTGCAACAGGAGATATGGATCTGGTACACAGATGGGGTGCTGCAGGTGCTACCATGGGTACTGGTGCAGGTGTGGCATCTGCGCTGATCTTTATGCTGATCGTCTATGCAGTGAACCGCAGGATCATCCGCAAAAGGATCGCCAATGACCATCATTCCGTAAATGAGAGCATGGGTCATGTAATGAGCAATATTGTGCTCATTATCATGCCGATCATCCTCAGCGCTTTTATCTATAATGTAAACGGATATATCAACAGCTACATGTATTCCGGAATCATGGATATCAAAGGCGCTGTCAAGGATGTGATCCAGACTTTGTATTCTGAGTACGGATATTATATGACACTGATCAATATCCCGCTGACTCTGGCAAGTACAGCGCCGACTTCCATGATCCCGGAGGTTTCTGCACACTATGCAATGCATGATATTGAAGGTGCGAATATGAAGACAGACAGAGCTACCTGGATCAGTATGCTGATTTCCATTCCGGCTGCTGTAGGTCTTGCTGTTCTGTCAGGTCCGATCACAAGACTGATATTCCCTGGAACTAATGGCGTGGGCGGACAGCTTCTGATCCTTGGAGGGATTACCATTATCCTTAATGGTAATTCCAATATTACCAACGGTGTGCTCCAGGGTATCGGCAAGCCGAAACTTCCGATGATCCATGCAGCCATCGCACTGGTAGCAGATGTGATCGCAATGGCACTGCTTCTGGTATTTACCAACCTTGGTGTTTATACCATTGTTATCGCACAGATTGTTTATGCAGTTGTAATGTGTCTTCTTAATGACCATTCTATCAAAAAATACATGGGATATAAGAATCCGTGGAGAAGTGCTTATTTAATCCCGTTCCTGGCTTCCATTCCTATGGGAATCGTGGCAGGAGTGGTATATTACGGTTTGTATGCACTGATCCATTCCAATGTGATCTGTCTTGGCGTTTCTGTAATCCTGGCAGCAGGTGTATATTTTATTGTATATCTGTTTGTAAGCAAGCCGGGTGAAGAAGAACTGGGCATGATGCCTGGCGGAAGATATATGAAGAAACTGGCGAGAATGATGAAGATCATCTAAGATCTTAAAGAAAATAAATATATGTATACAAAAACACCCACAGACAGTCAGGCGAGACATGATGCTTCGCCCTTGGCTGAGCTGTGGGTGTTTTTTTCATAAATAAGCAGGAAATTATCTTAATCTCTGCGTTCTGCGAATAATTTCACAATTTGCAGGGTAACTTCCACTGCAGTGTCCATCCCCTCCACGGTAATATGTTCATAAGGCCCGTGATAAGCATGTCCGCCTGTTCCAAGGTTAGGACATGGCAGCCCCATGAAGCTTAACCGGGCTCCGTCTGTACCGCCGCGGATGGGAAGGATCAGAGGAGTGACGCCGCAGGCCCGGCAGGCTTCCTCTGCAAGGGAGATCAGCCACGGGCAGGTATCGATGATCTCCTTCATATTGCGGTACTGCTGAGTGAGGGTAAGGGCGACTGTACCTTCACCCCATTTTTCGTTGAGGATCTTTGCAATATGAGTAAGCGTATTCTGGCGTGCTTCAAAAGATGCTGCATCATGGTCGCGGACAATGTAGTGAAGCTCTGCCCGGGAAACATCTCCCTTCACAGAACACAGATGGAAAAATCCTTCATAGTCCTCTGTGTTCCGTGGCGTATCAGCGGCTGGCAGCATGGAATTAAACTCCATGGCAACAAGAGACGCGTTGACCATGGTATTTTTGGAGGAGCCTGGATGAACGTTCACACCCTGGAAAACAACTTTTGCACTGCAGGCATTGAAGTTTTCGTACTGGATCTCACCTTCTGTATCCCCATCCAGAGTGTAGGCATAGTCTGCACCGAATTTTCCGACGTCAAAATGTGCCGGTCCCATGCCGATCTCTTCGTCTGGAGTAAAGGCAATGGCAAGAGGGCCGTGAGGAATTTTTTCCGTAAGGATACGCTCCAGAGCTGTGATGATTTCAGCGATTCCGGCTTTATCATCAGCACCGAGGATCGTAGTTCCGTCTGAGGTGATAAGAGTTCTGCCTTTCAGAGAAGAAAGATGCGGGAACATTTCCGGGAAAAGAATTCTGCCACTTGTGCCAAGAGGGAGCTCGCCGCCGTCATAATTTTCAGTGATGACAGGTGTGACCGGATGATCGCAGAAATCGGAAACTGTGTCCATATGTGCGATAAAACCAAGAGTTTTGCAGGAGTCCAGACCTTCTGACGCAGGAATATGGGCGTAAACATAGCAATGTTCGTCCAGGGAGACATCAGAGATCCCAAGATTTTTCAGCTCATCAACAAGAATGCGGGCCAGGTTAAACTGGCAATTGGAAGACGGGGCTGTGGTACTGTCTTCATTGCTTGGGGTAAGTATTTTTACATAGGATAAAAGTCGTTCGTATGCTTTCATATATATAGATCCTTTCTGGGAAAATTTGGTTAAATCAGAGTGGCCTTGGCTGTAAAAAACTCTGATTAACCGGAGATACTAACAGTATACCACACAGTATCCACATATTTATGCAAAAAATCCCCCGGTATGACAAAACATATGTTATAATCGGTGAGATAATAAAAAACGGGGAGGATTAGAGAGTGGAAAAAAGAATCATACAGGTCGAGGAAAAAGTACCTGCCAAAATGCTGATACCCTTAAGTATCCAGCATATGTTTGCCATGTTTGGAGCATCTGTACTGGTACCGTTCCTTTTTGGCATCAGTCCGGCCATCGTTCTTCTGATGAACGGTGTGGGAACACTTCTTTTCATTTTTATCACAAAAGGAAAGGCGCCTGCTTACCTGGGATCCAGTTTTGCCTTTTTGTCACCGGCGCTGCTGGTCATCAGCAAATATGGCTATGAATATGCGCTGGGAGGCTTCGTAGTTCTTGGTATTGCCGGTATGGCAGTTGCTTTTATCGTACGTCAGTGCGGAACGGACTGGATCGATATCGTGCTGCCGACAGCAGCAATGGGACCGGTAGTTGCACTGATCGGACTGGAACTTGCAGGAAGTGCAGCAAGCACAGCAGGACTTCTGGAGGATAAAGTAGATCCTAAGAATGTGATCGTATTTCTGGTGACACTGGGAGTTGCAGTATTCGGACAGATCCTTTTCAGAGGATTTCTTTCGGTTATTCCGATTCTGATCGCGATCATCGCGGGCTATGTGGCAGCAGGAGCATGCGGGCTTCTTGATTTTACAGCAGTAAAAGAAGCAGCATTTTTCGCACTTCCGAATTTTACATCACCGAAATTTAATTTTGAGGCAGTTATGACCATTTTTCCGGCACTGCTTCTGGTAACTTCCGAGCATATCGGACATCAGATCGTAACCGGAAAGATTGTTGGACGAAATCTTCTTAAGGATCCGGGACTTCACAGATCACTGTTTGCGGATTTCTTTTCCACCACAGTTTCCGGCTGTCTTGGTTCTGTACCGACAACTACTTACGGTGAGAACATCGGCGTTATGGCAGTGACAAAAGTTTACAGCGTGCAGGTTATCGGCGGCGCGGCGGTGCTTTCCATCTGCTGTTCTTTCCTTGGTAAACTGGCAGCACTGATCAGCACCATTCCGGGACCGGTCATCGGAGGAATTTCTTTCCTTCTTTACGGAATGATCGGAACATCCGGACTTCGTATGCTGGTTGACAACAAGGTAGATTACAGTAAATCCAGAAACCTGACACTGACAAGCGTTGTGTTCGTAACAGGACTTTCAGGAATTGCCCTGAAGCTTGGAAATGTAGAGCTTACAGGTATGGTCCTGGCCTGTGTGGTCGCTATGGCCCTGAGCCTTGTATTCTATATTCTTGACAAGCTGAAGCTGACAAATGATCAGTAAGACAGTATTATAATTTTTGGGGAAAAGCAGATACACGGAAAAAATCTCCGCTGTATCTGCTTTTTTGCTGAATAACCGCATATCAGTTATTCGGTTATGAGCAAGTAGCGAAAGCGGATTGCGAATATCCGATTGACTGCAGAGCTGCGTGGCGAAAAGGGATGATTTTATCCGCCTGATTGTCATATTATGAGTTTTGGTGTCAACAAAAAAACAGGGGGATTTTGAAGTATCTTATTGACAATCAGCCCGATTTATAATACTATGTAATACAGAAAACACGAACAAAGGTTCGAAAAAAACGTAAATTATAAAATAGAGAAGAATAGGAGAGTCGAAGGATGATCAGTGAAGAGAAGCAGAAGGCGCTGGAAGCAGCCCTTGGAAATATTGAGAAGCAGTTCGGTAAGGGCTCCGTTATGAAACTTGGAGATTCCAGTTCCCATATGCAGGTGGAGGCAGTTCCTACAGGATGTCTGAGCCTTGATATCGCCCTTGGCGTGGGTGGTGTTCCTAAGGGACGTATCGTGGAGATTTACGGACCGGAATCCAGTGGTAAGACAACAGTTGCCTTACATATGGTAGCTGAGGTGCAGAAGAGAGGCGGAATCGCAGGATTCATCGATGCAGAGCATGCACTTGACCCGGTTTATGCCAAGAGTATCGGCGTAGATATTGATAATCTTTACATTTCGCAGCCGGATAACGGTGAGCAGGCACTGGAGATCACAGAGACTATGGTTCGTTCCGGTGCAGTAGATATCGTGATCGTAGACTCAGTTGCAGCCCTGGTACCGAAGGCTGAGATCGAGGGAGATATGGGAGACAGCCATGTAGGACTTCAGGCCCGTCTGATGTCACAGGCACTTCGTAAGCTGACAGCAGTAATCAGCAAGTCAAACTGTGTTGTTATATTTATCAACCAGCTTCGTGAGAAGGTTGGCGTTATGTTCGGCAATCCGGAGACAACAACAGGCGGACGTGCCCTTAAGTTTTACGCGTCTGTCCGTATGGATGTACGCCGTGTTGAGACACTGAAGCAGGGCGGCGAGATGGTTGGTAACCATACCCGTGTGAAAGTAGTGAAGAACAAGGTGGCTCCGCCATTTAAGCAGGCAGAGTTCGACATCATGTTCGGTACCGGTATTTCCAGAGAGGGAGATATTCTGGATCTTGCAGCAGAGTGCTCCATTGTCAACAAGAGCGGCGCATGGTACGCATATGAAGGAGATAAGATCGGACAGGGACGAGAGAATGCCAAGATGTTCCTGAGAGAGCATCCGGAACTTCGTGATGAGATCGAGAAGAAGGTACGTGTACACTATCACCTGGATCCGTCTGACGAGACAGCGGAGGCAGCTGGTACACAGGCTGCAGATAAAGAGGAAGAAGAGTAATCCATGCTGAATCCGGAAGAGAGAAACAGAGCACGTAAGAAAGCCATGAGACTTCTGGAACATATGGACCGCACAGAGAAAGGCCTGACGGACAAGCTCCGCCAGGCCGAATTTTCACAGGAGGCAGTGGAGGATGCCATTGCCTATGTGAAGTCCTACGGCTATATCAATGATGCCCGTTATGCCAGAACCTATATCTCATTCCGCATGGAGTCCAAAAGCCGCCAGAAGATCCTCTCAGAACTTCAGATGAAAGGGGTAGACCGCCAGACTGCACTGGAGGCCTGGGAAGAGATGGAAGAGCTTATGGAGCCGGATGAACGTGCAGTACTTCGTAAGACAATAGAGAAGAAATTTAAGCCGAATGCAGAGCTGGATGAGAAGGAGATGCGGAGGCTTCAGGGATATCTTGCCAGAAGAGCGTTCAAGTATGAAGATATCGCCCATGCTCTGGAAGAAATGAATATACGGGTGAAGCGGGATACGGGATCGTTATACTGAATTAAGCGACCAAAAAACCACAGTTCACATATGCTAACCAAAATTGGCTTTTTCAAGAGAAAAACTTGACATAAATGTGAAAAACAGCTAAACTTGTATTGTTGTATTTGTACAATGAAAACTAAATAAGGAGGTGCTCCTGTGGCAGGCACAATTATCGGTGTTATTGTCGCTGTGGTAGTCACGCTACTTATTGCAGTTCCTGTTACTTGCAAGATTGCTGTGGACAAGAAAGTACGCAAGGATGCGGAAATCGTAGGTACAGCAGAGGATAAGGCAAGGAATATTCTTGATGAAGCATTGAAAGCAGCAGAGACCAAGAAACGCGAAACTTTACTTGAAGTAAAGGAAGAATCTCTGCGAACTAAAAATGAACTGGAAAGGGAAACCAAGGAACGGAGAAACGAGCTGCAGAGATATGAGAAACGAGTATTATCAAAAGAGGAATCTGTTGATAAGAAAGCCAATGCGGTGGAGAAGCGTGAGCTGGAATGTACAGCGAGATTTAACGAGTTACAAGAAAAAGAAAAACGAGTAAATGAACTTGAGGAAAAAGGAGTACGGGAACTGGAACGAGTTTCAGGTCTTACCTCCGAACAGGCAAAAGAAGAATTACTGAAATCTGTTGAAGATGACGTAAAGGTTGATGTTGCAAGACTCTATAAAGAGCTTGAGAACAGAGCCAAGGAAGAAGCCGGAAAGAAAGCAAAGGAATATGTGGTCAATGCCATCCAGAAATGTGCAGTAGATCATGTTTCCGAGACAACGATTTCTGTGGTACAGCTTCCAAGTGACGAAATGAAGGGAAGGATCATCGGTCGTGAAGGTCGAAATATCCGTACACTGGAGACACTTACAGGCGTGGATCTGATCATTGACGATACACCTGAGGCAGTAGTCCTCTCTGCATTTGATCCGATCAGAAGAGAGATTGCCAGAGTGGCTCTGGAGAAGCTTATTGTGGATGGCCGTATCCATCCGGCAAGAATTGAAGAGATGGTTGAGAAGGCCCAGAAAGAAGTGGAAACGCAGATCCGTGAAGACGGCGAGACTGCTGCCATGGATGTGGGTGTACACGGAATCCATCCGGAGCTTCTGAAACTTCTTGGACGTATGAAATTCCGTTCAAGCTATGGTCAGAATGCACTGAGACATTCCATTGAAGTTGCACAGCTTTCCGGAATCCTTGCAGGAGAGATAGGTGTAGATGTGCGTATGGCGAAACGTGCCGGACTTCTTCATGACATTGGTAAATCCATTGATCATGAAGTTGAGGGCTCACATATCCAGATCGGTGTAGATCTCTGCAAGAAATATAAGGAGTCCCCGATCGTTATCAATACTGTTGCGTCCCACCATGGTGATGTGGAGCCAGAATCTCTTATCGCTTGTATTGTACAGGCTGCTGATGCCATTTCCGCAGCAAGACCTGGTGCAAGACGAGAGACACTGGAAACATATACCAATCGTCTGAAACAGCTTGAGGACATCACAAATGAGTTCAAGGGCGTTGAGAAATCTTTTGCTATTCAGGCAGGAAGAGAAATTCGTGTTATGGTCGTACCGGATCATGTAAGTGATGCAGATATGGTTCTCCTTGCAAGAGACATTGCAAAGCAGATTGAAGCAGAACTTGAGTATCCAGGACAGATCAAGGTCAATGTGATCCGTGAGAGCAGAGCGGTTGATTACGCGAAATAATCCACAGATCATATAAGAGTACTGATAATAAAGAAAGCCGGACAGCTTTTATATAGCTGCCCGGCCTTTTTGCGTCCTGAAATATTAACAGGAAGTTATATTACCTGGGATGTGAACGTAAACTGGTACAGGGTGAGTGAATGGAGATTAAGACAGAAAACCGAAAATGGAAAACAGCCGGAAGATTTCCAGCGGAAATATTGTTTCTTACCGGCTTTCTTGCAGGGACGATCCTGCCAAATATAGTTTGGAAGATGGAATGGAAACAGAAGACCCTGGCTTCTTTTTACCTGATCCGCAACTTTGCAGAGAAAGATATTTCCGGCAGCGGATATTTTATGGAAGTGCTCAGGCGAAGAGGAGGATTTTTTATTATACTGTTTCTGTGTGGCTTTACTGTGTTTGGTGTGCCGCTGTCTGTGGCGTACATGTTGATCCTGGGAGTGGAAACAGGACTTCTGCTTGCATTGTCGGTTCTGGAATTCGGACTTTATGGAGGACTTGCCGGAGCAGGGCTTCTTTTGCCACAGTATATAATCTATGTACCGGCCTATTTTTGCCTGGCAGGAATGGTGTACCGGCAGTCCTGCAGAATCTGGAAAAATTACGGCCTGGTGCCTGCAAAAAACGTGCCTTATATCAGAAAGGGAATTACGGTTTTTCTGATTTATGCAGGGGGGATTCTGGCAGAGAGTTTTCTGAATCCATGGATTGTTGAAAAAATTATAAGGAATCTGAAATTTTTTTGAAAAAGTTTCCCACAACATCTAGTGATGGTTTCCATAAAATCTGCGATATTTGGTGGTTAATGGCTGAAAGTGTTGAAAATGCGCGGTTTTGCGCTAAAAAACCGTTTGATTTTATGTAAAATTCACAGTATAATTCAGTAATAAAAGGATACAGAATTTACTATTTGGGATAAAATTAATATAGCATTAGCGTTAGAAACGGGATGTAAGGGAATGGACATAGAGATACGGGAATTTATTACATATTTACATAACAGAAAAAGAACATCGCATAATACAGAGGTATCTTATCAGAGAGATCTGAAGAAAATGGCGGCATATTTTGAAGAGCGCGGAATTTATGATATTAAAGATGTAGGGGAACTGGAGCTGGAAGGGTACTTAAGTTATATGGAACGCGGACAGTTTGCTTCTTCTACCATATCCAGGAATGTTGCTTCTATCCGTGCGCTGTTTCAGTATCTCCATCAGGAGGGCAGAATTGAGAAAGATCCTTCCCTGGAACTGAAGCCGCCCAAGGTTGAGAAGCGGATGCCGGAGATCCTTTCTGTAGATGAAGTGGACAGGCTTTTGAAGCAGCCTAACAGAACAACTCCCAAGGGAATCCGTGACAGTGCCATGCTGGAGCTTCTTTATGCTACGGGAATGCGTGTCAGCGAGCTTTTGCGCCTGGAGATGAAGGATATCAATCTTTCCCTTGGGTATGTGGTATGCCGTGATGAAGGCAAGGAGAGAGTGATTCCTATCGGGAATGTATGTAAGACTGCCATGGAAAAATATCTGGGAGAGGCCAGGGAGAAGTTTGTGAAAGAGAATGAGACAGAGTTTCTTTTTACGAACTGCTCAGGTAATTCCATGAGCAGGCAGGGATTCTGGAAGGTGCTGAAAGGATATGCGGAGGAAGCAGGAATCAAGCATGATATTACACCACATACGTTAAGACATTCTTTTGCCACGCATATGCTGCAGAACGGGGCAGATGTAAAGAGTGTACAGGAGATGCTTGGACATTCCGACATTTCCACCACACAGGTGTATCTGAACTTTGGCGTGGCGAAGATGAGAGATGTGTACATGAAGGCGCATCCGCGCCACTGAAATTAAATATATAAGTTAAGCCAGAAAGCGGATATCTGAGAAGATACGTTTTCTGGCTTAATTTTTAGTCACCGCAGATGAAGCAGCATGCAGGACTCTACTATATGATTGAATGTAAAAATCCCGACAGATCCGAATGATCGTAACGAATCTGCCGGGATAAATTTATGTCTGGAATATAAAGATCAGATCTGCCTAGCAGTTCTCGGCAATTGTATAGAGAAGCTGTTCGGACTGCTCCCATCCGAGGCAGGCATCTGTAATAGACTTGCCGTAGATATGGTTTCCGCCGATCTTCTGGTTGCCTGGCTCGATGTAGCTCTCGATCATGAGACCCTTTACCATAGTGTGAAGCTCCGGATCTACCTTGCGGCTGTGAAGAACCTCGCTCGCAATACGGATCTGCTGCTCGTACTGCTTGTTGGAGTTGGAGTGGTTGGTATCCACGATAACAGCCGGGTTGGCAAGATTCTTAGCATGATATTTATCATAGAGGAGACGAAGATCCTCGTAATGGTAGTTCGGAATAGCTTCGCCATGTTTGTTTACAGCACCACGAAGGATAGCATGCGCAAGCGGGTTGCCTGTTGTCTCAACTTCCCAGCTTCTGTAAATAAAACGGTGTGCGCCCTGGGCAGCCACGATGGAGTTCAGCATAACGCTGTAGTCACCGCTGGTCGGGTTTTTCATACCAGCCGGAACATCCATGCCGCTGACTGTTAATCTGTGCTGCTGGTCCTCTACAGAACGTGCACCTACAGCAACGTATGAGAGAAGGTCAGAAAGGTAACGGTAGTTCTCCGGGTAAAGCATCTCGTCTGCACATGTAAAACCACTCTCGCGGATAGCACGCATGTGCATCTTACGGATTGCGATCAGACCTGCAAGAAGGTTCGGTTTCTTCTCAGGATCCGGCTGATGAACCATTCCCTTGTATCCTTCACCTGTTGTACGAGGTTTATTTGTGTAAACTCGTGGGATGATGAGAACTTTATCCTCAATTTTCTCCTGTACTTTACGAAGTCTTAAAAGATAATCACATACAGCGTCTTCGTTATCAGCAGAACATGGTCCGATGATAGCGAGGAATTTATCTGATTTTCCGGTGAAAATATCGCGGATCTCTGTATCACGTTTCTCCTTAAGTGCCTGGATCTCTGCATCTACCGGGTACTGGTTGCGGATTTCCTCAGGAGTAGGCAGTTTCTTTATGAATTCAAAACTCATAGTATTAATTCCTCCGTAATTCCGTATTTTATTCAGCAGTCATTTGTAAACTGTTGTATTCGGTTATTAATTATAAACGATTCTTGCCGGATTGTCGATAGGGAAATTTTAACGCTTTCACGTGTAGAAGAGTCAGGAGCAATTCGCCCAGAAAAATACCGTAAAAATAACCCCGGAGTCCGATACGCGGGATCATAAAAACTACAAAGAAGATCCGGATAAGGATGCCGCAGACACTGTGTACCAGGCACCGGCCAGGTCTTCCAAGTCCGTGAAGAATGCTGGCAAGCATAGTATTTGTATAAAGAAACGGGCACACAAAAGACATATACCGTATGTAGATCCCGGCAGTTTTACTGTGAAAAAGCAGCTGACCGAAAAAAGGTCCGAAAAGAAAGAAGCCGCTTCCGCAAAGAAGGCCAAGGACCATGCAAACAAGAAAAGACTGGTCTGTAACTTTAAGGATCTGTTTCTGATCGCCAAGGGCATCAAGCTCTGCTACAGAAGGCATAAGCATTACAGAAGCAGATGCAGTAAGTGTGGATGGAAAAAGGATCAGAGGAAGTGCCATTCCTGTAAACACTCCGTAGGTCTTCAGAGAATCTGATGCAGTAAGTCCGGAACGCAGGAGCATCTGCGGGATCAGCACCACTTCAATACTCCCAAGGAGAGTCAGAAGAATCCTGTTAAGGGAGACAGGAAAAGAAAGCTCAAAAAGCTCTTCGAGAAGTGCAGAAGTTTTCAAGGAGCGGGCTTCCTCCCTGGAAAAAGTATGGTTTCCGAAATAAAAGGAAACTGCCAGGAGAGAAGCAAGGGTTGCTGCGATTTCACCGGCCAGGGAGCCGCCTGCAGCAATAAGTGCAGTTACAGGGCGGTTTTCCCTGAGAAAGATCAGATACAGGACATAAGCTGCACCGATACGGACAGCCTGTTCTGTAAGCTGGGTAGCTGCGGGTACAAAAGCTTTTTTCCGGGCAAAATAATAGCTGCCAATGCAGGAATGAACTGCACAGACAGGAACTGTGAAGCTTATCAGGCGGAGAAGATTCGCAGTTTTTGGAGCTTTCAGTATAGCTGACGCAAAAAAATCAGCTTTCTGAAAGACAAATAATCCGGTTACAGAAGAAAGAAAAACAGCAGTGCAGGTGCCAAGGAGCAGGGAAAAATGTGCCTCTTTTTTCTGGCAAAGAGCAAGCTTGGAAGCGATGAGACGGGAAAGCGCGGACTGGATCCCGGCGTAGGAAAGGGCGCACATAAGTCCCTGTAGCGGCAACACCAGCTGATACAGTCCCATGCCTGCGGCACCAATCGTGTGAGATAAGAATATTCTATAAAAGAAGCCTGCAAGACGGCTGATAAGCCCGGTACAGGCAAGAATCAGAGTTCCTTTCAGAAATACTTTTTTTGACATGGCGATACCAGAGCTTTTTTTCAGTATATGAGAAAGTTAGTCTTGACAGAACCAAACGTTTCTGATAGAGTAAACATGAAATCCGAGGAAAACACTGGGAATTAAAAAAGAGGTGAGCGGATGAAACTGTCAACAAGAGCTAAATACGGACTCAAGGCCCTTATAGATCTTGGGCTTTACAGTGAAAAAGAAGCGGTCTCGCTTCAGAGTATTGCAGGCCGTCAGAATATATCAGTCAGCTATCTGGAACAGCTGATGGCTCTTTTAAAAAAAGCGGGACTTGTGAAGAGTATCCGCGGTGCTGCCGGAGGCTATTTCCTTGGAAGACCGGCAGAAGAGATTTCAGTGGGAGATATCCTTCGTGTCCTGGAGGGCGGCCTGGAAGCTGCGTCATGTCCGGGAACAGAAGGCGATGGTGGCTGCCAGGGTTCCGATCTCTGCGTAGCTAAATTAGTGTGGAAGAGGATCAACGATAGTATCACAGATGCAGTGGATACACTGATGCTCAGTGAGCTGATCGAAGAAAGCCGGAGAATACACGAAAAATAATTATCCTGGACAGGAGGAAAAGAAAATGGGAAAAATGATATATCTGGACAATGCGGCTACCACAAAGACCGCACCGGAAGTTGTGGAGGCAATGCTGCCGTATTTTACAGAGTTTTATGGAAATGCTTCAACCGTTTATGATTTTGCAGCAAACAGCAAAGCAGCTATCGCAAAAGGAAGACAGCAGATCGCAGATGTGATCGGAGCCAAAAAAGAAGAGATTTATTTTACAGCAGGTGGTTCCGAGTCTGATAACTGGGCACTGAAAGCTACATTTGAGGCATACAAGAATAAAGGAAACCACATCATCACAACAAAAATAGAGCATCATGCCATTCTCCATACCTGCGAGTATCTGGAGAAAGAGCGCGGAGCGAAGATCACATATCTTGATGTTGATGAGAACGGTTTCATCAACCTGGATGAGCTTCAGAAAGCGATCACACCGGAGACCATCCTGATTTCTGTTATGGCAGCCAATAACGAGATCGGTACTCTTGAGCCGCTGAAAGAGATCGGACAGATCGCACGTGAGCATGGAATCCTGTTCCATACAGACGCTGTTCAGGCATTCGGACAGATCCCGATCAATGTAGATGAGTTCAATATCGATATGCTCAGTTCCAGCGGACATAAGATCAACGGACCGAAGGGAATAGGCTTTCTCTATATTCGTAAGGGCGTTAAGATCCGTTCCTTCGTACACGGCGGAGCACAGGAGAGAAAACGTCGTGCAGGTACAGAGAACGTTCCTGGTATCGTAGGCTACGGTCTTGCAGCAGAGCGTGCAAACAAGTCCATGAAGGAGCGTACTGCAAAAGAAATCGAGATCAGAGATCATATGATCAGCAGGATCCTCACAGAGATCCCGTACGTACGTCTCAATGGAGATAAAGTAAAACGTCTTCCAAACAACATAAACGTAAGTATCCAGTTCATCGAGGGTGAGTCTCTTCTTCTGATGCTTGATAACTTTGGAATCTGTGCATCCAGCGGATCTGCATGTACATCCGGCTCTCTTGATCCGTCACATGTTCTGCTGGCTATCGGACTTCCACATGAGATCGCACACGGATCTCTCCGTATGACATTAAGCGAGGAGACAACAATGGAGGATGTTGATTTTGTAGTAGATAAACTGAAAGACATTACTGCAAACTTAAGAAGTATGTCTCCATTATATGAAGATTTTATTAAAAAGCAGAAAAAATAATAAAAACACTTGTCAGGAGGAAAAAATAATGTATAGTGAAAAAGTAATGGATCATTTTCAGCATCCACGTAATGTAGGTGAAATCGAGAACGCAAGCGGCGTGGGTACTGTAGGAAATGCTAAATGCGGTGATATTATGAGAATATTCCTTGATATTGATGACGAAACTCATATTATCAAAGACTGCAAATTTAAAACATTTGGATGCGGCGCAGCAGTTGCGACAAGCAGCATGGCAACAGAGCTTGTAATGGGAAAGACCATTGAAGAAGCAATGGAAGTAACCAACAAGGCTGTTATGGAGGCACTGGACGGACTTCCGCCAGTAAAGATCCACTGCTCCCTTCTTGCTGAGGAAGCAATTCATGCAGCTCTCTGGGACTATGCAGAGAAACATCACATTAAGATCGAGGGTCTTTCCAAACCGAAGTCTGATATCCATGAAGGAGAAGAGGATACAGAAGAAGAGTATTAATTCCCTTATATTTTTAAGATCATAGCCGTGGCATGAGCAAGCTTCGCGCGAATGGAAACCGTAAGCCATTGAAAGGACAGGTAAGTAGACACATGACAGGACTTACGAACGAAGAAGTTCAGGAGAGAATTGCGCAGGGCCAGGTAAATAATAACGAAAACCCCAACACCAGGACTTATAAGCAGATCATTCTGGAGAATACACTTACATTCTTCAATTTTCTGAACCTGGTGCTGCTGGTTCTCGTACTGCTGGTTGGTTCCTACAAGAATTCCATGTTTGTAGGAATCATTTTTATTAATACGGTAATTGGAATTATTCAGGAGATCCGTGCCAAGAAGACCATCGACAAGCTGGCGATCCTGACAGAATCCAAGACTGTAGTTCTGCGTGAAGGAAAAAAATGGAAGATATCCACAGAGAAGCTGGTTGTGGATGATCTGATCTTCCTCAAGGCCGGGGAACAGGTACCGGCAGATGCGAAGATACTGGAAGGAAATCTGGAAGTAAATGAATCCCTGCTTACCGGCGAGGCAGATAACTTGCCGAAGAATCCGGGGGATGAGCTTTTTTCCGGAAGTTTTGTAACTGCAGGTCAGGCCTGCTGCCAGATCATTCATGTAGGAAGCGATAATTATGCTTCCAGGATCACCAGTGAGGCGAAGGAATTCAAGCGTCATAACTCAGAGCTTCGTAATTCACTGAACGCTATTCTTAAGGTGATCAGTATTATTATCGTGCCCCTTGGTGCGATGCTTTTTTATAAACAGTATTATTTTGTGGGAGACAGTATCCGGGATTCTGTAGTCAATATGGTGGCAGCAGTTCTTGGAATGATCCCCGAAGGGCTTGTTCTTCTGACCAGCGTGGCCCTGACTCTTGGTGCCCTGAAACTGGCACAGAAGAAGACGCTTGTGCAGGAGCTTTACTGTATTGAGACTCTGGCACGTGTGGATACACTCTGCCTGGATAAGACAGGAACCATCACAGAGGGAACCATGTGTGTGGATTCAGTGGAGAGCTATCCGCCGGTGTATGAGGAGATTTCTGATGAAGCATCAGGAAATAAGACCGAGTCTGGAGAAAGGAATAACGATGGAACTAAGAGTTCTGAGCTGACTGAGGGTTCGGCTGCTTCTGAAGCTTCAGCAGTTTCAGCCGCGGAAGCGATTGCAAAAGAGGATGGGAGTTCGATTCTCTTACCACAGGAGGAGGCTGAAACCGGTGCAGAGAAAACTAGACAGGAAGATACTGTGAAGATCCGGGAGATCGAGCATATCATGGGAAATCTTCTTTCTGTTCTGAAGGACCAGAATGCTACTGCAGATGCGCTTCGTGCAAGATTTAAGGTGGCTCAGGATATGGAGCTGGATCATGTGATCCCGTTCTCTTCTGACAGGAAGTATAGTGGAGCTGCTTTTAAAGATGCAGGAACGTATCTGATGGGGGCTGCGCAGTTTCTTTTCCCGGAGGGAAATCCTGAACTGATGGAGTACTGTGGCAGTTTTGCAGAAGAAGGACTTCGTGTTCTGGTTGTTGCCCACAGTGAGAATGTAAATGAAGGCACTGAAATCCCGGAAGGACTTGAGCCTGTAGGACTTCTCCTTCTTACAGATGTGATCCGTGCAGAGGCACCGGATACGCTGGCATATTTTGAAAGTCAGGGTGTTGACCTGAAAGTGATTTCAGGTGACGATCCTGTGACAGTTTCAGCTATTGCGAAGCGCGCAGGGCTGAAAAATGCAGAGCAGTATGTAGATGCTACCACCATAACCACTCAGGAAGAGATGGATGAGGCAGTTGCCACATACAGTGTATTTGGCCGTGTAACACCGCAGCAGAAGCAGGCAATGGTGAAATCCCTCCAGGCACAGAAGCATACAGTTGCAATGACCGGTGATGGTGTGAACGATGTTCTGGCTCTCAAAGAAGCGGACTGTAGTATTGCCATGGCAGAGGGAAGTGATGCTGCCAAGAATATTGCAAATGTGGTTCTTCTGGATTCCAATTTTGCGGCAATGCCGGAGATTGTAAACCAAGGACGCCGTGTTGTCAACAATATTCGGACAGCAGCTTCCATGTTCCTGATCAAGACGATCTTTTCTGTATTGCTGTCACTGATTACGATTTTTTTCGGGGATTACTATCCGTTTGAGCCGATCCAGATGTCACTGATCAGTGCCTGTGCAGTTGGTATCCCTACATTTCTTCTGGCTCAGGAGAATAACTATGAGAAGATCGACCACACTTTCCTGCGACATGTGTTTATGAATGCCTTTCCGGCTGCAGTTACCATTACAGGATGTGTATTTACTGTAATGTTGGTATGTCAGAATGTATACCATTCTAATCTGATGCTGAATACAGCCTGTGTCCTTGTTACAGGATGGAACTATATGGCTGCGTTAAAGACAGTATATGCGCCGTTGAACCGCTATCGAAAGGTAATCATTTACAGTATGCAGGTGATCTTTTTCGGGGCTGCGGTTGTTCTGCAGAATCTTCTGACACTGGGCTCACTGGAGTTTGGCATGATCATTTTGGTATTTCTGCTTATGACGTTTTCGCCGATTCTTATCGAAGTGATCACAGACTGGCTCAGGAATATTTACAGCAGGTCACTGGATAAGGGGGAGCAGGGAAAATTTACGATATTTATTGATAAACTTAGAAAATAGAATAATACAAAAAATGAACAAAAGGCACTGCGCAGAAAATGGCAGTGCCTTTTGTTGTGGGGAAAAAAGCCAAATCAGTTACTTGGTCCGCATGAGCCAGATAAATCCAAATGCCGGGATTTCTACAGCCTGTGCGTCTCTCTGAACGCCTGTGAGGAGATCGGTGTAAGTACCGTCCTGTTCGTTGATCCAGGCGACTTTGTCCTGGTCGCTGAAGTTGTAGAGGCAGATCAGTTTTTCCTGCTCAGTTTCTCTTACCAGCGCGAGAAGAGCTTTGTCCCAGGTTTCCAGGGTGTGGGACGGGATTTCAGGGGCGAATACGGAGTGACTGTTCCGGATGGCTTCCAGTTGCTCCAGACTGTTGAAAATGCGTCCCTGGATGGTTTCGGCGTCAGCACGGTTCTGGGCCAGGACCCAGTTGAAGTGGCCGTTGTGGAGCCAGCGTGGATCAGCTGCTTTGGACGAATCGGTTTTGTAGGTGTAGTCATTGAGCTGTCCGATCTCGTCTCCGCTTCGAAGTACCGGGATTCCCGGGAGGGAAAGAAGGAGAGCATGAAGGGTTACATCGTAGCGGATTCCGCGGCTGACACCGTCTGCATTGCCTTCGTAGTCAAAACGTTCGATTCCTGCAAGAGATGCAGTTGTACCGCAGAGCTCAGATTCTTCAGTTTCCGTATTTATGTAGATTTCACCCCGGGCAAAGGAATCCGGGAAGGTACCTGAGAGAAATTCATTCAGATAATCTCTGTGAGGGCCTTCTGTGATGAAGCTGTCTTTCAGGAAATCGTAGTCCAGATTCCAGCGTACGGTGTTACGGTTGCGGAGGTAGTTCTGGAATACCGGTGCCTGGGAAAGAGCGGCAGTTTTGTCGATTCCATGGCGAAGAAGAGAAGTATCCTTTGTGGCAACGGTGTGCCAGATATCGGACATCAGCTGTGTGCTGTTTACAATGTGAAGTTCCGGCATATCAGAGGTTCCCCCAAATGCAGCTGCCTCGGCAGGAGTACGGTCGGTTTCTCCGAGAAGAAGAACTCCCGGGCATACGATCTCGCAGACCATACGTGTCATGCGAAGCAGGGAGTGAAGCTTCCAGAGATCTTCGGTGTTCAGCATTGGAAGGACACCGAGGCTGAAAACAGAAGCTCCCACATTTGCAAGCTCCAGGATCTGGAGAAGCATTGCATTAAAGAATGCCGGAGTCTGGAGTACACATGGCGAACCGGACTGCGGATCATCCACAGAAAGGCTTAACGGGATCTCAAGGGCCAGGCGGATGTCTGCTTTCTGGCAGTTAGCTGCAAGGGTGTGCAGATCTTCGGAAGTTCCGATTTCCGGGATAATGCGAAGAGAGCAGTTGGAGGTTGCCTGAAAAAGATCTGTCAGGTACAGAGTGTCTGCCTTGCATTCGCTGACATAGTCCAGTTTATTGGATAGTCCGGAAAGGGTATCTGCGAAATCAGCAGGGTTTACAGCCATTCCTGTGAAAGTGGTTTTGCGGAACCAGTCAGGATTTTGTGCGCAGGCCTGGTCAGCTTCTTTCATGGAAAGAGAACGCTCGCGGTAGATCTCTTTCATTTTTTTTGTAAGGCTTGAGAATGTGCCGGCAACCTCAGGATGATCGCGGAACAGCTCGCAGTAGAGCCATTTCAGATCATTGTAGTAGCGGTTCAGACGCTTCTCGTAGAGAGCATCGTAGGCAGTGTCCTCTTTGGAAGTCTCAACTTTCAGAGGTTCCGTTTTGGAAGTAGTTACTTTTGCCGGCTCAGTTTTGGAAGTCTCGACTTTAATTGGCTCAGTCTTGGAAGTCTCGACTTTAATTGGCTCAGTTTTGGAAGTCTCGACTTTGAGCGGTTCAGTCTTAGAAGTCTCAACCTTAAGAGGCTCTTTCTTCACAGTCTCAATTTTTTCTGTCTCAACTTTAGCATTTTCAACAGAGTTAACAGCACTGGCACTGGTACCGGCAGCAGCGGTATTCTTTTTCAGCTGCTTTTCTTTCTTTGCCTGCATGGCAGCTTTCTTTTTCTGGAGTCTTTTTGTTGACATATATTAAATATTCCTCCTTAATGAATTAGTATCAGTATAATAAGTAAAATCTACAGCTTATGGAAAACCGGCTGGCGGTTTTTAAACACAGTATAATAGGAAAATCCACATTCACGGAGAACCTCAACTGCTTTGTTAAAGGCATAACCGATCTTATCCGGAGTATGTGCATCAGCCCCGATCGTAATGATCTCACCGCCAAGCTCGCGGTAACGGCGTATGATATTGACGCAGGGATTCGGCTCTCCAAGCCCGTAGTGATAACCGCCTGTGTTAAGCTCAATCCCCACATTCTTTCGGATCAGCGTACGCAGGATCTCATCCAGGATCTCCTTGTACCGGCCATAAGAATACTGTCGGTTCTGATTCGGACCATAGCGTACTACATAGTCAATATGTCCGTATACATCCATTTCGTCAAAAACAGCGATATTTTCCAGGATGGATTCGAAATATTCCATATAGCAGGCAGATTCCTTACGACCCGCAAAATAAGAAGGATAATAAGGATCATATCCATGCACCACGTGAGAGGAACCAATAACGAAATCAAAAGGAACTTCTTTCAGAAGTCCGGAAAAAGATTCTGCAAGATGAGGCTGAAGCCCAAGCTCGATCCCGAAGTTAACATTGATCTGGTCTTTAAAAGCATCTGCAAGACTCTCAAGCTTCTGTCGGTATGCCGGGATATCCAGCGAAAAATCAAGATCCTCCGGAGTATCAGGATAATCCGGATCAAAATGTTCAGTAAAACAGATTCCCTTAAGCCCCTGTTCTACGGCAGTCTGGATCATCTCTTCCATAGGAGTATCGGAATCTGAGGAAAAAGAGGAGTGCATATGGCAGTCCCATAAAATTTTCTGGTCCATGTTTTACCTCCATATTCAAGTCTTTATATTCTGTGACAATGTTTTTATCTGTCTGTTGCGCAGCCGGATAAGTTACTGGTGGGATTAAGGATATCCGTTTTGGTACTTAACAGGACAGAACTTTCTATCACAGAATTATAACACATTTTTCATAAATTTTCTTAATATTTATTTTAATGTGCTTTTTTATAAATAGCTCTTGAATTTTTGTTTGGAATTAGGTACAATATGAGACAGGTTGATGTTTCTTTAACAAAGGAACGATTTAAATCACCATTCAATTCATAGGAGGAATTTATCATGGCAGTAAAAGTTGCAATTAATGGTTTTGGACGTATCGGTCGTCTTGCATTCCGTCAGATGTTTGGAGCAGAAGGATTTGAGATCGTAGCAATCAACGATCTTACATCTCCTAAGATGCTTGCTCACTTATTAAAATATGATTCTACACAGGGAAGATATGCTCTTGCTGATAAAGTAACAGCAGGCGAGGATTCCATCACAGTAGACGGAAAAGAGATCAAAATCTATGCTAAGGCTAACGCTGCAGAGCTTCCATGGGGAGAGATCGGTGTAGACGTAGTTCTTGAGTGCACAGGTTTCTACACATCTAAAGACAAAGCTCAGGCTCATATCGATGCAGGTGCTAAGCACGTAGTTATTTCCGCTCCGGCTGGAAACGACCTTAAGACAATCGTTTACAACGTAAACCATCAGGGTCTTACAAACGAGGACAAGATCATCTCCGCAGCTTCCTGTACAACAAACTGCCTTGCACCAATGGCTAAGGCTCTTAACGATCTTGCACCGATCAAATCCGGTATCATGTGCACAATCCACGCTTACACAGGCGATCAGATGACACTTGACGGACCGCAGAGAAAAGGCGATCTGAGAAGATCCCGTGCAGCTGCAGTTAACATCGTTCCGAACAGCACAGGTGCTGCTAAAGCTATCGGACTTGTTATCCCAGAGCTTAACGGCAAACTTATCGGTTCTGCACAGCGTGTACCTACCCCAACAGGTTCTACAACAATCCTTACAGCAGTAGTTGAAGGAAACGTTACTAAAGAGCAGATCAACGCAGCTATGAAAGCAGCTTCCAATGAGTCCTTCGGATACAACGAGGATGAGATCGTATCCAGCGATATCGTTGGTATGAGATTTGGTTCCCTCTTCGATGCTACTCAGACAATGGTACTTCCACTTGAGAATGGCACAACAGAGGTTCAGGTAGTTTCCTGGTATGACAACGAGAACTCCTACACAAGCCAGATGGTTCGTACAATCAAGCACTTCGGAAAACTTCTGAACGCTTAATTTTCTGCGAACGGGTGTAGAAGAATAGACTCAGAAAGGGTCCGGTCTGAAGAGGACCGGGCCCTTTTTTTCCAAAAGACCAAACAAAAAAATGTCTGAGGAATGACTGTTAACAGAGCGGACAACAATATCGCTCGCCCTTATTGATCTGCTTTTGCAGAAATAAAAGTTAAGGAGATATAGAGATGCTGAACAAAAAAAGTGTTGACGATATCAATGTAAAAGGACAGAGAGTACTTGTAAGATGTGATTTCAACGTTCCGCTTCAGGACGGAAAGATCACAGATGAGAACCGTCTTGTAGCTGCTCTTCCGACAATCAAGAAACTGATCGCAGACGGTGGAAAGGTTATCCTCTGCTCCCACCTTGGAAAACCGAAGGGAGAGCCGAAACCGGAGCTTTCTCTTGCACCGGTAGCTGTTCGCCTTTCCGAGCTTCTTGGACAGGAAGTAAAATTTGCAGCAGATCCTGAGGTAGTAGGACCGAACGCAAAGGCTGCTGTAGCAGCAATGAAAGACGGCGACGTAGTTCTTCTTGAGAACACACGTTATCGTGCAGAAGAGACAAAGAACGAGGATAAGTTCAGCGAAGAGCTTGCTTCCCTTTGCGACGTATTTGTAAACGATGCATTTGGAACAGCTCACAGAGCTCACTGCTCCAATGTAGGTGTTACCAAATATGTGAAGACAGCAGTTGTAGGATATCTGATGGAGAAAGAGATCGCATTCCTTGGAAACGCTGTAAACAATCCGGAGAGACCATTCGTTGCAATCCTTGGCGGAGCTAAGGTTTCCAGCAAGATTTCCGTTATCAACAACCTTCTTGACAAGGTAGATACACTGATCATCGGTGGTGGAATGTCTTACACATTCTCCAAAGCTATGGGTGGACATATCGGAAGATCCCTCTGCGAGGATGATTACCTTCAGTATGCACTTGACATGATGAAGAAAGCAGAGGAGAAAGGTGTGAAACTTCTTCTTCCTGTAGATAACAGAATCGGTGATGACTTCTCCAACGACTGCAATATCCAGGTTGTAAAACGCGGTGAGATTCCGGACGGATGGGAAGGAATGGATATCGGACCTGAGACAGAGAAGATCTTTGCAGACGCTGTTAAAGATGCCAAGACAGTTGTATGGAACGGACCGATGGGATGCTTCGAGATGCCGAACTTCGCACATGGTACAGAGGCAGTTGCAAAAGCTCTTGCTGATACAGACGCAACAACCATCATCGGTGGTGGTGATTCCGCAGCAGCTGTAAATATCCTTGGATATGGCGACAAGATGACACACATCTCCACAGGTGGCGGTGCTTCTCTTGAGTTCCTTGAGGGCAAAGAGCTTCCGGGCGTAGCAGCAGCTAACGATAAAGACTGATAAAAAATAAAGTGTTCCGCGAACACGAAAAGGAGATAAAAACAATGGCAAGAAAGAAAATTATTGCTGGAAACTGGAAAATGAACATGACACCAAGCGAGGCTGTAAAGCTTGTTGAGACTTTAAAACCGCTTGTTGTTAACGATGAAGTTGACGTAGTATTCTGCGTACCGGCTATCGACATCATCCCTGTTGTTGAGGCAGCTAAAGGTTCTAACATCCAGGTTGGTGCTGAGAACATGTACTTCGAGGAGAAAGGTGCTTACACAGGTGAGATCGCTCCGGCTATGCTCGTAGATGCAGGCGTTAAGTACGTTGTACTTGGACACTCCGAGAGAAGAGAGTACTTCGGTGAGACAAACGAGGACGTTAACAAAAAAATGCTCAAAGCTTTCGAGCATGGCATCACACCGATCATGTGCTGTGGTGAGACACTTACTCAGAGAGAGCAGGGCGTAACAATGGACTTCATCCGTCAGCAGGTTAAGGTTGGATTCCAGGGTGTTACAGCTGATCAGGCTAAGACAGCAGTTATCGCTTACGAGCCGATCTGGGCTATCGGAACAGGTAAGACAGCTACAACAGAGCAGGCTCAGGAAGTTTGCGCTGATATCCGTAAATGCATCGCTGAGATCTATGATGATGCTACAGCAGCAGAGATCCGTATCCAGTACGGCGGATCTGTAAACGCTGCAACAGCTCCTGACTTATTCGCTCAGGCTGACATCGATGGCGGTCTTGTAGGTGGCGCTTCCCTGAAACCGGATTTCGGAAAGATCGTAAACTACAAATAAGATCTACTAAGATCAACTCTGAAGAGGGGGCTTTGGCCCCTTCTTTTTTAAACAAAAACTCCCTCTGAAATCAACCGGTGCAGATCATGCCATCATAACGCCGTTAATTTCAGAGAGAGTTTTTATTATTTTCAGGAGAAGTACTTTTTTTCTCGAGCTCATCTGTATTTTCAGTATTTTCACCAGGATCAGGAATGTGTTCCACAATATCTTCAATATTACAGTGAAAGATGGAGCACAGCCTGTCTATTGTAAAAATCTCAATATTCTTATTTTTCCTTAGTCTGTCCAGAAGTGAACGTGTAATCTCATAATGTTCATAGAGATCATACTGGGAAATTCCGCGTTCCTTCATAGTCACCCAAAATCTGTCATATTTTATCATATGTGTATCCTGTCCGATTCGTCCTTGAATTAAACTTATTATGAATGTAAAATTGGAATTACAACAGTGTCCTTATAGAGACACTATAGAGAGGAGAGACAATGAAGAAATTTTTAAGAAGACTTTTTTCTGTGGTAATCACGCTCTATTTTTCAGCTACTATGTTTTACTGTTTTGTGGCCGGAGCACCAACAGGGGGAAATGGAAAGGTGATCTATCTTGTATCAGCAGCAGGTCTTGCTGTTCTGATGCCGGGTTTTGCCTGTGGATGCCTGTATTACATTCGATATCTCAGGAAAAAACTTGATGAACAGGGGAAATGATCCGGATTTATGGTATTATAATAAAGAGTAAGGCTGTAACCATGGGAAGCAGATAATAGATTGATCTATGGAGGTTTTTATGGGAAATATTCTGGATTATCTGGACTGGAGAGGAGATATTACTTTTGAACAGGCATCGTTTAATGAAGTGGACAATCTGATACTGGCATGCTTTTCCTATCTTGAACTGGATGGTATCCGCGGGATACAGGATGGAAATACTCTTTATCTGGAGGAGCTTTCAGAGAACTTTTTTGCAGAAAAAAAGGACGAAAAAATTAAAGCCCAGACCACGTTCCTGAAGAATATACCAGAGCTCTTAAGAAAAATGGCCAGGTCCGACAGATATCGGAAATGCAGGGTGGGTGGTTTTGTCAATGAGATCCTGTCAAGCGAGATACAGCAGTTTGCAGCTGTGACAATAGAACTGCCAGACGGAACTGTCTATATTTCATTCAGAGGCACGGATGATACCATTACCGGATGGAAGGAAGATTTCAATCTCAGCAACGGGATCGTTCCATCCCATAAGCGTGCGCTGGAATATCTGGAAAAAGAAGGCAGGTACATCCAGTCCATGCTGCGTATCGGCGGTCATTCCAAAGGCGGAAATCTGGCCATGTATGCTGCACTGCAGTGTGAGGAAGAGATACAGGAGAAGATCCTGACAGTTTATGATAATGACGGACCCGGATTCCCGGAAGGATTTTTTTATGTAAGAGATACAGAAAAGATCCTGAAAAAAGTAACGAGGATCATACCGGAAGCATCTGTGATCGGTATGCTGCTTACCCACCAGAAAGAACCGGTGATCATAGGCAGTACGCAGAAAGGGATTCTGCAGCACGATGCTTTTACCTGGGAGATCATGGGAACTTCTTTTATAAGAAAAGAAGGTTTGACCAGAAAAGCAGAGACAATGGATCTGAGACTTCATAAATGGATTGATGGCATGAATGAGGAGCAGAGAGCCCATCTGATTACGGAGCTTTTTTCCGTGCTTGAGGCCACCGGGGCGGAGACGATCCAGCAGATCCTGGACGGAGGAGTGAAAAGTCTGGCTGCCATGGCATGGCGTCTGGATAAACTGGAACCGGAATCCAAAGCCATGGTACAGGAGCTGATCACAGGACTTTTTGCAAGCTGGCTGGAGCTTCTTCCGATGCCGGAGCTTGACAAAAAACGTTTTCTGCCATAACATATGAGATAACTCTGATAAAAAATGGAAAAAAATGAAAGGGGACATCAGAAAATGAGCGAAAAAGTCGTAAATGCGGCCCTCCTTGGCCTGGGAACAGTAGGAACAGGCGTATATAAAGTCATCAGGAACCAGGAGCAGGAAATGACAGCCAAGCTTGGATGTCAGGTAAAGATCACAAAGATCCTGGTGCGCAACCTTGAAAAAGCAGTTAAGAAAGTAGAAGATCCGTCTATTCTTACAACGAACTGGGATGATATTGCAGGAGATCCTTCTATTGATATCGTGATCGAACTGATCGGTGGTATTGAGCCTGCACGCACATATATCCTTTCCGCATTGAGAGCAGGAAAGAATGTAGTAACAGCTAACAAGGATCTGATTGCAGTTCATGGAAAAGAGATCCTGGAGACAGCAGGGGAGGCGCAGAAAGACTTTTTATTCGAGGCAGCAGTTGCCGGCGGAATTCCGATCATCAGTCCGCTGAAGAACAGCCTTGAGGCCAACCATGTGACGGAAGTTATGGGAATCGTAAACGGAACCACAAACTTTATCCTCACAAAGATGTCCCAGGAGGGTATGGAATTTTCTGATGCCCTTGCCCTTGCGACAGAACTTGGATATGCAGAGGCAGATCCTACGGCAGATATCGAAGGTATCGATGCAGGAAGAAAGGTTGCGATTCTTGCTTCCGTTGCTTTTAATTCCAGAATCACTCTGGATAATGTTCATATAGAAGGAATTACCAGGATCACAGCCAAAGATATCCGTTATGCTAAGGAGATGGGCTGCGAGATCAAGCTGCTGGGTGTTGCGCGCTGTCAGGAGGACGGTGTTGAGGCTTATGTATGCCCGATGCTGATTCCGGCAGAACATCCGCTTGCTTCTGTAAATGATTCCTACAATGCTGTTTTTGTACGCGGTGATGCAGTTGGAGATACCATGTTCTACGGACGTGGAGCAGGTGAGTTTCCTACAGCAAGTGCTGTTGTGGGTGATGTATTTGAGGTAGTCCGCAATATGAAGGCAGACTGCTGCGGACGTGTAGGCTGCACCTGTTATAAGACTCTTCCGGTGAAAGAGATGGCAGACACTCATAACCGTTACTTCCTCCGCCTTCAGGTAGAGGACCGCTGCGGTGTACTTGCCGAGATTCTGGAGTATTTTGCCAAATATCAGGCAAGTGTTGCACAGATCATGCAGAAAGAGAGCAAGAGACCGGATACAGCAGAGGTTGTTGTGATCACCAAGCTGGTAAGCGAGGGAGCTTTCTTCAAGGTTAAGGAAGAGCTGGAGAACAGCCCGTCTGTAAGAAAGATTTCTTCCATGATCCGTGTATATGAGAATTAAAAAAATTCCCACGGAAATCAGCGCAGAAATTTGCAGATCCGGTTTTGAGGAATTTGTATCAGGATAAATTTTTATCAAAGAAAACGTTGCAAAATTCCTGGATTTTGGTACTATATAAAATGGAAAACAAAAGAATTCTGTCAGACACAGAAAGCAGGAACGATCCCGGCGAAATGTGGGCGGCAGATTTTCGATCAAAGATAAGAAGGGGAAAATTATGAGCAAAAAACCAACCGTATTAATGATCCTTGATGGTTATGGACTGAATGACAGACATGACGGAAATGCTGTATACGAGGCCAAGACACCGGTTATGGACGGACTGATGAAAGATTATCCGTTTGTAAAAGGCAATGCAAGCGGACTTGCAGTAGGCCTTCCGGATGGACAGATGGGTAACTCCGAGGTAGGTCATATGAACATGGGTGCAGGCCGCATCGTATACCAGGAGCTTACAAGAATTACAAAAGAGATCCAGGACGGCGATTTCTTCAAGAACGAAGCACTTCTTGCAGCAATGAAGAATGCGAAAGAGAATGATTCCGCAATCCATTTCATGGGACTTCTTTCTGATGGTGGTGTACACAGCCACAATACACATCTCTATGGACTTCTTGAGATGGCTAAGAGAGAAGGACTTAAGAAGGTTTACGTACACTGCTTCCTGGACGGTCGTGACACACCGCCTGCATCAGGTAAGGAATTCGTAGAGCAGCTGGAAGCCAAGATGAAAGAGATCGGCGTTGGTGAGATCGGAGTGATCTCCGGACGTTACTATGCAATGGATCGTGATAACCGCTGGGATCGTGTAGAGCTTGCATACAAGGCTCTTACACAGGGTGAAGGCGTAAAAGGAACAGACGCTGCAGCTGCAGTTCAGGCTTCCTACGATGATGACAAGACAGATGAGTTTGTTCTTCCGACAGTTATCGAGAAAGATGGCAAACCGGTTGCAACAATTTCTGATAAGGATTCCGTTGTATTCTTTAACTTCCGTCCTGACCGTGCTAGAGAGATCACAAGAGCTTTCTGTGATGATGATTTCAAGGGCTTTGAGAGAGCTAAAAGACTGGATACTACCTTCGTATGCTTTACAGAGTATGA
Organism: Blautia schinkii; assembly: GCF_013304825.1. Taxonomy (GTDB): domain Bacteria; phylum Bacillota; class Clostridia; order Lachnospirales; family Lachnospiraceae; genus Blautia_A; species Blautia_A schinkii_B. The sequence goes on along the minus strand of NZ_JAAWUO010000004.1, from coordinate 123,823 downwards.
TGATACGATCCAGAACAAACAGGTAGCATTCCACAAAGTTCTTCTTCACAATACATTCGGTGAGTACCTTGCAGCTCATGATATGACACAGGCTCGTATTGCTGAGACAGAGAAATATGCACACGTAACATTCTTCTTCAATGGCGGTGTTGAGGAGCCGAACAAGGGAGAGGACAGAATCCTTGTGAAATCCCCGAAGGTTCCGACATACGATATGCAGCCGGAGATGAGTGCACCGGAAGTCTGTGAGAAACTTGTTGAGGCGATCAAATCTGAAAAATATGATGTGATCATCATCAACTTTGCAAACCCGGATATGGTTGGCCATACAGGTGTTGAGGCAGCTGCGATCAAGGCTGTTGAGACAGTTGACGAGTGCGTTGGAAAAGCTGTAGAGGCGATCAAAGAGGTTGACGGACAGCTCTTCATCTGCGCTGACCACGGTAACGCAGAGCAGCTTGTAAACTATGAGACAGGTGAGCCATGGACAGCTCATACAACCAATCCGGTTCCGTTTATCCTTGTAAACGCAGATCCGAAATACACACTTCGCGAGAACGGATGCCTTGCAGACATCGTTCCGACTCTGATCCAGCTTATGGGAATGGAGCAGCCGAAGGAAATGACAGGAGAATCTCTTCTTGTTGAGAAATAAATAAGCATTTTTTATGAAAAGCCTTGCGGGTCGTTTCAGATCCGCAGGGCTTTTTTTGCAGTTGTTTATATTTGTTGGACATATGAAAAAAATTTTAAAAACCATCTTGTAAAATAATCCCATTTCAACTATAATCCCTCTGATACATAAATGTTGGTAAGTTTTGAGTATTTTTATCAGGGGGAGAAGACATTAAATGAAAACAGACATGACACAGGGAAAGCCGATGAAAGTGCTGCTGGGATTTACTATTCCGGTGTTCATAGGTAATGTGTTCCAGCAGTTCTACAACATGGTAGATGCTGTAGTAGTAGGAAAGTTTGTGGGAACAAAAGCACTGGCAGCGGTTGGTTCCACAGGAACGATCATTTTTCTGATCATCGGATTTCTGCTTGGGCTGACAGCAGGTTTTACTGTACTGACAGCACAGAAATACGGTGCGGGAAAGATGGACGAAATGCGTCAGACAGTAGGAAATGCACTGATCCTGACAGCGGTGATCTCCGCTGTGATGACAGCTGTCAGCATGACAGGGATGCATGCACTTTTGAAATTTATGCATACGCCGGATGATATCTTTAAAGACGCGTATGCTTATGTTATGATCATCTGCGGGGGGATTTTTGCCCAGGCCTTATATAATATTCTGGCCAGCATCTTACGTGCGCTTGGAAACAGCAAAGTACCGCTTTATTTTCTGATTCTGTCAGCAATGCTGAATATCGTGCTGGATCTTGTGTTTATCGTTGTGTTTAAGATGGGAGCACCTGGAGCAGCGTGGGCTACCGTAATCTCACAGGGAGTATCCGGAGTCCTCTGTCTTCTGTACATCTGGAAATACGTTCCGGAACTCCACATGAAAAAAGAAGACTGGTATTTCAGAAAAAGCCTTGCAGGAAAACAGATTGGTGTGGGAATCCCAATGGGACTTCAGTATTCTATCACAGCGATCGGAACCATGATGGTACAGTCTGCATTAAATATGCTTGGTTCTTATGCTGTGGCAGCGTTTACAGCAGGAAGTAAGATCGAGCAGATTTTCAGCCAGGCATTCGTGGCACAGGGAACAGCAAGTGCAACCTATAATGCACAGAATATCGGAGCAGGTAAGCTGGAACGGGTGCGTCAGGGATTCCGTGCGTCCCATCTTATTGGCTGTGTGTACAGTGTGGTAGTCGGAATGTTCCTGTTTTTTGCAGGAAAATATTTCGCATATCTGTTTATTTCGGATAATATCGCAGAAGTACTTCCTATGGTTGATACTTATGTGAAATGCGTTGCACTGTTTTTTATCCCGCTTTATTTTGTAAATGTACTGAGAAACGGAATCCAGGGAATGGGATACGGACTGCTTCCGATGATGGCAGGTGTTGCAGAACTTGCAGGAAGAGGAATCACAGCTATGATCGCAGCAGGAAAAAGCAGCTATATCGGAACCTGCCTTGCCAGTCCTGTAGCATGGATTTTTGCTTCAGCCCTTCTCTGGGTGATGTATTTTTATGTTATGAAGGATATGTCCCGGAAATTATACGGTACAAATAAGTTGTAAAAAAACAATGAAATGAGATGCAAATTCCGGAAAGTATGTTATAATGAAAAAGCTGGTAACAAAACCAGAAAATATCAATGGAGAAGTGTCCGGTTTTGGGGACACATAAACATAGAGGTGGAATATAAATATGAATAACGAGGAGAGGAAGGATATCGAAGACAAGATCAACGATGCCATGGCACAGATCGTCAGTGATACAGCAGGGGAGCTCCGGACTGAGAACGACAGAAGCAGCGGACAGAGATCAGCAAGGCCATCGAAGTCAGCCAGACCGCGTAAGATATCATACGTGCCCATCGATGAATCTGAATTTGACCCCATCGTTCTCCCGGAAAAGAAGAAGCATAAAGGACTTAAGGTAACGGGACTGATCGCTGCCATGGTTCTTGTAGCGGCCGGCTGTGCTTATGCCGGGGTGTCTTATTATTACACCAATCACTTTTTTGAAGGGACAACAATCAACGGAATCGACAGTTCGAATAAAACAGCTTACGAGGTTGAGCAGGAAATCGCCGCTAAGATGGCAGGCTATTCCATTGAGATAAAAGCGAGAGATCAGGATGCGCAGGCCATTGACGGATCCGATATTGATTACAAGTATGTATCAAGCGGTGAGATCCTGAAGCTTTTAAAAACCCAGAAACCATACACATGGGTGAAAGGCTTTTTCGAAAAAACAACTTATACAGCCCAGGAACAGACATCGTATGATAAGACGAAGCTGGAAACACAGGTGAAGGCACTGAACTGTGCACAGAAAGAGAACCAGGTAGCACCGGAGAACGCTTATGTAAGCTTCAATGATTCGGAGTTTACCATTGTTCCGGAGACAGAGGGAAGCGAACTTAAGGTAAAGGAAGCCTACCAGATGATCAGCGAGGCCATCAGCAATGATGAAAATGAGGTAGATCTTGCAAGTAATCCGGATGCCTATGTTACAGCGGATATCACCAGTAACAGTGCAGATCTTCAGGCTACTGTGGACGCTTATAACAATTTTGCGAAAGCAAGTATTACCTATATATTTGGTGATGAGACAGTAACGCTGGACGGAACCACCATCAAGGACTGGCTGCAGTTTGATGAAAAGGGTCAGCTGATTCAGGATGATGCGTCGTTTAAACAGCATATTGTGGATTATGTCGCTCAGCTTGCGGCAAGCCATGATACAGTTGGAACTGAGAGACAGTTCCAGACAACAAGCGGAAGAACCGTATCGGTATCCGGTTCTGCATATGGCTGGAAGATCGACCAGGATGGTGAGGTTGCACAGCTTACCCAGGAGATCCAGTCCGGTACCCAGACAACGAGAGAGCCTGTATATTCCATGCGCGCCAATGCTTACGGAGTCAACGATTTCGGTAACACTTATATAGAAGTGGATCTTACAGAACAGTATATGTGGTATTATCAGGACGGAAATGTGATCTTTGAGTCCGACATTGTATCCGGACTTGCAAGTGATCCTGAGAGAAAAACTCCTCCTGGAATCTTCACGCTGTACTATAAGAAGAGTCCGGATGTGCTCCGCGGTACCAAGAAAGCAGACGGAACTTATTCCTATGAGCAGCCGGTAACATACTGGATGCCGTTCAATGGAGGAATCGGATTCCATGATGCAGACTGGCAGCCGTATTTTGGCGGAGACAGATATCTTACAGGCGGTTCACACGGATGTATCAACATGCCTCCGGACAAGGCCGGAGAGCTTTACAACATCATCCAGTATGATGTTCCGATCATCTGTTTCTATTAATAATAAGAACAAATCAGACAGGAGCCAGCCGGTAATCCGGTGAGGGCTCCTGTTATTTATCAGGAGGAAAAAGAATTATGATGGATGAGACATTCAGCTATATACTTGCCATAGCTGCGGCAGTGATCGGCATTATGCTGCTCACAGGACACGGAGCCATGTTCATGAAAGGCGGCAACACCCAGGCCAGAGCCAGGAAATACGATGAGAAAAAAATGGAAAAAGTTTCCGGAATCTGTATGCTTCTTATTGGAATTGCAACAGGAATCGATGCTTTTACAACATCTGTCACAGCAAAGATCGTTTATGTTGTGGTACTGTTTGTGATACTGGCAGTATTTCTGTTTCTGCTTAAAACGAAATGCCGAAGATAATATCTGAGATATAAAAAACGCTCTGTTTATATTCCCATACTGTTATATGATTATTATATAACACAGGAAATATAGAGAGCGTTTTTTTGATACGATGTTTACTGCAATCTGGTGCGGCTGGTATGCCGGAACGTCAGTGTAAATACAATACCCTTCACAATAGAAGTGAGGGAAAGTGCCCACCAGATACCGTCAAGTCCCATTCCTGCGAAACTGAGGATCATAGCCAGCGGAATCCTTGCCCCTGTAAGTACGATACTGATAATACTGCAAAGCTTGGTCATTCCAAGACCTGAGAGGGCACCGATGGTCATCAGCTCAATGGCCATAAACGCTTCACTGAAACCGATGATGATCAAATAATTCACTGCAATTGACAGGGACTCCTTATCATGGAAAAACAGTCCTGCGATGGGCTTCGGAAGGAATACAAACACAGCTGTTATGATCAGTCCCCATATAGCGAGAATACCAAAGGAGATCCGGTATCCATGCCGGATACGGTCATGTTTTTTTGCACCGTAGTTCTGAGCTGTAAAAGCATTCAGGGCAGAAGCAAAACCGTCCGCAGTATTCCAGGAAACAGATTCAATCTGGCCACCAACACGCTGAGTGGCAATGGCAGCAGCACCAAAACCAGAAACCATTCGTGTAAGCACCATGGAGATCATGCAGTAGATCATACTCTGTACAGCAGTTGGAAAACCGATCCGGAAGATATTTTTATAAAATTTTCCGGAATAACGTGAAAAAAGATGCACTTCACGGAGAATATTCGGTTCCATCCTGGAAGTAAGGATCCGGAATACCAGAACTGCGAAAACAAGGATCTGTGCAGTTACAGTGGCAACAGCAGCACCGGTTGTTTCCATCCTTGGAAAAGGTCCTACGCCAAGGATCAGAAGCGGGTCAAGGATCATATTTCCCACAAGACCAAGAAGATTGGCCATAAGAGGAGAGCTGGAGTCACCCTGGGCTGTAAAAAGTCCGGTCAGTGTCAGATTCAGGAAGGAAAAAATGATCAGCCCGCAGGTAAGCTTCATGTAGGAGCCGGCTGCCGTATAAGTTTCAGCATCTGTCAGATTAAAAAATCCGATCAGCGGATCAAGAAACACAAGACAGACAGCTGCAAAAAGAAGCCCGAAGAAAACAGTGATCTGCAGAGCACTGGCTGCATAGGAACGGGCCTCATCGTAATCTTTCCGGCCGCAGGCCTGTGCGGTGTTTACCTGTCCGCCCATTCGTGGAAGTGCTACAAGTCCCTGGGAAAGCCAGACATACATGCCGCCCACACCAACACCAGCAACAGCTTTGGAACCCAGAAGGCCAATCCAGGCCATGTCTGTGATGTTATAGGCTGTTCCCAGAAGAGAGGAAGCCATGATGGGCAGGGCCAGCTCAGCAAGGGTCTTGAGGATCGGGCCGGAAGTAAGGTCAATAGATTTCGTTTTTTTCATGATTATCTGCAAAGCTCCACAAGATCTGCCGGGGAAGAGATACGGTAGTCAGGAGCTTCCACTTCTCCGAAACCATATTCTGCGAAGATAAAAGGAATATCCGCCTTGCGGCAGGCATTGAAATCTCCAAGTGTATCACCCACATATACAGGATCTTTTAAGTCAAAGTCATCACGGATCTTCATGATGTTTTCGGCCTTGGCCATGCCTGTATCACCAGGGCAGAGATGACCTTTGAAGTAGTGGCCGAATCCGGTTGCCTGCAGAAATACTTCGATATATCCTGCCTGACAGTTGCTGACAATAAAAAGCGGAAAACGTGCAGAAAGATTTTTCAGTGTTTCTTCAAGCTGCGGATACAAAGGCGCGCATTTTCGAAGCAGAGCCTCGTGCTCAGCCTGGCAGCAGCCGTCAATGATACGAAGCTGCTCAGATTCCGGCAATTTCGGGAAAAGTGCTTTCGCAATGTCCGGAAGCAGCTGTCCGAAAAGTCCCATCAGACGTCTGGAACTTACGTCTGTATCCATGTGTTCCGTATTTGTAAGATAGTCATTCCAGGCCTCCGCCACGATCTCCGTGGAATCCCAGAGTGTGCCGTCAACGTCAAAAATGATGCTGTCCATTAAAGTAACCTCCCAATAAAAGTATAAATATTCTATATTGTATCAAAGGCAATACAAAATAATTTTATAAGAGAAAAGATGAAAAAGCAACTGTCTTTTTAAGGATTTTGTGTTATAGTAGAAAATGCGAGGTAAATAATATGAAATACAGAAATACGGTCAGAGGTATTTTTAAAGATCGTCCTAACCGTTTTATCGCCCATGTTAAGGTAGGTGATAAACTTGAGACAGTCCATGTAAAGAACACCGGCAGGTGCAGAGAACTTCTTGTTCCGGATGCAGAAGTCATCCTGGAGAAAAGTGATAATCCTGCCAGAAAGACGAAATATGATCTGATCTGTGTAAATAAAGCCGGCCGCTGGATCAATATGGATTCCCAGGCCCCCAATAAGGCAGCAGAAGAATGGACAGCAGCCGGAAATCTTTTTCCGGAAGAAATTACTGTACAGAGAGAGAAGACTTACGGGAATTCCAGGTTCGATCTTTACGTGGAATCGCCGGAACGGAAGGCATTTATTGAGGTAAAGGGAGTTACCCTGGAAGAAAAAAATATTGTCCGCTTTCCAGACGCACCGACAGCCCGCGGGGTCAGGCATCTGGAAGAACTGATCCATGCAGTGAAAGATGGATATGAAGCCTATCTTCTCCTGGTGATCCAGATGAAGGATGTGAGATATTTTGAACCAAATTGGGAAACACATCCGGAATTCGGTGAAACTCTGAGGAAAGCAGCAGATGCAGGTGTTCACATTCTGGCTTATGACTGTACCATCACAGAAGATTCCATGGAAATCTGCAGCCCTGTACCGGTGAAACTGGAAGAAGCGGGTTATTGAGAACGGAATGAACAGTAACAGAAGCGGGAATGGAGGGTAACACACATGTGTGAAAATATTGCGCAGCTTCTTCTGGAATGGTACGATAAAAATAAAAGAACCCTTCCATGGCGTGATAAGAACAATGCCTATTATACCTGGGTATCGGAAATCATGCTCCAGCAGACAAGAGTAGAAGCTGTGAAACCATATTTCCAGCGTTTTATCCGGGAACTGCCGGATGTGGCAAGTCTTGCAGCAGCACCGGAGGAACGCATTGTCAAACTCTGGGAAGGGCTTGGCTATTACAGCAGGGTCCGCAATATGCAGAAAGCGGCTATCCGGGTAATGGAAGAATACAATGGAAAGATACCTGAAGATTTTGAGACGCTGCTTTCGTTAAAAGGAATAGGAAGATACACAGCAGGAGCTATTTCTTCCATTGCATACGGACACAAAGTTCCGGCAGTGGACGGCAATGTTCTCCGTGTATATTCAAGACTTACAGAGAGCAGGGAAAATATCATGAAGCAGTCTGTCCGGAAATCTGTGGAAGAACAGCTGAAAGAGATCATGCCAGAGGACAGGCCGGGAGATTTCAACCAGGCTATGATGGAGATCGGTGCAGTAGTCTGTGTGCCGAACGGAAAAGCAAAATGTGAAGAATGCCCGCTTGGCAGATTCTGTCTGGCAAGGAAACATGGAACAGTGGAGGAACTTCCCGTAAAAGCACCTAAGAAAGCCAGAAAAATAGAGAACAGAACAGTGCTTGTAATACAGGATGGCGCAGCCACCGCGATCCGCAGACGGCCGCCGGAGGGGCTTCTGGCAGGACTTTACGAAATTCCGAATGTAGAAGGCCACCTGACACAGAAGGAAGCTCTCACACAGGTAAAAAATATTGGTCTGGAGCCTCTCCGTATTGAACAATTGCCGGATGCCAGGCATGTTTTTTCCCATATTGAATGGAGAATGTGTGCTTACCGTATTGCAGTGGCATCTCTGGAAGAGGCCGGACATCAGGAGTTTCTTTTTGTAGATAAAAAAGAATCCGACAGAAAATATGCAATTCCATCTGCGTTTAGCGCATACACGAAATACATGAAGGAGGAACACTCATGAAACTTTTGAGCGTAGCAATTCCATGCTATAATTCAGAGGCTTATATGTCAAAATGTATCAATTCCCTGCTGATCGGAGGAGAGGAAGTGGAGATCATCATCGTAGATGACGGCTCCAGTGACCGTACCGCTGAGATCGCAGACGATTATGCAGCAAAATATCCGACCATTGTCAAGGCAATCCATCAGGAGAACGGAGGACACGGACAGGCGGTAAATACCGGAATCCGTAATGCCACAGGTCTCTATTTCAAGGTTGTTGACAGTGATGACTGGGTAAATCAGGATGCATATTATGAGATCCTTAAGACTCTTTATGAGCTGACACGTGGAGCGGAAACAGTAGATCTTCTGATCAGCAATTTTGTCTATGAGAAACAGGGAGCGACCCGCAAGAAAGTCATGCAGTACAGACACTGTTTCCCGACGAATCAGATTTTTGGATGGGACGAAGTGCGCCATATGAAAAAAGGTCAGTACCTTCTGATGCACTCCATGATCTACAGAACGAAACTTCTCCACGATTGTGGAATGGAGCTTCCGAAGCATACATTTTATGTAGATAACCTGTTTGCTTTTGAACCTCTTCCGTATGTGAAGAATCTTTATTATCTGGATGTGAACTTCTACAGATATTTTATCGGAAGAGATGATCAGTCTGTCAATGAGAAGGTCATGATCAAGAGAATCGATCAGCAGATACGTGTAAACAAGCTGATGGTAGATGCATATCTGAAAGCCAGTGTAAGCAACCGCAGGCTTCGCATGTACATGTTCAGTTATCTGGATATTATTACAACAGTTTCTTCTATTATGCTGGTAAGAGCCGGCACAGAGGAATGTCTGGAAAAGAGACAGGAACTTCAGGATTACATTAAAGACCAGAATATGGGACTTTACAGGAAACTGAGAAGAAGTCTTTTCGGAAGAGTATCCAACCTTCCGGGAAGAGGTGGAAGGAAGATGTTCGTGGCAGCATATAAGATCTGCCAGAAGTTCTATGGATTTAACTAGGAATAAAAAAAAGCAGCCCCGGAATTTCAGGGCTGCTTTTTTATAAATTCTGTTCCAGGTTCTGTTTCCGGTTCTTCTTATGAATATGGCTCATGGCACGCTGCTCATCATATTCTTCTACTCTCTGCGGATAGAAGAGAAGGTGTCCGAACAGTGCCAGTGTTGTTCCAAGACATACATCAATTACAGAATGCTGTTTGATGAACATGGTTGAAAGAACAATGAGAGTGGACAGGATCAGAGATCCTATCTGGATCCACTTCTTATTCTTTAATGCCTGGCAGTGGCGGATGGCGAAATAAACTGCAAGTGAGTTGAATACATGAATACTTGGCAGGATATTGGTCGGTGTATCTGTTTTATAGATACCTGCCACCAGCTGGGTGAAAATATTATTCCGGGGGAATACAGCCGGACGGAGATGCTGGATATTCGGGTAAATATAAGAAACTACCAGAAAAACTGTCATGCCCATCATCAGGTTGAAGATCAGCTGGAAATATTCTCTTTTATTTTTATTTAAAAACAGAAAATAGGCAACTGTAAGTATCACGTACGGAAACCACAGAAGGTACGGTATAATAAAGATCTCACAGAACGGAATCATATCGTCAAAAACAGTATGTACAATGTGGTAGGAATGTACAGGTCGCTGTTCCAGATAATTAAACAGGATAAGATATACGATAAAATAACTGAGGATCACAAAACCGTGCCTGTATTTTTTTATCTTACTCAACATAACGCTTCCTTTCTTGAAGTATGGCCGGGTGTAGCTCATTAGTCGGATTGTTTACGCTCCGGTTTGTTAAGTATCCACCTGCTACTATAACACAGGCATTATGATTTTTAAAGGTTTCTTTTCGATTGACACAGAAAATTCACGCTGGATTCCGCCGGATTCTCCGTCTTTATGCACAGGAAGAGGATAGTCACTTGTAATATGTACATCCCTGCACTTTAAAATATGTACGCCTTTGATCTTCGTATGTCCGCCCCAGAGTGCACTGGGCAGACAGAAAAGCATCTTGAACCTGGAAATGCCTGAAAGAACGATCACATCCAGAAGTCCGTCATCCGGTCTGGCATCAGGACAGAATTTAAAACCGCCTCCTTCGTATTTCTGGTTCATTGCAGTCGCAAACCATGTTTTCGGGAATATCCGTTCGCCCTCCGTATCTGTCTGTACTGTGACTGTAAAAGGAGTGAGGAATAGAAACTGTTTCAGTGCCACCATGAGGTAGGTAAGTTTCCCAAGATGAAGACGGTTGAGAAATTTTTTGCCAGGGGTGATAAGTACTTCCTGGCATATTGCTGCATCATAACCCATTCCTGCACTGATGCCGAAACGGTAGGCATGCGGCCCAAGCTGGATCTTCGGAACATCCATGGAAACAATACGTCTTTTATTTAATATGATGCGAAGTGCTTCTTCAGGGTTCCTGGGAAGCCCCATGCTCCGGCAGAAATCATTGCCTGAACCAGTAGGGATGAAGCCGAAGATCACACTGTCCAGATCTTCAATTCCTGTCAGAACCTCGTAAATAGTTCCGTCACCGCCAACAGTGACCAGTGTCGCCGGCTCATCCGGAGTTCCTGACGCGCTGATCTTACGTGCAAATTCTGTAGCGTGTCCCACATACTCTGTGAGATAATACTGATATGAAATCCCCTGACTCTCCATGATGCTGCGAAGATGGTTCCAGATCTCACGTCCCTGGCCCGATCTTGAATTGGGATTCACAATAAAAGAATACATATGAAAACCTCCAAACTGCTGTCAGCTTTATCATAACATTGAAGACAGCGTTTTACAAATTAAAAATTCTTAAAGAATTCTATATTTTACATAAATTTAACGATTTTCCACGCATGGATTTTACCAAGAAAAATTATACTGGGAAACAGTGAAAGAAAAAAGATTCGGAGGAAAATTATGATATATCTGGTAGAGGATGACGAGAGCATCCGTGAACTTGTTGTATACACGCTAAACAGTCAGGGCCTTGAGGCTCAGGGGTTTGAGCGGCCTTCACTTTTCTGGAAAGCAATGGAAAAGGAGCTGCCGTCACTGGTACTTCTGGACATTATGCTTCCGGAGGAGGACGGCCTTTCCATTCTTAAAAAGATCCGGATCCGTCCTGATGTGCGGAAGCTTCCGGTGATCATGCTCACTGCGAAAGGCAGCGAATTTGATACAGTGGTGGGGCTGGACAGCGGAGCAGACGATTATATTCCGAAGCCTTTCCGTATGATGGAGCTGATCTCCAGAGTTCGGGCACTGCTTAGAAGATCCGAGGATAACGGAGCTGAAGAATACCGGATGGGCAATCTTTATGTATGTCCGGGAAGACATGAGGTGACAGTTGACAGAGAACCTGTGAACCTGACTTTAAAAGAATATGAAATGCTTTGTCTTCTTTTAAAAAACAGCGGCACAGTGCTATCCAGGACTCAGCTTCTTAATCAGATCTGGGGATATGAGTTCGATGGAGAGAGCAGAACTGTGGATGTGCATATACGAACCCTTCGCCAGAAGCTTGGCACAGCCGGAGATATGGTGGAAACCATCCGGGGAGTAGGATATAAGATCAGCGGAAAAACTGCATAACAGGAAATAAAAGAAGAGCATTTCGACGGAAAAAAGGCCATGGCACTTTTCTGGACGAAGTGCTTTTTTCATGCTATAATAGGTGAACCCTGAAGCATATCTGAAAAATGCTTTAAAGAGCAAGAGGTGAAATATAAATATGAAATCATTAGTTATCGCGGAGAAGCCGTCCGTTGCCAGAGATATCGCCAGAGTTCTCCACTGTAATCAGAAAGGGAACGGAACCCTTGAGGGAAAGGATTATGTAGTGACCTGGGCACTGGGCCATCTGGTAACACTGGCTGATCCGGAGGAATACGATAAAAAATATACGAAATGGGAGCTTACAACCCTTCCCATGATGCCTGAGAAGATGAAGCTGGTGGTGATCCGCCAGACATCCAGGCAGTATAATGCAGTGAAGACACAGCTTTACAGGAAGGATATCGGAGAGATCATCATTGCCACAGATGCAGGCCGTGAGGGAGAACTGGTTGCCAGATGGATCCTTGCCAAGGCAGACTGCCATAAACCTATCAAACGTCTGTGGATCTCATCTGTAACGGACAAGGCAATCAGAGATGGATTCGCACACCTTAAGAATGGTCATGATTATGATAATCTCTACCGTGCTGCACAGGCAAGGGCAGAGGCAGACTGGCTGGTTGGAATGAATGGAACAAGAGCACTGACCTGCAAATATAATGCACAGCTTTCCTGTGGACGGGTGCAGACACCGACACTTGCCATGATCGCAAGGCGTGAGCAGGAGATACGGGAATTCAGGCCGGAAGATTATTACGGGATTATCTTACAGGCAGGGAATGTGTGCTGGACATGGAGAGACAAAAAGAGCGGAAGCCTCCGGACCTTTAAGAAAGAACGTGCACAGGAGATTCAGGCGAAAGCAGGAAAAAGCAGCCTCACAGTAACCAAAGTATCCAGAAAACCGAAGAAAACGTTTTCGCCGGGCCTTTATGATCTGACAACACTTCAGAGAGAAGCCAATCAGAAATATGGATTTTCCGCAAAGGAAACCTTAAATATCATGCAGAGACTGTATGAGAACCATAAGGTACTTACCTATCCGCGAACTGATTCCAGATATATAGGAAAAGATGTGGTTCCTACTATTAAGGAGCGTCTCCAGGCATGCGGAACAGGTCCTTACCGGAAACTTGCGGGAGCACTTGCCAATAAGCCGATTCAGGCCAATGCAGGTTTTGTAGATGATAAGAAGGTCAGCGACCATCATGCGATCATTCCTACAGAACAGTTTGTACAGCTGGACCATATGACCAATGAAGAACGAAAGATCTATGATATGGTCGTACGGAGGTTTTTAAGCGTGCTGTACCCACCGGCTGTATTCGAGCAGGTAAGCATGGAAGGAACAGCAGCAGGAGAGACTTTTGCAGCAAGTGGACGTATTGTGAAAAGTGCAGGATGGAGAGAAGTATACGAAGGCGGCTGGCAGGACGATGAGGAGGATGATTCCCGGGAAAAGCTGAAGGATCAGAAGCTTCCGGAGCTGAAAGAAGGAGAAAACCTTACAGTAGAATCAGCTTCACTTACTAACGGAAAAACGAAACCGCCGGCAAGATTTACGGAAGCAACTCTTCTTGGTGCTATGGAGAACCCGGTTCATTTTATGGAGAGCCACGACAAAAAGGCTGCCAGAACATTGGGGGAGACAGGTGGACTTGGAACTGTTGCAACAAGAGCTGATATCATTGAGAAGCTTTTTAACAGTTTTATGATGGAAAAAAGAGGAAATGATATATATATCACGTCCAAAGCGAAACAGCTTCTGGAACTTGTGCCTGAAGATCTGAAAAAACCTGAGCTTACAGCTGACTGGGAGATGAAGCTTTCCGATATTGCCAGCGGAAAACTCCGTCAGGATAAATTCCTCACAGGAATCCGTGAGTATGCCTGCGAGATCGTAGATGAGATCAAGAGCGGACAGGGAACTTTTCGCCATGATAATATGACAAACAAGAAATGCCCGAACTGCGGCAAACATCTTCTTGCAGTTAACGGCAAAAATGCCAGTATGCTGGTGTGTGAGGACAGAGAGTGCGGATACAGGGAGACTGTTTCCAGGACAACCAATGCGCGCTGCCCGAAATGCCACAAGCGTATGGAGATGCTTCTGAAAGGAAAAGAAGAGACCTTTGTGTGCAAGTGCGGATATAAGGAGAAACTTTCCTCTTTCCAGGCAAGAAGAGCCAGGGAAGGTGCAGGTGTTAATAAAAAGGATGTGCAGCGCTATCTTAAGAAGCAGCAGAAAGAGGCCAATGAGCCGGTGAATAACGCATTTGCACAGGCATTGTCCGGGATTAAACTGGATTAGATAACAGATAGAACATGTTCACGAAACAGCAGTCGAAGCCTGAAAAGCGCCGGCAATTCCGGAATAGTGCGATCAGGTGCATGCAGGACAGCAGAAAGAGAGGATTCGGATATGGGATTACAGGATGACAGAATGTCAGGAAACATTCAGGATATAGCAAGATTGATCACAAGACTTCTTCTTCAGGGAGATATGCCGCAGTATACACTTCCGGCAGCAGAAGCAGATTATACGGAAGCAGATCAGCTTTTTTCAAAAATCATAGGACTGGCAGACGAGGGAGATATCAACGGGGCAGAGAACGAGCTTCTTATGAACATGGAGGATGATGATCCGGAATATCTGGAACTTGCCCTTACATTTTATCTTTATCTCAATGATATGGACGGTGATTATCTGGATGACCATGATTATTCCAGAGAAGAGATCCTGGATGGTTTGAAGAGTCTTGCTGAAGACTGGGGAGTAACGGGCTTGGAGACCCTGGTGTAATGCGGCGGGAAGTTACGCTGGAGGAGATTTCCGACGGCCGTTTATACGAAGCAAATGACATGGTAAAAGCAGACTGCCAGGACTGCAAAGGATGTTTTGACTGCTGTACGGGAATGGGGGATTCTGTTGTGCTGGATCCTCTGGATGTATGGCGTTTAAGCCAGGGGCTTCATTTAAGTCCGGATCAGCTTCTTGCGGGAAAAATTGAGCTTGGCGTTACAGACGGGAATATTTTGCCACATCTTAAGATGACAGGAGCAGAGGAACGCTGCATATTTCTGGATGGAAACGGACGGTGCTCCATTCACAGCTTCCGTCCGGGTTTTTGCCGTTTGTTTCCGCTGGGAAGATACTATGAGGACGGCAACTTTAAATACATTCTTCAGATCCACGAGTGCAAAAAGACCAGCCGCAGTAAGATCAAGGTCCGGAAATGGGTAGATACACCGGATTTCAAAAATTATGAAAAATTTGTCTGCGATTGGCATTATTTTCTTCTGGATGTCCAGGAAGTTCTCTATGAGAGCGAGGACAGTGATCTGATCCGAAATCTGAACATGTATATTGTGAACCAGTTTTACCGGAAGCCTTATGATGAGAAGCGGGATTTTTATGAGCAGTTTTATGAGCGGCTTACAGCAGGTAAACAACTGCTCAGTCTGGGAGTATAATGCGTAGTTTGCTTTAATGCGGATATCTGCATATTATCCTGAAGATGTATGCAGAGTTTTTTATGCAGAGGAAAGAAAGGATTTTTTGACATATGAACTTAAATCAGCTCACATATTTTGTGACTCTTGCCCAGATCGAAAATTATACCAGAGCAGCCAAGAGGCTGGATATTACGCAGCCAAGTCTGAGCCATGCGATTTCCAATCTTGAAAAGGAGCTTAAGGTTCCCCTTTTTGAGCGTCACGGAAGAAATGTCACCATGACCAAATACGGGGAAATGTTTCTGAAATATGTGCAGGACTCCTTACATATCCTGAATCTTGGGGTGGAGAGGATACAGGAAGCGGCAAGGATTCCGGGAGGAAGTATTTCCATCGGGTACATCCATACCCAGGGACGCCGGTTTATCCCGGAGCTTGTCCGCGGATTTTTAAATGAACAGAAAGGAAAAAAGGTCGATTTTCATTTCCAGAATGCAGCTACAGGAACGCTGATCCGGGGGCTGAAGGAAGAAAAGTTTGATGTGATTTTCTGTTCCCGTGCTGAAGGAGAAAAAGAAATCAGCTTTGTGCCGGTAGCGGAAGAAAAGTTGGTGGCTGTAGTGCCGGAGAACCATGCCCTGGCAGGCAAAAATACAGTGACAATAGAAGAACTGGGACAATATCCACAGGTGACTTTTACTCCTACCAGCGGATTGTATTTTGTGGTACGGGAGCTTTTTGAAAAAGAGGGGATCGTACCGGAAACCGCTTTTGAAGTGGAAGAGGATGGTGCACTTGCAGGAATGGTGGCAGAAGGTTTTGGTGTGGGAATTGTGCCGGATGTGCCGGTGATCCATACCTTGCCTGTGAAGATCCTGAATATTGAGAATCTTCATTATCGCCGTTACATATATATGGGAATGCTGAAAAACAGGTATCAGGGCTCTCTTGTGGAGCAGTTCAGGGATTATATCTTCAGGCATTACCGGATCTATGAAGTGATACAGTAGAATCTCTGTGAAAAAATTCTCATGAAAAATCTCTGCTTCTGTAATGAGGCGGAGATTTTTTTGAACACAGATCCAGGAGTGATTACTAAAAACCATAAAAATAATCTATAGATCACATGTATAAATTCGATGAAAGTTTAGGTTGAGATAAAAATGGCCAGTTGGTATAATAAGAACAGACACTTAGTTTAAAGTGATAAAGCGATGACGGAAATCCGTGATAAAATGAACGAAGTAAAGGAGATATTATGAACCAGTTAGAAGTATTAAGAGAGAGCCTTGGACAGTGCGATGAGATCATCCTGGATGCACTGCTTATGAGAAACAGAATCGTTGAGGACATCATGGTATACAAGGAAGCTCATGATCTTCCTGTACTGCAGCCGGAGCAGGAGGCGAAGCAGAAGGGATGGCTGGAAGCCAGAATGGAAGGTAGACGCCATAAGAAAGAAGTAAACGATGTTTTTGCAAGCATCACACAGAACAGTAAGAGAATCCAGTCCAGAAATCTCTTTAATTACAACATTTTCCTTATCGGATTCATGGGCGCAGGTAAATCTACAATTTCTGACTACCTGAAGAATGCACTGGCTATGGATGTAGTTGAGATGGATCAGTGTATCGTGGAGAGACAGGGAATGAGCATTTCCGATATCTTTGAGACTTACGGAGAAGAGTATTTCCGTGAGCTTGAGACCAACCTTCTTATTGAGATGCAGTCCAGATCTAATGTTGTAGTATCCTGTGGCGGTGGTGTCCCGATGCGGGAGCGCAATGTTGCTGAGATGAAAAAAAATGGCCGTGTCGTACTCCTTACTGCAAAGCCGGAAACTATTCTGGAACGTGTAAAGGATAATCATGACCGTCCGTTACTTGAGAACAACAAAAATGTTTCATTTATCGCTGACCTGTTGGAGAAGCGTCGTGCGAAATACGAGGCAGCAGCAGACATCGTGATCCAGACAGACGGAAAGAGTGAACTTGAGATCTGTGAGGAGCTGATTCACAGACTTCGTGAGACAGATGCGAATAAATAATCGCTGATCATAAAGCAGAATATTTTTTATATATAAAAAAGGACAGGTGTCCGATAAACCGTACAGAGATAAGGCGGGAATCGGGCAGCTGTTCTTTTATTATCGGATACAAATCGTAAATATCCATTTGATAATGAAGCTTTCGGACAGCAGATGACTGATCTGCCGTCCGCTTAATTGGTCTTATAAAAGATTTCTTTTGAGGTAGTCTCGATCACAAACTTCTTAAACGATTCCACAACCGGCGGATGATAAACATCTTTCAGCATGGCCATATAAAAATTTCTCTGCCAGCTTGGTGAAACAAGAGGCAGGATCTTAAGATCCAGAGAATGAAGGATAGGGATATCCGGGGCAATGCAGATGCCGAAGTCATTGGCAACAAACCCTGCGGCAACCTGATCCTCATCAATCTCAAAAGCAACATCCGGGTACTGGCCGATGCTCTTAAACAGCTGGTCAATGATCTGGCGCAGGCCGCTTCGCTTCTTGAAGATGATCTGCTTGTATGGAAGCGTTTCCTCCAGATGTATCTCGGATTTCTCAGCAAGAGGATGTTCCGGTGGAACGATGACGACCAGATCCTGCTTGGCAACCGGAATAAATTCAATCAGCGGTTCGTCGTCAAATTTGGAACAGAAGCCGATATCGTATTTCTTCTCTTTCAGTCCGGTGAGGATATCACCGGTAAGTACCTTATCACAGAACAGATTGAAATTGATCTTTTTTTCTTTGTTGGCATTAAGAAAGCTGCGGATGATCTTCGGCATAAAGTCAACACCCAGAGTTCTGAGAAAAGCCACATCAATCTGTCCTTCTCCCTTTCCTGCAAGCTGGAGACCGTTTACAGAGGAATCCAGCCGGTTCAGGGTTTGTTCAACATCCTCCAGAAAAGACTTGCCATACTTGGTGAGAGAAACATTCCGTCCGTTTTTTTCAAATAATTTCACTCCAAGCTCTTCCTCCAGAGAAGAGATCGCGTGACTTAAGCTGGGCTGCGTGATGGCCAGAACGTCAGCAGCTTTTGTATAATGCTCCAGATGAGCCAGTGTCACGAAATAGCGAAGATGATACAGGTTCATTTTTCAATACTCCTTTCGTAAGTTTAGCTGAATGTTTTACTTCGGACAGATCCCAGGTAAGTCTGACAGACATAAGAGATTTGCCGGGCCGTATGCTGTGACGGTGGCAGTACGGCTGAATCTGTTTTATATAGTATAACATGATATATTGATAAAATCTATGAATTCTCCTGGTACAATCAATTTGTTTTGTATTTAACAAAGTTATATAATGCTTATAGAAAAAAGATACAAAATAATTAAAAAAAAACCAAAAAAATTATTTATATTTTCAGGAGGAATTACCATGTCAAAAGAATTTCCAATTACAATCAGTTCCTGGACACTTGGGGATCAGTGCAAATTTGAGGACCGTGTAAAAGCTGCCAAAGAGGCTGGCTATGAGGGAATCGGCCTGAGAGCAGAAACCTACGTAGATGCCCTGAATGAGGGACTTTTCGATGAGGATATCCTGGCGATCCTGGATAAATATGACATGAAGGTAACAGAGGTTGAGTACATCGTGCAGTGGGCAGAGGAGCATCGTTCCTATGAGCAGAAATATAAAGAACAGCTCTGCTTCCATATGTGTGAATTATTTAACGTAGAACAGATCAACTGCGGACTGATGGAGAACTATTCCGTAGAGTACACAGCACAGAAACTTCGTGAGCTTTGCCACAGAGCAGGCAAATACATCATCGGTGTTGAGCCAATGCCGTACAGCGGAATCCCGGATGTGAAAAAGGGCTGGGCTGTTGTAAAAGCTGCTGACTGCGAGAATGCAAAACTGATCCTTGATACATGGCACTGGGTAAGAGCAAACCAGCCGATCGAGCTTTCCGTACTTGAGGGAATCCCGGCAGACAAGATCGTATCCATCCAGATCAACGATGTATGGGAAAGACCATATGCAACAACGATCTTAAGAGATGAGTCCATGCATGACCGTCTTGCTCCTGGAACAGGAATCGGAACAACTGTGCCGTTCGTAAAAATGATCAAAGAAAAAGGCATCAGACCAAATGCTATCGGCGTAGAAGTTATCAGCGATGCAAACCTTGAAAAAGGTATTGAGTATGCTGCAAAACATACATATGAGAACACAAGGAAGGTACTGGAAGAGGCTTGGCCGGAAGTATTGTAATTAATATAAGAAACTAATATTTCAGACGAACCCCTGTTTCCGACGTCATACCGGTGACAGGGCGTTCCAGTGAGAGAAACAAAAAGATTGTTTCAGAGGAAAGGAGAACGCATATGAAATTCAATGCGATGTTTCAGCCGATCGAGATCGGTCCTATGACAGTAAAGAACCGTTTTGTTGTTCCTCCAATGGGAAATAACTTTGCAAACACAGACGGAACAATGAGTGAGCAGTCCGCTGCATATTACAGAGAAAGAGCAAAAGGCGGATTTGGTCTGATCACCATCGAGGCTACTGTAGTTCATAAGGGAGCAAAGGGCGGCCCGCGTAAACCATGTCTTTATGACGACTCTACTATCGAGAGCTTCCGCAAGGTCATCGATGGATGTCATGCAGAAGGTGCAAAGGTGTCTATCCAGCTTCAGAATGCAGGTCCTGAAGGAAATGCAAAGAACGCAGGAGCACCGATCACAGCAGCAACCAGTATCCCGTCAGTGTGCGGCCGTGATATTCCGAAGCAGCTTACAACTGAGGAAGTTTACGAGCTGATCAAAGGCTACGGAGAAGCTGCAAGAAGAGCAATGGAAGCAGGAGCAGATGCTGTTGAGATCCATATGGCACACGGCTATCTGGTAAGTACCTTCCTCTCTCCAAGAACAAACAAGAGAGTTGATGAGTTTGGCGGATGTTTTGAGAACCGTATGCGTTTTTCCCGTCTGATCATCGAGGAGGTTAAAAAAGCAACACAGGGAAAAATCGCAGTTCTTGCAAGAATCAACTGTGCGGACGAGGTCCCGGGTGGACTTGATGTTCACGACAGTGCAGCGATCGCAGCATATCTGGAAAGCTGTGGACTGGACGGGCTCCATGTATCCCGTGCTGTTCATATCAAGGATGAGTTTATGTGGGCACCGACCGTTATCCACGGTGGATTCTCCGCAGCAGAGGTTGAGGAGATCAAACGTGCGGTAAATATCCCGGTGATCACAGTTGGACGTTATACAGAGCCGCAGTTCGCAGAGCTGATGGTAAAAGAAGGAAGAGCAGACCTTGTAGCATTCGGACGTCAGAGCCTTGCAGATCCGGCTATGCCGAAGAAGGCACAGGAAGAGCGTCTTGAGGATATGACTCCTTGTATTGCCTGTCTTCAGGGCTGTGTTGCAAACATGTATGCAGGAAATCCGGTATGCTGTCTGACAAATCCGTTCCTGGGTCATGAGGCAGAGCCGCTTGAGAAAGCTGAGAATCCGAAGAAGGTTATGGTTATCGGTGGCGGTGTTGCAGGACTTTCCGCTGCATTTATCGCAAAAGAGAGAGGACATGAGGTAACACTTTATGAGGCAGGAGATGTTCTCGGCGGAAACATGAGACTTGCTGCATATCCGCCAGGAAAAGGTGATATCACAAACATGATCCGCAGCTACATCCATCGCTGCCAGAAGGATGGCGTTAAGATCGTGATGAACTGTGAGGTAACTCCGGAGATTATCAAAGAAGAGAAGCCGGACAGCGTGATCATCGCAACCGGTTCAAAGACTCTGATCCTTCCGATCGAGGGAATCGATAATCCGGCTATCATCCACGGCTCAGACCTTCTGGATGGCAAGAGAGCAGCAGGCAAAAAAGTTCTCGTTGTCGGCGGTGGAATGGTTGGATGCGAAACAGCTGCATTCTTAGGCGAGCAGGAGCATGATGTAACTGTTATCGAGTTCCGTGATACCGTAGGTGCAGATGTGATCCACGAGCACAGAGTATATCTGATGAAGGATTTCGAGGACTACGGAATCAAGGAGATCACCGGAGCAAAGGTATGCAAGTTCTATGAAGACGGTGTAGAATACGAGACCGCTGACGGAGTACGTCACGAGTCAAGAGGATATGATTCTGTAATCCTTTCCATGGGATTCCGTAACTACAATCCTCTGGAAGAGAAGATCAAGGATCTTGTGCCTGAGACACATGTGATCGGAGATGCTATCCGTGCAAGACGTGCACTGGATGCAACAAAAGAGGCTTATGAGGTAGCTTCCAGAATCTGATCTGCCAGTCGCTGATCGTATTGATACAAAAGAAAATAACTATCCGATAAACCGGACAGTATAAAAATTAAAAAGATGGCCCGACAGACATCGGAGAAAAATAATCCGGTGTCTGTCAGGGGGAAAATGCAGGAGGTAAAAGAAATGGAACAGAGAATTAAAGGAACAACTGGTTTACTTGCACTGATCGGAAGCCCGGTAGGACATTCCGGATCCCCGGCTATGTACAACTTCAGTTTTCAGTACCATAATCTGGATTATGCTTACATGGCATTCGATATCAAAGAGGATCAGGTTCCGGCAGCTCTTGATGCAATGCGTCTGTTCAAAATGAGAGGCTGCAACGTAACCATGCCTTGCAAAAACAAAGTAGCTCAGTGTGTAGACGAGCTTTCACCGGCAGCAAAGATCATCGGTGCTGTAAACACAATCGTAAATGAGGATGGAAAACTTGTTGGACATATCACAGATGGTATCGGATTTGTCCGCAACTTAAAAGAGCACGGTGTTGATGTAAAGGGTAAAAAGATGGTAGTCCTCGGAGCAGGTGGAGCAGCTACAGCCCTTACTGTACAGTGTGCCCTTGACGGAGCAGCATCTATCGCGATCTTTAACCCCAACGATCCATTCCTTGACAGAGCAAAAGGAACTGCTGAGAAGCTTGCAAAGGAAGTACCGGACTGCAAAGTAAGCGTATATTGCCTTGATGATCAGGATAAACTGAGAGAAGAGATCGCAAATGCAGACATCCTTGCAAACGGAACACTTGCAGGAATGAAGCCACACGATGACATCACACTGGTTGACAAATCCATGTTCCATAAAGATCTTGTTGTTGCTGACTGTGTATACAATCCGGCAGAGACAAAGATGGTAAAAGAAGCAAAAGAAGCAGGCGTGAAGCTTGCAGTAGGCGGAAAAGGAATGCTTCTGTGGCAGGGAGCTGAGTCTTATAAACTGTACACAGGACTTGAGATGCCGACAGATGAGTACCAGAAATTCCAGGCTGAGAACGAAGGGAAATAAGAAAAATGAGCCAGACAGGTAAGAAAAATTTAGTGATTACTTCTATCGCGCTGTATTTTACATATTTCATCCACGGAATCGGAGCTTCCATCATGGGCCAGTACAAGCCGGAGCTTGCAGCTCACTGGGGAGCAAAGACTTTAAGTGATGGAACCATGGATGTCAGCATGGTAGTATCTGTAATTGCCGCACTTGGACTTGGAAGACTGATCTCACTTCCGTTTTCAGGTCCCCTGTCCGACAAATTCGGACGCAGATTAAGCGGAATCATCGGCGTGATCTGTTATGCAGCATATTTTATGGGAATCGCATTTGCTCCGTCTATGGGAGTTGCCTACGCCTTTGCCATTGTAGGTGGTATCGCAAACTCCTTCCTGGACACCTGCGTAAGCCCGACATGTATGGAGATTTACGTAAATAATCCTTCTGTAGCGAACCTGTTTACAAAATTCTCCATGTGTATCAGCCAGTTTCTGCTTCCTTTCCTCATCGGATTTGTAGCAGCGGCGAATATGTCCTACAGAACCATCTTTATTGTTGCAGGTGCTGCGATCTTTATCGATGGAATCCTGATCCTGTTCCTGCCATTCCCGGAGAGAAATGCGAAAGGTACAGTAAAGAAAGAAAAAACAAAATTAAAGATCACTCCGGCAGCTTTTGCAGCAATCCTCATCGGATTCACAAGCTCATCTACATTCATGCTGTGGCTGAACTGCAACCAGGAGCTTGGAAAGCTTTATAACTTAAGTGATCCTTCCAAGATCCAGTCCTTCTATGCAGTAGGAACCTTTGCAGCAATCCTGTGTTCCTCTGTATTTATCAAAAAAGGACTGAAGGAGATTAATATCCTGATTATTTATCCGCTGATCTCTTTCATCATGCTGGGACTGTGCTACTTTATCCAGAATCCGACCATCTGCCTCATCGGTGGATTTGTGATCGGTTTTGCAGGCGCAGGCGGTGTGCTTCAGCTGGCTGTTTCCACAACTGCTGAGTTCTTCCCGGAGAACAAGGGAACCGCAACATCCATGGTCATGATCGCATCCAGCGTTGCGAACTACACCATTTTGACACTGGCTGGCTACATTACAAAGACTGCCGGAACCAGTGCTCCGAGAATGATCCTGCTTCTCAATATGGCAGTGACATTCGTTGGAATCCTTCTTGCACTGTTCGTTAAGATGAACCGTGGAAAAGAAGCTTGACTGAATCAAGGAAATCCCTTGGGGTGAATATCCGTTTGACTACAGTAAAAAAAGTGAATCATTGTATGGATACAGACAATGATGACTGAATCTGTGCAAAACAAAGTTCCAATTCGGGAACAATTCCCGGATTGGACTTTACCGTTTCTGAAAATGTTTGTTAATTAACAAACTTACAAAATAAAAGATACTATATATGTATTATCAAAAAAAACGATAAAGGAGAATCGTTATGGCACGTGCAGCAAGACAGCGAAGAGAAAACGAACTGCCCTACATTCCGTTTGGGCCATTTCAGATTCGTTTTCCGTTTATTCACTATAAAATAGAGTCCGTAGAGTTTATCCAGGGCCTGATCCTCGGGGTTACGGCACTGGCGGCGGTTCCTTATCTGGAACAGTATCTGGGACTGCCTTATGAGCTGGCATGGAGCTGTGTGATCATAGAGACCATGCTGTATATGCTACACAGCTTACTTGGTGATCCGGTTGTACCGGGATGGATCACACCGACCCTTCCGCTGACTATCGTATTCCTGGAAGGCTTCCCTATGGGAAAAGAACGTATCCAGGCAATGATCGCCCTGCAGATGCTGGTTGGTCTTGTGTTCATATTTATGGGCATCACCAAGCTTGCGGATAAATTTGTCCATGCAGTACCAAATTCTGTTAAGGGTGGTATCCTTCTTGCAGCGCCGGTGACGGTTATGGCAGGACAGCTGGGAGAGGGCGGCAACATGCATAAGTATCCGCTGGCGATCGTTGCCGGTGTAGGCCTTCTGATCCTGATCAGCTTTTCAGATAAATATCAGGAGAAGAGAAGGAACAACAAATTCCTGGATCTTGTTGCCAGGTATGGAAATCTTTTCCCATATCTGATCGCCATGGTGGTAGGTCTTCTTGTAGGAGAGCTGGATGCGCCCGGTTTGGAACTGGGAACCTTTATCAAGATCCCGCAGTTCAAAGAGATCATCTCACAGGTAAGTATCTTTGGTGTGGGAATCCCGCCGGTCTCCATGTTTGTCAAAGCGCTTCCTCTGGCGCTTGTATGTTATGTTATCGCATTTGGTGATTTTGTTACCACAGAGACACTGGTTACAGAGGCGCGCCAATCCAGAGATGATGAGTATATTGATTTCAATTCCAGCCGTTCCAACCTGGTCAGCGGAATCAGGAACCTGATCCTTTCCGTCATTGCGCCGTTTCCTCCGCTTTCCGGTCCGTTATGGGTTGGAATGACAGTATCTGTTTCCATTCGTTACAAAGAGGGAAAGAAAGCTATGAAGTCTCTGATCGGCGGTATGGCATCCTTCCGTATTGCAACGTTTTTAAGTGTGCTGATCATTCCGGTTGTAAGTTTCTTCCGTCCGATCTTCGGAGTCGGTTCATCCATCACTTTGATGTTCCAGGCCTTTGTCTGTGCAAGGATC
This sequence comes from Blautia schinkii, assembly GCF_013304825.1. Taxonomy (GTDB): domain Bacteria; phylum Bacillota; class Clostridia; order Lachnospirales; family Lachnospiraceae; genus Blautia_A; species Blautia_A schinkii_B. The sequence continues at coordinate 98,411 of NZ_JAAWUO010000004.1, read as the reverse complement.
GGTATGGATTACTGCAGAACAGACCGTGACAAGATGATCGCAGGTGTTATGGCAGCTGTGCTTGCAACCCAGGGAACTGCATGGGCATCCGCGTGGGCCCTGGCTGTAGGCTTCGGTCTGAATATCTTCCTTTCAAACTGGGACCCCAGAAAGAAAGAGGAGAATGCAATCGAGGATAAAAATTGCTCAGAGGAATAACAAAGATATAAAAAACAGAAAAAGAAGAAGTGTGCCGGATGGGTCAGCACACTTCTTCTTTTTGTCATGAGATTTGTTGTTTTTAATTATTATTTAATAGATTTGCTATTATGGGATTAAAATTGCAAAAATTTGTTACATCATTGGGTTTAAAAATTGGTTTATAATTCACGTTCTGTTACAAAAATCTACTGTAGATCCTTTTTATGGGAGGTCACAGGATCACAGGCTTTTGTGGATAATGTCAAGAACCTGTTCAAGTTCGTTAACATTGATCTGTCCCGGTGCGGAAGCTTTGGTAGCTGCACCGAAGGTAAGGGCGGAACCGAAGGTTTCGCCGGCGAGACGACTGACAACACCTGTACCTGCCATGGACATGGTAATGATCGGGCGGTCGGCGAACTGCTCGGACATTTCCAGCGTGGCACTTAAGAGTGTAAGCACGTCCTGCTTGTTTCTTGGCATAACAGCCATTTTCGGGATATCTGCGCCATAGTCCTGCATCATGCGGAGACGGCGCACGATCTCATCCTTCTCAGGAGTTGCGTCAAAATCATGGTTGGAAGCGATGACCTTTACGCCATAGCTGTGTGCTTCCCGGATCATGCTTTTTACGATCTCCTCACCTGTGAAGGCTTCTACATCAATGAGATCTACATAGCCGCTTTTTGCGACAGCCATGTTGAGTGCTTTGTAAGCTTCGTTGGAGATCGCTTTTTCTCCGCCTTCCTTTGAAGTACGGAAGGTGAAGAGAATCGGAGTGTCCTTTAAAATGGTCTTGAGATCTTTTGCCACATCCAGAACCTTGTCTGTGTCAAAAACGTCCTCAAACCAGTCAACACGCCATTCCACAACGTCTACGGGGATCCTTGCGAAGGTCCCTGCCTCAAGGAGAATATCATCCTTTGTCTGTCCCACGATCGGGACACAGATCTTCGGTCTTCCCTCTCCGAGTGTGATATTTCTTACCTGAACTGTTTTCATAATGGTCCTTTCTGATACGACAGGAACAGATAGCAGTTTAGTCGTCGTATCTGATGTTAAGAATCTCTTTCATATGCTCGATCGGCATCGGTTCGCCGGTCCACAGTTCAAATGCAGCGGAGCCCTGGAAAAGCATCATGCCAAGGCCGTTCATTGTCTTGCAGCCAACTTCCTTTGCCATAGAACGCATAGCAGTTTCAAGAGGGGAGTAAGGCACGTCAACAACGATAAGCTCCGGGCGGAAGTAAGACTTGTCCGGAACAACGGACTGACCTTCCAGCGGTTTCATTCCAACACCTGTCGCATTTACGAAAATATAACTGTCAGCCATTTCTTTTTTCAGCTGGTCAAGATCTGCCAGATCATAGAGAACAGCATGGCTTGAAGTTCTGGTGTTGATCTTTTCTACCGTAGATACCGCACGGTCCCAGAATTCATCTTTGCGGTTGAAGATCACGATCTCGCCTACACCGTCAAGTGCTGCCTGGATCTCGATAGCAGTTGCGGCACCACCTGCACCTACGATGGTCATTTTCTTTCCGATGGCGTCGATGTTATTGTCTTTCAGTGCTGCCATAAATCCGATACCGTCTGTGATATGGCCTGTAAGATGACCATGATCATTAACGATGGTGTTTACAGCACCGCACATTTCTGCTGCCGGTGAAAGCTCGTCAAGGTACTGGCCTACCAGAGTTTTGTTCGGCATGGAAACGTTGGAACCTCTCATTTTCAGAGTACGGATGGCTTTTACAGCATCCTCGATCTCGTCTGCACCAACCTCAAATGCAAGATATGCATAATCATAGCCAAGCTTTGCAAAAGCTTCATTCTGCATGGCAGGAGAGCTGGAATGGCGGATCGGATATGCCATAAGACCAATCAGTTCGGTATGTCCTGTGATTCTTTCTGACATGGTAATAACTCCTCTCATTGGTAAAATCTGGATGAAGATTTGTCTTTTTTAAACCTCCCGCCACATAGGTCTGAAGAAGCTGCGGACATTCTCCGGACGACTGCGGGGGAGGAAGACGTGGAAAAACTATGTTACGGATCACCGAGTGAACTGTAACAGATTTATATACACTTTCCGGCAGAAGGATTGAAATACTCCCGGAAAGGGTATAGCGGAAAAATATTAAAGGTATCCCTTCTGCTCAAGAATGGTAAGGATATTGCGTCCTTCCTGGGTACCGTCAATGATTCGTCTTGCTCTCTGGCTGTCGCCGATGTTCATGATCTCAACATCCTCAGAAGAAAATTCCTCTGTGAGGTTCTGGTAAAGCTGTCCCTGAGCTCTCATTCCGAGACATACGAAGCCGTATTCAAATGGAAGCTCATAAGGCTCACCTTCGCCCCTGACAAGGAAGGAAGAATCCTTAACCTCAAGGAGAGCAGTTTTTGTAAGCTGATGTACATTGTGTTTTTTCATCATGGTCTTTGTGTCATTTTTGCTTACCGGGTCAAGATCACGTCCGATCTGATCCATCATCTCAACGATAGAGATGTCTGCGTTTCTGTCAGCAAAAAATTCCACAACATCAAGACCTACAGCACCGCCGCCTACAACAACAACCTTTTTGCCTTCCAGATCCTTCGGAAAATCATTAATGTGGCTGATCATACCAAGAATAGAATAAATATTATAGTCTTCGTTGTCAATACGATCCTTCAGTCCTGCAATCGGAGGCAGAAGCGGAGCGGAGCCTGTGGAGCTTACAATGATATTCGGATGGAACTTGCGGATGTTTTCCGGTGTTCCTTCTGTGTTTTTGAAGATGTAAAGATTATCAAGCTGTTCTGCACGATGCATGAGATAGTGCGGGAAATCAGCAAGACGGTTCTTTGCAGGGATCTTTGAGATCAGAGATGCAAGTCCGCCAAGTTCATTGCCTTTTTCCAGAAGGAAGGTATTGCATCCAACCTCTGCGGCTGTACAGGCAGCTTCCAGTCCGGCAGTGCCGCCGCCGATAACGACCACGTTGCAGTTTTTATTTATATGTTTTTTCTTATATATATCGCCCTCAAGAACAGATGGGTTTACAGTACAGCGGATCGGACGGTTTACACCGATACGGTTTCCGGCACAGCCAACGTTGCAGGAGATACATTTACGGAGGTCGCACTCATGACCTGTGGCAACCTTGTTTACCCATGCAGGGTCTGCGATCAGACCACGGCCCATACCGATCAGGTCTGCGTCACCGTCAGCCAGGATACGCTCAGCAACCTTCGGGTCACGGACATTACCCATGGAGATACATGGCTTGTTGAATTTTTCTTTTACGGCCTTTGCCATGTAGGAACGCCATCCGTCCGGGAGATAATTTGCATCGATCTGGTACTGGATGGAACCGTTAAGTCCGCAGGAAACATCGAAGATATCAACCTCTTCCTGAAGATAATCCAGGTATTCCAGAGTATCCTCCAGTGTATTTCCGCCCTCCATCAGCTCATCCGCACTGAGACGGAGCATGATCGGGAAAAAAGGTCCTACCTGTTTTCTTACCTCATCGATGACCATACGGCAGAAGCGGGTACGGTTCTCAACAGATCCGCCGAACTCATCGGTACGCTTGTTTGTGATCGGGGAGAGGAACTGACTGATCAGATAGGAGTGTCCTGCATGGATCTCTACTGCGTCAAAGCCGGCTGTCTGTGCACGTTTTGCAGCCTCACCGTATTTTTTTACGATGTGAAGGATCTCATCTTTGGAAAGAGGACGCGGGATCTCGCCGCCTTCTTTGGATGGAACGTCAGATGCGGAAACCGGCTGCATGTTGATCCTGGAAGAAACAGCGGAAGCTCCGGCATGGTTGATCTGAATCGCGATCTTTGTTCCGTATCTATGAATATTTTCACAGAATTTGAAAAGACGTGGCAGGTAGTTGTCATGATCGATACGCAGCTGTGTGGTTCCGTTGGAGCCCTGCGGGGAATCGATGCTTGCGTTTTCTACGATGATGAGACCTGTGCCACCCTTTGCACGCTGCTCATAATAATTGATATGAAGAAAACTCATTTCGCCGTTCTGTTCACCGTAGTTGGTGCCCATCGGCATCATAACAATACGGTTCTTGATAGTCATATTTTTAACGGTTAATGGGGAAAAAATATGCGGATAATCATTCTTCATCTGGAAAAACCTCCCTGGTTATTTTAAATAGAATCGTTTGTTTGTGTTAATTATATAACAGAATAATCTATAAAACTAATTCATAATACGGGTGATATAATAAAAATAATCTATAGATTTTTGCATATCATCTTTCAGGCTGCAGGTACTTGCATGCTTATAATATGAAAAAAAGATGTAGAAAGCTGACTGGTTACAGAGAACGGAGTGAACGGTAACAACAGTAACGCTAACTGGGAAATGGTACCGGATCCAGGGGTTTACATATATGATTTTAACGTGTTATCATAGTAAATAAAAAAGATACAGAAAACGGAGAAACGGGCAGGCTGAAACGGATCAAATGTAAGAATGTATTTCCGTGTTCTGTAAAAAGACAGGAGACAGATAAAATGGAATTCTGGGATATTTACGATGCAGATAAGAAACCGACAGGACGAACTATGAAGCGCAATGACTGGTGTTTAAAGGACGGAGAATATCATCTGACAGTCTTAGGTGTGGTAGCAAGACCGGACAAAACTTTCCTTATTACCAAGCGTGTGATGACGAAAGCCTGGGCTCCGGGCTGGTGGGAGGTTTCCGGCGGTGCAGCCCAGGCAGGAGAGGCTTCCCGTGATGCAGTACTCCGTGAGGTGAAAGAGGAGACTGGACTGGACGCCAGTGAGGCAGAGGGTGGATACCTTTTTACATATAAAAGAGAGAATCCGGGGGAAGGAGATAATTACTTTGTGGATGTGTACCGTTTTGTCATGGATGTGGAGGATAAGGATCTGAAGCTTCAGACAGAGGAGACAGACGGATATATGTTTGCAACCCTGGAGCAGATCAGGACATTTGCCGCAGAGGGGAAATTTCTGCATTATGACAGCATTAAGAAGGCGTTTGAGTTCTGAGCAAAATTCTGACTGGTTTTCGAACTGGATATGAAAATGAATGTTGTTTTTTGTGGATTTTGATTTTAAAAAACGTTGTTTTTTGCCTTGTTTTCGAAGAATTGTATTGACATTAAGATGTGCAGATAGTAAAATTTAATGTAGGGAAATTATAAGCCGGATATAAAAAAATCCGGCTTATCGAATAGTCAAGCGGATAAAGCAAGTCCCACCTGCTGCCTGTTGTTTTTTACAGAGGCAGGGGGATTCCTTGATTCGCTTAAATTGATTAATGAATCAGGAAGATAAATACGAAATTTTGAAAGCGAGGAATCATCAATGGCGGATGAACATAGAGATCAGATCAGAATCGTACAGGAGACCGTAGCCGGTAAGGAGATTACATTTGCTCATATCATGGGTGGTCCGGCACCTATCATATATCAGAAGCTAGGACTGAATCCGCAGGTGGATTATGGATCATCTGCAATTGGTATCATGAACATGACACCTTCCGAGTCTGCTGTGATCGCATCCGATATTGCTGTGAAGAGCGGTAATGTGTATCTTGGATTTGCAGACCGTTTTACAGGAACACTGATCATAACAGGAGAGATTTCCGATGTGCAGACTGCAATGGAGGAGATCGTGGATTATTTCCGTGATACGCTTGGATATGTAGTCTGCAAGATTACCAAGAGATAAGGAAGTGTATCATGGAAGAACGGATAACAAAGGAAGAACTGCTGGAGCGGTTGTTTCATGATGATTATGAAAATCTTAAGGGAAAAAGACTTCGGCTGACCCGTGTGCGGGTACCTGGAAAAGAGCTTTCCTTTGCGCATGTTTTTACACCAAGTGATAAATCAGTCTATGAGAATCTTGCATTACATATCGGTGTCCATGAAGGCGAGGACCACAGAGGAGATGCCATCGGTATGGTCAGAGTCACACCCTGGGAGGCTATTGTAGTTGCGGCAGATGTTGCAGTGAAGGCAGCTCATGTGGAAGTTGGATTTATGGACCGTTTCTGCGGGACACTGATCCTGACAGGCGGTTTTACGGAAGTGATGACAGCTGTGGAGGAAGTGGTGCGGTTTTTCCATGAGACATTGAAATTCAATGTCTGTAAGATCCACAGAAGCTAGAGCAGGACGGGATAAAAAAATGAAAAAAATTTTTCTGATGGGTCGAAGTGAAGCCGGCAAAACATCTCTGACACAGGCTCTTAAAGGGGAAGAGCTTCATTATCATAAGACCCAGTATACCAATACAAATGAAGATACCATTGATTCACCGGGAGAATATGCGGAATCCAAGCATTTCAGCGTAGGACTGGCCTGCTTTTCCTTTGAGGCGGATGTGATCGCTATCGTGCAGGCAGCCAATGAGCCATTTAACCTGTTCAGTGACGGCAGCAGGAACTTTCTCCTGCGGCCGCTGATCGGGATCATCACCAAAGTAGATTCTCCCCATGCCAACATTCCCATGGTCAGACAGTGGATGGAGAACATGGGATGTGAGAGGATCTTTATGGTAAATAACAAGACCAGGGAAGGTATCAGCGAGCTGATGGATTATCTGCAGGATGATCTCCCGAAGCTTACGCTTGAACAGGCGAAATTCAAGCAGAGCATTGGCCTTAACGAATGGGATCCCATGCCGGAAGGGGTGGAGTATCCGGAGAAGATACGGTAAAATAGTAATATTCACGAAAAATGAATAAAAATACAAAATTCAAATGGAAAAAGTAGCAATTTCTCCGGAACTGTGATATACTGTGATCGTTTGGAAGATTAGTGGACTGAAATGTAAGATCCCCAGAGCATGAAGCATAAAGAGGGCAGAAACGGGGCTCGCAGATATATGGTAGAAGAGCTGTATGTCGAGAACACCGGGTATCCGTATCTGACTTCATGTTCTGGGGATTTTTTATATTCTGTACGCGGATTTTCCGAATGTATGCAAAAGAAAAACAATAAGAAGGACAGGAGAGGAAAAGATGTTTGAATTATTTGAAAATCTGACCAACTGGCTCTGGGGACTGCCGTTGCTGATCACGATCCTCGCTACAGGCGTATATCTGACAGTACGTTCCGGTTTCTTCCAGTTCCGCCATTTTGGTTACATTGTGAAAAACATGTTCAGTAAAGAACGCCGTCAGGAAGGCGGAGATGACGGAAAGAGCCTGACACCGTTCCAGGCTATTTCCATTGCTATCGGCGGCACCGTTGGAGTATCCAATATGTCCGGTGTTGCAACGGCTATTGCAACAGGAGGACCTGGGGCATTATTCTGGCTCTGGATCGCAGCGCTTCTTGCCATGGTCATCAAGATGGCAGAGGTAACACTTGCTGTATACTACAGAGAGAAACAGCCAAACGGTGAGTACCAGGGAGGCCCGACCTACTACATGCAGAAGGGTCTTGGCGGAGAGAAAAAGCTTCCCTTCTGGAAACTTTTTGCAGTACTGTTCGGCGGCTGTATTTTCATGACATGGTTCATTACCTTGCAGAATTATACAGTATCAGAGGCTGTCGGAAGTACCTTCCACCTGCCGTACATCGTACCGTCACTTTTGTATGTGGCAGCGATCTATCTGATCATCATCGGCGGTGTAAAGAAAGTCGGCGTGATCTCTTCCTATATGACACCGATCATGTGCATGCTTTATATTGTAGGCTCTCTCGCAATATTGGTAGTGAATTTTGACAAGCTGCCGGAAACCTTTGGACTGATCTTCAAGGGTGCATTTACAACACAGGCGGCAGTCGGTGGATTTATGGGAGCCGGTGTTGCAACAGCAATGCGTCTTGGCTTTGCCCGTTCTGTATACAGCAACGAGGCAGGCTGGGGAACATCTCCTATGATCCATGCTTCCGCAAAGACAGACCATCCTGTAAAACAGGGACTGATGGGAGCATTTGAGGTATTTGCAGACACCATCGTAGTCTGCTCCATGACAGGTCTTGTTGTTATCATCACCGGCTACTGGAATTCAGGACTTCAGGGATCAGAGCTGACACTGACAGCATTTGAGTCCGGAATGGGCTCTGTTGCGAGAGCGCTGATCGCGATCAGTATTTTCCTTTTCGGACTGACAACATCAACCGGATGGTTCACCTACTACAGCGTGATCCTGAAGCACTGGCTGAAAAATAATCAGAAGGTTCTGAAGATTGCAGAGAAGATTTTTATCCTTGGAACACCATTATGGGGTCTTCTGGTCACAGTGCTTACTCTTTACGGAAACGGAACACCGGCACAGCTGTGGGTAATTGCAGACTTTACAACCGTATTCCCTACATTTGTAAATGTTGCCACATTATTTATCTTAAGTGGTACCTTCTTTAAACTGCTGAAGGATTACAAGGCGCGTTACATGGGAATCGGAAAAGTAGACAAGGATATGGCACTTTTCTACGAGGATAAAAAAGGAAAAGAGGAAAAATAAACAGTGGATACGATTTTTTTTAACGGATGTATAAGAACACTGGATAACAGTGAAAAAGTGGCAGAGGCTGTGGGAATCGAAAATGGCCGGATCGTTTTTGTGGGAACTGATAAAGAAGCGGAAGCTTTTTCCTGCAAAAAGCGGATCGACCTTAAGGGAAGGCTGATGCTGCCCGGTTTTGTGGATACACATATGCATATGCTGCATTATGCATTTGTGGAAAGATCTGTAAAACTGTTTGACTGCACAAGTGTTGAGGAAATGCTTGCCGCAGCAAAAAAAAGACTGGAGGAGAGCAAAGGTCAGAAGCTGACCTGGCTCTACTGCAGAGGCTGGAATGAGGAGCATTTTGATAAGCCACGCTATCCGCACAAGGATGAGCTGGATGCGCTCTCAACGGAAATCCCCATCATTATGGTGCGTGTCTGCGGGCATGTGGCTGTGTGCAACAGCTGTGGTCTGGAGCTTCTGAAAAAAATCCCGGAGTTTCCGGAGATTGAGAAGGAAGTTGATCTGGATACCGGACTTCTGAAGGAGAATGCGGTACAGTTTTATTCTTCCGTATTGGAAGCACCATCCCAGGAAGAAGTGGAAGGCTACATCAGATACAGTGCGAAGAAGCTGAATGAATGTGGATTTACAGGTGTACAGTCCGATGATCTTGCCTCCCTTCCGGGAAAAAACTGGCGTCGGATCATGGCCTCCTACAAGGCACTGGATGCCAGAGGAGAGCTGAGTATCCGCCATTATGAGCAGTGCCTTTTTGAGCGGGCGGAGGATGCGAAGGCTTTTATCGAGGAAGGATATCGTACCGGGCAGAGGGGAGATCACTTTACGATCGGGCCGATGAAGCTGATCCAGGATGGTTCCCTTGGTGCAAGAACAGCGGCCATGAATGAGCCTTACGAGGATGCACCGGGAAATACGGGGATCATCACATTCAGTCAGGATGAGCTTGACGATCTGTTTGCTTTTTTTGACAGGCATCAGATGCAGGCAGCGGTACACTGTATCGGCGATCGTGCCATGGATATGGTCATTGAGGCAGTTGCGAAATCTCCTTACCGGAAGGATAATAAAAAGGGCAGACATGGTATCGTACATTGCCAGATCACCAATCCGCGTATTTTGCAGGGGATGAAAGACCAGGATCTCTTGGCATATATCCAGCCGGTATTTATCGATCTGGATATGAACACAGTGGAACCTGCCATCGGTGCACACCGTATGGATAAGGTGTATGCATGGAAGAGTATGCTGGATATGGGAATCCATGCAAGTGGTGGTTCCGATGCACCGGTGGTAAGCTTTGATGCCATGGAGAATATTTATTTTGCAGTCACCCGCAAAAATATCAGCGGTCAGCCACAGGAAGGCTGGATCCCATCCGAAAAAATGTCCGTAGATGAAGCGGTGAAGCTTTTTACAAAAAACGCAGCTTACGCTTCCTATACAGAAGAAGAGAACGGAACCATCGAAGTGGGTAAAAATGCGGACTTCGTAGTTATCGAGAAGGATATCTATGAGATCGACCCGAATGAGATTAAGACCACGAAAGTGGATATGACGGTTCTTGGCGGTGAGATCGTTTTTGAGAGAAATACAGAAAAATAATGAAATAAAAATCAGAGTCTGACGGAACGGTCGGCCTCTGATTTTTTTACAGGCGAAGAATAAAGAAGTGGAAAAAGCAGGAGAAATAGATGAAGAGATATGCTATGATAGAATCATAACCTGACATGATGAAGGGGGAAAGCAAATGGATGTAGCTACCATGGTTGCAATCAATAATCTGAACATGATCAATATGATGACTATGCTGCAGGAAGCAAACAATATCGTGATCATGAATGAAAATGGAAAGGAATGGAAAGATATGGACGGATCATTATTAGAGCAGTATATGGGAAGAGAATGTGTGGTAAGCCTGTTTAACGAGGTCGGCGCGATCAAAGGAAAGCTGATGGCAGCAGATGCCCAGTGGGTGCAAGTGGATACTGTAAAGAAAGGAACACAGCTGATCAACCGGAATATGATCCGTAATATTACGTTTGATAAATGTGGAGGTGGATGGAGATGAATTTCTCTATTACAAACTGCCGAAGATTACCATTGTGCTCATAAAAGGAACCACAGCAGACAGGAAGGGATCGTTAATATAATGTGAGATAAAGAATGGTATGCAAAACGTGATCCAAAAACAGACGAACTTATGAAAATCGCAAAGATATATGTGACTGTATATTATGCGGAAAAAGGTGAACAGAAGCTGCATCATTTTAAGAAGTCAATGGATATTGGAAATGGACATGGCGGTATTGTAAGTCAGTTGAAGTATGACAATGAAATGAAGCTTACAGATGAGTATTGGATCAATTACCAGAAAGGCAAAGGAAGTGAAGAGTTCCAAAAGTATATGGAAGATCTGACAGATATGCAGAATCATGTACTTCCATATCTGCAGAGCTTTTGTAATCTGGAAGAAAAAGGTGTGAAGGAGAGAAGAGAACTGCAGATGGCAGAAAGAAATGAAGGAAGAGCAGATGAGCGGGGAACAAGCACCGAAGCGAATGCTGTGGTTAAGGATGCGGGAAAAGAAGATAGAAAACTGACACAGCAGAAGCAGGCGGTAGCTGGAAAAGATAAGACGGAGAGAGGGGCTGATCGGGGTGTAAGGACGGTGTAGAATAAGCATAACGAGTCGGAGGTCACGGATGACAACGTGGCTTCCGGCTTTTTTGGTCCTGAATGATTTCTGCTTCAAACTTTTATGTGACAAACATAACTGTCTGTGTTATTATAAAAATGATATAAGCGAAAATGACTTTTGCGGAAACGAAAGTATCTTTATATTTTTTTATCCGTATACTTCCTATAATGGGAATGAATACTTGCAAAATTGATTACTAATATTTTTTCATTATTACAGGTACAATAAGAACATGTAATAGCGGAAATGAGGTATAGTTACTTGCAGGTAGAGAAGTATATTGCGGATAAAATAACATCTTTATGTGAAAAGCGTGATATCAGTAAATACAGATTATCGCAACTGTCGGGAATTTCCCAGTCGTCACTGGGAAGGATCATGGCGCAGGAAAACCTGCCGTCGCTGGTCACACTTGAAAAAATATGTGCAGCTTTGGGCGTGACATTATCGCAGTTTTTTCAGGAAGGTAATTCAGAGAATCTGACAGAAGAGCAGAAAGAAATTTTAAGGATATGGAACGATCTGAATACAAATGAGCAGGAAACAGTAATGTCAATGCTGCGTGGACTTCGGAAGTAGAAGAACAGTTCGAGTATATGTATCGGCTGTTCTTTTTTTGTTTTTGAACGTTAAAACGGTAATTTTTTTCTTGTGCATAGTAGAACGTTAAAGTATAATAAAATTAGTTTTTTTTGGCATAAGTTTAAAAGCTATGTCTATAATAAGGAAATCGGCAAACCAGATGAAAGTCTGGGACGCAAAGCTACAGGGCCTGTAAAATGGCAGCCAGTTGCATAAAATGAGGTGCACTGTCTGTCTGACGGTGCTTTTTTACGGTGTTATTTCATAGGCGTAACAATAATGATTTTATCAGGAAAGAATGAGGAAAATAAAAGTATGAAAAAGGCAAAACGTTGTCTGATTGCAGTGGTGTCAGGTGTACTTGTAGCATCTGCTGTCTTGTCTGGATGTGGACAGTCAAAGAAAGAAGTATCTAAAAATGATGATCATCTTACCGTTTATCTGTGGGAAAATCGTTTGATGAAAAATATTGCACCCTATATCCATGAACAGTTTCCTGATCAGGATATTGAATTTATTATTGGTAACAATGATACCGATTTATACAGTTATTTTAAAGAACATGATGAATTACCGGATATCATAACAGTACGTCGATTCTCTGGAACAGATGCACAGGACTTACAGCCTTATCTTATGGATTTTGCTTCTTATGATGTTGTTTCCAAGTATTATTCTTATGCGGTGCAATATTATAAGAATGAGGAGGATGAAATCCAGTGGCTGCCAATCTGTGGTATTCCGCAGACGATCATTGCCAACAAAACACTGTTTGATCAGTATGGCGTAAAGATTCCAGAAAATTATGAGGAATATGTACAGGCCTGTCAGCAGTTTTATGATAATGGCATAAAACCGTATTCCATGGATCTTGGTGAAGACTGGTCTAATAATGAGATCATCCAGGCGGCGGCAATCGGTGAGTTCACAAGCCTGGATGGTATTGAATGGCGAAACGGTGCAGAGACTGCATCGGATGAAGTAAAGTTTGATGATGCATTATGGAAACGTATTTTTTCAGAAACCAGCCAGTTTCTGAAAGACTCGCACTTTGGTAAAGAAGATATCAATATTGACGTCGATACAGGAATCCAGATGTTTGTCGAGGGAAAATCAGCAATGTTTCATGGACATCCGACGGTTATGCAGCAGCTGCAGAAACAGATGGATGCGGAGCTGACCCGTATTCCTTATTTTTCACAGACATCGGATGAATCCTATGTGTACATGACTCCGTCCTTAAACATTGCATTTAACAAAAACCTGGAAAAAGACCGGGAGAAACTGGATACTGCACTGGATGTGCTGGATTGTATGATTTCAGAAGAGGGGCAAAAACTGATTGCGGATGGAAGCGGTGTTATTTCATTGAATACAGATGTTCCAACCATGATGCAGGATGTGCCTGGACTGGAAGAGGAAATTAACAATAATGCTGTTTATATCCGATATTCCGCTCAAAAATCATTTGATGCAAGTCTTGAGGCTGTTCACGGATTACTGTCAGGGGAAATGGATGAAACACAGGCTTATGATACTTTGCGCAGTGTAATGAATCGTAAAGATCCAGAAGAAAAAGCAACGGTGAATTTTGAAAATGAATATTCCATTTCACTGAACGATAGAAATGGCCGTGATGCAGCATCTTCCATTTTAACTACGATCAGAGAAGAAAATGATGCACAGCTGGCTCTGGCACCATATTATTATTTCACTTCCTCTATGTATAAAGGAGAATGCACCAGCAGCCGGGTTGGCATGATGACAGCGAAGAGTTCAGATACAGCATTATATGTTACAAAAATTAATGGTAAACAGGTTTATGAACTCGTGGAAAATTATTTTGCTGATGCTGATGAGAATTTTTATGTAACCAATAAATACGAATTACCAATTGCATCCGGTATGAAAATGATCGTCAGTCAAGAGGAAAGTGGATTTTCGTTAAAGGACTTAACAGTTAATGATAAGAAAATAGACAAAGAAAAGGAATACTCTATTCTTCTTACAGACACCACAATGTCTGTTTTGACAAAAATAAATCCGAAATGTGAGATTGAACAGCTTAAAGATACAACATTATCAAGTGCATGGACCGAAGCAATGTCAAAAGGACAGCAGCCGTCAGCACCGGAAGACTATATAGAGGTTGAACAGTAAAAGTGGAGATAGAACAAGCGGTAAATAAAAGAAAAAAAATAACAAGGCTGTTGCTTATACTACTTATTATTCTTTTAAGCTTAGTTTTTATAAAGTATCTTATAAGTAAGTCTAATAAGTATATCAGCGAAAATGGAAAAAGCAGTATGGGAGCTGTTGTTGAACAGATACAGCAGACCTATGATCTTCAAGTGAGTGGGTACTACAGCCAGCTGCAGTTGGTTGAGGAATTTTTACTTCATGAGAGAGAGCTGTCTCTTGAAACGGATGTGAACAAAAGTTTCTTTGAAGCATGGGAAAAAGAATCGGAAAGTACACTTATATTCCTTCAGGAAAATGGTCAGGCAATATCAGCAGATGGAACAAAAATGCGGATTGATATGCCAAGTAAATTTCTGCTGGACTTAAAGAATGGATACAATATTGGAAAACTGGTGCGTCTTGATTATGATCAGAAGAAAAAAGACGGTTATCTGGTTGCGATCCCATGTCAGGAATACACGATCAATGGGGAAACTTATACGGCAATTGGAACTGTGTATGATCATTCGAAACTGGATTCCATGTTAAAACTGAAAGGTTATGATGGGAAAGCATATTTGTTCATGCTGGATCATGACGGAAATATTACGTATACGAACCTGAGTGGTGATAAATACCAGCGTAATTATTCTTTGTTAAAACATTTAAAAGGGGAACAGGCTATTACAGAAGAAGAGGCTGATTTGTTCAAAAAGAAGTTTGATAACGGAGAATCCGGAGTTGCACTTTTGGGAAAACAGGACCCCTATTATCTGGGGTATTGCCCGATCGAAAGCAACAACACCATTTTGGTATGTATTGTGGCAAAGGGAGTTATTGACAATGTGCTGATGGATTACCAGAAAACGGTGCTGTTTACAACAATACTCATGGCAGGTTTTATACTTTTACTTTTTGCCGGATTATTCTACAGTATTTCCAGACTTAGTCTTGCAGATCAAAAAGCAGAATATGAAAAAAGAAATAATGAACTTCATTTACAAACAATGAAGGAAATGGAAGTAGTCAATCAAAAACTGAAAAAGGCAAAGAACGCTGCAACAGAGGCTTTACAGACAGCTGAAAATGCAAATAAGGCGAAAACGGATTTCCTGTCTAATATGTCACATGATATTCGTACTCCTATGAATGCAATCATTGGTATCACATCTTTGATCAGACATGATGCAGGTAATAAAGCAAAAGTTATAGAGTATGCAGATAAAATAGATATTTCATCACAGCATCTGTTGGGAATTATCAATGACGTTCTGGATATGAGCAAGATTGAGGCAGGAAAAACAGTCTTCAAGTATTCTGACTTTTCTATTCTGGATTTTGTACAGGAGCTTGACACTATGTTTCATTCTCAAATATATGAAAAGAAGCAGACGCTTACAATCATAAAAGAAAATATTCAGCATGAGTGGGTGAATGGGGATCAGGTTCATTTGATGCAGATTTTCAGTAATCTGCTGTCTAATGCCATAAAATATACGCAGGAAGGTGGAAAAATTCAGCTTCTGGTAGAAGAATGTGAGACAAATTCATCTGTCTATGCAAAGTACCGTTTCTTAGTTAGCGATAATGGCTTGGGAATATCGGCAGATTTCAAAGAGATAATCTTTGATCCGTTTACCCGCGCTGAAAATTCTGTGACGAATAAGATACAGGGAACCGGACTTGGAATGGCGATTACCAGAAATCTGGTTGAAGCAATGGGAGGCACCATTGATGTGGAGAGTGAACTGGGGCAGGGAAGCTGTTTTGAGGTTCTCATGGATCTGAAAATTGCAGAGGATAGAACGGTTGCTCTGGCGGTACAGGAAGAAACCGATGAGCAGGATGGAAATATTCTGCAGGGAATGAGGTTCCTGTGTGCAGAAGATAATGAGATAAATGCGGAAATCTTGACGGAATTGTTAAAGATTGAAGGTGCGGAATGTACCATCTGTGAAAATGGCGAAGAGATTTTGAAAGCATTTGAACAGTCTGCTCCAGGTGATTATGACATGATCCTGATGGACATACAGATGCCTGTTATGAATGGCTATGAGGCGACGAAGGAAATCCGCAGAAGTTCCCATGAACTGGCAAAGACGATTCCGATCATTGCCATGACTGCGAATGCATTTTCAGAGGACATTCAGCATTCTCTGGCAGCCGGTATGAATGCACATGTTTCAAAACCGGTTGAGATGACGGTACTGGAGAAGACGATCAGAAGCATAAAATCCGGCGGGGGGGCACCGAACCGCAGGGCATTGAACAGTGACAAATGGTTTTGATACAGTAGTGTAATTTTATTAAATCAGAAGGTTGACAAAGAGATGTATAGAGAAATATATTTGACAGACAGACAGACAGACAGACAGACAGACAGACAGACAGACAGGAGATTTAATATGATTTCGAGAGCAAAGAAATATGTGGCAGTATTACTGGCTTTTGTATGCGTGTGTATGATATTTTCTCCCCAGACTGCATATGCAGCCGAGGACAGTTCGCAGCATGAAATTGTCAAAGTCGGTTTCTTTGCCATGGATGGTTATCATGTGATGGATGAAGAAGGCAACCGCAGTGGGTATGGCTATGATTTTCTTCGGCTGATGGCCCGTTATTGGGATGTAGATTACGAATATGTCGGATATGATAAGAGCTGGGATGATATGCAGCAGATGCTTGAAGATGGCGAGATTGATATGGTAACATCTCCCCGCAAAACACCGGAAAGAGAAGAAAAGTTTGATTTTTCACGTCCGATCGGAACCAATAATGGGATTCTGACCGTCCGCAGTAACAACAGCACGATTGTGGATGGCAATTACAGTACTTACAACGGTATGCGTGTGGCACTTTTGAACGGAAGCTCACGAGATAAAGAGCTTGCGGATTTTGCAGGCAATAAAGGATTTACATATGATCCATTTTATTTTAATACGACAGCAGAGATGGAGGAAGCTCTTCTGAGCGGAAATGTTGATGCTATTGCTGCCACTTCTATGAGAAAAACAAACAATGAGCGTATCGTGGATAAATTTGACAGCAGCGATTTCTATGTCATTGTTAAAAAAGGCAATACAGAATTGCTGAATGAGATCAATTATGCAATCGACCAGATGAATGCAGTTGAGGGTGACTGGAAAACGACACTTTATAATAAAAATTATGAAAGCATAGAAACTAAGAATCTGGAATATACCAAGAAAGAAAAAAGCATTATTTCACAGTATTCCAAGGACAACCCGCTTCATGTTCTGTGTGATCCGACCCGTTATCCATATTCTTATAATGAAAATGGTGAGATGAAGGGTATTATCCCGGATTACTTCCGGAAAATTGCAGACTATGCCGGGATTTCCTATGAGTTTCTTACACCTGCTACCAGAGATGAGTATATTGCTTATCAGAAAAATACGGAAACCACAGATATGAGCATCGATGCACGCCTGGAAACAGATAATTATGCTGAGACGAAAAAATGGGGGATTACTGCACCTTTCATTACGATGCAGCTGGCAAGGGTGACACGGCGTGACTTTGATGGAAAAATTAATGTTGTTACTACTGTTGACCAGACAGCATCAAAGTCAATTGAAGATGCAATGGCACCCGGTGCAGAAAAACTGATGTGCAGTACCCGACAGGAAATGATGGAAGCTGTCCGTAAGGGTAAAGCAGATGCTGCCTTCGTCTACTATTACATGGCACAGGCGTTTGTGAACAGTGACACTACGGGCACCATGACATATACTCTGCTGGAACAGCCTACATTCACCTACCGCATGGTAATTTCATCAACTGAGAACCATGCGCTGGCTGGTATTCTGACGAAAGCAATGTATGCCATGCCCAAAAATCTTGTTGAAGATCTTGCAGCAAAGTATACCACATACAAAGCAACAGAGCTGACATCTGTTGACTGGATCCGTCTGCATCCTGTTGTTACTGTTTTGGTTCTTCTTATTTTTGGATGGCTGCTGACTATTATGGCTGTGACAATGGTGCGTCTCAGTGCAAGAAAAAAAGCTCAGAAGGCGGACCAGGAGAAAGCTGAGAAAATGGCGGAACTGGTAGAGCATGCACAGGCTGCAAACAAGGCAAAAACAGCATTTCTGTCACATATGTCCCATGATATGAGGACACCGATGAATGCAATCATAGGATTTACCGGTATTGCAATGAAAAACAATCCGTCAGACGAAGTGAAAAATTGTCTGGAAAAGATTGACGAAAGCTCAGAGCATTTACTGTCGCTGATCAATGATATATTAGATATGACCCGCATCGAAAGTGGAAAAGTGAATTACAATCCGGTACCGGCGGATGTGAAAAACATTACAGATTCTGTATTGGATATTATAAAAGGCTTTCTTACGAACAGGGATATCAACTTTAAGATTCAGCGTGAAGAAGCAAAGATTCCAAATGTACTTGCGGATCCTGCACGCCTGCGTGATGTGCTGGTCAATATTCTGAGCAATGCCGTGAAATTCACTCCGGATGGAGGGACGATTACATTTGAAGCCCGGTGTCAGGAAAAGGGCGAGGATGGATATATAAATATGCGTTACCGCATTTCGGATACTGGTATTGGCATGAGTGAGGAATTTATAAAAGAAGTTTTTGAGGAATTTGCACAGGAAGATTCCGGTGTGAGAACGCAGTACCATGGAGTTGGACTGGGGATGGCTATCGTAAAGAAGTATGTAGATATGATGGGTGGGACCATTTCCGTGCAGAGTAAAAAGCATGAGGGAACCACATTTACTGTGGATATTCCTTTGGAAATTACAGATAAGGAATGTAATAAGTCAGACACAGGTTTTTCTGAAAAGGTAAATCTTACAGGTGTGAATGTCCTTCTTGCAGAGGATAATGAACTGAATGCAGAGATTGCTGCCGTGCAGTTGGAAGAGTTCGGGATGAATGTAGAAAGAGCTGTGGATGGAAAGAATGCTGTTGAGATTTTCAGAAATCATCCGGAAGGCACATTTGATGTAATCCTGATGGATATCATGATGCCTGAAATGAACGGTTATGAAGCGGCAAAAGCAATCAGGGCAATGAATGACAGACCGGATGGAAAAAACATTCCTATTATAGCAATGACAGCTAATTCATTTGCAGAAGATGTTCAGGCATCACTGGATGCAGGAATGAACGCACATTTGTCAAAGCCGATTGTGATTGATGAAGTTATAAAAATGATTTTAAGGTATGTATATAATTGATTAGCAGAGGTTCATGAATTAGTGGAATACAATTGACAGGAGGACTAAAATATGACAATGCGAGAGTGATATGAAGCTATTGGAGGAAACTATGAAGATGTCCTGGGACGCCTTCACAGCGAAGCACTGATTCGGAGATTTACATTAAAGTTCCTTGAAGATCAGAGTTATCTACAGTTAAAACAGGCATTGTAAAATAAAAATTATGAAGATGCTTTCCGCGGTGCACACACACTGAAAGGGGTGTGTCAGAATCTTTCCTTTGACCGGCTGTATGAGGTTAGTCATGAGTTGACAGAACTTTTGAGAGATAGAACCGGAGAGCAGCCGGGGATACCGGAAGCAATGGAAAAAGTAACAGAAGTATATGAGATGACAATTGAAGAAATAAAGAAGGGAATGTAGCATTAAGCGATGCGACATGACTTTCTGCCTTGAATCAAGTGCTTGGAACTTCATAAAAACCGTATGTATAAAGGAAAGTAAAAATATGGATAAAAGGCAAAGAGTACTGATTGTTGATGATGCAAAGCTCAATAGGGATATATTGAAGGAGATTCTCGGAGAAACTTATAATTATCTGGAAGCCGAAAATGGAAATCAGGCAGTCCAGATGCTAGGAGAAAATATTGGAATTGATCTGATGTTTTTAGGATAAAAAGCGGGAATCCTCGGCAATTCAATTACCGAGATGAAAGCGTAAACTGTGCATATCTGCACTCATAATAAATAGAAATAACAAAACGGTTTTCGTTCAATTTTCTCCTATAAAAGCTTTCTATAAAAGCCCTTTCTATAAAAAGCTGTATCCAGCATTATAAAAAAGAAAATATGTTCGATATTTCGTTGCGGAATTTTTGATATCATGGTACACTAAAGAAAATCTTATACATTACCGCACTTGTGTGTGCAATATTAATTACCATATGGTATGGTCGGTAAAATACCGGCGGAAGATATTAAATGCGGAGGTCGAGGCATATCTGCAGAAACTGGTGCAGGAGATCGCAGAAGATAAGGGCTTTACGGTCCATCTGTTTGAATGTGGGGAAGGAGACCATGTACACTGTTTTGTGTCAGCCCCTCCGAAATTATCCATAACTGCGATCGTGAAATACCTGAAGGGGATCTTCGGCAGGAAACTTTTCGAACGTTTTCTGGAAATAAGGAACCAGCTTTGGAAAGGGGAGCTGTGGAACCATTCCTATTATGTGGAAACGGTCGGATCTGTATCGGAAGAAAATATCCGCAGGTATATCGAACATCAGAGCAAAGCTTACTGATACGATGGAGGAGAGGAAATGCTGCTGTCAAAGAAAACATCCATAAAGGTCAGCCGGGAATATGCGAATCTCATCGGGCATATGTGCTATGCAGCATCCAAGCTCTGGAATGTCTGTAATTACGAGCGTCAGCATTACAAAGAAACCGGGATGGAGCAGTATCCGGACTGGTATTATCAGAAAAAAGCCCATAAAGAGGATCTGTGGTATAAACAGCTCCCGTCCCAGACCGCCCAGGAAGTCTGTAAGCTGCTGGACAAGGCATGGAAATCTTTTTATGCCCTGAAAAGATCCGGAGGGATCGAGACTCCCAGACCGCCGCGGTTTAAGCAGAAAAGTATCCCCATTACCTATATGCAGATGGGGATCGCGCATGAAAGGGATATGGGCAGAGTCCGCCTTTCCATTCCAAAGGCATTAAAAAAATATATGGAAGAAACGTATCAGATCCATGAAAGATTTCTTTACCTTGAAAATAAGATCTTCAGGGACATGGATCAGATCAAACAGATACAGATCTATCCGCCAGAGAAGGGAAATTGTAAAATCATAGTTGTTTATGAGATCCCTGACCAGGAAGAACTTCCACAGAACGGACATGAACTGTCTATTGATCTGGGGCTTCACAACCTTATGACGTGTTATGATTCTGGAAATGGGAAGACGTTTATCCTGGGCAGGAAGTACCTTGCGCTGGAAAGATATTTCCATAAAGAGATCGCAAGGGTGCAGGCCCGGTGGTATGGGCAGCAGTTCGGAAAGGGAGTAAAACATCCGGTCACATCAAAACATATCAGGAAGTTATATAAGAGAAAACAAGACTCAGTAACGGACTATCTGCACAAGGTCACAAGGTATCTTGCAGAATACTGCCGGGAACGAGGGATCACGTGTGTTGTTGCAGGGGATATCCGGAACATCCGGAGAGAAAAAGACCTTGGACACAGGACAAACCAGAAGTTTCACAGTCTGCCGTATAACAGGATCTATATCATGCTGGAATATAAGCTGAAAAGATATGGGATCCGTTTCGTAAAGCAGGAAGAAAGTTATACCAGCCAGTGCAGCCCACTGTCACCGGAAGTGGGGAAAAGATATGCAGAACCGTCCAACCGGAAAGAGAGAGGACTGTACAGGGATGGAAACAGAGTTTATAACGCAGATGCCGTAGGGGCATATAATATCCTGAGAAAATATCACTCCGTATGCGGAGTGAAAAAAGAACTGTCCGTAACCGGACTGAAAACACCGGAAATAATAAAAGTAGCTGTATAGCTCTAAAGAGCAGGCAGTAGTGGTGTCATGGATACACCCTGAAAAAAGGCGGTATCCCGCCTTGATTCAGATGCTCTGGTAACTCAGTTGCCGAGTAATTCACCTCATACATTAACTATATTTCATTTTCAGGCAAATTTCAATGTTAAATATTGATTTTGCCTTTTTGTTGTACCTAAAATTCAATAAGACATCCTATCTTGTTCACATCCTACGCTTTTTTATCACATCCAAATCTTTTTATTAATATTTTTCATCAAAGCAATGTTGCCAAATAGCTTAAGTTAATGACATTGGGAGTGAACAGTAACCGAAACATTGTACAACCTTTACAAATTCGTCCATTATCATTGCTATTTTTTGGTAAAAAGAGTATACTTTAAAGCACTAAACACCAGGAGTATAAAATTATGAACACACACTCATCCGGATATTACAGCATAGACAAAGACTATAATATCCTAAGCTATAACGACACTGCCAAACAACTGTACCCCAATCTCCAGCCGGGAGTGAAATGCTATAAGGCACTTATGGGGCTTGATTCCCCATGCCCGCCCTGCCCTGTAGCACTGGGGATACAGGGGCCAAAGACCTACCTGGATCCGATCCGTCATATTTATGAGACAGTTGATGCAGTAGAGACTGTACAGCCCGACGGTAGCAGAGGACATGCACTTGTATTCAGCACAGTAGCCGAAGGAGAAAGCCTGTCAAAGTCCATTCCCACAGGTGAGAACTCTCTCCGTCTGCTGGGTGCCATCAACCTGCTTGCTTCTGACTACATGTCTGTTTATGGCGTAAACCGGGAAACCGGGAAAATCTCCGTATATCGTTCCAGATTTACTGATGCTTTTGCGGATATTAAAGATAATGCAGACTATAAGCTGTCATTTAATTTTCTCATCCAGAAATATATTCATCCGGATGAGCGTTCCTATGTGTCCATACACCTGAATTATGAAACCCTGCTGGAAAGACTTTCTCAGGAAGCCTCTTTCAAATTCCATTTCAGGGTTGTCACAGATACTGTCCATTACTATTATCTGCTCATTGCCAGAAACGGAAACGCCGATGACTATCGGGATTTCGTAATTGCAGTGGCCTGTGAAGACAATGATGTGACAGCACGCAAAATCTATGAAAATCAGCTCCACTCTCTTCTGGCATCCATTACCCATGCTGCCGGCTACTTTCATCTCGACCTTACAGATGATAAGATTCTGAAGATCGGAGGCACTTCTGCCCTGGCCTATAAGATAGATGCTGACGCTTCCATTGACCATTTTATTGCAGAGACTGCTGTTTTTATACCGGTATTAAAGGACAGAAACGATTTCATCAACGCATTTTGCCGCAGTTCCCTGATGAAAAGCTACGAGGACGGTCAGGTAGAGGTCACCAGAGTTTCCCGCTGTCTCTACGATGACAATATAACCAGGCTTTCCAAATATGTGACAAGACTGCTGCTCAATCCTTCCAATAACCATCTGGAAGCAATCCTCTACGGTGAGGATGTCACCAGAACACAGGAAGCCTATGAGACACAGGTAAGTATTGTCCAGACACTGAGCAGCAACTACCTGAACGTATACCTGATCAATCCCAGAGAAAAAACGCTCTCTGTGATCAAGCAGGAAGACCGCGATGTCCCTGCTCCGGACAAAAAACACAACAATACATACCCCTATGATCTTTTCCTCTCAGACTATATCCGGCAGCGTGTATATCCGGATGACCGTACAATGCTGGAAGAATCACTGGAACTGGATAATGTAATGAGTGTTTTGTCCGGTCAGTCCGAATACAAGGGGAATTACCGGATAAATGACAGGGATGGTATCCATTACTATCAGTTCCGCTTTATCAAAAACGAAGACTCCGGTATCATTGTTCTGGGATTTTTGAATGTGGACGATGTGGTGGAATCAGAAATCAGACACCAGAAGCTTCTCAAAGAAGCTCTTGATACTGCCGAACGTGCCAATGCAGAGAAATCCAATTTTCTTTCCCGTATGTCCCACGATATGCGTACGCCGTTGAATGGGATCATTGGTCTGCTGGAAATTGATAAAAAGCACGAAAATGATATCGGATTCCTGAAAAGTAATCGTGAAAAAGCATTCATTTCAGCCAGTCATCTGCTCTCTCTTATCAATGATGTACTGGATATGTCCAAGATCGAGGAGGGCGGACTTGTACTCAACCATGAACCTTTTGATCTGATCAGATATGAAAAAGAGACACAGATGCTGATTGATATGCAGGCACAGAAAAACGGCATTGATTTCACCGTTCATATCGCACCGGAGATATACGAACATCCCTTTGTATACGGCAGCCCTCTGCACCTCCGTCGTGCCATGATGAATATTTACAGTAACTGTATCAAATACAACAGAGAAAATGGGGCAATCCATACGGAGATCCATGCTCTCCCTTCCCATGATCATAAGCTGGTCTGCAGATGGACGATCTCTGATACGGGAATCGGCATCAACAAAGAATATCTGGAGAAGATCTTTGAACCCTTTACTCAGGAGAATATGGATGCCCGAAGTGTATATCATGGCACCGGACTGGGTATGAGCATTGCCAAAGCGCTATTTGAACAGATGGGTGGTACCATTGAGATTTCCAGTACTCCGGGTATCGGAAGTACTTTTGTGATCACTTTGCCATTTGAAGAGGCAGAAGAAACGGATATCTCTTCTGAGCCAGAATCTGAGCGAAACTCCATTCAGGGCATAAAGATCCTGCTGGCAGAGGATAATGAAATAAACAGAGAAGTGGCACAGGTACTCCTTGAAGAGGAAGGTGCTGTGGTAACTGCAGTATCCAATGGTAGGGAAGCTGTAAAACTTTTCTCCCGTCACCCCGAGGGGACATTTGATGTGATACTTATGGATATTATGATGCCTCTGATGGACGGATACGAGGCCACACGCCAGATCCGGAAGCTTGACAGGACGGATGCTTCTTCCATTCCCATCATCGCACTGACCGCTAATGCTTTTGCAGAGGATGTACGCCATGCACTGGACTGTGGTATGAACGCACATCTGTCCAAACCACTGGATGTAAAAAAAATGATCCATACGATTGCCTGTTACTGTTCAAGGGTATGCATAAGTCATTGTAAAAAGTGACGAATTTTTATTTTTTTATATTGTGGATAATCATGTTCAGCAGAAAAAACTGTGTTTATAGTTTTTTCTGCTGTTCCTTTTGACAGAGTGTCCAGGATATTTGGATAAAGAAAACCGATGGCTTTAACTGTTTCCCAGTTTACACCATCGGTTTTCTTAAGTCCAGTTAGCCCTTGAACAGTAACGATTGCGCGGATGAGAAGGAAGCTGCGGCAGATTTTATGAAGCTGTGCAGTAAGTAAACAATAATGATAAAGGGTGAGAAGTTCAAAAAAGCTTCTCACCCTTTTGGATTATTTAGCAGCCGAATAATTCGGCTGTTTTTTTCATGCGCTCTGCGATCGGAACGCCGAAGGGGCAGCGGGATTCGCAGGCCTGACATCCGATACATTCAGAAGCTTTATGTTTCAGAAGCTCGTAATGAGACTGGATGGTTGCAGGCACGGAAGGCTGCATGGTAGCCAGATCATAGAATTTATTGATCATTGCGATATCCAGGTCAGATACGCAGGGCTTGCAGTGTCCACAGTAGGTACATTCTCCGCGGTAGGAATGCAGTGGTGCATTGGCCAGTATGGATGCATAGTCCTTTTCCTCTTCGGAAGCATTTTCATAAGCAGTGGCAGCATCGATCTGTTCCTTTGTGTCATATCCGCACATAATGGAACAGACAGCAGGACGTGTCAGCGCATAGTGGATACACTGGATCGGTGTAAGGGTTACTCCAAACGGAGAGCGTTTTTCATCAAAAAGCCGGCCTCCGGCAAAGCCCTTCATAACGGTGATTCCCACATCATTCTGTTCGCAGACATTATATAAATGTGCACGGTCCGGATCAATTCCCTTGAGCTGGGAGTCAAATTCCTCTGCAAACATGGTATCGATATTTTCACTGGCAGGAAGCATGTCAAAAGCAGGATTGATGCTGAAAAGAATCATCTCCACATATCCGGATTCGGCTGCTTTGACTGCTACTTTCGGATTATGGGAGCTCATGCCGATGTGACGGATCACACCTTTGTCCTTTAATTCCATGATATAGTCCAGATAATCGGAATGCTGGATCTGTTCCCATTCCTCCTCAGAATCAACATAGTGGATCATTCCAAGATCAATATAATCCGTCTGCAGACGTTTTAACAGATCCTCAAATGCAGGGCGGACATATTTCATATCTCTGGTACGAAAATACTGTTCATCCTTCCAGGTGGAACCAATATGTCCCTGGATAAACCACTGACTGCGGTTATCCTTGATTCCTTTTCCGATGATATCTCTGGATTTAGGGTCCGCCATCCAGCAGTCCAGAATGTTGATTCCTTTTGAGGAGGCATAGTGGATCAGTTCAATGCTTTCCTCCTCCGGATGCCGCTCCAGCCATTCGCCGCCGAAGCCGATCTCGCTTACCTGGAGATCTGTTTTTCCTAATCTGCGGGTTTTCATTATCGAATTCCTCCTTATGTACAAGAATATTTTTATTGTACCATAAAAGTAAGAATTCAGAAAGTATTGTAAGAGTTGACTTAATATGCTTTTGAGGCATAAATGAGCTATGATGATAAGGTATTTGATATAGACAGCAATCGCGATCTATAATATAGATACACAAAACATAAAGACAGAGAAAGGAAAGCAGAAATGGAGCAGAAAACATTACTTTTTACAGATCAGAAAATAAAAGAGATGATCATTCCACTTTTTCTGGAACAACTGCTGCTGTTTTCAGTTGGCTTTTCTGTTGTGATAATGCTGTTTGTATTGGTGGGAAACCGGTGGATGCTGCAGCTTCTGTTTGGAAAGGTAGAGGCTCCTGTAATGGATGCCTGTGTGACTTATCTTCGAATCTCTGCCTATTCTTATCCGGCTCTGGCGATATACAATGCCGGTGCAGCTGTGTATCGAAGCCTTGGAAAGACAAATGTGACCATTGGTAATCTGGCTGGTACTGATCCACAATGTTTTCAATGCGACAGCATATCCTTTTTCGGGTGCCTTAAGTAACGGACTGCGCTCAGCAGGGGATGTGAAGTTTACCATGTATGTTTCAATCATCTCCACGATCGTAGTGCGGCTCTTTTTATCCTGGCTTCTCGGCATCGTATTTGACATGGGAGTGATTGGTATTGCACTTGCAATGGTAAGTGACTGGATCGTCAGAGCCGTGATCTTCCTGTGGAGACAGAAATCCGGAAAGTGGAAAAATTTCCAGGTGATCTGAGGCAGGAAAAGAATAATATGTGTGGAAGATATGAGGCATATATTACCGTAAGGATTGTATTTAGTTGGATAAATCAGGTATAATAACAAAATATAAATGAAAAAATAAGGGGAACAAAAAAATGAGTTTGTTATTAGGAATCATATATCTTTCATTTATCAGCCTTGGACTTCCGGACGCGCTTCTTGGAGCGGCATGGCCGGATATGTATCCGGAATTCCAGGTTCCGGTATCTTACGCGGGAATGATATCCATGATCATTGCGTTTGGAACGATCATTTCCAGTCTGCAGAGTGACCGTCTTACGAAGAAATTCGGGACAGGCAAAGTAACTGCAGTAAGTGTAGGAATCACAGCTTTTGCACTGTGGGGATTTTCAATCAGCCACAGTTTCTGGATGCTGTGTTTATGGGCGATACCGTATGGACTTGGCGCAGGAAGTGTAGATGCCTCTCTGAACAACTATGTGGCTTTACATTATGCAAGTAAGCATATGAGCTGGCTGCATTGCATGTGGGGCGTTGGCGCGACACTGGGACCGTACATTATGGGAGCAGTGCTTACCGGAGGTGCGACCTGGAACAGTGGATACCGGATCATATCTCTGCTGCAGATCGTACTCACAGCTGTTCTTGTATTCAGCTTTCCAAAATGGAAGAAACAGAGTGGATCAGAAGAGGAACAGGCAAAAAGCAAGTCTCTTTCACTTCGTGAGATCATTGCCATTCCAGGGGCAAAGGCAATCATGCTTTGTTTTTTCTGCTATTGTGCAGTGGAGCAGACAACAATGCTCTGGGCGAGCAGCTATCTGAACCTGGCAAAAGGTGTGGATGCAGAAACAGCCGCTTCTTTTGCGGGAATGTTCTGCATTGGTATTACGATCGGACGTGGTATCAATGGTTTTATTGCCATGAAGCTTAAAGATGCACAGATGATCCGGATGGGACAGGCAATTATTTTTGCGGGAATCCTGATCATGCTGCTTCCTTTTGGAAAAACCGCTTCTCTGATTGGATTTTCCCTGATCGGACTTGGCTGTGCGCCGGTATATCCATGTATCATTCATTCCACACCGGAACATTTTGGAGCGGAACGTTCCCAGGCAATCATTGGGGTGCAGATGGCAAGTGCTTACATAGGAACCTGTCTGATGCCGCCACTGTTTGGTCTGATCGCAAATCACATATCTATCCGGTTATTGCCGGTATATCTGCTGATCCTGCTTGTGTTAATGACATATATGCATGAATTATTGAACAGGAGGAAATAATTTTATGGTAAAAATAATCTCAGACAGTACCTGTGATCTTTCACCGGATCTTTTACAAAAGTATGATATTGATATTCTGCCGCTTCACATTCTGCTTGGAGATAAGGAATACAGGGACGGCAGGGATATCACTCCGGATGAGATCTTTGCGTGGTCCGATGCGAATAAGACAACTCCGAAGACTTCTGCACCGTCGCTTATGGATGCGGTGGAGATGTTGAAGCCTTATGTCAGTGAACAGAGAGAGGTTATCTGCTTTTCCATTTCCTCTGGTATGTCCACATCCGGGAATGTTATGCGGCTGGCAGCAGAAGAGCTGGAGGCCTCCGATCTTGTGACAGTGATCGATTCGGCAAATCTTTCTACAGGAATCGGTCTTCTCGTTATTGAAGCAGCGATCATGGCGCAGGAAGGAAAAACTGCCGGAGAGATCACAGCAGTAATCGAAGAGTTGAAGCCAAAAGTACGCGCAAGTTTTGTGGTGGATACGCTGGTATATCTTTATCGTGGCGGGCGCTGCAATGCTGTTTCTGCCATGGCAGGAAGTGTTCTGAAGCTGCATCCCAAGATCGTTGTGGAAAATGGTGCAATGGATGCTTACAAGAAATATCGTGGAAAACTTTCAAAGGTGATTACAGCGTATGTGAAAGATATGGGAGAAGAACTGAAGGCTGCCCGTCCTGACCGCGTCTTTATTACACATTCCGGTTGTGACAGAGAAGTTGTGGAAGCAGTACGCACATATCTTGAAAATCTTGAAGTTTTTAAAGAAGTCCTTGAAACACGTGCAGGCGGAGTTATTTCCTGCCATTGCGGACCTGGTACTCTGGGCGTGCTGTTTATTTCGCAATAGAGTCAAAGCCTGAAAATAATAAGGAAGGTAGAAGGTGTGGTTCATACAAAGAAGATAATCAAGGAAACATTCTGGGAAATACTGGAAGAAAAGCCGTACAATAAGATCACGGTGCAGGATATTGTAAATCGCTGTCAGGTTAACCGAAATACATTTTATTATCATTTTCAGGATATTCCGACATTGATGATAGATTCTATCGAGGATTGGATGGCGGATGTAATTCAAAAATACGGAACACTTGAATCGCCGGCAGATTGTCCCACCTATATGGCACAGGAGTGCATGAAAAGAAAAAAAGCCTTTTTACATCTGTTCCGTTCTGTGCAGAAAGATATATTTTTATCCAGATTAAACGAAATGGGCTATGATATCATCCGTACATATGTAGACAGAATCGAGGAATGTGAGCAGATTTCAAAAGAAGAAAAGGAAGTACTGATCAAGTCCTATAATGTATATTTGTGGGAAGCCTGTTAGACTGGCTGGTTCTGGTGGTAAGCCATCATCATCAGTAATGGATTCATAGTTTGCACTGGTATAACAACAGGAAATGCCATAGATCAGTTTTTTTTCACGGAGAAGAGACATAGCTTTTGTTACTTTCTGATAGACACCACCACCACGGCGTCCATCCGTTGCCTCTTCAAAGCCTTCAAGAGAAATAGCAGGAACAAAATTTCCTACCCGGAGCATTTCGTCAGCAAAGTCCTCATCAATGAGAGTAGCATTTGTGAAGCATGAAAATACGCAGTCAGAATGCTTTTCGCAGAGATGGATCAGGTCTTTTTTTCGTACAAGCGGTTCGCCACAGATATAGATGTACATGTAGACACCGAGCTTTTTTCCTTTGACCAGCCAACCAGTGTAGCATTAATAAAGAAATTGACAGCAAGAGTTTTGGCAACCTTAGGGTCAACATCTGTAAAAATTTTGCGGATATAGGAATAATAAGGATGTTCCGGGTTTTCGATTGATTCACGGATCGTTTTTCGCTGGGAAGGAAATCCACCTTTGTAAAAAATTAGTTATTTTGATAGCTGTTTCTCATTCAGATAATGATAGTCAGGCAGCTGGGCGGTATGTTTTACAATGTAATGGCGCATACATCCTTCGGCCAGAAGTGCACAGCCTGCAAAGAAAAGTGTATTTTTCAGGATCACTATAACGCCAAAAGCGCCGGACACCAGAATATAGCCGGTACATGCAATTTTTATCTGCTTCAGAAATATCACCTCGTTCGTTCAATGAATATGTGGACATATTAAGGCAGAAGTCCAGGATGGACAATGGACAAATGGGACTGGGATATCTGAAAACCAGACATGAAGAGATGATTTGTCTATATTTACCAGGTTTACAACTAAAGAATGTAAACCATAGTTTAAAACTCAAGTTGACAATTCTTTCCGGTTGTGATATAAAAAGAAAGTCATAACACATAATCTTTACGGGAAGAGGAGACATTATTATGAATCAGTCTTATGCAGAAAGCTCTGCTTCAGAGCGAAAGTTTACAACCAGAGAGATGGTGCTGGTTGGTATGTTTGCAGCAGTTCTGGCAGTAATCTCACAGATATCACTGCCAATGCCGACAGGTGTTCCGATCACGATTCAGGTATTCGGTGTGGCACTTGTAGGAGCAGTGCTTGGTTCCAGACTTGGAACAACGGCAACGGTGGTTTACGTTCTCTTAGGTGCGATCGGTCTTCCGATCTTTGCCAATTTTACCGGCGGAATCAGCAGTATTGTAGGCGTTACCGGAGGTTATATCTGGGCATGGCCATTTATGACATGGCTTAGCGGAATCCGTCCGAAAACAGATAATAAGACAAAAAATCTGGCAATTTCCATCGGTTTTTCCCTGATCGGTCTTCTGATCGTTGAGACTATCGGTGGTTTACAGTGGCATTTTGTTGGCGGATCTATGAGTATTCCGGCCATTGCGGTATATTCCTTAACTGCATTCATTCCAAAAGATATCGTGATCACGGTTCTTGCAGTATTACTTGCCATTCCGATCCGAAAAGGAATCAACAATGCAGGAAACAGATAAGAAACAACATATTAAGATTCATGGCGTCGGACTTGATAAAGAAGGACGATGTAAGCATTACCACACCAGCCTTGATATAGCCGCATTACTCTGCGCACAATGCAGAAAATATTATGCATGCTATTCCTGTCATGACGAAATTGAAGATCATCCCTTTGCAGCGACAGCACCGGAAGAAGAGTATCCGGTTCTCTGTGGAAACTGTAGGAGGAAGCTTACCCGCAAGGAATATAAGCAAGGCAGCTGCCCTTACTGCCATGCCGGTTTTAATCCACGGTGCAGTTTACATGAGAATATTTATTTTTCCTGTGGGGAATAGAAAAAATTACGGAGAAAGAATCAGGAGCATACGGAATTTTGGAAAAAAGTTCTGTATGCTCTTTTTGTTTATCTTAAAAAAGAACGGATTTAGGAAGAGACAGGGTAGATTTTATACAGGCGCAGAGAAAAGAAAAATGATAAAATTCTCAGAAGGAGCGGACCGGAAAGGACGCCGAATAATAAAAGACAGGAGAGAAGATCAAGATGAATAAATATGATAGATTTTATCCGGGAAGGGTTTGGCTGGATACAGAAGGAAAAAGAATACAGGCTCACGGTGGATCCGTGATCTTTATTGACGGAGTTTATTACTGGTACGGTGAAAATAAAGAAAAAACAGTACCTGGAAGCGGAATCTGGCACTGGGGTGTAAGATGCTATGCTTCCAGAGATCTGTACAACTGGGAGGATAAAGGACTGATCATTCCTCCGGAGCCGGATGATATCCATTCTTCTCTTCATCCATCCAGATGCATGGACAGGCCTCATATTATCTATAACAGAGGCACCGGAAAATATGTGTGCTGGTTAAAGATCATGAATCCTGATGAGACACAGACTTCAACAGTCCTTACTGCAGATCACTTTCTGGGACCTTATATCAAGGTAAGAGAAGGACTGAAGCCTTTGAACATGAGCGCAGGAGACTTTGATCTGGCAGTGGCGCCGGACGGAAAAGCATATTATTATTTTGAGCGTGTACACAGTGAAACCATTTGCGCAGACCTGACAGAGGACTATACAGATGTGACAGGATATTATTCCACACATTTCCCAAGACCTTATCCACCTTATGTCAGGGAGGCAACTGCTCATTTCAGTAGAAAAGGAAAACACTATCTCCTGACATCGGGAACCACTTCTTATTATCCGAATCCTTCAGAAATTGCCATTGCCGATACCTGGCATGGTCCGTACAGGGTACTTGGAAATCCGCATCCGGAGGACAAAAGCAACACATCTTATCATTCCCAGATTTCTTCTGTATTTAAGGTACAGGGGAAAAAGGATCTTTATATTGCATGTGCGGATCGATGGCTGCCCCGGCAGATGGATGCCAGATATGAGGAGTATTCCAGAATGTTTGAGGCAATCTTTAATCCGGATATTTCCGTTGAAGAACGTCAGAAGCTGTTAGCCAGGGAACCCCTTCCGGAGGATAACACATCTATTGCGGATTATGTATGGCTTCCGCTGCGTTTTGACGGAGAGATGGTGTATATCGACTGGAAAGAGGAATGGAGTCTGGACGATTATGAATAAATAAGACTGCTGGCGAATGGCTGCAAAAAATATTACCAGGGAAAATTCTCTGCTCTCTTTTTCAGGAACTCCTTCCTGTATTGCTGAGGAGAAATTCCCTGGTATTCTTTGAATACACGATAAAAGTGATCAGCACTGTTGTAGCCTGTTTTTTCGGAGATCTCTTCTATGGACAGATCGGTTTTTTCCAGATATTCCAGAGCTTCTTTCATTTTCAGTGTTTTAATAAGCTGTGTGAAATTTTTGCCCGTGTTTTCTTTGATGATCTTGGAGAGATAAGGGACAGAATAGTGAAAACGCTCTGCAAGTATGGGAAGAGTAACCGTTTTGTAATGACTCTGAATGTAGCGGACAATGGGAATATGATCCGGGCCGGACTTGTAATAGGAAAACTGCTGGTAGATGTGGTAGGAGCGGAGGACATAGACAAACAGCAGATTGATCCAGTAAATATTGCATCGTTCCACATAATTGTCATACCGGAAATTCTCCAGAAACAGTTTCTTTACAAGATCTTTGATCTCACAGGAAGCATCAGTTTTGATCAGCAGATAATTGGCCTCCTCGGAGGAGGACAGGATCTTGCGGAAAAAATCTGACAGGATGTCATCAGAGGAAAGCAGAGGAAAAAACAGTTTGCTGAAAGTGCTTTCCTTAATATAGATCGGAAATATGTAGGAATCTTTGTTAAGAAGAGTTACATTGTGCCGGGTAAATGGAGAGAGAATGCAGAAATCACCTTCCGTCAGAATCTGCTGTTCATCCAGAAAGGTAAGTTCACACTGACCACGGTAAACGTAGTCGATCTCAAAGCAGTCGTGGAGATGAATAAAATCCTTGCATCCCCAGAACTGGTAAACGACAGTGAGCCCTGCGTTCGGAGGAACAATATCAAAACGCTCCGGAATATGCAGGATCTTATCCGAAAAATAGAAATATAGTTTCCGGATCTCTTTCAAAAAGTCATCGTCTTCCAGACGGATCAGACTGGATGTATCTATGGTACCCGGAAATTCCTTAAGGTAATGCTTCTGGGTGTAGATCTGGTGAAGAATAAAAGGAAAATCAGGGGCTTCTCCTGTGGAACGATGGTATTCCTCTATATGGTCCTGAATCTCTCCGATGGAAATATAAAAATTCATAGGATTCCTTTCTTTATAGTATGGTTATCGTTATCATATTCTATGGAAAATTCTATCACAGGCCGCTTGTAAAGGAAATAATAAAATGTATAAAATATTAAAAAAGGTCGGATTTCAAAAGAAAGATAATAGATCATATAGGGGCAGATAACCGTTTCGGCTGATAGAATAGAACTATCAAAAGAGAAAGATGAGGAGGTCCGAAATGGAACAAAAAATGAAAGCAACCGATAAATTAAGCTGGCTGGAAAAGATATCCTTCTCCGGCGGTGAGATGGGAACAAACCTGCTGTTTACAGTTATGAGTGCATATCTGCTGGTTTACTATACCAATTATGCTCATGTAAATGCGGCAATAGTAGGAACCATTATGTTTGTGTCAAAGATCTTTGATGCGATTTCAGATGTGGCAATGGGATATGTGGAAGAAAGATTTGCAAAGCCAGGAGCAAAGGCAAGACCATGGCTGAAAAGAATGGCACTGCCATATGCCATTTCCGCAATCATTCTTTTTACTGTGCCGGATTTTACAAGCACGGTAGCTCAGGGAATTTATGTATTTATTACTTATAATCTGTTCTGTACGATCTACACAATGATCGTTATTCCGTATAACTCTCTTCAGGCGCTGATCACACAGGATAAGGATGATCGAAAGACAACAGGAGTTCTCCGGTCAATCTTTTCTACTATAGCATCTACGATCGTGAATTCCTTTACAATGATCTTTATAGGATGGGCCGGAAATACAAAGCTGAGCTGGACCATTGTTATCGGTGTATATGCTGTCATTGCGCTGATCGTATACAGTCTTTGCTATGTCAACACAACAGAAAGAGTTAATGCTGAGGAAGACCAGCATGGACAGGATGACAAAAAGCTTGGTTTTGTGGAAAGTCTTTTCAATGTAATGAAAAATAAATACTGGCGTATCCTTACAGTAAACGGTATTTTTTCAAGTGCTGTAATTTCCCTGAACATGGGCTCTATGTTCTTTTATCTGGCCTATGTCTGCGGAAAGCCACAGTCTGTTGCAATCGTAGGAATGTTACTGTCCATGCCGATGCTGGTACTGATCCCGCTGTCAGCACCGATCGTTGCAAAATGTGGAATGAAAAACAGTCTGGTAGCAGGTGTCCTGATCATGACAGTGGGAAGAATTATCGTCGGAGTAAGCGGAGAAAGCTCTTTGATGATGATCTATGTGGGAACCTTTATTTTTGCTCTGGGCTGCAGCACACAGTGGTGTTCTTATCCGCTTCTCTGCTATACCGTAGAATATGGACAGTGGAAAACAGGCGTCCGTCAGGAAGGTATGATCATGTCTGCAAACAGTTTTGGTTCCAAATGTGGTACCGCGCTTGGTACTGCACTGTGCGGCTGGGTACTTGCCTGGGCAGGATATAACGGAGCTGCGGAGGTTCAGACTGCATCAGCACTGACAGGAATTAAGATCGTCTATGTTTATCTGCCTGTTATCTTAAATATTCTTTCTGCAGTGATCTTAAGCTTTTATAAACTGGAAAAAGAATACTCAACAATTGTTAAAGAACTGGAAGAGAGAAAGGCTGTTGGAAAGTAACTATGTTTGAAAAATTATTTGATACTGTTATAGAAAATATGCTTGGCAGGATGACGTTGGAGGAGAAGGCCTACGCCCTGACCCCACTGGATAATCAGTACTGTTCCATTCCATCTCAGGACTTCTATGGCCCTACGCCTCAGGATGTTCCCGGAGGGGGACAAGATAACTGGCCTGCCGGAAAGCCGGTTCCGGGAGAGGATGGCAGACCTGCGGATGGAAAGTATCATCCTGTTGCTTTTCCGTCCAATTCTGCTGTGGCAATGAGCTGGGATAAAAAGCTGGCTTATGATGTGGGAGTGAAATGGGCACAGGAAGCCAAGGCCAGTCCGGAAAAGATAAATATCCTTAATCGTCCGGGAATGAATCTGAAGCGTTCACCACTGTGTGGACGGAATTACGATTATCTCAGCGAAGATCCGGTACAGACAGGAATTCTGGCGGCAGAATATGTAAAAGGAATACAGAGTCAGGGAATCGGTGCCTGCCCCAAGCATTTTCTTGCCAATAATCAGGAATTTGACAGAATGAATACAGACTCTGTAATTTCGGAGAGAGTGCTCCATGAGGTATATCTTCGTCCCTGGAAAAAAATGATCCAGGAAGCACAGCCCTGGATGATCATGACTTCCTATAATAAAGTTAATGGAGAGTGGGTCAATTCCAGTAAAGAGTGTATGAAGCTTCTGAGAGAAGAGATTGGTTATGAAGGCGTAGTGGTTTCGGATTTCCTTGCTATTCATCATAATAAGGTTGCAGCTCACAGAAACCAGATGGATATTGAGCTTGCCGCCCAGGAAATTCATACGAAAGAAATCGTGGAAGCGGTAAAAAATGGTGAGATAAAAGAAGAAGAGCTTGACCAGATCATCCGCCGTCAGCTTCGGATGGCACTGTATGCCCTGAAACAGGAAAATACGCAGGAAGCAGATCTGGAAGCTTTTCACAGGGAATCCATAGAAATTGCAGAGCAATGTATGACACTGCTGAAAAATGAGGATATTCTGCCGGTTACCGCATCCTGTACAGACAGACTTATTGTTGCAGGAGAACTGGCAGAAAAGCCTAATATAACAGGCAGCGGAAGTGGATATATGAATGGTTATATGGTGGAAAATCCCTTAAAAAATATATGCACACTTGCAGAAAAAGCAGGTATTCAGACCGAATATATTCCAGGATACAGAATGGCTGATAAGATCCTGCCACTGGGGAAAAAAGAGGCAGGTCAGAGCTGTGACCTGCAGATACCCCAAATATGCCAGAGTGATCTGGTGCTTGCTTTTGTGGGGGCACCGTATGGCCATGAATCAGAAAGCTATGACCGGCCGGATATCTGTCTGCCGGAAGAACAGAGGGACATGCTGGACAGCCTGACAAAACAGACGGATAATATAGTTATTGTTCTTTCCGGCGGAAGTGTCTATGATATGACTCCCTGGAAGGACAAGGTAAAGGGAATCCTTTTTGCTGGATTTGCAGGAGAAGGTGCCGGCGCTGCTGTTGCCAATATTCTGTTTGGAAAAAGTGAGCCGGGAGGAAGATTGACAGAAACATTTCCAATAGATTTCGCACATACACCTGCGTATTTTGACTTTACAGGGAAAATGATGGAAATGCCACATGTAAATTACTCGGAAGGTCTTCTTACCGGATACCGCTGGTATGATACAAGACATCTTCCGGTACTGTATCCTTTTGGATACGGACTTAGCTATACGACGTTTTCCTACACGGAACCGGTTGTAGATAAAGCAGTTATGACGCCGGAGGATACACTGACTGTGAGCCTGGATGTCACCAATACAGGAAAACGGGCAGGAAGCCAGGTGATACAGCTTTATATCCATGAACAGGGCGGACTATTTGCCAGACCGGAAAAGGAGCTGAGAGATTTTGCAAAAGTATTTCTGCAGCCGGGAGAAACGAAAACAGTGAAATTTACTTTATCAGGAGAGGATTTTGCTGTATACAGTGATGTACTGCATAAATGGGGAGTACAGTCAGACCGATATGAGATTCTTCTGAACACTTCTGCACAGGATTCCATAGCCAGGGTATCTGTAGATATTATCCGAGGAGATCAGATGTATTATTTTACTGAAATGTCACCACTGGTACAGTTCATAAATTGCCCGGCTTTCCACGAGTATCTGAAACAGAATGAACCGCAGTGGAAACAGGATTTCTTTGATCTGGAGAAAACAGAATTTCTCGTTCTGATGCTGCCATTACCATTCTACAGAGTTTCAGAGCCTCTTCAGGGAGAACCATTTTTCACTGCAGAGAAGATTTCAGAGATCATTGAGCTGTGTAATCAATATGTGAGGAGAGAGAATAACACACAGCAGAGGTAGGAGATTATGAATAAAATAGAAGAGACTCTCAGGAATTTTACGAATAGAAAAGAGATAGCAGGTGCGGCGGTTCTGGTTCGAAAGGAAGGAAGAATCGTAGAAGACTTTTCTTATGGATATGGAGATATAGAAAAAAAAGTGCCGGTGGATAGAAAGACAATGTTTCGTCTGGCATCCATGACGAAACCGGTAACTGCAATTGCAGTGATGCAGCTGGTTGAAACAGGCAAGCTGGGACTTTATGATCAGATAAAAGATTACATTCCAGCGTTTGCCGGACAGAAGGTATGCAGAGAGAAGGTTGGAGATCTGATCTACACTCCGGATCCCAACAGTCCGACAGGACAGAGTATCAATGAAGAAAAGCTCAGAAATATACAATATGTAAGAGCTGACCGGGATATTACCGTATTTGATCTTCTTAATCACAGCAGTGGACTAGGGATGGGACCTGTGGGGGATACTCTTGTAAAGCGTGTGATAAAACCGGAAGATAATGTCTGGGAACGTGCTGTAAAATATGCAGAGCTTCCACTGGATTTTCAGCCAGGGACGGCCAGTGGCTACAGTGCTATGGCCGGGTTTGAAGTTTTGGCAGCTATTGTAGAAAAAGTATCAGGGGAAGCTTATGACCGGTATCTGGATAAACACATTTTTGAACCTCTTGGAATAAGAGATATTACATATAGACCATCCATGGAACAGAGGAAAAGAATGCCAAGGCTTTATGAGTACTCACAGGGAACATTGACTGATGTATCAGATACAGATGAGGGCTGGAGTCAGATGAGCCCGATAAAAAATACGTGTGTTTCCGGAGCAGCAGGACTGATTGGAAGTATGGAGGAATATGAGAAATTAGCACATATGCTCTTACAGAAAGGAACACTGGACGGTATACAGATTCTGAAATCTGAAACAGTGGAAATGATGGCCGGAAAAGGAATAAGCCATAAGAGCGAAATGATTCCTGGTGTATACTGGGGGCTTGGAATGGCGGTTGTGGATAAACCACAAACAGTACATCTTTCAAGGAGCAGAGGTAGTTTTGGATGGAGCGGTGCCTTTGGAACCCATTTTTTTGTGGATCCGGTTAATGATCTGGAGATGGTACTTGGAATTAATCGTTCAAATATTGGCGGAGCCGCCTCGGTGGTTTCGTTTGCTATAGAGGATGCAGTTCGAGAGACATTCTTGTAAAAGTGATGGAGTATACAGAATTTTGAAAAAAGTTCTGTATGCTCTTTTTATTTGCATAAAATCTGATATACTTTATTTAAAGTTAGGAATAACTAACTAGCAGAACAGGAAAGACTAAGTTGCTGCTTTAAACGATATGTTTTTACTTTATATGAAATAAAACGGAGGGATAAATAAATGGATGTAAATGTTTTCTACGGGATCCTGATTCCGTTTCTGGGAACTTCGGCAGGAGCAGCCTGCGTATTCTTTATGAAGAAAAATCTGAATGAACAGGTACAGCGGGCCCTTACCGGTTTTGCGGCGGGAGTCATGGTTGCAGCGTCGGTGTGGAGTCTTCTGATTCCGGCGATCGAACAGTCTGCCGACATGGGGAAGCTTTCTTTTGTACTGGCAGTGTTGGGACTGTGGGCAGGGGTGCTGTTTCTGCTTTTGCTGGATCATGTGATTCTGCATCTTCATCAGAACAGTGATCAGGCCGAAGGCCCTAAGAGTAAGCAGCAGAAAACCACCATGCCGCTGCGGTCTGAGGGAATGGGAAAGGGAAAAGCTTTTGTGGGTGGAATGTTGTCCGGAATTGTAGAGCCGATCGGAGCGATTCTCACGATTCTGGCAGCTGGACTTATTGTTCCTGCACTGCCCTATCTTTTGAGTTTTGCGGCAGGAGCCATGTTGTATGTGGTAGTAGAAGAGCTGATTCCGGAAATGTCCACAGGAGAACACTCCAATGTAGGAACGATCTTTTTTGCGGTTGGATTTTCCCTGATGATGGTGCTGGATGTGGCACTGGGATAATGAAATTTTTCGAAATTTTTCGATCGTGTGAAAAAATTCTTGACTTGGAGTTGACTCCAGGTTGTATCCTGATATCAGGAGGTGTGCTATGACGATCAAAGAAGTATCAGAGAAATATGGGATTTCACAGGATACTCTTCGATACTATGAACGTGTGCAGGTAATACCGGCAGTTACCAGGACGTCCGGCGGGATCCGGGATTATCAGGAAGAGGATCTTAAATGGGTGGAGCTTGCAGTCTGCATGAGAAATGCAGGACTGCCGATTGAGAGCCTAATCGAATATCAGAAGCTTTTTCAGGCAGGAGATGGGACAATTCCTGCAAGGGATATCATCAAAAATATTATAAAGAGTTGCTGAAATCTTTGGATTTTCCTGATATTCATTTCCACCAGTTGCGAAATACCTATACCACGATTTTGCTGAAAAATAGCTTTAATGCGAAGGGAGTTTCACATTTATTGGGACATTCCAAGGAAATCATTTCTGTAGATGTTTATGGAGATACAGCACAGATTATAGAAGACTGTTTGTATGCATTGGAGCCATATATTGAAGAAGTGATTCCAAAAGAGCGGGAAAATCAGTATTTTGATTATTCGGAAATGAAAGAAATAGATTCGATTATAGAAGAATATTTCCATGCAGCCTGATGAAAAATAGAATAGTAGTGAAAGAAAAAGTACAAATAACAATCGAACATTTGTACTTTTTTCTTACCCTCCTCTATATACTTTTGAAATTATCTTTGATATAATAGGGACTGTTACAAGAACAAACAGTAAAAATAAGACAGGATCGGAGCCAAGTGATATCAGGTATTTCCGAGAGCTGTTTAATCCGGAAAAATCAGTTTTGTGACTTTTTGCAGTTACGAGCTAAAAGAAGTGATGATTCACCATAAAAATAAGCTTTTCGTTACGAATCCGGATACGAATTTTTGGCTGATATTAGTCGTACTGAAAAAGTTCACAGAACTTTTTCAATCGCATAAATGCGATTAAAAGTCACATCTTATTGAACATTAGTAGTTCAATAAGCGTGAATGGAGGAATTTACTATGAATGAGTTCAAACTAAAAGCCCCATACAAGCCCACCGGCGACCAGCCTCAGGCGATCGAGCGTCTGGTCAAAGGCTTCAAAGAAGGCAACCAGTTCGAGACATTACTGGGTGTCACCGGCTCCGGTAAGACCTTCACCATGGCGAATGTCATTGCCCAGTTAAACAAGCCAACTCTGGTACTTGCCCATAATAAAACACTGGCGGCACAGCTTTACGGCGAGATGAAAGAATTCTTCCCGGAAAACGCAGTAGAATATTTTGTCTCCTACTACGACTACTACCAGCCTGAGGCCTACGTTCCTTCCACAGACACCTACATCGCCAAGGATGCATCCACCAACGACGAGATCGATAAACTCCGTCTCTCCGCCACAGCGGCCTTATGTGAACGGAAAGACGTGATCGTGGTTTCATCCGTATCCTGTATTTACGGCCTGGGTGCGCCCCAGGAATTTTTTGATATGATGATCTCGCTTCGTCCGGGGATGGAGAAGGATCGTGACGAGGTTATCAAACAGCTGATCGATATCCAGTATACAAGAAATGAGATGGATTTTCATAGAGGAACTTTTCGGGTGCGTGGCGATGTGCTGGAAATCTTTCCAGCTAACTCTACAGACCGGGCAGTGCGTGTGGAATTTTTTGGCGATGAGATCGAGCGGATCACAGATATCGATGTGCTTACCGGTGAGATCAAAAGTGTGGAAAGCCATGCGGCGATTTTTCCGGCGTCTCATTATGTAGTACCACAGGAGCAGATCCGCCGTGCTGCAGATGCAATCCTGGAAGAAATGAAGCAGCAGGTGGAATATTTCAAAAGTGAGGACAAGCTGATCGAGGCTCAGCGAATTGCGGAGCGAACTAACTTTGATGTGGAAATGATGAAGGAAACGGGATTCTGCTCCGGGATCGAGAACTATTCCAGGCACCTGACAGGGCTTGCACCGGGGCAGCCACCGTATACACTGATGGATTACTTCGGAGATGATTTTTTGCTTATTATAGATGAGTCCCATAAGACAGTTCCCCAGGTTGGCGGTATGTATGCCGGTGATCAGAGCCGTAAACAGACACTGGTAGATTACGGCTTTCGACTTCCATCTGCCAAGGACAACCGTCCATTGAGCTTTGATGAATTCGAGAACAAGCTTGACCAGGTAATGTTTGTATCTGCGACACCGGGAGAATATGAATATGACCATGAGCTTCTCCGTGCAGAGCAGATCATCCGTCCTACAGGGCTTCTTGATCCGAAGGTGGAGGTGCGTCCGATCGAAGGACAGATCGATGATCTTGTAGCAGAAGTAAATAAGGAAATTGAAAAGAAAAATAAAGTCCTAATCACGACCCTGACCAAACGTATGGCAGAGGACCTTACCGATTATATGAAGGATCTGGGAATCCGTGTCCGATACCTCCATTCAGACATTGACACTCTGGAACGTGCGGAGATCATCCGAGATATGCGCCTGGATGTGTTTGATGTGCTGGTCGGGATCAACCTTCTGCGAGAAGGACTGGATATTCCGGAGATCACGCTGGTAGCGATCCTGGATGCAGACAAGGAAGGCTTCCTTCGTTCTGAAACATCCCTGGTACAGACTATCGGTCGTGCTGCCCGGAACAGCGAAGGCCATGTGATCATGTATGCGGATAACATGACAGAATCCATGGAAAAAGCAATCTCGGAGACTGAAAGAAGGAGAGCGATACAGGAGGCTTACAACAGAGAGCATGGCATCACTCCGACTACGATCAAGAAGGCAGTCCGTGATCTGATCGCAGTTTCGAAGAAGGTAGCGGAGACAGAAGTGAAGCTTAAGAAGGATCCGGAATCCATGAACCGCAAAGAACTGACGAAGGTGATCGCCCAGGTAGAGAAGCAGATGCGTGCTGCCGCAGCAGACCTGAATTTTGAGCAGGCTGCTGAGCTGAGAGACAAGATGCTCGAATTAAAAAAGAATCTGGAAGAATTAACGGAATAGGCTGCGAAGCAGCTGACGATATAATGCCCCTGGCTGTCAGCGTCAGGGGCATTTCTATGGAATAATTAAATAGAGAAGTGAGTTAAGGGTATCTGCCTGAGCTTTTGGGAAGAATTTTTATCAGGATTTTTTTCCATTTTTTCATAGCGATCCCTCCTTCGAAACAATATAATTGTTCCTTTTATTAATTGATTATAAGTAAAATTCCGGAGAAGGGCACTGGCATTTGTGACAGTAACTTTGTTATAAAGAAGAGAAGAAGTTACGTATGCTGTTCCCGATAGGCGGAAGGGGTGATCCCCATTTTCTTTTTGAAGCTGGTGCTGAAATAATATTGATTGGCATAACCACATTTCAGGCTGATCTCCTTCAGACTCATAGTAGTCGTAGTCAGGTAACGGGCGGCTGCGGAAATTCGCTGAGATGTGATAAAGTCGCTGAGACTGATCCCCTGATTTTTTTTGAAAAGAGCACTTAAATAAGCAGGGCTTACATTGGCAGAGGCGGCAATGTCATTGAGGCAGAGCGTATTGTCAGTGTAGTGTTCGTTGATATAGGAGATCACCAGTTCACAGAGCTTCTGGTGATAATCATTCATGGAGGAATCAAGTTTCCGGCATAAAAGATGGCATAGATCCTTCAGCCATTGACATAGTTCTTCCGTATTATGAAACTCATTTATGTGGTTGTAAACATACAAAATTTTAGCTTCAAGGTCATGAGTATCCAGATTTAATTCATAGAAAAATTTCAGAATTCGGCCGAGAAGAGAATAGATCTGTATGAAAGCGAAATTCTTTGTGCGAAATTTCTGGGTAAGCCAGTCGGAAAAATTTTGAAACCAGATATCTATGGCAGAGGTATCCTTTTTACAGAGAAGCCGGATCAGCTCATCTTCCTTTGTGTCTGAAAAATCTGCAACAGACAGATCGGAACCCAGAGCGTCTCTTCCGTCAAAGATATTCTGATGCGGGAAAAAGAATCTGTATTCCAGCGCATGTACGGCACTTTTGTAGGACTGGTTAAGGTTCCAGAAATCCCGGACAATTGTTCCGATACCCGCATTGAGGGACAGCCCCAGCGGCTGGCAGGCATCTGCTATTGAGGAAATAAGCTGGCTGGTAAGCTGACGGAAGCTGTTGGACTGGCAGCCACTGTGTCCCAGAATGCACAGATAGCCATCCATATCCGGAAGAAGGTGTACAAAATCAAGAGAAGCGGTTTCCTCAGTTATCAGATCCTGAAGGTTGAGAAGCTCCATCTGAAATTTTTCAATCCCGTAAACGGCTTTTAGATCCGGAGCATTTTCAAGTTCCAGAACAACAACTGTATAAAAATCATAATTCAGCTCCAGGTTCAGATACTGAAGATAAGGCTTCAGCCGGTAGGCAGCTTCAGAAGACGGAAGGTGGGTGATCTCGCGGAAAAACTTTTCCGTAAGAAGAGGTCTGCTTTGCTTCAGAAGCTGGAGATTTTTCTGTTCCCTTTCCATCAGTGCAAAAGCGTTTTTTACCTTCTGGATAAGATAGGCATAATCCAGTGGCTTTTCGATATAATCCAGAGCACCAAGGAGCAGAGCACGTCTTGCATACTCAAATTTATCATAGGCACTGATCAGAATGATCTTTACCATGGGATTGATCTCAAGAGCCTGGCGGCTCATTGAAATGCCGTCAAGATCCGGCATTTCAATGTCAGAAATGATCAGGTCTGCAGGCTCCTTTTTCATGGCTTCGATAGCAGAAGTTCCA
Organism: Blautia schinkii; assembly: GCF_013304825.1. Lineage (GTDB taxonomy): Bacteria > Bacillota > Clostridia > Lachnospirales > Lachnospiraceae > Blautia_A > Blautia_A schinkii_B. Next base: position 53,492 of record NZ_JAAWUO010000004.1, on the reverse strand, counting down.
TTGTAGCAGACATGGATGATCTCTGCGTTCAGCGTTTCCCAGTCTATGTTTTTTTCGATACCTTCTGCAGATAAGTAATTATCATCTACGATCATTATTTTTTTCATCGATATCTTCCTCCATCTGTTCGAATTCAATGGTGACGTATGTGCCGTTTCCGGGGTTGCTGCGGATTCTTACGGAACCGTTTCCGTATAATGGGTTGGAAATACGGGAACTTACATTGGAAATTCCAAAATGTTTCTCATAATCAATAACATTATGTTCAATAGCATGGCGCAGCTGTGCAAGGGTTTCAGGATCCATGCCGGCACCGTTGTCCTCAATGGAGATCACAACCGTATCATCGCCATAAAGAACATGGATCGAAATAAAAACAGCTGGAGTACCCGAAGAAATTCCGTGCAGAATGGAATTTTCGAGAAATGGCTGAAGTGTAAACTTGCAGATCAGGAAATTTTCGATGCCATCTTCTGCTTCAATTTCCCAGGCCAGATTGTCTTTATGGCAGAGCTTTTCCATTTCCAGATAAAGCCGGGCGATTTCCAGTTCATCTTTAATAGGAATAAGTTCTTTTGATTTACGCAGGGTAAGACGGTAAAAGGCTGTCAGATCTGCAATCATCTGATCAGCAATGTCAAGCTTTCCAAGCGACTGGCAGGTACGGATCGATCCCAGGATATTATAAAGAAAATGCGGATTGATCTGTGACTGGAGCAGCTGGTATTTCAGACGCTCTTCGTTTACGGAAAGATTTACAATGGACTTCAGGTTTCCGGCTATTGTGTGCTGCATATCTTCAAAGGTGATGCCCAGTCTGTCGATCTCATCATACCTGGAAGGGTCATCCGGGTGGGGAACAGTAACGATAGACAGATGTTCCGGATCATGTCCCAGCTGAAAGGCTTCCATTGCATAGGAAAGTGCAGTGATCTTCCGGGTTAGATTTTCGGAAAACAGGATCACGATGATAACAGTAAGGGGCAAAAAAATAAGGACAGTGATCAGTAAGGCACGGATCAGGATGTGTGTGTTGCCCCTAATGTAGCTTTCAGGGATTTCGGTAACATGGAGCCAGCCATTGCTTAAAGTACAGCAGTTATAATATTTGTCGCCGCTGTGAAAAGAAGAATCTGCATTTCCTTTGAGTTTCTGAAACTGTGCTTTGGAAATTCCGGATAAATTCAGTGAGGATGTATTTTTTGCTGCAATCTCTCCGTGATCTGTGAGAATGTAGCTGTATATGCGGGAATCCAAAGCAGCAGGCTGCAGATAAGTGGTAAGCTCTGAGGTGTCCAGAGCAATGCCGTAGGCGTATTCCAGAATACCGGTGGCCTGATTTTTCAGTGCCCGGACGCAGAGGATCACATCGGCAGATGATTTTTTGGTGGACAGTATTTTAGGCAGAGGCATATTGGAAACCGGTATCCAGACAGAGGAAAAGCCTGAACCGGAAACAATATTTTTATCCAGACCATATGCAGAAAGCTCATCTGTGGAAAAGAAGTACAGGCCTTCTTTTGAACCGAGCTGAGCGGGCTGCAGAAAAACATATATATGGAAGAAATCGAATGTGGATTTATACAGCGAAATATTGTTTTTCACAGCGGTGAATTTTTTCAGTGCATCTACCTTATTAGAGGAAGGCTGATTTAGGGAGTACATTTGAAACTGTATGGTATCTGCTACATTTTCAACCTGACCGAGGCGGTCGTTCAGCTGAGAGACCAGCTGCTTGTCAGTCATTACGGCAGAATCGATGATACGATCTCTGGCAATGTTATAGGAAATGTGATAGCTGATGAAGGTCAGGGAAATCAGAGGTACCATAGTTGCGATCAGAAATGCGAGCAGGAGCTTATAGCGAAATGAGGAAAAACTGGGTGGGATACATTTGTGGAATTTCATAGTACATATTCTCCTTTATGTCAAAAACAAATTAATGAAACCGAATTCAGCTGTGAAAAAAGCCGTTACAAATATAGATTATATAAAAGGATTATAAAAAATTAACAACAAAAATACAAGAGAACGAAAAATAATATAAATAAATCATAAAATATTGTATTTAGAATGAGGGGGCTCTCTGGTATCCTTAAACCATCAAAAACAGGTGTGGACAAACACGAAAATGTCCAGAAAGGAAGAAAGATATGAAGAAAAAAGTAATGAGTGCAGTTTTGGCAGCAGCGATGGTTGTGGGTATGGCAGGTAACGTGGTTACTGTTTCCGCAAAGGAAAAATATGATCTTACCTTATACAGCGTCAACACCACAGACCCGGATTTTGAGGACTGGCTTGCAAATGTGGAAGATGCCACGGGCCTGAACATTAATGTAATTGCGGCACCTACAGATACAGATACACGTCAGCAGAAGATCACCACAATGCTTTCTACAGGAGATACTTCAGTGGATGTCATTGAGATCAACGATGAGATGAGCGCGGCATTTAAAAATTCCGGATGGCTGGAAGGACTGAATGATACAGTAATGACAGATGATATCATTGATCAGTTTGCTCAGGGATATGTAAAGGATATGATCACAGATAAGGACGGAAACATCGTCGGTGTTCCAGGCTATGCAGGATATCTTGCATTCTGGGTAAATCAGGAGATCATGGATGAGGTCGGAATCAAGTCCATTGATACAAAAGAGGACTTCATGAAGTATATGAAGGCTGTTTCCAAGGATGGAAGATTCGGTTACGGCGGTTCCTGGGAGAAAACTTATGCATTTAACGAGCTTGCACAGTTTGTAAACATGTTCGGCGGCGATTATTTTGACTGGACCAAAGAGGAAAACAAGGAAGCGGTTCAGTTCCTCCATGATCTGGTTGCTGATAAAGAAACCTCCATTGAGCAGATTGCTGATAAATATGATCAGATGAATCCGAAGATCAATGACGGAAAATACGGATGCTGGTTTATGTGGGGCCTTGGAACAGATTATGCAAAGGCAGATATGCTTGGCGCAGATAAGATCCACATGGAAATGGTACCGGATTTCAGCGGTAAGGGAGAGCGTGCGATCTTTACAGATTCTTGGAACTATGTTCTTAACAAAGCATCCAAGAATAAAGATGCAGCTGTGAAATTCCTTCAGTATATGGCTGATGAAGGCGGAATGGAAGCTTCCTATAAAGCATTTGACAGATATCCTGCAAGAAAGGATGTTGCAGAGAAGGTAGTTCCGGATTCTGACCCGGCAAAAGAAATGTACAGCAGATATGCAAATGAATGCAATGTACAGGGACGTCCACTGGCGGCACAGACAATGGAATTTATCAGCGATATGGGAACGATCTTCCAGTCCTGTATGAAAGACGAGATTACAGTTGATGAGTTCTGCAAGAAGGCTCAGGATGTGGTAGATATGTATAAGTAAAAGATATAAAAAAACAGCAATGTAAAGCAGAGGTAAAAGTCTGCTTTACATTGCTTGATGAACAGGGAGGAAAGTTCCATGACAATAAGTAAAAAAACTATGAAGTGGATACCATGGCTTTTGATCCTGCCGGTTGTACTGATCAGAGGCTTTACAACAGTATATCCCATTCTGATGACTGTGAAAAACAGCTTCTTTAATATCAGTATCCTTGCAGGTATCAATGAATTTATAGGCTTCAAGAATTACCTGAAGGTATTTTCTGATCCTAAAGTGCTTACATCGATCAGCTTTACGGCAATATTTGTGGTTGTTTCCATGATCCTGCATGTGATCCTCGGAGTTATCCTGGCACTGATCCTGAATATGAAATTCAAAGGCCGCCGTTTTCTGAGGACTATTGTGCTGATCCCATGGGCTATGCCAGCAGTAGTAGCCGGTATGGCTGCAAAATGGGCATTTAACAATGATTATGGTCTGATCAATGATTTTATCCGCTGGTTTGTACCGGGATACCAGAACAGCTGGCTGATCAATACAGGTACTGCAAGAGCAGCGGTAATTGCAATGGACCTGTGGAAGGATCTTCCGTTCTTTGCAATTCTTGTACTTTCCGGACTTCAGTTTATTTCCGGCGATATCTATGAGGCAGCAAAGGTAGACGGTGCAAACGGGATTCAGAGCTTTTTCCGGATCACACTTCCGCTGATCGCAAAAAATGTCCTGACGTTATGTATTCCGTTCACACTCTGGAGACTGACAACCTTCGATCTGGTTTATTCCATGACATCCGGAGGCCCTGGCGAGGATACTGCGCTGATCGCATACAGAATCACAACAGAAGCATTTACAAATCTGAACGTAGGATATGCTTCGGCGCTGGCCATGCTGCTGTTTGTTGTAATGGCAATCTTCAGCTGGCTGAACATACGTGTTATGAATAAGTTTGACAGTTAGGGGGAATTATCGTGAAGAATACAGGAAAATATAATGTTTATCATAAAGTGGTATCCGTTGGAAGATGGGTTCTGTTTGCAATCGTGGCTTTTCTGATCCTGTTCCCGGTTTACTGGATCTTTATTTCTTCGATCACACCGGCAGGAGAACTGTTTAAAACACCGATTGATTATCTTCCGGATCATCCCACACTGGAAAGCTACACATTTCTGCTACAGAATGTCGGACTGCTTTCAAAGATTGGAAACACCGTACTGATCGTCGGTCTTACTCTTGTGATCAGCACCGTGCTGTGTGCAATGGCAGCTTATGGCTTTTCAAGATTTAACTCAAAGGGAGTTTCTGTTGCATTTGCATTTGTTCTGGCTACCATGCTGATCCCTGAGGTTGTTACAGCCCGCCCGCTGTATGAGTTTATGCAGAAGGTAAAGCTGTATGATACATATCCGGGACTTATCCTTCTTTATATCAGTACCGTTATACCGTTTACGGTTCTGATCCTCAGAAACTTTGTCGGTGAGATCCCGATCTCACTGGAGGAGGCAGCTGCTATTGACGGCGCATCTTTTTCACAGAGACTGTTTACGATCGTTCTGCCGCTGATGAAGCCGGCGATCGCTACGGTTTGCATCATCAACTTTATTACCTGTCTGAATAACTTTTTCACACCGTTGTTTTATTCAAATGGTATTCAGGTACTTTCCGTTTCCATTGTACAGCTTCCGTTACGTGACAACATGTATGGAGTTCCGTGGGATCTTGTCAGCTCCATGGGATGGATCATCCTTCTTCCGATCATTATCTTTGTAGCTGTTTTTGAGAAACAGATCATGGATGGTATCATGGCAGGTGGAGTAAAAGCGTAAATATTTTTAATTTCCAAAAGAGAGGAGAAAACAGATATGTATCAGGCATTTACAGGCGGACTGGGAGGAATCGCACTTGCAAAGCATGGAAAAAGCCGTGCGATCAACGCGGAAAATCCTCATGGAGAAAAAGGCAGAGGCGGTATGGCTGCAAGTCATCTGGGACCATCCAGAAAAGGAAGCCCGTGTCTTAAGGATATTGAGCCGGGAACTGTGGTAACTCTGGCAGAAATGGAAGGACCGGGACAGATCAATCATATCTGGATCACCGTTGATAACAAGACTACAGAGGCAGATTGCTTTGTACTGAGGGATCTTGTGATCCGTATGTACTGGGATGACGAGGAAACTCCTTCCGTGGAAAGTCCTCTGGGTGATTTCTTCTGCTGCGGATTCGGAAGGGAATGTTTTGTAAATTCTGTTCCTGTGGCTGTTGTTCCAAGCAGGGGATTTAACTGCTATTTCCCGATGCCGTTTAAGAAGAAAGCAAAGATCACACTGGAAAACCAGCATGCAAATAAAATACCGGCTTTCTTTTATCAGGTAGATTACTGTCTCTATGATGAGCTTCCGGACGATATTGCTTATTTCCATGCACAGTGGAGACGGGAACGGTTGACAGAAAAAACAAAAGATTATACAATTTTGGATGGAGTAAAAGGAAAAGGCCATTATATAGGAACCTACATGGCACTTACCACACTGGAACGTTACTGGTGGGGCGAAGGAGAAGTGAAATTTTATATTGACGGAGATGAGGAGTATCCGACTATCTGCGGAACAGGAACGGAAGATTACTTTGGAGGTTCCTGGAGCTTTGCGAAGCAGGTAGATGGGAAAACCGTGGAACAGAATTATAATACGCCATATCTGGGATATCCGTATTATTCTGCCCATGACGAACTGATCCATAATTTTTATCACAATGATGACTGCCCGCCAATGCGAGGATTTTACAGATGGCATTTACAGGATCCGATCTGTTTTGAAGAGAATCTCCGCGTTACAATTCAGCAGATAGGTGTCGGATATCGTGGCCTGTTTGAACGACAGGATGATGTGGCAAGTGTAGCATACTGGTATCAGACACTTCCTCATGCACCGTTCCAGCCGTTGATGTCAAAAGAGGACAGATGGCCCAGATAAAAAGGGTGGTAGAGATTGAAAAAACAGGTATTTTGCGTGGCGTTTGCCCTGGCTCTGGCAGTGACAGGATGTGGAGTCCGGAAGAAGGAGGCTGCATCTGATATTGTACCGGAGAACAGACAGGAACTGACGATCCTTCATGTGGATGCAGGCACAGAGGGCTTTGATTCTTTTATCAGCCAGGCGGAAAAAGATCTTGGAATAGAGATTCATATCGAAAAATGTCCGGCTAATGCGGACAATCGTCAGGCCAAAATAGCAACTCTTCTGACATCGGGAGATGATTCGGTGGATCTGATCACAGTAAATGATGAGATGATATCCGAATTTAAAAATAAGGGATTTCTTTTTCCGCTGGAAGATACCGTTATGACAGAGGAGACAGCGGCGAATTTTCCACAGGAATACCTGAAAGAAATATGCATGTCAGACGGACATATTTTTTCGGTACCGTTCAAAATGGATATCATGGCATTCTGGGTGAACCAGGAATTGCTGGATCAGGCTGGTCTGGACAGACTCTCCTGTCTCAGTGATCTTGAGATCCTTCAGAAAAAGCTTCAGAATACGGGAAAATATGCATACGGGGATGCATGGGAGATTTCTTACATATATAATAGTATCAGCGAGTATGTCGATTTTTTCGGAGGAGATTATACAGACTGGACGGATCCGAAAACAAGAGAAGCGGCAGAATATATGAAGCGAATGCTGGATACAGGGATGATATCAGAGGAGAATCTGATCGACCAGCATGACCAGCTGAATGAAAAATTTATAAACGGCCAGTATGGATGTATGTTCATGTATACTGGTGCGTTGAGTACCTTTCAGAATGCAGGCGTGTATGGAAAAGATAAGCTCCATATGGCACCATTTCCGGAATTTGACGAGAAGGTGACCAATATCGCAACCTGGCAGTATGTACTGAATAAAAATTCTGCGCATAAAGAAGCAGCTCTGAAGTTCCTTCAGTATGTGTCCGGATATGAGGCCAGTAAAAATTACGGACAGCTGACAAAAATGTGTCCGGCAAGACTGGATGTGATCGAGGATAAGAGTCTTGAGCTGGAGGGAATTGAAATGATCCGGCAATATCTGAAAGATTATAAGCTGAAGGCAAGACCACTGTGTGCCGATTCCATAGAAGCTGTTTCGTCCATGGGAACGGAATTTCAGAAATATGTGCTGGGACAGAAAACAGAAGCGGAATTTTTTGCCGGGGCACAGAACTGCATAGACCAGTATTACAAAAAAGCATCGTACTGATGCTTTTTTTGTTGCGAAAAAATAAGAACTTTTTTTCAAAACATATTGACAAATATTTTACATGGTGATATCTTAAAGACTGTAGATGTTAGCACTCCACTAAAATGAGTGCTAACAGATATAAAAAAGAATCAACATCCGTCAGGAAGAATAAAAAGGAAAGGAGATGGCTTCATGGAAGAGGTGTTGAATGAGCGCAAGCAAAAAATCTTAAAAGCAATCATCAAGACCTATATGGAAACCGGAGAACCGGTTGGCTCCAGGACCATTTCCAAGTATGCGGATCTCAATGTAAGTTCCGCAACGATCCGAAATGAAATGTCAGACCTGACAGATATGGGCTATATCGTCCAGCCTCATACCTCAGCAGGAAGAATTCCTTCTGATAAGGGCTACAGACTTTACGTTAATGAGCTGATGAAGGAGAAGGAAGCCGAGGTTGCAGAGCTGCGGGATCTGATCATTGAGAAGACAGATAAGATGGATAAGGTGCTTAAGAAGGTTGCGAAGGTTCTTGCTTCCAATACCAATTACGCTACCATGGTTTCCGTTCCGCAGTACAGCGGCAACAAGATCAAGTTCATCCAGCTGTCGAGAATGAGCGAGCTTCAGCTTGTGGCAGTGGTTGTCAGTGACAACAACACAGTCCGGAACCAGATCATCAATCTGGATGAGGAAATGGACGACCAGACGATCCTGAAGCTGAATCTTCTTCTTAACACCAATCTCAATGGGATTCCGATCCAGGATATCAATCTTGGGATGATCGCCAGGCTGAAGGAACAGGCAGGCAGCCATAGTGGTGTGGTGGCCACAGTTCTGGATGCAGTGGCAGCCACTATTCATGTGGAAGAGGAAGATATGGAGATCTACACTTCAGGTGCAACTAACATTTTCAAGTATCCGGAGCTTGCCGATAAAGAGAAGGCAACGGAGCTGATCTCCGCATTTGAAGAGAAGCATGAACTTGCCGATCTTGTGAAAGAACAGATGTCAGATGGAGAAAATACAGGAATCCAGGTTTACATTGGTGATGAGATGCCGATCCAGACCATGAAGGACTGCAGCATTGTAACTGCCAGATATGAACTGGGAGACGGAATGTACGGAACCATCGGGATCATCGGCCCCAAGAGAATGGATTATGAGAATGTAGTGGACAGTCTGAAGGAACTGAAGAATCATCTGGATGACGTTTTGAAAAAGAAGAAAACTTAGAAAGGCGGTAGAAGAAAAGTGTCGGAGGAAACAAAGAAAACATCCGAAGAGCAGGAAGCGGAGAACGAGATTCCCGTAACTGACGGAGATCAGGAAGAAAAAAACCTGACACCGGAGGGAGAAGATCTGCCGGAGGAAGAAAATAATACTCCAGGCGAAGAAACTGCCCCACAGGATAAAAAAGAAGAAAAATCAAAGACTTCCTTCTTCGGAAAGAAGAAAAAAGATAAATCTGAGCAGAAGGTGGAGGAGCTTACCGATCGCCTGAAGCGAACCATGGCTGAATTTGATAATTTCCGTAAAAGAACAGAAAAAGAAAAATCCAGCATGTATATCATCGGAGCGAAAGAAATCGTTGAGAAGATCCTGCCGGTTGTGGATAACTTCGAAAGAGGTCTTGCACAGGCACAGGAAGGCGATGCTTTTGCAGATGGAATGAAAATGATCTACAAGCAGCTTACCACAACACTGGATGAGCTCGGTGTGAAGCCGATCGAAGCAGTTGGTAAAGAGTTTAACCCGGATTTCCATAATGCAGTGATGCATGTGGAGGATGAAGAGGTTGGCGAGAACATTGTGGTGGAAGAATTCCAGAAAGGTTACACTTATAAGGATTTTGTAGTACGCCACAGCATGGTAAAAGTTGCTAACTGATTAATTGTTAACAAGTTGTAATTTTACAGATACAGACTAAAACAGGAGGAAAAAATCATGGGAAAGATTATTGGTATTGACTTAGGTACAACAAACAGCTGTGTAGCCGTAATGGAAGGTGGACAGCCAACAGTTATCGCAAATACAGAAGGAGCAAGAACAACACCATCCGTTGTAGCATTCACAAAAACAGGAGAGCGTCTTGTAGGTGAGCCTGCAAAACGTCAGGCAGTTACAAACGCTGACAGAACAATCTCATCCATCAAGAGAGAGATGGGTACAGATTACCGTGTAACAATTGACGATAAGAAATATTCTCCACAGGAGATCTCCGCAATGATCCTTCAGAAACTGAAAAAGGATGCAGAGGCATATCTTGGTGAGAAAGTAACAGAGGCAGTTATCACAGTTCCGGCTTACTTCAACGATGCTCAGCGTCAGGCAACCAAAGATGCAGGTAAGATCGCAGGTCTTGATGTAAAACGTATTATCAACGAGCCTACAGCAGCAGCTCTTGCATATGGTCTTGACAATGAGAAAGAGCAGAAGATCATGGTATACGACCTTGGTGGTGGTACATTTGATGTATCTGTTATCGAGATCGGTGATGGCGTTATCGAGGTTCTTTCCACAGCTGGTAACAACCGTCTTGGTGGAGATGACTTTGATAAGAAGGTCACAGATTACATGCTTTCCGAGTTCAAGAGAACAGAGGGCGTAGACTTAAGCAACGACAAGATGGCTCTTCAGAGACTGAAAGAAGCAGCTGAGAAGGCTAAGAAAGAGCTTTCTTCCGCAACAACAACAAACATCAACCTTCCGTTCATCACAGCTACAGCTGAGGGACCGAAGCATTTCGATATGAACCTTACAAGAGCTAAATTTGATGAGCTGACACATGACCTTGTAGAGATGACTGCTGAGCCGGTTCGCCGTGCACTGTCTGATGCAGGTATCACAGCTTCCGAGCTTGGCCAGGTACTTCTGGTTGGTGGTTCTTCCCGTATCCCGGCAGTACAGGATAAGGTAAGACAGTTAACAGGCAAAGAGCCTAGCAAAAACCTGAACCCGGATGAGTGTGTTGCACTTGGTGCTTCCGTACAGGGTGGTAAGCTTGCAGGTGATGCAGGTGCCGGTGATATCCTTCTTCTGGATGTTACTCCGCTGTCACTGTCCATCGAGACAATGGGTGGTATCGCAACTCGTCTGATCGAGAGAAATACTACAATTCCTACAAAGAAGAGCCAGATCTTCTCTACAGCAGCTGACAACCAGACAGCTGTAGATATCAACGTTGTACAGGGTGAGCGTCAGTTTGCGAAAGACAACAAATCCCTTGGCCAGTTCCGTCTGGATGGAATCCCGCCAGCACGTCGTGGAGTTCCGCAGATCGAGGTAACATTTGATATTGATGCCAACGGTATCGTTAACGTATCCGCTAAGGATCTTGGAACAGGTAAGGAGCAGCACATCACTATCACAGCTGGTTCCAACATGTCCGATTCCGATATCGACAAAGCTGTCAAAGAGGCAGCTGAGTTCGAGGCTCAGGATAAGAAACGTAAAGAGGCGATCGACACAAGAAACAATGCAGACTCCATGGTATTCCAGGTTGAGAATGCACTGAAGGAAGCAGGCGATAAGCTTGATGCAAACGATAAAGCAAGTGTTGAGGCAGACCTCAATGCACTGAAGGATCTTCTTGCACAGACTGCAAATGCTCAGGAGCTTACAGATTCTCAGGTTGCAGACATCAAGGCTGCACAGGAGAAGATGATGGAGAGTGCTCAGAAGCTGTTTTCCAAGATGTATGAGCAGACTCAGGGAGCTCAGGGTCAGGCTGGTCCTGGACCGGATATGGGCAATATGGGCGGAAACGCTGGTGCTCAGGGCGGAAATGAAGCAGGATACGGCGATGATGTTGTAGATGCTGATTACAAGGAAGTCTAAGACAAGTAGGAAATAATTACAATGGCTGATAAAAGAGATTATTATGAAGTCTTAGGTGTGGATAAAAACGCCGATGACGCAACATTAAAAAAAGCATATCGTAAGCTGGCCAAAAAATATCACCCGGATGTAAATCCGGGTGATAAAGAGGCTGAGGCGAAGTTCAAAGAGGCGACAGAGGCTTACTCCGTTTTAAGTGATGCCGACAAGAGAAGACAGTATGACCAGTTTGGCCATGCAGCATTCGAAAACGGCGGCGGAGGCGGTGCCGGCGGCTTTGGCGGATTCGACTTTAACGGCGCAGATATGGGAGACATCTTCGGAGATATCTTCGGAGACCTTTTCGGCGGCGGAGGCAGAACCAGACGGGCAAATAACGGACCGATGAAGGGGGCAAACCTTCGTGCACGTGTGAATATTACTTTTGAGGAAGCGGTTTTCGGATGCGAGAAAGAGCTGGAGATCGTTCTGAAGGATGAATGTACCACATGTCACGGAACCGGAGCGAAACCTGGAACATCACCGGTCACCTGTCCGAAATGTAAAGGTCAGGGACAGATTGTTTACACCCAGCAGTCCATGTTCGGTATGGTACGTAATGTCCAGACCTGTCCGGACTGTAACGGAACCGGTAAAGTGATCAAAGAAAAATGCAGTGCCTGCCGTGGAACCGGATATACATCTTCCAGAAAGAAGATCCAGGTATCTGTACCAGCAGGTATTGATAATGGTCAGTGTATCCGTATCCGTGATAAAGGTGAGCCGGGAACTAACGGTGGACCAAGAGGAGATCTGCTGGTTGAGGTAAATGTAGCCCGTCATCCGATCTTCCAGAGACAGGATATGAATATCTTTTCAACAGCTCCGATCACATTTGCTCAGGCTGCACTTGGCGGTGAGATGCGTATTAATACCGTTGACGGCGAGGTGACTTATGAGGTGAAGCCGGGAACACAGACAGATACAAGAATCCGTCTGAAAGGAAAAGGTGTTCCGTCATTACGCAACAAGAACGTTCGTGGCGACCATTATGTAACACTGGTAGTCCAGACCCCGACCAACTTAAATGAGGATGCAAAGAAAGCTCTGGCAGCTTTTGACGCGGCATGCGGCAACCGTCCGGCAGAGGACAGTACAGCCGAGACTTCAGAAAAAACGGAAAAGAAGAAAAAAGGTTTCCGCGAGAAAGTCAAGGAAATGTTTGAGGAATAAATGAAGCAAAAACAGGAAAGAGGCGAAAAATGCCTCTTTCTTTTTTTACTGTATTCGTGTATATTAAAAGAAGTGCCCGTTTTTGGGGAAAAGAAAACAGGCAACAGACAGGAACGAAAATCCGTAAATGTGTATACAGCATAAGGAGATATAGAAATATGAAATGGAACCGTTTTACACTGAAAACAAAAACAGAGGCAGAAGATATTGTGATCTGTACACTTGCCGAGGTGGGAATTGAAGGTGTGGAGATCCAGGATAAGCAGCCACTGACCGATGAGGACAAGGCGCAGATGTTTGTGGATATCATGCCTGAAGGCCCGGCAGATGATGGTATTGCATATCTGAACTTTTATCTTGAGGAAGATGCAGATACAGAAGCCATCCTGAAGGATGTAAAAGCTGCACTGGAAGACTTAAGAAGTTTTGTTGACATCGGAGAAGCTACGATCACAGAATCCCAGACAGAGGACAAGGACTGGATCAATAACTGGAAACAGTATTTCCATCAGTTCTATGTAGACGACATTCTGATCGTGCCGTCCTGGGAAGAAGTGAAGGCAGAAGATAAGGACAAGATGATCCTCCACATTGATCCGGGAACAGCTTTTGGTACAGGAATGCATGAGACCACACAGCTTGTGATCCGTCAGCTGAAGAAATTTGTGAAGCCAGGCATGGAGATCCTGGATGTGGGAACCGGAAGTGGAATCCTTGGAATCGTAGCATTAAAGCTTGGCGCAGGCCATGTGGTAGGAACAGATCTTGATCCATGTGCAGTTCCGGCGGTATCCGAGAATAAAGAAGCAAATCAGATTGAAGAGAAGTCTTTTGACATGATGATCGGAAATATCATTGATGACAAAGAGGTGCAGGATCAGGTCGGATATGAGAAATATGACATTGTAACTGCAAACATTCTTGCAGATGTTCTGGTTCCTCTGACACCGGTTATCGTTGCACAGATGAAAAAAGGCGCTTACTACATTACATCCGGCATCCTGGATATAAAGGAGGATGTTGTAGTGCAGGCTGTAAAAGACGCCGGACTGACTCTTGTTGAGGTGACTCATCAGGGCGAGTGGGTATCTGTGACAGCAAGAAAGGACTGATCTCATGCAGCGATTTTTTGTGGAACCGCATCAGATCGACAGGGACAGACATGAGATCCACATCACAGGAAATGACGTCAATCATATCGCGAATGTGCTTCGTATGAAAAAAGGTGAGGAGCTCTGGATCAGCGATAAAGAAAAAGAGTACCACTGTGTGATTGAAAGTACGGAAGAGGATGAGGTACTTCTTCATATTTTATATGTTCAGGAGCCGGATTATGAGCTGAAAAATCGCATTTATCTGTTTCAGGGCCTGCCGAAAGCAGACAAGATGGAGCTGATCATCCAGAAGGCAGTAGAGCTTGGAGCATATTCCGTAGTTCCGGTTTCAACCAGACGTTGTGTGGTAAAACTGGATAATAAGAAAGCAGAGAAAAAAGTGTCACGCTGGCAGCAGATCGCAGAGAGTGCGGCAAAACAGTCCAAGCGTATGTTGGTACCGGAAGTCCGTTCAGTGATGACTTTTAAAGAGGCCCTTGCCTATGCAAAAGAACTGGACGTTCTGCTGATCCCTTATGAGCTTGCAAAAGGAATGAAAGAGACAAAGGAGCTGATCCGGTCGATCGAACCGGGAAAAAGCATAGGTGTCTTTATCGGCCCTGAGGGTGGTTTTGAAGAGCAGGAAGTGGCAGATGCCATGGAAGCGGGTGCGAAACCTATCACCCTGGGACACCGAATCTTACGGACGGAAACCGCGGGACTCGCAGTACTTTCTGTTCTGATGTTTCAACTGGAGGATGAATAGATTATGGAAGCATATTTTGACAATTCCGCGACAACGAGATGCTTCGATGAAGTAAAGGATATTGTCTGCAAAACCATGACAGAAGATTTTGGAAACCCTTCTGCCATGCATAAAAAGGGAATGGAAGCGGAGAATTATGTCCGCAGAAGTGCCCAGACCCTTGCAAAATTACTGAAAGTGAATGAAAAAGAGATTCTTTTTACCTCCGGTGGAACAGAATCGGATAACCTTGCCATCATTGGCGGTGTGGAAGCCAATAAGCGTATGGGAAACCATATCATCACAACAGCAGTAGAGCATGCAGCGGTGGCCCAGCCTTTTGCTTATCTGAAGGAGCAGGGCTATGAGGTGACAATTCTACCTGTTGACGAGCGGGGAGTTGTAAAGCTGGATGCATTGGATGCAGCTTTGCGTTCGGATACGATCCTTGTGTCTGTTATGTATGTAAACAATGAAGTTGGTGCGGTGATGCCGATCGACGAGATTGGAAAACTGGTTCATAAGAAAAGTCCGAAAGCACTTTTTCATGTAGATGCGATCCAGGCATTTGGTAAGTACCGTATCTATCCGAAGAAACTGGGAATAGACCTTCTTTCTGTGAGCAGCCACAAGATCCACGGCCCGAAAGGTGTGGGATTTCTTTACATCAATGAGAAAGTAAGAGTACAGCCTCAGATCCTTGGTGGTGGGCAACAGAACGGTATGCGTTCCGGAACAGACAATGTACCGGGAATTGCAGGTCTTGGTGTGGCAGCTGAGATGGTTTACACAGATTTTGACAAAAAAATACAGCACCTCTATGACCTGAAACAGCGGATGGCAGAGGGCTTAAGAGAACTTGGAGACGTTACTGTCAACGGAATGCCGTTAAATGAGGGGGCACCGCACATTATGAGCGTTACCTTCCACGGAGTCCGGAGCGAAGTTCTGCTTCATACACTGGAAGAATTCGGAGTATATATTTCCGCAGGAAGTGCATGCTCCAGCCATAAGAGAAAACCAAGTGCGACTTTGACAGCAATGGGATTATCAAGAGCTGATGTGGAGAGCACTGTCCGTATCAGCTTCTGTGAGGAGAATACTTTTGAGGAAGTGGATTACTGCATCGATACCCTGAAGAAATCGATTCCAATGTTGCGCAAATATGCACGCAGATAATATACAGGAAAGGAATTTTTATGTTAGTACACGCATTTCTGATCAAATATGCGGAGATTGCCCTTAAGGGAAAAAACCGCTACCGTTTTGAAGATGCTCTCGTACATCAGATGGAGATCGCACTCTCCAAGATTGAGGGCGAGTTTGAGGTAAAAAAAGAGCAGGGAAGAGTCTATGTATTCTGTCCGGAAAATTATGATTATGATGAGGCTGTGGATGCACTGCAGCATGTATTTGGTATTGTTGGTATCTGTCCGGTTATGATTTATGAGGAACAGGGATTTGAGAAGCTTGCAGAAGATGTGGTTGGATATATGAAGCAGTGGCATCCGGACTTTAACGGAAGCTTCAAGGTATGGACACGCCGTGCAAAGAAGTCTTATCCGATCAGCTCTATGGAAGTCAGCGCAGAGCTGGGTGGACGTATTCTGGATGCTTTTCCTGAGGCAAGTGTGGATGTTCATCATCCGGAACTGGATCTTTCTGTTGAGATCCGTGACAAAATCTATGTATATTCCCAGACAATCCCGGGAGCAGGCGGAATGCCCATCGGAACCAACGGAAAAGCCATGTTGCTTCTTTCCGGCGGAATAGACAGTCCGGTTGCCGGTTATATGATCGCAAAACGTGGAGTTAAGATCGATGCGGTATATTTCCATGCACCGCCTTACACAAGCGAACGTGCCAAACAGAAAGTTGTGGATCTTGCCCGTCTGGTAGCAAAATACAGTGGACCGATTCGCCTTCATGTTGTTAATTTTACAGATATCCAGCTTTATATTTATGATCAGTGCCCGCATGATGAGCTTACTATCATTATGAGAAGATACATGATGCGTATTGCTGAGCACTTTGCGAAAAAAGACCGCTGTCTTGGCCTGATCACAGGTGAGAGCATTGGACAGGTTGCAAGCCAGACATTACAGAGCCTTGCTTCCACAAATGAAGTCTGCACACTGCCTGTATACCGTCCGGTGATCGGCTTTGACAAAGAGGAGATCGTCCGCATTTCCAGAAAGATCGATACTTTTGAGACATCCATACAGCCGTTTGAGGACTGCTGTACTATTTTTGTTGCCAAGCATCCGGTAACGAAGCCCAATCTCAAAGTGATCCGCCGTTCTGAGCAGAAACTCTCTGAGAAGATTGATGAGCTGATGGAGACTGCACTGAACACAACTGAAATTATTGAGATCCGGTAAATGAGAGAAAAGGAACCCCGGTAAACAGGTTTCATGAAATGGATGAGGCTTAACTGCAATATAAAAAAGCCGCATACCGGAAAAAAGGGAAATTCCGGTGTGCGACCCATTCATCCATATAGTTTATCACATGAAAAAAGAGGAACTGCATGTTCCATACAGTTCCTCTCAAATATACATCATGGATTAGTCGATTGTATATTTGGAAATAATCTGCATTACGTTATCCAGAGCAGCGCCGTCTGCGTGGATGTTGAGGTCGATTGGCTTGGAGAGATCCAGGCTGAAGATACCCATGATGGATTTTGCATCGATCACATATCTTCCGGACACTAAATCAAAATCGCAGTCGAATTTGCTGATCTCGTTTACGAATGCCTTCACCTTATCGATGGAGTTCAGTGAGATTTTAGCTGTTTTCATTATAATAACCTCCCTTGATAGATTTTTGTTTTACAGCTTTCATCTTACCTGTCGGCCCCAGAAAAGTCAAGGTAAAAAGAGATAAAAATTGTTTCAATAATTAGTTAAAATGTAAAAAAAGTGAGGAAACATGGGAAATAAAGTTGCATTACACAATCTTGGCTGCAAAGTCAATGCTTATGAAATTGAAGCTATGCAGCAGCTCCTGGAGGAGGCAGGCTATGAAATCGTACCTTTTGAACCGGGAGCGGATATTTATGTGATCAATACCTGTACTGTCACCAATATTGCAGACAGAAAATCAAGGCAGATGCTCCACAAAGCAAAAAAAATGAATCCGGAGGCCATTGTTGTGGCAACAGGCTGCTATGTACAGACAGGTGGAGACAAGCTGGAAAAGGATGAGGCTATTGATCTTGTGCTTGGCAATAACCGGAAAGGAAATATCGTGGATGCACTGGCAGAATATGCCGAGAACAAACCGGGCCACGACTCTCACGTGATCAAGATCAATCAGACAAAAGAATACGAGGATCTTTCCATTGATCATACAGCGGAGCATGTAAGAGCGTACATTAAGGTTCAGGACGGATGCAACCAGTTCTGTACCTACTGCATCATTCCTTATGCAAGAGGCCGTGTGAGAAGCCGCAATATTGAAAGTGTGCTGAAAGAAGTCCGTGCACTTTCCCAAAAAGGATATAAGGAGATAGTTCTTACAGGAATCCACTTAAGCTCCTATGGAGTGGACTTCCCGGAGGAGAAGAAAGAGACGTTGCTTTCGCTGATCCGTGCAGTTCATGAGATTGAAGGAATCAAAAGAATCCGTCTTGGTTCCCTGGAGCCTGGAATCGTTACCAGAGAATTTGCAGAAGGGATTGCTGCACTTCCGAAGGTTTGCCCGCATTTTCATCTTTCCCTTCAAAGTGGCTGCGATGAAACCCTTGAGAGAATGAACCGCAGATACAGAAGTGGCGAATACAGGGAACGCTGTGAGCTTTTAAGGGAAGTTTACGGAAATCCGGCATTGACTACAGATGTGATCGTTGGTTTTCCGAAGGAATCAGAAGAGGAATTTCAGAAGTCCTATGATTTTGTGGACAGTATCCGTTTCTATGAGACACATATTTTCAAGTATTCCAGAAGACAGGGAACAAAAGCAGCTGCCATGGATGGACAGCTGACAGAGGCCGAAAAAGCTCTTCGCAGTGAAAAAATGATCGCCATGCATCACAGACATGCAAGCGATTACGAGAAATCCATGCTTGGAAAAATACTGGAAGTTCTTATAGAGGAAGAGTACAAAAAAGACGGCCAGACCTGGTATCTGGGACATAGCCGGGAATATATCAGGACAGCTGTGAAAAAGTCTGAAAGCTACGGTGTGAATGATATTGTGAAAGTGAGAGCGGAGGAATTTCTGGAAGAACATATCATGACAGGCAAAGTTGTGGAGTAGAGAATGAGAGCTCGCTTAAAATTAAGATTGTAATTTATGTAAATTTATATTAAAATAAAAAAGAATATATTTTAAGGACGTGAGAGATAATGGCAGAGAATAATCTGGGAAATACACAGTATTTCAGAACAAAACCGGATCAGGAACTTCAGGTAAAAGAAGTCCTGGACCTGGTGTACAATGCAATGGATGAGAAGGGATACAATCCGGTAAATCAGATCGTAGGATATATTATGTCCGGAGACCCGACCTACATCACCAGCCACAAGGGTGCGAGAAGCATGATCATGAAGGTGGAGCGTGATGAGCTGGTAGAGGAACTTCTTACCGAGTATATCAAGAATAAATCCTGGGAACGGTAATATGAGAGTACTGGGACTGGATTACGGCTCGAAGACAGTGGGAGTTGCAGTAAGCGATCCTCTTGGTCTGACAGCACAGGGCGTGGAGACAGTATGGCGCAAGCAGGAGAACAAGCTGCGCCGTACACTGGCACGTATTGAAGAGATCATTTCGGAGTATCAGGTGACAGAGATCGTTCTGGGATACCCGAAGAATATGAACAATACCGTAGGAGAGCGGGCTGAGAAATCTCTGGAATTCAAGGAAATGCTGGAGAAACGTACAGGCCTGCCTGTTATTATGTGGGATGAAAGACTGACTACCATGGCAGCGGACCGTACACTGGAAGAGACTGGCGTGCATAAGGAAGACCGTAAACAGTATCTGGATCAGGTAGCTGCAGTCTTTATTTTGCAGGGATATCTGGATGCCGCAGCATACAAAAAAGCGCGGGAGAACGATAACCCGGAAGAGTAGACCACGAACGAAACAGGAACGCGGATCATAATATCCGCCTGACAAGAACGGATAAGGAAGAATTAAATATGGAAAAAATAATATTTCAGTCAGACGACGGCACAACTGCTGAGTTTTACGTAGAGGAGCAGACCAACATTGCGGGTGTGACTTATCTTTTGGTGTCCGATTCACAGGATGAGGAAGCAGACGCATATATTCTGAAGGACATTTCAGCTCCGGGAAGCACTGAAGCTTGTTATGAGATAGTCGAGGATGAAGAGGAGCTTCAGGCTGTATACGCAGTTTTTCAGCAGATGCTGGATGACGTGAATTTTGAATGGAGGAGCGATTTTTGAAAAGCGAGAACAACGGTGACAACAGAAACGCGGAAAACAGAAACTTTAACTCCGCAGGCGGTTCCAGAAGACAGGGACCAAGACAGAGAAACGCTGGATCAAGGACAAGACAGTACAGGGGCGGGAATAATAACAATAAGAGCCGTCAGGACAAGCCCTTCCGCCCGGCAGTAAAGAAGACAGCGGCCACTGGAACAGTAAAGAACAATTTCAGAAACACACAGAGACCGGCAAGAAACAGCGGCAGACCTTCCGGACGGAAAAACAATAACCGCAGATCATCCTCGAAACTGAAGATCATACCGTTAGGCGGTCTGGAACAGATCGGAATGAATATCACTGCTTTTGAGTATGAAGACAGCATTGTAGTTGTAGACTGCGGACTTTCTTTTCCTGAAGATGATATGCTGGGAATCGATCTTGTTATTCCTGACGTAACGTACTTGAAGGAGAACATCTCAAAAGTCAAAGGATTTGTGATCACTCACGGACACGAGGATCATATCGGAGCACTTCCGTATGTACTGAAAGAGGTCAATGTTCCAATCTATGCGACCAAGCTTACGTTGGGACTGATCCGCAATAAACTGAAAGAACACAATCTTGTGCGCTCCACGAAGATGAAAGAAGTGAAGCATGGACAGGTGATCAATCTTGGAGATTTCGCTGTGGAATTCATTAAGACCAATCACAGTATCCAGGATGCCTCTGCACTTGCCATCTACTCTCCGGTAGGAATCGTGGTACACACAGGAGACTTTAAGGTAGATTATACGCCGGTATTCGGAGATGCCATCGACCTTCAGCGTTTTGCTGAAATCGGAAAGAAAGGGGTTCTTGCATTGATGTGCGAGAGCACCAATGCCGAGAGACCGGGATTTACAATGTCCGAGCGTACAGTAGGGCATGTATTTGATAACCTGTTTAACGAATACCGTACATCCAGGATCATTATTGCAACATTTGCTTCCAATGTCGACCGTGTGCAGCAGATTATCAACACTGCATATCGTGTTGGAAGAAAAGTTGCAGTAGAAGGCCGAAGTATGGTTAATGTTATTTCCGTGGCATCTGAGCTTGGCTATCTTCAGATTCCGGAGAATACGCTGATTGATATCGATCAGGTGAAGAATTATCCGGATGACAAGGTTGTTCTGATCACAACGGGAAGCCAGGGCGAGTCCATGGCAGCACTTTCCCGTATGGCAGCCAATATCCATAAAAAGATCACCATCAAGCCGAATGATACCATTATTTTCAGTTCCAACCCAATTCCCGGAAATGAGAAAGCCGTTTCGAAGGTTATCAATGAGCTGTCCATGAAGGGCGCCAAGGTTATCTTCCAGGATGTCCATGTTTCCGGACATGCCTGCCAGGAAGAAATCAAGCTGATCTACTCCCTTGTGAAGCCGAAATATGCGATTCCGATCCACGGAGAGTACCGTCATCTGACAGCACAGAAACACATTGTGGAGGATCTGGGAATTCCGAAGGAGAATATCTTTATCCTTGCTTCCGGCAATGTACTGGAACTGGACGGACAGGATGCAAAAGTAACAGGAAGCGTCCACACAGGAGCGATTTTTGTAGACGGACTTGGTGTGGGTGATGTTGGAAATATCGTGCTTCGTGATCGTCAGCATTTGTCTGAGGACGGAATCATGATCGTAGTTATGACCCTGGAGCGTCACAGCAATGTGGTTCTTGCAGGACCGGATATTGTTTCCAGAGGTTTTGTATATGTAAGAGAATCCGAGGATCTTATGGAGCATGCAAAACAGGTTGTAGAGACAGCACTGGATTCCTGTCTGGAGAACAACATTACAGACTGGGGCAAGATCAAGACTGAGGTAAAAGATGCTCTGGGCGAATATCTGTGGAAACGTACCAAGAGAAGTCCGATGATCCTGCCAATCATTATGGAGGCATAGGAACATGGATGAGATCAGCATGGACATTGAGAAGCTTCTCGATGCTGTGCACAGAAGCAGTGAATACCAGGAATATCAGAAACAGACAGCTCAGCTTGATAAAGATCCTGAGCTTAAGGCAAGGGTGATGAGATTCCGGGGAGATAATTTCAGACTTCAGAGCCAGGCAAACCAGGATGAGCTGTTTCATGCAGCGGAACAGCTCAACCAGGAGTCTGCAAGTCTGAGACAGAACCAGAGAGTAAATGCCTATCTTGACGCTGAGCTTGCACTGTGCAGACTGATGCAGAGGATCTGCAGAACTCTGGTGGCCGGGATAGACATACAGATTCCTGATCTATAGGAGGAAGAAAGACTATGGCAGACACAAGAGACAAGCTGGGCAGAGCCGGCGTTTTTCTGGCTGGAGGGGTATTTAAGATCGCCCTGTATATCTGCGTCATTGTATTTCTGATCTGGGTTGGAAAATCAACATATCAGTTTGGCTATAATGTGTTCAACCAGCAGGCTATGAGCCCTGGTGAGGGACAGCAGGTGACTGTGGTTATCAAAGAAGGTTCATCTGCATATAATGTTGGCAGGACACTTGAACAGAAAGGTCTTGTAAAAGATGCGCTTGCTTTTGCAGTACAGGAGAGAATGTCCGTATATCACGGACAGATCAAGGCAGGTACATATCTCTTAAGCACAGCCTACACACCGACCAGGATACTGGCCGTGCTGTCGGGAGAAGATAATGAGGAAGGATCGAACAGCCAGTGATCGTAGAAGAACGCATGAAAACCTATATCAATTCTCTTGATATGGGAAATACTCCTTTTTTGCAGGAGTTGGAAGCACAGGCACTTGCGAACAGGGTGCCGATCATCCGGAGGGATATGCAGAGCTTTATGAGGATGCTTCTGGCCATGAAACAGCCGAAGCGAATTCTGGAGGTGGGGACTGCCGTAGGCTTCTCCACACTTCTTATGTGTGAATATGGACCGGAGGATCTTAAGATCACCACCATAGAGAATTATGAAAAAAGAATTCCTGTTGCGAAGGAAAATTTCAGACGTGCAGGAAGAGAATCACAGATTACACTTCTGGAAGGGGATGCCGGTGAGATTCTGAAAGAACTTACCGGAACGTTTGACATGATCTTCATGGATGCGGCTAAGGGCCAGTATATCAACTGGCTGCCAGATATGCTGCGCCTGATGGAAGAAGGAAGTGTACTGGTGTCAGATAATGTTCTGCAGGAGGGAGACATTATTGAATCCCACTATCTTGTGGAACGGCGCAACCGGACAATTTATAAGAGAATGAGAGAATATCTCTGGCAGCTGACCCACAGTCCCATACTTCGTACTTCGGTCCTTCCGCTGGGAGACGGAGCAGCTGTAAGCATAAAAACAGGAGAACAGGTTTTATGAAACGACCAGAACTTTTGGTTCCGGCGAGCAGCCTTGAGGTTTTGAAGGTTGCCGTCATATATGGTGCAGATGCCGTTTATATCGGTGGAGAAGCTTTTGGACTTCGTGCAAAAGCTAAGAATTTTTCAAAAGAGGATATGTGCGAGGGTATCAGATTTGCACATGACCATGGCGTAAAAGTTTATGTGACAGTGAATATCCTGGCTCATAACAGAGATCTTGAGGGAGTAAGGGAATATCTTCAGGAACTGAAAGAGATTGGTCCTGACGCACTGATCATCGCAGATCCGGGAATCTTTATGTATGCAAAAGAGATCTGTCCGGAGATCGAACGCCACATCAGCACTCAGGCCAACAATACCAACTATGAGACATACCGTTTCTGGTATAATCTTGGTGCAAAGCGTGTGGTGAGTGCCAGAGAGCTTTCTCTGGAGGAAATACGTGAGATTCGCGCACACATTCCGGATGATATGGAGATCGAGACATTTATCCATGGAGCGATGTGCATTTCCTATTCAGGAAGATGCCTGCTCAGCAATTTTATGGCTGGAAGGGATGCCAACCAGGGAGCCTGTACACATCCATGCAGATGGAAATATTCTGTTGTTGAGGAGAAGCGTCCCGGGGAATACATGCCGGTATTTGAGAATGAGAGAGGAACTTTTATTTTCAATTCCAAGGATCTCTGTATGGTAGAGCATATGGAAGATATTCTGACAAGCGGTATTGACAGTCTGAAGATCGAGGGCCGCATGAAAACAGCTCTTTATGTGGCAACAGTAGCCAGAACTTACCGTAAGGCTATTGATGACTGTCTGGAAAGCCCGGAGAAGTATCATGAAAATATGCCTTGGTATCAGGAACAGATCTCAAACTGTACATATCGTCAGTTTACAACCGGATTTTTTTACGGAAAACCGGATGAGAACACACAGATCTACGACAGCAATACTTATGTGAGAGAGTACACATATCTTGGATTTGCAGAGGAAATCGATGAAAGAGGGCTTGCGAGACTGACGCAGCGAAACAAGTTCTCTGTAGGAGAGACCATCGAGATCATGAAGCCGGACGGAAGAAATATTTCTGTTCAGGTAGAAGCTATCTACAATGAAGAAGGCGAGTCCATGGAGAGTGCACCGCATGCACAGCAGAGAATCTATGTGAAGCTTACTGAGACACCGGAGGTATTTGATATCCTTCGAAGAGGTGAATAAGATATTACCAGGGGAGAACGGAAAAAACGTTCTCCCCTTTATTGCTTTTCGGGAAAAATAGCTCTGAGTTTTCGTAGTGCATTTTTTTCGATGCGGGATACATAGGAACGGCTGATGAAGAGATCTTTTGCGATTTCCCGCTGGGTCAGGGGCTCCTGACCGCCCAGACCGTAGCGACAGCAGATCACATGGTACTCTTTTGGGGAAAGGATGTTTTTGATGTGCTTAAGAAGATGGGAAATATTGTCCCGTTTAAAACAGTCTTCCACAACATCTACCGGCGGACTTTCGATCACATCCAGAAGACTGATCTCGTTGCCTTCCCGGTCAGTGCCGATCGGGTCGTAAAGAGAGACTTCCCTGGAGCATTTTTTGCGGGCGCGCAGCATCATAAGAAGCTCATTGTCAATACAGCGGGCAGCGTATGTGGAAAGTCTGGAAGTGCGGCTTAAGTCAAAGGTGGAGATAGCTTTGATAAGACCAATGGTGCCAATGGAGATCAGGTCATCCGGGTCTTCTTCACAGCTCTGGTATTTCTTTGCAACGTGGGCTACCAGACGGAGATTGTGTTCGATCAGAATGTTTTTGGCTTCCGGATCGCCCCTTTGGAAGCGGAGCAGATAGTGCTGCTCTTCATCAGCAGACAGCGGTTTTGGGAAAGTTTTCAAAGATTCACCTCAAAGGGGATTTCCATACAGTTTATGAAAAGGACACGCTTTTCGT
This sequence comes from Blautia schinkii, assembly GCF_013304825.1. Lineage (GTDB taxonomy): Bacteria > Bacillota > Clostridia > Lachnospirales > Lachnospiraceae > Blautia_A > Blautia_A schinkii_B. Next base: position 28,283 of record NZ_JAAWUO010000004.1, on the reverse strand, counting down.
GCTTTTCCAACAAAAACTTTCCGTTTGGGACAAAGGCGAACACCTGTTGCGCCGCTTTTGGTTCTGGTGTATAATCATAAAATATGAATGATAATAACAGTGTATATGACGAGGAGTACATATTTTGAAAAAGAGGATAGAACAGCTTCTTAACGGAAAATTTATTTATGAACAGCCGGGGCTTCTGTTTTCCCAGGATGAGATCTCCGTCAGTCTTAAAGCAGGAGATACGACAAAGAATGAGATCTATTTTGGAACAGATGATAACCGCAGAATCAGTGGCTTTGTCACATCTTCAGACAGGCGGCTGGTACCGGGATTTGACCGCTTTTCAGGAACAACGGTGCGTATGCCGTATGGAGTAGACGCAGAAGGAATGGAGCCAGGCGAGTGCTTTGAGGGATGGCTGTGTTTTACAACAAGCATCGGAGAATATAAACTTCCGTTTAAGGTAACGACAAAAACAGAAGAAGTGAAGAGTTCTGGCGGCAAGGTTTCTTCACTGGATGAATTTATCCGGATTGCGAAGAGGGATTCCCGTGAGGCATACAGGATCTTTACTGAACCTCATTTTTCCCTGATCCTTAAAGATCAGAGCGAGAAGATCCGTGCCCTTTATGCTGGATTGTCCCAGCAGCCGGTGACATACCAGCATCTGGAGGAATTTCTGATAGCTGTAGGTGCCAAGGAGAAAGTAACTCTGGAATTGAATAAAGATGAGGCGAATTTCTATGATGTCAGAGAGACTGTTCAGGAGTCACTTTACATCCACAGAAGCGGCTGGGGACATTTGCGTGCTGATATCGAAGTAAACGGAGATTTTCTGGAAGTCAGCAAACATGTTGTTACAGAGGACGATTTTATCGGAAGTGCCTGCGAAGTGAATTACGTGATTCACAGAGAGAGAATGGGTCGAGGCAACCAGTACGGGGAGATCATTGTACGGACTCCATATCAGAAGCTGATCTTTGGGGTGCTGGCATCCCGCGGAACAGAGAGTACTGTAAATATCGATCTTCTGGAGAAACAATACAGGGCTGAGATGATCAGGGAATATTTGGGATATGTCTGTGGCAGAGTGGATTTTGATACCTGGACAGCGAATGCCCATGAGCGTTTTAACAAGCTTGGTGAGAACGGGCTGAAATATCCGGAGTATGAGCTTTTTGAGGCATATGTCCTTCATCTGGAAGGTAACGATGAGGAAGCAGAGAAGATTCTGGCGCGATATCAGAACAAGTCCTTTCATCATAATGAACTGGAACTGGCCGGAATTTATCTTTATCTTTGTGTGGAGACCGGTATTTACAGAGATAAATCCCAGGCTCTGCGTAAGATCCAGAATTTCCAGATGCAGAAGGAGGACAGTTTTATCCTTCTGAAGCTTTTGTTTGACATGGATCAGAATCTTTCCCCATCCAGAAAGATCTTTCTTATGGAGGAACTCTTTGAGAGAGGATGTACAAGTCCGTTTCTGTATCTGGAAGCATGGAACAGCATCTGCAAAGATATGTCGCTGCTTCACAGAATGAATCGTTTCTGGGCGCAGGTATTCCTTTTTGCGGGCAGGGAACAGATGCTTACAGAGGAGCTTGTGATGCGTCTGTCTTATCTTTCAGGTTACGAGAAAACATTTAATGAGAGCTTTTACCGTGCCATGGTCATGGGATGCGAGGCATTTCCTGCGGATGATACAGTTGAGGCTATCTGTAAATACATTATGAAGGGAAATCCGAGAAGGGCAGAATATTTCCGATGGTTTTCCAAGGCTGTGGATCGGGGAATCCGTATCACAAGACTGTATGAATATTATGTGGAAACACTGGATACCTCTTACAGAAGAGCACTGCCGAAGCCGCTTCTTATGTATTTTACTTATAACAACAATACACTTGGAGATTCTAAGCGCGCATATCTTTATGCCTGCATCATCGCTGAGAAAGAACGTGATCCGCAGACTTATGAGAGCTACAGGGAGAGCATGAGAGAATTTGCTTTGCGCAAGCTCCGTGAAGGCCGGATGAATGAGAATTATGCAGCTGTCTACCAGGAATTTATGAGGGAACCGGGAAACAGTGAGGAAGCACAGGTAACTGCTTCCAGAATGTTTACCAGCAGATTGTATACAGATGATCCTAAGGTACGCAGTGTGATCGTCCGGCACAGACAGATAAATAAGGAGGAAATCTATCCGTGTATTCACGGCGTTGCCTATCCACGCGTTTATACGAAGGATGCAGCTGTTGTTTTCCAGGATGAGAAGCAGAGACGTTATGCTGCAACTGTGGATTACAACCGTTCTCCGCTATTTGACGACAGGGAGATGGTTCCGGCAGTTCTGGAGAAGGGAGCAGATGAACCGGGTGTGCTGCTTTATTACTGTGAAAGCCATGAGATTACCAGAGAAAATCTGGGAATTTTCCATAAGCTGGTACGTTCTGCTGCTTTTACCGAAGAGTACAGATGTCTTGTGCGAAAAAGAATTCTTGATTATTACAGTGCCCACATCCAGGGAGAGGATCTGGATGTATATCTTAAAAGAATGGATTACCGTGAATATGCAATGGTGGATAAGAAGACACTGCTTACGATCCTGATCCAGAGAGGGCTTTTTCCACAGGCAATGAGTGTTGTGGAAGCCTTTGGTTTTGAAGGTGTGGATGAACGTGCACTTCTGAAGCTGGTCAGCAGAATGATCATCCGCTGTGACAGTGCGGAGGATGAGGAACTGATCGCCCTTGCTTCTTATGTATATCGTACAGGTATCTATGACGAGGTGATCTTACAGTATCTCATGAAGTTTCGTTTCGGACCTGTGGATGAACTTTTGGATATCTGGAAAAGTGCCAGTGGTTTTGAGATGGATACCTACAAGCTGGAGGAGAGAATCCTTTCTCTTCTGATATATACATCGGATTACAGGGAAGAAGGAGAGAAGATCCTGAAAGCGTATGTCAGCCATTCCGGAAAAGAGCGTGTGATAGGAGCTTACCTCACTATGAAGGCTTACGGAATGTTTGTAAAAGACAAGCCGGAGACACCATGTATCTGCGAGTACCTGAAATGCAGACAGGAGAAAGAATGGCCTGGTGACAGGATCTGTGATCTGGCACTTCTGAAAATTCTTTCTGAGGAGAAAGATTCTGATGAAGCAATCCTTGCGCTGGAAGAGAAGATCCTTGCTTCCTGTGTAAAAGAAGGTCAGATGTTTGCATTTTTTGCAGATCTGGATCAGTCTATCCTGCAGCCTTACCAGCTGGATGATAAGACATTCGTGGAATATCATGGTTCTCCCGAGGATTCCGTTACACTGTATTATTCTTTGGATACAGGGCTTGGAACTGCACCGGAATATAAGAGCGAACCGCTGCGTAATATATATGAAGGAATTTTTGTGAAGACATTTACTCTGTTTTACGGAGAAACCCTGCGCTATTACTTCCAGACAGAGGATGCAGACGGAGTGCATAAGACAGATGAAAAAGTTCTTACAATGAACCAGACTGATGACAGGGCATCCAGTAAATATCTGCTGATCAACCAGATTCTCTGTGCCAGAAAACTGGAGAAAGAACAGGAAGTCAGGGAGAAGCTTGAACAGTATCTTCGTCAGGAACAATACGTCAAAGAAATGTTTGTCATAGAGAAGGAATCCGAAAGATGAATGAAATTCGTGATCTGATCATAGGAATCGATATAGGAAAAGAATATACGCAGATCTGTTACTACGACAGAAAGGCAGAAGAAGCCCGTTCTCTTTCCATGAAGGTGGGAACCAGTCAGTATGAGGCACCGGGATGCCTCTGTTACCGTGCAGAACATGATGATTATTGTGTGGGACTGGAAGCGGAATATTTTGCCAGGGAAAAAGGCGGCATCATGGTTGGAAATATTTATGATATCTGCCGCAGGGAGGAGAAACCTCAGGTAGCAGGAGAAGAGAAAGATCCTGCAGAGCTTCTGTCCTGTTTCTTAAAGGGAATCCTGAGATTTCTCGGAATTCAGGATATCGTAAAAAATACAAAGTGTTTATGTATCACCTCACCGGAGCTTACAGGAGTTCAGGTGCGGAATTACCAGAAAGCCTGCAGCCTGGCTGGTTTTCCGGCTGAGAAATACATGCTTATGGATTATGGTGAGAGTTTTTATTATTATGCACTGGGCCAGAAGCGTGAAACATGGAACAGAAGTGTAGGCTGGTACACATTTATAGGAGAGAACGTAACGTTCCGCAAACTGACGATCAATGGATCTGTAAGACCTTTTCTTGTAAAAATGGAAGAGCCGGTAAGTGCACAGCTTCCATCGGAAGATGAGATCCGGGATGTGGAGTTCTGCCGCTTTGTGACCAAAACTTTGGGAAAAGAGCTTTTTTCCAGCGTACAGATCACAGGGGAAGGATTTGACCAGCAGTGGGCACAGCAGTCAGTGAGGCTTCTCTGCCATCAGGGGCGGAAGGTATTTTATGGAAATAACCTTTTTGCAAAAGGTGCCTGCATAGCCGGTAAGGACCGTCTGGAGGATAAGAAGCTGAAAGGCTACCGTTTCTTAAGTGATTCCCTTGTGACAACAGATGTGGGAATGGATATGCGTGTGATGGGCTCCCCGGCTTACTATCCGCTGATCGAAGGCGGTTATAACTGGTATGAGTGCGGAGCAGGCTGTGAACTGATCCTGGATGATACGGAGGAGCTGGTGTTTGTTGTGGGAATTCCGGATGAACCGGAAAAGAGGCGTGTAGCCATGTCTCTTCCGGGGATTCCCAAGCGTCCGAACAGGACAACGAGATTGTCTCTGGAACTGAAATATGTATCACCGAAAGACTGTGAGATCACAGTAAAGGATCTTGGGTTCGGAGAGATGTATCCATCCAGCGGAAAAGTCTGGAAGGAATTGGTACGTTGGGATGAGACAGAAGAAAGGAAACAGGCATGAGTGGATATATTTTATGTCAGGTAAGAAAAGCAGAGAAGCCTTTTTTCATAGAGAATATCAGCACCAACATCTATTCTATTGAAGAACTCTGCTATTATTTTTATAACAATCTGTATCTGATAGACAGTTCACTGATCAATCAGAAGCTGTGTACCTGGATTGAGGAGGAACTGGAACTGCCCAAGCTCGCAGCAAAACTTCGGCCTTATATCGGCAGGGAGGCAGGGCTTGAGGAAGTTTTGTACCCTGTTTTTAAGGAGATCAATTATCTTGCCTATGAAGAGCTTCGAAGCCTGAATGCAAGGATCGAGACACGAAATGCGGAAGCAGAAGAGATAAGAGAGAAGCGAAAAGGCGATGCACTGATGGAGAACCGGATGTATGTCAATGCCATCCGTGTTTATCAGAAGCTTATTGAGAAAGAAGATGCAGCTGTGATTTCAGATGAGATGAGAGAGCGGATTTTCCATAATCAGGGATGTGCCTACAGTTATCTGTTCCAGATGGATAAGGCTTTGGACTGTTTCTGGATGGCATGGCAGGTGAAAAAATCAGAAGAAGCTCTGAAAACATATCTTCTGGCATACAGAAGTGTGCATACACAGGAAGATTTTGAGAAGACAGAAGACGAACTGAAGGTGGAAGAACCTATGAAAAAAGAGGTTTCTGAAATTTTGAACTGTTTTATCAGTCTTCCCCAGGAGCAGATCGCTTCCGGGGAGACAGATCGTTTTCTGGAAGATATTACAAGAGAATATCACAGAAGTACAGGCTCATGATGAGAGCCCTTCAAGAAGTCCGAGCAGGAGCTGCCGGGCTTCTTTTTGTGTATAAACCGCGTCTTCTTCTGCGAGAGAACAGAGATAATCGTCCAGTGCCTGTCCGATGCTGGTCTCTTTCAGATAAATGCAGAGGAAGGTATCTTTCTCTGAGAGAAAGCAGAGAAATACAGAGTAATCCGACAGAACTTCCAGATGGATTCCTGTTTCAGAAAGAATGGAAGGTTTCAGAATCTTGCATTTCTGATTTCCCATATCTGTATCCAGAAGATACTGGAGAGCTTTTTGGCGCACAGACTTTGGAAGAGGCGTCTGATGGTAGGAATACGGACCATTAAAAAGACCGGTATCTGCCAGCTTGCGAAGACCATCCAGGGTAAAATAATTGCAGGAGGTTTCATTAGCTGTGAAAGTAAATTGTGGCTGTTTCATAATTGCAGACAGCTGTGTATAGACCGGGCTGCAAAGATCAACATCTCTGTGGGTAAACAAAGCCTGGATAAATTCCGGACCATAGGACATCAGTGCAAGGCAGGGGTGGGATTCCAGTGCAAAATTGGTGGTAGCTTTTGACTGGAAGATCGCTCCGAAAATATTAAGAATCTGCTCAGGAGAGTCAGACTGCTGGAAAAGGCGTCTGGAATTGTTAAGGATACGCTGAAACTCCTGGTTATAAGAACGGACAACTTCCGGATTATCTGTGAAAATAAACGTCATCATGTCTGAGGAAAGAAGAAGCAGCCGTTTCTCTGTGATAAAGAAAAACGGATACAGTTCAAACTGCAGATCCTCACGCCCGAACCGGGTGTAGTAATAGTAAGGCTGGTAATTCTGGAAACCGGACAGGATCGGCAGGAGCGTGCAGAGAAAAGTATCCAGATTCATATTACAATCCGGTGATGTCTTGGGATTCTGGAGAAGCGGAAGAACCTGGATTACCGGCGGGAGCTTATGATACTGTGGATACAGATGGGCAAAAATCTGTACAAGAAGCCGGCAGCCAGCAGGTATATTGGTGCGGATCTGTTCTTCGGAACCGGAAAGCAGGATGTCTTCAAAAAGACTGAGAACTTTTTTCTCCACGTCAAAAGAGAATTCTCCTCTGTAAAAAGGCAGTGCAGGAAGTCTGCGGAATGCGGTTTGTGAAAAAGCCTGTTGAGAGCTGATCACACGGAGAAGCTCCTGGATATATTTTCGGTTATAATAAACTTCTTTTCCTATCTTTTCAATCTTATATAATTCCATCAGTTCCTGGCGCTGTGCAGGGTTGATACGGATGGAGTCACAGAACTGGCGGACGAAATCTGTGCCTGGCAGCCGTTTGCCTGTGATCATACGCTGCAGGGAAGTCCTGTCAAGTCCGGAAGAGGCAGATAGCTGATAGACAGTCTCTCCAGTGTTTTTGATGTATTCACGACATTTGCTGCTGAATTCAGACATTGTTTTTGTCTCCTTTTGATATATTATGGCATTATTATACGGAAATGGTTCATGATTTGCAATAATTTGTAAAAAAACAAGGCACAATTAGTAGCACATATTGAAAGACAGCCCATGGAAAAATAAAATAAACCTATAAGGTTTACATCGAAAAACAGGAAAGGGCAGCATGAACTATGGCAGTTATAACGATTGCAGTGTGTGATGAAGTGCGGAAAGATGCACAGAAACTGGTAAAGAAGCTTTCCGAGCTGATTCCGGAGGCAGAACTCCTGGTGTACAGGAAAAGAGAGAGCCTTCTTAAAGGGCTGAAAGATGAACATAAGAGATGTGATGTCCTGTTTATGGGACTGGACGGAGAAAAGGGAGAAAGTTTGGAGACCGTACGTGCCATAAGGCTTGGGGGCAATTATGTTCCGGTCGTGTTGGTGGCGGCCAATGATCACTTCTATAAAGAAGCTTTTGAAGTGTTTGCATTTAACTATATCACTAAACCCGTAGGGATCGGGGAACTGGAGCATGTGATGAAACCGATCCTGCGCTCCTGTGAGCTGGATGGGGGAAAGGTGCTTCACTTTCAGTACAGAACGCAGATATATACTTTGCAGCACAGACGTCTGGCATACATATCAAGCAGCCTGCATAATGTGGTTTTTCACCTCACAGACGGTACAGTTATCCGGTGCAGGGCAAGGCTTACAGATTTTTCTGATCAGCTGGCGGACAGCAGTTTTCTTCGATGCCATCAGAGTTTCCTGATTAATCTGGAGAAAGTTACCTCCCTAAATAAGAACAGTTTCATAGTAGGAGGGGCAGAAATTCCCATTTCAAGAACTTATCTCAAGAATTCCAGGCAGAAATATAAAGATTATCTGGATCAGCAGAAGGTTCCCTCTTGACAGCTTCTTTTTGGTATGTTACTATAACCATACGCTTTCACGTGGTAGAGTGACCACGTGATAAAGGAATGATAAATAAAGGAGAACAATCATGAAGAAGAGAACAGTTGCAGTAGTAATGGCGGCAGCGATGACAATAGGGATGATGGTAACAGGAGTCAGTGTACAGGCAGGTGTTGAGGATAAGACCCTGATCGTCGGATTTGATGCGGAGTATCCGCCATTCGGATATAAGGATGATAGTGGAGAATATGTAGGATTTGACCTTGACCTGGCACAGGAAGTATGTGATAATCTTGGCTGGGAGCTTGTTAAGAAACCGATCAACTGGGATTCCAAGGATATGGAGCTGAATTCCGGAACGATTGACTGTATCTGGAACGGTTTCACCATTAACGGACGTGAGGATGACTACACATGGACAGATCCTTACATCAACAATGAGCAGGTGATGGTAGTTGCCAAGGATTCCGGAATCGAGAAGCTTGCAGATCTTAAAGGCAAGAACGTAGTTGTACAGGCTGCATCCGCTGCACTTGATGCGCTGAACAATGATGATAACAAAGATCTCAAGGATAGCTTTGCATCTCTTACGGAGAATCCGGATTACAATACAGCATTTATGAACATTGATTCCGGTGCTGCAGACGCAGTTGCGGTTGATATCGGTGTAGCCAACTATCAGCTTTCCCAGAGAGGCAAGGATAAATATGTGATCCTTGACGAGCCGATTCAGAATGAGCAGTATGGTATCGGATTCAAGAAGGGCAACGACGAGCTTAAGGATCTTGTATGGGATGAGGTTAAGAAGCTTGATGAGGCAGGCGAGGTTGACAAGCTTGCGGATAAGTATGAACTGGATAAGAGCATGCTCTGCATCAGCGAGGATAAGGATGCAGAAGATTCTGATTCCACAGAAGCTGACGCAGAGGAAAGTGCAGACAGCACAGAGAAGGATGCAGATTCCGAGTCCAAATAAGAGCAGATAGTTTTATCAGAGAACTGTTCAACAGTAGAAATAAGAAACATAGCAGAAGCTATTGAGGTTTCTGCATAAAAAAGGAAATGAGGGTGCTTCGGTGCATATTGAAATACCGGGCACGCTCATTTCCTGTTGTTTACAGGAATTACAGGTATCAGTTCCATAAAAGGGACAGATACTCCGAACCAGGAGGAAAAAAATGAGTTTTAGTGTAATGCTTCAGCAGCTGGCAGGAGGAATGCTGGTCTCCATTGAGATCTTTTTTGTAACTTTGCTGTTTTCTCTGCCACTGGGACTTCTGATCTGTTTTGGCAGAATGTCCAAGAAAAAGATGATACGAAGAATTGTATCTGCTTACATATCCATCATGAGAGGAACACCTCTTATGCTGCAGCTTATGGTTGTATATTTCGGACCATATTTCATTTTCGGCATCCGCATTTCTATGGGATACAGCCTGATTGCTGTATTTATCGCGTTTGCCATTAATTATGCGGCTTATTTTGCAGAGATCTACCGCGGGGGTATTGAGTCCATGCCTGTAGGACAGTATGAGGCTGCGAAAATTCTGGGTTACAACAGAGTGCAGACATTTTTCCGCATCATCCTTCCGCAGGTGATCAAGAGGATTCTGCCGTCCATCACAAATGAGGTTATTACGCTGGTCAAGGATACCTCTCTTGCATTTGTAGTTGCAGTAGCGGAGATGTTTACCATTGCGAAGCAGATCGCAAGTGCACAGACGACTATGATGCCTTTTGTGATTGCAGCTGTGTTTTATTATGTATTTAACCTGCTGGTAGCCATTGTGATGCAGAAGGTTGAGAAGAGTATGAATTACTACCGTTAATCGGAATGGAGAATATACAATATGAAATTATTTGAAATGAAACATATCAAAAAAAGCTTTGACGGACTGGAAGTTCTCAAAGATATCTCCCTTGATGTGGAAGAGGGAGAGGTTTTAAGCATTATCGGCCCTTCCGGTTCCGGCAAGTCTACTATCCTGCGCTGTGCAACAGGTCTTGAAACACCGGATAGCGGCGAGATCATCAAGCATGGTGATGTGGGACTGGTGTTCCAGCAGTTTAATCTGTTTCCGCATTTTTCCGTGATGAAGAATATTGTGGATGCACCTTTAAAAGTACAGAAAAGAAAAAAAGACGAAGTTTATGCACAGGCAAGAAGCCTTCTTAAGAAAATGGGTCTTGCAGATAAGGAGAAGGCTTATCCTTTCCAGCTTTCAGGAGGCCAGCAGCAGCGAGTATCTATTGCCCGTGCGCTTTGCATGAACCCGAAGATCCTGTTTTTTGATGAACCTACATCTGCACTTGACCCGGAGCTTACAGGTGAGATCCTGAAGGTTATCAAGGATCTTGCTCAGGAGCATATTACCATGGTGATCGTTACTCATGAGATGAATTTTGCAAGAGATATCTCAGATCGGATCATCTTTATGGATAAGGGTGTGATCGCAGTAGAAGGAACCCCAGAGGAAGTATTTTCTTCAGATAATGGAAGAATGAAGGAATTTCTGGGAAAATTCCACAGTGATATGGAGTAACAAACGGTTGCTTTTAAAGAGGCAATGTTATATAATTTCAAGAGGCGTGAATTAACCAGAGCCGGGCAGATAACGGACTTTTCGCCATTCCGGCCCGGATGTATGCAATCAGGAGGATAATAATGAATACAGACAGATATGTAAGCCCGCTGTCAGAGCGGTATGCAAGCAAAGAGATGCAGTACATTTTTTCCCCGGACATGAAATTCCGCACATGGAGAAAACTGTGGATCGCACTTGCTGAGACGGAGCGTGAGCTTGGCCTTAACATTACCCAGGAGCAGATTGACGAGATGAAGGCTCATGCGGATGATATCAATTATGATGTGGCTAAGGAGCGCGAGCGTCAGGTTCGCCATGATGTAATGTCTCACGTATACGCATTTGGTGTACAGTGCCCGAAGGCAAAAGGCATCATCCATCTGGGAGCAACCTCCTGTTATGTAGGAGATAACACTGATATTATCGTTATGACAGAAGCACTGAAGCTTGTACGCAAGAAACTTGTGAACGTTATCGCAGAATTGTCCAAGTTTGCTGCACAGTATAAGGATCAGCCTACTCTGGCATTTACACATTTCCAGCCGGCACAGCCGACAACCGTAGGTAAGAGAGCAACATTGTGGACACAGGAATTCCTGATGGATCTGGAGGATCTTGAGTATGTTTTAAGTACTATGAAGCTTCTTGGCTCCAAGGGAACAACCGGTACACAGGCTAGCTTCCTGGAACTTTTTGACGGGGATCAGGAGACCATCGACAAGATCGATCCGATGATCGCAGAGAAGATGGGATTCAGATCCTGCTATCCGGTTTCCGGACAGACCTATTCCAGAAAGGTTGATACCCGTGTGCTGAATATCCTTGCGGGAATCGCTGCAAGTGCACATAAGATGTCCAACGATATCCGTCTTCTTCAGCATCTGAAGGAAGTAGAGGAGCCATTTGAGAAATCCCAGATCGGATCTTCCGCTATGGCATATAAGAGAAATCCGATGAGAAGTGAGAGAATCGCTTCCCTGTCCAGATATGTGATGATCGATGCATTGAACCCGGCAATCACATCTGCAACACAGTGGTTTGAGAGAACTCTGGATGACTCTGCAAACAAGCGTCTCAGCGTTCCGGAAGGATTCCTTGCGATTGACGGAATCTTGGATCTCTGCCTCAATGTTGTAGACGGACTGGTTGTTTATCCGAAGGTTATCGAGAAGAGACTGATGTCTGAGCTTCCGTTTATGGCAACTGAGAATATCATGATGGATGCAGTTAAGGCAGGCGGAGACCGTCAGGAGCTTCATGAGCGTATCCGTGAGCTTTCCATGGAAGCAGGAAAGAACGTGAAGGTAGAGGGTAAAGATAACAATCTTCTTGAGCTGATCGCAGCAGATCCGGCATTTAACCTGACTCTTGAGGATCTTCAGAAGGCCATGGAACCGTCCAGATATACAGGACGTGCCAAAGAGCAGACAGAAGCTTTCATTGCAAATGTGGTGCAGCCGGTGCTGGATGCGCATAAAGATCTGCTTGGCGTTAAGGTTGAGATCAACGTATAATGCTGTAAGCATAAAAAGAACACAGACAAGAATGTCAGTTTTCTGTGGATGATAACAGATAACGTGGCATTCCGAATAATAGAGAAAGACACAAGGAGGAACTGTGTTATGGTAACTGCAGTAGTAGGAGCAAACTGGGGAGATGAAGGTAAAGGCAAGATCACAGATATGCTTGCTGAGAAAGCCGATATCATCGTAAGATTTCAGGGTGGAGCCAATGCGGGCCACACCATCGTAAATGATTACGGTAAATTCGCACTTCATACACTTCCGTCAGGTGTGTTTTACGGACATACGACCAGTGTCATCGGAAACGGTGTTGCACTGAACATTCCTGTATTTTTTAAAGAGTACAATGAAGTGGTAAGCCGTGGAGTACCTGCACCGAAGATCCTGATCTCCAACAGAGCACAGATGGTAATGTCTTACCACATTCTGTTTGATCAGTATGAGGAGGAGCGTCTTGGCGGCAAGGCTTTCGGTTCCACAAAATCCGGAATCGCTCCGTTCTATTCTGACAAATATGCAAAGATCGGCTTCCAGGTAAGTGAGCTTTTTGATGAGGAAGCACTGAAAGAGAAGGTTGTACGTATCTGCGAGACCAAGAACGTAACACTTGAGCATCTCTATCATAAGCCTCTTCTGAAACCGGAAGACATCATGAATGAGCTGATGGAATACAAGAAGATGGTTGAGCCATACGTATGCGACGTATCTCTCTATCTCTGGAATGCACTGAAAGAGGGAAAACAGGTTCTTCTTGAGGGACAGCTTGGAACCTTAAAAGACCCGGATCACGGAATCTATCCGATGGTTACATCCTCTTCCACACTGGCTGCTTATGGTGCCATCGGTGCAGGCCTGCCTCCATATGAGATCAAGAAGGTCGTAACCGTATGCAAAGCTTACTCCAGTGCAGTTGGAGCAGGTGCATTCGTTTCTGAGATCTTCGGCGAGGAAGCAGATGAGCTGAGAAAACGCGGCGGTGACGGCGGTGAGTTCGGTGCTACTACAGGCCGTCCGAGACGTATGGGATGGTTCGACTGTGTTGCATCCAAATACGGATGCCGTCTCCAGGGAGCTACAGACGTTGCTTTTACAGTACTGGATGTTCTGGGATATCTGGATGAGATCCCGGTTTGCACAGGCTATGAGATTGATGGAGAGGTAACAACAGAATTCCCGACCACTGTACAGCTTGAGAAAGCAAAACCGGTTATCGAGAAACTTCCGGGCTGGAAATGTGATATCCGCGGAATCAAGAAATACGAGGATCTTCCGGAGAACTGCAGAAAATATGTAGAGTTCGTAGAAAAACATATTGGATTCCCGATCACAATGATCTCTAACGGACCAGGAAGAAGCGACATCATTTACAGATAATTATTTTTACAGTATCAGGATTATGACAACAGGAAGCGCCGGGGAAGAATTTCTCCGGCGCCCTTTTGGTTCAAAGAGATATTCAGTTAAAATAACAGATAGAATAGCTGATGTATCATGTGAAAGGAAGCTCAATGAAAAATTTTAAAAGAATCGCGGCACTTGCAGGTGTTGTCATATTACTTCTTATATTCTGCCTTCCAATGGCATTTGCCTGGGGAAGCAGTGAAAACGCCCAGGCTTTGTTCCGGGGGGCTTTTGCGGCAGCAGTTCTGGTACCGATCGTAGCGTATGTTTTCTGGATGGCGTACCGGATCTGGGGAAATAAGAAACCGAGAGAGAATGAAAACCGTATGATCGAGAATATTATTTTTGATGTGGGAAATGTGCTGATGGGCTATGACTGGGAAGAGTATCTTCGGAGCTATGACTTCCCGGAAGAAAAGTATCAGAAAATCGCAGATGCAGTATTTCGAAACCCGATCTGGGAGGAACAGGACCGTGGACAGCATGAGGAGTCCTGGTATGTAGATAAATTTGTGGAAAGTGCACCGGAATATGAAGCAGATATCCGTGAGGTGGTACGACGTGATCCGGAGTGTATGCATCTGTATGATTATGCGGAAACCTGGGTGAAATATCTCAAAAATCAGGGATATCATCTCTATGTCCTTTCCAACTACGGAACTTATATGCTGGATCGTACAAAGCAGGATATGTCTTTTCTGAAATATATGGACGGAGTGGTATTTTCCTGTGATGTGCAGCAGATCAAGCCTGAGGTGGATATTTACAAAACACTTCTGAAGCGTTACAGCCTGAAACCGGAGAAATCGGTATTTCTGGATGATCGTGCCGTGAACTGTGAGGGAGCCGGAAAAGCCGGTATTCATACCATTCAGTTTGAGAATCTGAAACAGGCGGCGAAGGAGCTTGAGAAGCTTGGTGTGAAATGACCTTCAGTGTGAAAAGAGAAACGCAGAGGGCCTGCACCATCGCGAAGCCCTCTGCATTCTAAAGGGGAGGATATGATAAGTATCTCCCGGAACGGCATCTGTTATACAGAAAATATATAAGATCTTGTGATCTTTTTGACACATGTGGTGGTAAGTTTTTATTTTTAGGGTAACTTTAAGAAAGGTAAGCAAAAAATTATATTTTTACTTCCCATTTGATGCAAAAAGGTCTATATTGGACATGGGCAGTTACTGCTAACGGTAACAAAAGCTTATGGGTACCCTGGTAAATACTTCCTGTACAATATAAGCATACTTTTGGCTATGAAATGCTTTTAAACATAGTGGGTATTTTAGATCCCAGTATGCTGTTTCCTGTGACCATCTGAGATGGTAGAGTTCTTTTAAGTGATCCAATCAAACTCCTTTTTTTACAAGGAAATTTCTTAAGTAAATGACATTGGGAGTGAACAGTAACTCTGAAACAGTTAAGACAGGCGGAAAATCCGCCTGCTCTTGACATGCAGATTTGCACCTGTTATATATAAAGAGTAAGGGCAAAAAGCTCTGTGAAAGAACTTTTCACCCTTCATTATCATAGAAGAATCTTATTTACAGACTTTTTCTCACAGTCTCTCTGTAGTTTACTATTGCTTTTTTGGCAGCATCAAAATCCTTTTCTAGTACATAAATACATGTTGTTTCATTCTTATGATCAATTCCCGATGCAAAAGTATGATAAAAAATCAAGAAAAAAAGATTATTGATAAATGTTGCTTTTTTCAATCTGGTTTCATAAGGAATATTATTTTCATTCAACGCTTGTGTTAACCGCACGAGATGATCCATATTATCAGTTTCACATAATTTAATTTTCCCATTATCCTGAATATACTTCATAAAACCACCTCCGTGCTATATGTACACATATAAGAATAAATAATTTCCTGAATCCGTGAAGTTCATCCTTTAAGTGAACCAACCTGCCAAGGGCAAGTTAGTTCCATGATAAAAATATACTTCCCTGTCTATTTTCAATACCAATGTCGTGACTCCAAGCGCTCATTGGGCAAAAAAGGTACACGAAATAAGCCTACTATAAAATTGCTTTGTTACTTATGCGTTTGTGACAGCATATTTCTGACAGATATCAGAAAATATATGCCGCCAGATGTTGCTTTTTCCAAGTCCGATTATCAACTGGCGTGCACGCATGGTTACATGGCCTGCCATCATGATCAGGTTGCTGATAACTGTGCGTAAACGACGGCGTTTAACATCCCTCTTCTGACGAGGTGCTCGTCCTCCAATTGTGCCCTGACCGATCATACGGAGAATGTTATATGCGATCATCCCCAATTCGAGTATCAGTGCATTGGTCGTGAACTTTCCAGATTGAACTGACCATATTTATCAATGGTTCGTTCCGTAATCTTGTAGCCGGTACGGAGTGTAAACTCTTTAATCCATCAGAACAGCAACATTGTCGATGGAGTCATTGCCGGAATCAAGGCGAATCAACAGCGGCTTATCTGTCAGTTTGTGGCAAAGCGTTATTGTTTCCTGCAGAAATTTAACCGTCCCCTTCTGACAATGCTGTTTTCCTTCACGGAGTTCGAAATTGATGGCGTACCCCTCTGTACCTATATATGCCATCATAGGCGCATAGCCGTCAACCCCTTTGTAGGTTCGTGAAACACCGATGTCATCCATACGCTGGCGCAGTGTCTATTCGGAAGGAATGCTCCGGGTGATGCCAAGAGCGGCTTTGTAAAAGTCCTTGTCATCGTCCATTTCATGGACAGCTTCAAAGTAAGGTTTGCCCATGCAAAGCATTCCAAGGTAAGTGAGTACAATATCACCGTTCTTAATCTGATGCTGAGACCGGTTGGATGTCACATCCATGCGATTGAGTTTTTTGATGAAATCGCTTTTCCCAAGGAGGGCGCCCACAATAGCCAGACCGCTGGCTGGGATAATGCGTTCATTTGTAAACTCGACAATAATGTTCTTATTAGTGTTCAGTGTGATTCGGTGGTTGTTATTTATGGTAAAAAACTCCAATCCATAGGTTTTGTTACGTCTATTTTACCATAGATTGCTTTCACCGGTTGGGTGAATAATGATATTGAACAACAGAGTATCGCAAAAGCTTGAAATTATAGGATTTAAGGAGCCTGTGAAGAAATCAACTTCACGGATTTAGGGAAGATATAAAAGTGGAGCTGCATAGAGCAGTTCTAAACTGATTTAATTTTAGCAAAGAAGGTGATGCCTGCCAAGAGGAAAACACAAATTTATGCACATTTTTTTTAGAGAGGGAATCCGTGTAATCATTCAATGTGGATAACTTTCCTAAATTTATAAGAAATGTGTAAATATGTGAAATCACAAAATGGGTAGGCTATAAAATAAATTTACCTTTCAAAACTGATATGAAACAGATGTATTTGATTTCTTCGCCAAAAGATGATATAATAAATAAAAATTGCGAAGCGGAATATAAATCTCCGTCTTATTTATCTAAAATTTTGGAAAAGAGGATCAGACAATGAGCGATATGACAATTCTTGAGCAGTGGCGTTCCATTGCTTATAATCAGAATGCAGATAAGAATAAGCTTCAGCGCTTCTGGGCAAATTATTTTAACATTGAGAAGAATATTTATGAGCAGCTTCTTGAGAACCCGGATGAGATCGTTTCCGGAACTGTAAAAGAGCTTGCTGAGAAATACGGTCAGGACGTTATGACTATGGTTGGTTTCCTTGACGGAATCAATGACAGTCTGAAGGTTCCGAACCCGATCGAGACTATGGATGAGAATACCAAGGTAAACCTTGCATTTGATAAAGAGGCTCTCTATAAGAACATGGTAGATGCCAAGGCTGACTGGCTTTACAACCTTCCTCAGTGGGACAAGATCTTCACAGAAGAGAAAAAGAAAACCCTCTACATGGAGCAGAAGAAATCCGGCACAGTTGTGAAACCGCACAAGGTCGGAAGAAACGATCCGTGCCCATGCGGAAGCGGCAAGAAATACAAACACTGCTGCGGAAGATAATGAGCGTAAAGAAGAATCTGGATTACATTATCGTGTTAGGTGCCCATGTGGACGGAACACGGATGACACTTGCCCTTCTGGAACGAGCCAGAAGGGCCCTTCTTTATCTTGAAGAAAATCCGGGTACGAAGGCAGTGCTCTCCGGAGGAAAAGGTGATGGAGAAAACATTTCCGAGGCAGAGGCCATGTATCGCTACCTTACCGGTCACGGAATAAACGGGGACAGACTGATACGGGAAGAGGAATCTACCAGTACGAAAGAGAATTTGGAGTTCAGCCGCAGAAAGATCGGAACCACAGACTGTTCCGTAGGCGTGGTGACGAACAATTTTCATGTATGGAGAGGAGCAGCCATTGCAAGAAAATGTGGATTCCGGGAAGTGGCCATGGTACCTTCCAGGTATCGAAGCTGGCGTCTTTTTATCTACATTCCCCGTGAGATTCTGGCCATTATCAAAGACAAACTCATGGGAAATCTGTAGATCTGTGCGAGAAGAGAAATCTCAAAAATTTTGCCAACATGCGTTGACAAATAAAAATCATGAGCTTATAATAAACCACAGAAAAAGCAATAAAGCAACACGTTGACGAGACGAGTAAGCTGTGAAATGTTACAGAGAGAGATGTGAAGTGCTGGAAATATCTTATCAGGAAACAGTCGAAAACTACCTCCGAGTGGCCCCAATCCGGTCCGGTGATTCCGTTATCATCTAAATTGAGAGGCTTTGTATCCTGGCGTGACCAAGGAAGCAGAGCAAGCAGGGTGGAACCGCGAGAATGAACAAACTCGTCCCTTACAGTGCACGATGTACTGTGAGGGATTTTTTATTGCAAAAAAATCCTTCATAATAACAGAAACTGCACTGTGTACCATAGAAATTTACCGAAAATGAAAGGAGAAACGATTATGATCATCACATTAAAAGACGGATCAAAAAAAGAATATGCAGAAGCAAAATCTGTAATCGATATCGCATATGATATCAGTGAAGGTCTTGCACGCGCAGCATGTGCAGGAGAGGTAAACGGAGAGGTTGTAGATCTCCGTACAGTTCTTGACAGTGACTGTGAGCTTAACATCCTTACAGCAAGAGATGAGAAAGGTCTTGCAGTTCTCCGCCATACAGCATCCCATGTAATGGCGCAGGCTGTACAGAACTTATATCCGAACGCAAAAGTTGCCATCGGACCATCTATTGATACAGGATTCTATTATGATTTCGATCATGAGCCATTTTCACGCGATGATCTTGATGCCATCGAAAAAGAGATGAAAAAGATCATCAAAAAAGGCGCAAAGATCGAGCGTTTTACAAAATCCCGTGAAGATGCCATCGCATACTTCAAGGAGAAAAATGAACCATACAAAGTAGAGCTGATCGAGGATCTTCCGGAGGGAGAAGAGATTTCCTTCTATTCTCAGGGAGACTGGACAGATCTCTGCGCAGGACCGCACCTTATGAGCGTGAAAGGCATTAAGGCGTTCAAACTTCTTTCTTCTTCCAGCGCATACTGGAGAGGCAGCGAGAAGAACGCAATGCTTACACGTATCTATGGAACAGCATATGCAACAAAGGATGAACTGAAAGAGCATCTGGAGCAGATGGAAGAGGCTAAGAGACGTGACCACAACAAACTTGGCCGTGAGATGAAGATTTTTACAACTGTAGATGTAATCGGACAGGGACTTCCGCTTATCATGCCAAACGGTGTTATCATGATGCAGGAACTGCAGCGATGGATCGAGGATGAGGAGACAAAGCGTGGATACGTAAGAACAAAAACTCCTCTTATGGCAAAGAGCGATCTTTACAAGATCTCCGGACACTGGGATCATTACAAGGACGGTATGTTCGTACTTGGCGATGAGGAGAAAGATAAAGAGGTATATGCACTTCGTCCGATGACATGCCCGTTCCAGTACTATGTATACAAAGCAGAACAGCACAGCTACCGTGACCTGCCAATCCGTCTTGGCGAGACCTCTACGTTGTTCCGTAACGAGGACTCCGGTGAGATGCATGGCCTGACACGAGTTCGTCAGTTTACTATTTCCGAGGGACATCTGATCGTAAGACCGGACCAGATGGTAAAAGAGTTCAAAGACTGTATCGCACTTGCTCAGTACTGTTTGCAGGTACTTGGTGTTGAGGAAGATGTAACATACCATCTTTCCAAATGGGACCCTGCAAATAAAGAGAAATACATTGGTGAGCCGGAGGTATGGGAAGAGACAGAAGGCCATATCCGCCAGATGCTTGAGGAGCTGAACATTCCGTTCACAGAGGATGTGGGAGAGGCTGCTTTCTACGGACCGAAGGTTGATATCAACGCCAAGAACGTATACGGAAAAGAAGATACTATGATCACAATTCAGTGGGATGCACTTCTTGCTGAGCAGTTTGATATGTACTACATCGATGAGAACGGTGACAAACAGCGTCCGTACATCATCCACCGTACATCTATGGGATGCTATGAGAGAACACTTGCATGGCTGATCGAGAAATATGCCGGTATGTTCCCGACATGGCTTTGCCCGGAGCAGGTTCGTGTGATCCCGATCTCCGAGAAATTCAATGGCTATGCCGAGAAGGTTGAGGCTCAGATGAAAGAAGCCGGCATCCGCTGCTCTGTAGACGGACGTTCTGAGAAGATGGGCTACAAGATTCGTGAGGCACGTCTTGAGAGAGTACCGTATATGCTTATCGTTGGTGCAAAAGAGGAAGAAGAGGGCAAGGTTTCCGTAAGAAGCCGTTACCTTGGAGACGAGGGAATGAAAGACCTGGGTGAGTTCATCAGCTTCATTAAAGAAGAGATTAAGAACAAGACGATCCGTAAGATCGAGGTTCAGGAAGAGAAAAAATAATTACAGGAAATTTTAAATAATAAGAGGCGGTCCGCATTGTATGTAATGTGGACCGCTTTTTTTATTTAAAATACTTCTCCCGCACGATCTCAACCGGCATATCCAGTCCAGTCCAGATATGAAACGCCTTTACACCCTGGTGGAGCAGCATATACATGCCGTTAAATGTTGGACAGCCGGCTTCTCTGGCTTCCCGGAGAAGTCTTGTTTCCCTTGGTTCGTATACAACATCTGCAACAGTAAGCTCCGGGTGGAACAGAGATTTATCCGGGATCACAGTTCCAGTAACATCAGGAACCATACCAACAGAAGTGGCGTTGATCAGAAGATTGCTCTCTTCCATAGCATCTTTCAGTGCTGCATGGTCATCCATCTCATGAAGAATCATCTCACACTCAGTCATATGGGACATTTTTTCAGCCATGGCAGCAGCACGCTCCCAGTAACGGCTGGTAGGACGGGCAAAAACATGGATTTTCTTTGCGCCTTCCAAGGCAGACTGGCCGCAGATAGCCATTCCGGCACCGCCTACACCCATAACTGTGATCGTACGTCCTTTCACATCACAGCCGGCATCTCTGGCAGACTGGGTAAAACCATAGCCATCTGTATTAAATCCCTTTAATATCCCATTATCATTACGAACAGTATTTACAGCTCCGATCAGCTGTGCAGTAGGTGAAAGCTCATCAAGAAGCTCCACGATCTTGTTCTTGTTAGGCATGGTCAGGTTAAAGCCTTTGATTCCGCAGGCTTTCAGTCCTTCAACGGCCTGGGAAAGCGTTTTCTCTGTTACATCAAAACAAAGGTATACATAATCAAGACCAAGGTAGCGGAATGCCTCGTTGTGCATTAAAGGTGATACGCTGTGTGCAACAGGGCTTCCAAGCAGGCCGGTAAGTCCTGTATGTCCGGTAATATTAATCATTGTTCGATTCCCTCCTGTATCTTATGAAAGAATGTGGTTCGACAGAAACCACCAGATTCTGCTAAATATTATCAGAAAACATTTTAACACTATAAAGCGCGAAAAACAACAAATAAGGATATTGTACGGAAATTTATACATTTCTGTCGCGGATTCATAAAAAATATCTATAGATGTCGAGTAACCCAGAAATCCCACGACAAATTTGCAGGACTGGCTTCCAGGCTTTGACAAAATATGCAGGGAAACTGCCATATAATAAACTCACTTACCAAAGCTGAGAATCAATGGCAATAGCAGCGGGGGAATCTTATGTATCACACTATATACATAGATATCGTTTTTATGACGAATTTCCTTATGGATTATATGCTTTTAAGGCTTGTGGGAAAATTCCTGCATCTGGACGTAAAACGTTTTCGGTGCATGATATCCGCTGTATTTGGATCTTTTGTATCCTGCCTGCTTCTTTATGTACCTTTCAGGATCATTCTTCCTGTGGCTGTACTGATTCATGGCGGCTGCGCTTTTTTTATGGCGGCATTTGCATTTCGTCTAAAAAAAGGCGGGCTTCTTGCAAAAACCATCCTGGCAATGTACCTTACAGCATTTGTAGTCGGAGGTATTTACCAGGCACTGGAAGCAGAAAAAACCATGACAGTAAAAACATTTCTGCTTTTTATGGCAGGGATCTACGGAGGTCTTTACACGCTGACGTGCGCGGCAAATTCCATCCGGTTAGGAAGAAGAAACATTTATCCGGTAATCCTGAAATATCAGGAAAGAACACAGCAGTCCTACGGCTTTTTTGACACGGGAAACCTCCTTATGGATCCTGTGAACAAACAGCCCGTATCTATTATAAAACCGGAGCTTCTGGAAAAGCTCCTTTCCAGTGAGCTGACAGAAAAACTGATGTACATAAAAGAAGAACCGCAGAATCTGAAAAGCACGGAGCTTTCCACGCTGCAGCCGCATTTTTTGTCTTTCCGGGGAGCCGGAGGGAAAGAAGGCATTATGCTGGCTGTGGTTTTGGGGGAACTTGAGATCCAGACTCCCGGAAGGGTGGTGCATGTGGGAAAACCGGTGCTTGCCATAACATCTGAGCCCTCAGCTTTGGGAGAAGAGTACGGGATACTTTTGAATTCCAGACTATTGCATTAAGGAGGGGGCATTGCTATGAACAGAGCAGCAGCTAAATATTATCCATTTCAGGTGATTTCAAGATTTATGATCAACAGGCCGGGAGAGGTTTTTTATATCGGAGGGAATGATATCCTTCCGGCACCGCTTCCTCCTGAACAGGAGGCAAGTGCCATCAGCCTGTTAAATACAGATCAGGAGAAAGAGGCAAAGGCTGTGCTGATCGAACACAATCTCCGGCTTGTGGTATATATTGCCAAAAAATTTGACAATACAGGAGTTGGAGTGGAGGATCTGATCTCCATTGGGACGATCGGGCTTATCAAGGCGATCAATACTTTTAATCCTGTGAAAAATATCAAGCTTGCAACCTACGCGTCCAGATGTATTGAAAACGAGATCCTGATGTATCTCCGCAGAAACAGCAAAACCAAGATGGAGGTTTCCATTGATGAACCACTGAATGTGGACTGGGATGGAAATGAGCTTCTGCTTTCTGATATTCTGGGGACGGATGATGATGTGATCTCACGGAAACTGGAAGATGAGGTGGAGATCACCCTCCTGGGAAAAGCCATTTCCAAGCTTACCAAACGGGAACAGATGATCATTCGTCTCCGCTTCGGTCTGGGAAACAGAGAGGGTCTGGAGAAAACCCAGAAAGAGGTAGCTGACCTTCTTGGAATCTCCCAGTCCTATATTTCCCGACTGGAAAAAAGAATCATGAAACGTCTTCGAAAAGAAATCGTGAAATATGAATAGAAGAGCGGCATTTCAGAGGAATTGTCTAAAAAACAGTTTACCGTGAAAAATGAAAGTGTTATATTGTAATTACTGAGCGTGAACTACTGCATCAGGCTGCGAAAGTCAAGCATAGCTCAGGTTTCTTTTGAATAATCTTGGAAACCGATGTAGGATAAAGAGCAGAACATTATCTGCAGGAGTATACATAATGAACAGAGAAGAACTTGACTGCTACTTACGGCAGTCAACACCAAGAGAAAAAGAGGTGCTGCAGGGAATCCCCCTGGAGGAACTACACAGGCAGGATACCTGCCGCTTTGCAAAAGCCGGCCAGGGGACTTATCTTTTTGAGGAAAGCTTATTTATGGCTCCGGGGGAGAAAATCGTGGTGAGCAGGCAGGATCGTTATGTGGAGGTACTGCCTCATCAGCATGATTATATTGAACTATGTTATTTATGGTCAGGGAGCTGCGGCCAGACCATAGAGGGAAAAAAGATCGTCACCGGTGAGGGAGATGTGTGTATTTTTGATACACAGGCCGTACATTCCATTGAACCAGGCGGCGAGAACGATATTTTGGTAAATATCCTGATGAGCCGGGAGTTTTTTGACAGCGCATTTTTAAGTCGGATGCCAAGACAGGGAATCGTGTCGGAATTTCTGGCAGAGTCTGTTACAAAAAGCAGGAAAAAACAGCATTATCTGTATTTTAAAGCCCACCGGAACAGCCGTGTACGTGAGATCATGGAAGAAATCATCTCGGAATATTATACCCGGGACATCGGGATGGAAGAAGTGATGGAAAGTTATGTGATTATTCTTTTTACAGAGCTTCTCCGCGTGTGGAGAGATGAGACCAGAAAGCAGGCCTCCGTTTCCAGGGAAGTACAGATCCTGGAGCTTCTTGCCTACATTGAGAAGAATTATGAGACCTGCACACTTCCGCAGATGGGAAAAGCTTTCGGTATGCATGGCAATTATCTTACTGCCCTTCTTAAAGAAAAAACAGGGCGGAGTTTTGTGGAACATGTTCAGGAGCAGAGGCTAAAAAAAGCCCGCACCTTGCTTGAGACAACAGAACTGCCTCTATCAGAGCTGATCCCTCTGTGTGGCTACAACAATATGAACTTTTTTTACCGGAAATTCCGCGAGGCGGAAGGATGCACTCCTGCCAGGTATCGGAAAGAACACAGACATACATTATAAATGGTTAATATTTTGATGAAAAAGCGTTATTGAAGGATAACGTTTTTTTTGTTACTATTTTTGCAGGAAATAACCATAACACAGAAAAACGAGGGTGAAAAATATGTTAAAAATTACAGAAATCCGTATGGATTATGAGAAAGAACAGATTGGAATCACACATGTTCCGGAATTCAGCTGGACATTAGAAAGTGACAAGAGAAATGTGATTCAGGAGTCTTATGAGCTGGAAATTGCAGAAGACGCGGCTTTTGATAAGAAGATATATGAGAGCGGTAAGGTAAAAGGCGATGCATCTGCACAGATCCAGCCGGATAACGTGAAGCCGGAATCCCAGAAGAAATATTTTGCCCGTGTAAAAGTAACTGCTGCAGGGGAAGAAACCGACTGGGCAGAGACATCTTTTGTTACAGGAATTATGGACAATAAAGAGTGGAAAGCTGTGTTCGTATCTGCTGAGGAAGAGAATGACAAGGATAATTCCAAAGGAACTTATGTAAGAGGCGAGTTCACAGTAGCGAAGCCTGTAAAAGAAGCATTCGTATCTGTAACTGCACTTGGACTTTATAATTTCTATCTCAATGGAAAGAAGGTAGGAAACGATCAGCTTACACCAGGCTGGACATCCTATCGCAAGCATCTTTGTTTCCAGACATACGAAGTAACCGATTACCTGAAAGAAGGAAAGAATGCAGCAGGTGCAATTCTGGCAGCGGGCTGGTATAAAGGAAAAATGGGCTTTGACGGCCTTGCAAAAAGAAGAAACCATTATGGTGAGAATACAGCACTTCTTGCACAGATGGTCATCCGTTATGAGGACGGAACAGAGGAAACAGTTGTCACAGATGAGAGCTGGAACGGCGCAGATGCACCTGTAGTATTTGCAGAGATCTACGATGGTGAGATTTACGATGCAGCTAAAGAGATCAAAGACTGGGCAGAAGCAGACTGCAAAGATGGACAGTGGAAACCGGTCCGCAAACTGGATTATGACTTCTCTGTACTCACAGGCCAGGGCAGCGGAAAAGTTTCCCTTATGGATGAAGTGAAGCCAAAAAAAATCTTCAGAACACCGGCAGGAGATACAGTTATCGATTTCGGACAGAATATGAGCGCACTGATCCAGGTTACAGCAGCAGGCAAAAAAGGTGATGTGATCCAGCTGGACTGCTTTGAGGTGCTGGATTCCAAAGGAAATGTATATCTGGATAACCTGAGAGGGGCAAAGGAATCTCTTCAGTATACATTCGGGGAAGACGGAACCATCACGTACCGTCCGTCATTCACATTTATGGGATTTCGCTATGCGAAGATCGTTTCCTTCCCGGGTGAGCCATCCCTTGATAATTTCACTGCAAATGCCATCCATACCAATATGGAGCGTACAGGATTCCTTGAGACATCTAATCAGGATCTGAATCAGCTGGCGCACAACATTCTCTGGGGACTGAAGAGCAATTTCGTGGATGTTCCAACAGACTGCCCACAGCGAGATGAGCGTCTTGGATGGACAGGCGATGCGGAGATCTTCTGCCGTACAGCATGCTTCCTTGAGAATACCTATTCCTTCTACCGCAAATGGCTCCGTGATGTGGAGGCAGATCAGACAGCAGAAGGAGGCGTTGCCCATGTTGTTCCGGATATCATTTCCGGTAATGAGGGAGACAACTGGCTTCTGGAACAGGGCAGCCATTCTGCAGCAGCCTGGGCAGACGTAGCTGTGATCAATCCATGGACAATGTATCTGACATTCGGTGACAAAGAGATCCTGAAGATCCAGTACAATAGCATGAAGAACTGGATCAACTTTATGAGAGAATATTCTGTAGATTATATCTGGAACTACAAGCTTCAGTTCGGTGACTGGGTAGCTCTTGATGCTGAAGAAGGCAGCTATTTTGGTGCAACACCAAATGATCTGACTTGTACTGCATACTTTGCATATTCCACAGGTCTGTTTGTAAAAGCAGCAGAAGCTCTGGGATGTACTGAGGACGTGAAAGAGTACACAGATCTTTACAATAAAGTTGTAGATAAATTCCAGAGAACCTTCTTTGATGAAAACGGTGAGATGACAGCACAGACACAGACAGCCCATATCGTGGCACTGTACTTCGGACTGGTACCGGAAAAATACAAAGAAAAAACAGTTCAGGGACTTTTAAGACTTCTGAAAAAAGAGAATGATCATCTTGTAACAGGATTCGTGGGAACTCCGTATTTCTGCCACGCATTAAGCCAGAACGGACATGTAAAAGAAGCTTATGACCTGCTTTTTAAAGATGATTTCCCATCATGGCTGTATCAGGTAAAAATGGGCGCAACTACAGTCTGGGAGCACTGGGATGGACTGAAACCGGACGGAACCATGTGGAGTGCAGATATGAACTCCTTTAACCACTATGCTTACGGTTCTATCGGAGAGTGGCTGGTTCGTGTAATGGCAGGTCTTGAAGTTGACGAGAAGAAACCTGGATACAAACATGCAGTGATCTATCCGAGAATGGGTGGAAACCTGGACTATGTAAAGGCTGAGTATCGTTCTGTATACGGACCGGTAAGAAGCTTCTGGGAAGAAAAACCGGAAGAGACAGTTCTTCATGTTTCTGTACCTGTGAATACAACAGCTACCATCTGCCTGGATGGTGCGAAGGAAGTGAAAGCCGCAGACGGACTTAACTTCACAGCTGCAGATGGATTTATGCAGGCTGAAGCCGGATCAGGAGATTATGAGATTCATTTTGTAAGATAATATATAGAATAATATAGGAAAAATGTTAAAAAGAAGACAGCTGCCTGGTTTATCGAGAAGATAAATTCCGGGCAGCTGTTTTTATGATTTTCAAAATTTCAGGAAATACAGTAGAATTTGTCAGAGACCTTCGATATAATAAACACAGAATGTTGTTAAAAAAGCAGAACGAAAGAAAAATACGGAAAGGGTGTGGCTGGATGATCGACATTGCACATGCAAAACAGGAATTCGAAAAATATCTGGATGAATACGACCGAGAGGATGAACAGATCTATCTGAAGATCGAGCATACCTACGGTGTTGTGAAATATGCAGGAGAGATCGCCGAAAGAATGGAATGTTCCGGGGAAGATGTGGAGCTTGCAGAGCTGATCGGTCTGCTCCACGATATCGGACGTTTTGAACAGATCCGGAGATTTCACAGTTTTGAGCCGGGAACCATGGATCATGCAGTATTCGGGGCAGATCTTCTCTTTGGGGAGGAGAAGATGATCCGGCGCTTTGTGAAGGATGATAAATTTGATGAACTGATCGATGCAGCAATCCGGAAACACAGTGATTTCAAACTGGAAGGAATCCACGATACAAGAACACTTTTCCATGCAAAACTGATCCGGGATGCAGACAAGCTGGATAACTGCAGGGTAAAGCTGGAGGCGTCAATAGAGGCCATGCTTGGTGTATCAGAGGAGACTGCAGGGGAAGGACTGATCTCACCGAAAGTATGGGAATCCTGTCTGAGAAGAGAATCGGTGCTCTCAGCAGACAGGCAGGTGCCTGTAGATTACTGGGTCTCCTATCTTGCGCAGTACTATGATATCAATTTTCCGGAAACCTGCGAGATCATAGAGGAAGAAGATTATATCACCAGGATCGCGGACAGAATCCATTATCAGGAACAGGATAC
This sequence comes from Blautia schinkii, assembly GCF_013304825.1. Lineage (GTDB taxonomy): Bacteria > Bacillota > Clostridia > Lachnospirales > Lachnospiraceae > Blautia_A > Blautia_A schinkii_B. The sequence goes on along the minus strand of NZ_JAAWUO010000004.1, from coordinate 175 downwards.
CAGGGATAGGATTCGCATACTCACAGAAGATCTGAAACGATATCTGGAGATGCCGGCTGTATCAGTGAAAGAATAAAATACAAAAAAAATGAAATTTATAGTTGACAAGCATAACTCCCGGTGGTATTATAACTGAGCTGTCGCAAATAATTGTTTTTGAAAAACAAACAATTAA
>NZ_JAAWUO010000049.1 GCF_013304825.1 Blautia schinkii | reverse complement strand
TTACCTGAACTGACAAAAGACAATGCACTGGAACAGATGATGAAAGCAGGAGAAACAGACAGTCTTGTAAGCAATCATAAAAGCTATGAAGCTACCTGTGAATATATACTGCAGAATACAAAGGTATATGACTATGAAGATTCTGAAGTGATGTATGTAGATATGTATGGTACTACCCAGATGCTCTATAAAGATGGCGAATTAAAATACGGAAAAGAAGGAGATGAGTATCTCTCCTGTCTGTATATTGATGAAGCAGATGGAAATGCAGATGATCTTATAAGCTTTTACACAGATGAAACCATAGAGGAAGAAGTGACGGATATGAAGGAAGATGGTGATACGATCATTATACAGACAAAGGTACCTGAAGAACTTACGCAGAGTGCATTGAATTCTCAGGGAGATGGAGAATTCTACACAGAGGGAGACTGGATTTCTATGGAATATGTGGTTGCTTCGGATGATTACAGACCACTGAAACATACTCAGATTCTGAACCATAAGGACGGCACTTCAGAAGAAGCTTCGAAGATGGAATTCTCCTACGGCGTGGATAGACCTGAGGATGTAGCAGATCTTTGTGAAAAGTACGAAGAAGCAGAAAAAGCAGAAGGTGATGTACGTAATGTGACAGTTACTGCAGCTCCTGGTACAGAGCAGGAAAAGGATTATGCAATCAC
>NZ_JAAWUO010000048.1 GCF_013304825.1 Blautia schinkii | reverse complement strand
AGTCAAGACCACCCGCTTAGCGGGTGGCTTGCTCTGTCCCTATAAGGGACTATTCCCTGCTTGCGCCCGGAAGGCGCACTGACAGTCTGCCAACTGCACCACATTTACAGCAGCCCCTTCCAGGGGCTATTTCAGTGCTTCCTTATTCCGGCGCTGCCCCAAAAGGGGCTTGCTGGTTTGCTTTGATTTCCTACTACTGCTCCAAGCAGTTTATTTCTTGTTTTTCTTCACTGGCTCACCCGTAAACGGGTCGATATACTCTACTAATGACATCTGGTCATATTCTAAATCTTCTTTTAATTGATTCTGAATATACTCTTTTATTGCAGCTGTATTTTTTCCTACTGTATCTACATAATATCCTCTACACCAGAAATGTCTATTTCCATATTTGTATTTCAAATTTGCATGTTTTTCAAATATCATTAGTGAGCTTTTTCCTTTTAAATATCCTACTATTTCTGATACCGAATATTTAGGTGGTATTCTTACTAGCATATGTATATGATCCGGACAACACTCTGCTTCTATTATTTCTATTCCTTTTCTTCTGCATAATAATCCTAATATTTGTCCTACATCTGCTTTTATATCTTTATAGATTACCTGTCTTCTATATTTTGGTGCAAAAACAATATGATACTTGCATTCCCATTTAGTATGAGCTAAACTATTTACGTTCATTTTATGAACCTCCTGTGATTTAATATTTGTGGTTTGCAGACCTACATTTATTTTAACACAGGAGATTACTTATATCTAAAGATCTTCCCTCCCCCTGCATAGCAGGGGGTTTATTTTTACTGTCACACAA
>NZ_JAAWUO010000047.1 GCF_013304825.1 Blautia schinkii | reverse complement strand
GCAGGAAAAGAAATAAACAAAAACTAAATTGGGTAAGACTTGCAGAGCATGGTCGTATTCCTACAGATGCTAAATATATGAATCCGCGAATATCCTTTGACGGGTTGAACTGGTGGATCAGCGTATGTGTGGAATTGCCTGATTGCATAGAAAAACTTAATGATGATGGAATTGGTATAGATCTAGGAATCAAAGATCTGGCTATTTGCTCTGATGGAGCTAAGTATAAGAACATCAATAAAAGTCAGAAAGTAAAGAAACTAGAAAAACAGAAACGCAGATTACAGCGTAGTATCTCTCGCTCTTACGAGAAAAATAAGAAAGGAGAAAGTTACTGCAAAACAAATAATGTAATCAAAAAGGAAAAACTTTTATTAAAACGAAATCACAGATTAACAAATATCCGTAAGAACTATTTGAATCAGACTACATCTGAAATTGTAAATCGAAAACCAAGATTTATTTGTATTGAAGATTTGAATGTTAGTGGAATGATGAAAAATAGACATTTATCAAAAGCAGTTCAGAATCAGGGCTTTTTTGAGTTTAGAAAGCAGCTTGAACACAAGTGCAGCGATAAAGGGATTCAGCTTATTGTGGCTGATCGGTTTTATCCATCATCAAAGCTTTGCAGTTGTTGTGGAAATATTAAAAAAGACTTGAAATTATCTGACAGAATTTATAAATGTGATTGTGGAAATGTCATTGATAGAGATTTTCAGGCATCTATAAATCTCAAGGCTTATGGAGAAAGATTTGCAAGCTAACACTAAAACGTTAGTGCAAATATGTACGGGTACGTTAATCCGGAATTTACGCCTATGGAGAGTACAAGAACTTGTGAGTAGATAGATATTTATATCATCAAAAGCATACTCGTTGAAGTAGGAATGAAACATAGAAGTTTATAACTTTTTATAAGTTTTCAGTAACGG
>NZ_JAAWUO010000046.1 GCF_013304825.1 Blautia schinkii | reverse complement strand
GCCTGTTTGGTTACATTATTTGAAATACTCAATAACCATGCGTATTCATCAGAATGTCTAAGCTTTGTAAATTCTTTTCTGAGTTCTGCATCTGAAATGAATTTTCCTCCTTTTTCATAGTTTTCTATTTCCCTTGCCAAAGCCCAGTTATAAGCAAATCTTGAAGCACCTGCGTACTGAAACATCTTAGTTTTCTGTATATTATTTGGTATCAACATTACTTTTATGGCTTTTACCATCTACTTCCTCCTGTATCAGTTCCCGGATAAGTTTCTTGGCTTTATTCGCTCGTTTTCCTTGTAATTTGCAACTGAATACTGTGATTATCTGAACCAGATCTTCAACAAGTTCCTGCTGTTCGGATTTTTCAGTATTATCAATAATCTCAATCTCACAATTATAAAGCGAAGCGGTATATTCTATCAATTCAAAACCAAATCGCAATAGCCGATCTTTATATAAAACAACAACCTTTTCAACCTGATTTTGAGATATTCGTCTGATCAATTCCTGGAGTCCTTTTTTCTTATAATTAATTCCGGAACCGATATCACTTATTATCTCAAATGGCTGTCCTTTTACCAGAAGATATGTCTTAACATTATCAATCTGTCGTTCCAGATCATCTTTCTTTTTATGGCTGGAAACGCGACAATATCCAATTGTAATGCGATTTTTAGGCTTTACATTTATTACCTGGTTGAGTTGCTCGTCAGAGTAATATCTATAGCCGCTTACTGTAGTATGATGCGGATGAAGTTTTCCATTGGCATCCCAATTTCGTAATGTCTGGGCGGATACGCCTATAATTTTTGAAAATTCATGTATAGAATAATATTTACTCAAAGCATCAACTTCTTTCAATAATATTCTGCTCTAATATCTTATAAAACTCAACATGTACTTATATGATTTTATAATTTATATTTAACTGTTAATAACCTCCT
>NZ_JAAWUO010000045.1 GCF_013304825.1 Blautia schinkii | reverse complement strand
TTTCTCCTGCTTTCATCATCTGTTCCAGTGCATTGTCTTTTGTCAGTTCAGGTAAAATATCTGATGCCTGAACGCTCACACATCCTGATGCCAGAGTTCCCATAATCAGTACTGTCACAATAATCATTCTTTTCTTCATTTTTTAGTCTCCTTTCTTTTGAATGTTTTTGTGGCTATATTATTTATATTTTTATATTATTTGAATTTAATTCCCTTGTCCATATTTTTGCGTGAATAGTCAAAATATGGCGTAAAAAGGCCTTCATATGATTTGATTTTGCCTTCTGCCAATGGTATACTTATTTTTAATAGGTAACCTGACCATTATCTATCTTTTTGACAGGAGATTTTTATGATAGCATTGCGTTATTTCTGCGGATTTTCTTTTCAGATTTTTCCTTATGCATTTTTCTGTTTGTATCCATTCCGGGATCGTTTCCGCCTAAGCACAAAAAAGACAATGCTCATGGCACTGTCCATTTTTATTGTAATGGTCATTCCGTTTTCTCTTATCGCACAGTTCAACATCGGCGGTGATTACAAAGAGCTGATCTCGAATGCTATTTTTTATATTGCCTTGTTACTGTTCGGAATGTTGTACTGCTTTATCATCCAGGCAAAAACAGTAGAAAAACTGTTTGTATTTTTTGTTGTAATGAGCTACGGATTCTTTGTCACAAGTACTGTTACTTTTTTGCACCGTACTTTCCGGTTCCCATCCGATCATTTTATGTATCCGCCCCTTGCACTGATTCTCACACTTATCATAAATCTGCTTCTTGCGAAACCATTTCTCATGCTGATGGAGCGAATCCGTACTATGATCAACGCTAATCTGGAATCACGTATCTGGAAGATTCTCTGCTCCCTCCCTGCTTTGTTTATTCTAATTGCCAGTATTGCACAATTCTCAAGCATAATAAATCTTTCCACCAATATAATTGTCCATGCTATGTTTGTATTGTTTGCAGTATTTGCTTTCATAGTATATGCCGTATTCTTCAGTGTCATGGAATA
>NZ_JAAWUO010000044.1 GCF_013304825.1 Blautia schinkii | reverse complement strand
TTTCTCCTGCTTTCATCATCTGTTCCAGTGCATTGTCTTTTGTCAGTTCAGGTAACGTATCCGATGCCTGGACACTCACACATCCTGCTCCCAGAGTTCCCATAATCAGTGCCGTCACAATAATCATTCTTTTCTTCATTTTTTAGTCTCCTTTTCTTATATTTTTTCCTTTACGATGCCAGTAAAAGCGAACTTTCGGGCATATATACCGTATCAAAAGCTCTCCTCATTTTGACAGTTTTCTGCATCTATATTATTTATGTTATTTGAATTTGACTTCCCTGTCTATATTTTTGCGTGAATAGTCAAAATATGGTGTGAAAAGACCTTCATATGATTTGATTTTGCCCTCTGCCAATGGTATACTTATTTTTAATAAGTAACCTGGCCATTATCTATCTTTATGACAGGAGGGTTTTATGATAGCATTGCGTTATTTCTGCGGATTTTCTCTTCAGATTTTTCCTTATGCATTTTTCTGTTTGTATCCATTCCGGGATTGTTTCCGCCTAAGCACAAAAAAGACAATGCTCATGGCACTGTCCATTTTTATTGTAATGGTCATTCCGTTTTCTCTTATCGCACAGTTCAACATTGGCGGTGATTACAAAGAGCTAATCTGGAATGTTATTTTTTATATTGCCCTGCTACTGTTCGGAGTGTTGTATTGTTTTATCATCCAGGCAAAAATAGCAGAAAAACTATTTGTATTTTTTGTTGTAATGAGCTACGGATTCTTTGTTACAAGCACCGTTACCTTTTTGCACCGTACTTTCCGGTTTCCATCCGATTATTTTATGTATCCGCCCTTTGCACTGGCTCTCACACTTATCATAAATCTAGTTCTTGCAAAACCATTTCTCATGCTGATGGAGCGAATCCGTACTATGATCAATGCTGATCTGGAATCACGGATCTGGAAGATTCTCTGCTCCCTCCCTGCTTTGTTTATTCTGATTGCCAGCATTGCACAGTTCTCAAGCATAATAAATCTTTCCAATAATATAGTTGTCCATGTTATGTTTGTACTGTTTGCAGTATTTGCTTTCATAGTATATGCCGTATTCTTCAGTGTCATGGAATA
>NZ_JAAWUO010000041.1 GCF_013304825.1 Blautia schinkii | reverse complement strand
ACTATAAATGAGCAAGTTCGTGATTTTGCATAAAAGAAAGACACCTCGATTCCGTGTGTTGTATAATGAAAGTGCCTAAACAAACATTTGCAACATTTACGAAAGAAGGTGTCTCTCGCAAATACTATACATCATTCCGCATTCATATACAACCAGCTTAAGAAATTAAATTTATGCAAATTTTATTCGAACCGGGTGATAAACCACCTTATAAGTATCCTGATCAGCATTTTCATTTCAGGATATCATGGAAAAACCACGGATTTTGCTAAAAACAGTTCCTGTCACAGAACTACGATTGCACATTTCCTTAATTCAGGGAAATGGGATGATTCTCTACTTTCAGATACGTTAAAACGTTCTGTTATAGAGATTATTTATTCAGAAGCAGCACGCACCGGAAAGCCTGTTTTCTGCATTGTAGACGATACGATAGCTTCAAAGACAAAGCCTTCGTCACAGGCTCTGCATCCGATTGAAGATGCGTACTTTCACCAATCCCATTTAAAGGGGAAACAGGACTACGGACATCAGGCAGTAGCTGTTATGCTTTCCTGTAACGGCATTGTCCTGAACTATGCTTTTGTAATGTACAATAAATCAATTTCCAAGATTGATATTGTACAAAATATTGCAAAGGAACTGCCTGTTCCACCAGTAATGTCTTATTTCCTTTGTGACTGCTGGTATGTTTCTGAAAAAATAATCAATACTTTTGTACAGAAAGGGTTCCATACCATTGGTGCTTTGAAAACAAACCGTCTGCTGTATCCATCAGGAATGAAAAAGAAACTCAGTGAACTGGCTGCTGAACGATCCACAACACATAAAGGATTTGACCTCGTCACAGTCAAAAAACGCAACTATTATGTGTACCGGTATGAGGGAAACCTCAGCGGCATAGAAAATGCAGTTGTTCTTTTAAGCTATCCTGAAAAAGCATTTGGTAATCCTAAAGCACTACGTGCTTTCATTAGCACAAATGTATCCTTATCTACACAGGAGATCCTTTCCTGTTATGTTTGTCGATGGCCGATTGAGATATTTTTCAGGCAATGCAAAAACCATCTGGCCCTGGATACATACCAGATACGCTCCTCAAAGGGAATACAGAGGTACTGGCTGTTGATGTCACTGACACATTATATTTGTGTCACAGGAACTGGCGGATATCGGTCTTTTCAAGATGGATATCATCGAATCTGTAGTGCCGTTCATCAGGAAAAGTATCAGTATCTATTCCTATGTGCAAAAGCAAGTGATGATTTTGAAGCATTTATGAAATTAGCAGGATAATTTTGTGCATTTTTTCAAATTTGCTCATTTATAGTT
>NZ_JAAWUO010000040.1 GCF_013304825.1 Blautia schinkii | reverse complement strand
CGGATTCCTTAGTTTCGGTGGCGCGTTTCAGCCCCGGACATTTTCGGCGCAGGACCTCTCGACCAGTGAGCTATTACGCACTCTTTGAATGTATGGCTGCTTCTGAGCCAACATCCTGGTTGTCTTCGAAATCCCACATCCTTTTCCACTTAACGCGCACTTTGGGACCTTAACTGTAGGTCTGGGCTCTTTCCCTTTTGACCGCCCAACTTATCTCGTGCAGTCTGACTCCCGGTGATATCTACACGGCATTCGGAGTTTGATATTCTTCGGTAGGCTTTGACGCCCCCTAGGAAATTCAGTGCTCTACCTCCGCAAGACTCACACCGAGGCTAGCCCTAAAGCTATTTCGAGGAGAACCAGCTATCTCCGGGTTCGATTGGAATTTCTCCCCTATCCACACCTCATCCCCACCCTTTTCAACGGATGTGGGTTCGGTCCTCCACTACCTCTTACGGCAGCTTCAACCTGGACATGGATAGATCACCCGGTTTCGGGTCTACTCCTACTGACTCTGGCCCTCTTAAGACTTGGTTTCCCTACGGCTCCACACCTGAAGTGCTTAACCTTGCCAGTAAGCGTAACTCGCCGGACCGTTCTACAAAAAGTACGCGGTTGTGCATATAAAGCACTTCCACAGCTTGTAGACACAGGGTTTCAGGTTCTCTTTCACTCCCCTCCCGGGGTCCTTTTCACCTTTCCTTCACAGTACTATGCGCTATCGGTCACTAAGTAGTATTTAGCCTTAGGGGGTGGTCCCCCTTACTTCCCACAAGGTTCCTCGTGTCTCGTGGTACTCCGGATCCTGCTCAGTCAGCTTGGCTTTCACGTACGGGGCTTTCACCCTCTGTGGCCGGCTTTCCCAAAACCGTTCTGTTAACTTCGCTGAATCTTAAATGCAGTCCATGACCCCGGCATGCACGCACACCGGTTTAGGCTCCTCCGCGTTCGCTCGCCGCTACTTACGGAATCGATGTTTCTTTCTTTTCCTCCGGGTACTTAGATGTTTCAGTTCCCCGGGTTCCCTTCCATACGTTATGGATTGGCGTATGGATGCATGAGGTCTTCTCATGCGGGTTTCCCCATTCAGAAATCTCCGGATCACGGGATATTTGCTCCTCCCCGAAGCTTTTCGCAGCTTATCACGTCTTTCATCGGCTCTTAGTGCCAAGGCATCCGCCCTGTGCCCTTATTGCTTGACCTTTCGCTTCATCACCCTAGCGTAGGTGATGCGGTCTCTTGATTCTCTGTCTTCCGATACTCTCGTATCTTCCGACATGTGTTTGATTACTCTGTTCATAACAGATAAATCGATGTCTTCCTATCTTTGCGTTTGCATTAATTTCTTAATACTTTGCGTTTAAGGATATTTGATTAACTTAATCAAATTTCATGTATGCAGTTTTCAAGGTACAATG